>CAKQDS010000007.1 GCA_934229535.1 uncultured Anaeroplasmataceae bacterium
AAAAAGTCCGAAAAGTATAGCAATAGCGCTATTTTTTCGGACTTAACTATTTCCAACTGTCGAACTCGGGATTATATACTATTTTTAATATTTTTTTAAGTACTATTATCTAAAAAAAATGCATATGCTTAAGCATACACATATTTTTTCTACTTTAAAACCTCTTTAAAAACCCTTAATACATTTTTATAGAATATCTTATCAATATCCTCTTCACTATAGCCTTCCTCTTCAAGAGCTTGTCTTAACATACCAAGCTTTGAACAGTCATTCATTTCTAAATTATTATCAATTCCATCAAAATCAGAACCAAGTCCAACACAATCAATTCCACCAACGGAAACAATATGATTTATATGCTCAACCATTTTCTTTACAGTTCCATAGCATTTTCCATTTTCATCAGGATAATCAATAAACTCAGCACAATAATTTATACCTGTTACTCCACCCTTTGAAGCCAAAAGTCGAATCATATCATCAGTTAAATTTCTAACATGACCACAAACTGATCTAGCATTTGAATGAGAACAAACAAACGGCTTTGTTGTGATTTCGCAGACATCATAAAAGCCCTTATCAGATAAATGCGAACAATCAACAACTATACCTAATCTATTCATTTCTTTGACCATTTCCTTACCATACTCTGTAAGACCATCGGTCGTATTAGGAACAAAATAATCTGGTTTACCATTTTCATCATATTTAGAATAATTTGGATGTCCTACTCCATTAACATAATTCCAATTAAGACAAATCATTCTTACTCCCAATCGATAAAAATCACGTAAAAATGCAAGATTTCCTTTGGTAACTCCGCCCTCTTCAATAGTAAGAATAGCACTCATCTTACCACTTGCAGTATTACGTATAATATCATCATAAGAGAAAGCAGGAAGAATTACATCTTTGTTTTTTTCAATTTCCTCATAATAACGGTCAATCATTCCCATACACATTTCAAAGGGATTATGATCCTTATTTCTTTTATTTTCATAGGGGACAAACATCGCAAAGCATTGTGCCATATAGTCTCCTTTTTGCATTTTTTCAAGACTAATCATACCATCATAATCTCTTAAATGCTTATCCTTGTTGAAATACAATCCCATAATTGTATCGCAATGCATATCAATAACTTTCATTTAAAACCACCATTTGCATATATAATGCACCTTTCTTATTTTTTTTTATTATTCCTCATTTACTAAAAATTGCTTAATTTCTCCTATGTAAACGAAGTGATAATCTGAATTAGGATAATTCTTCATTAATTCTGAATCAATAAAGCCCTCAGGCTTTATTTTATCTACATAAATTTTCTTCATTTTTAAAACATACATTGCTTCACCTATATATGTAGCATCAAAATCAACATCATATATAGGATGAAGATTTGTTTTTTCAAACTTATCAACATCTTTTCCAGATGCTTTACCAAAATAATTAACCTTTTCCTTATACTCAAGTGGTAAAAAGCTTAATGTGAAATTATCATATTTATCTATGAATTCTTTTGTATACCTTTGTGGTCTTACAAAAACAGTAGCAACATCCTTTCCCCATAAAACTCCTATTTCTCCCCATGATACTGTCATAGAATTAAAACTCTTTCCACCAGCAGTTAAAATTGCATAATTATCCTTAAATAAAGAGTAAATATTATTAAATTCATTAATATTCTTTTTTAACATAAAATCACCTTCAAATCATTATAAATATAAAGCTAAGTAAATTATTTAAAATATGAGCAATCGTCGATATATAAATGTTTTGACCAGAAAGATGATAAACAACACATAATAATACGCCACTTGAAATATAAGATAATCCTAGTAAAAGCCAAACACCAATCGTAACATCAGTAGTACTAACCATATGCATTAGTCCAAAAACTAAGCTTGAAATAACATATGACAAAACTATTGATATTTTATTACCATATTCAAATATTACCTTTCTAAAAATTAATTCCTCAACAAGTGGTGCAAACACAACAACTGCAAAAAATGATAAAGTAGGAGATCCAAATTTAACCATTTCTTCGATCAAGGTTTGATTTAAACTATCATTTTGACCAATTGCCATCCTTATTAATTTTTCAACCAAAAATGAAATCAAATAAAAGCCACCAGCAAGAATTATAATTAATAATAAATTCTTCCACCATTTATTTTTCATTAATTTTTTAAAATCATCACGTAAATAATTTCTACCATAAAATCCTACAAATAAAACCGTAAATCCATAAGCTATAAACATTGTATAGGCATTGAGCTTACTAGCAGGAATTTTATAAATTTCATCATTAATTTGTCCTGCCAAATAACTTACTAGGCTCATTGCTGAAACATCATATTTTTTGGCCACAAGAAATGCAAGTAGTGACATTAAAATTGATGAACCAATTACAAATATTAAAATATAGGATACTATCATACCAATTTTTGATGGTTTCTTTATAATATCAATAAAATTATCTTCCTTGTTCAAATACATCAACTCCTTATTGTTATTTTACCACATATTAGGGCATAACAACAACTTTAATGCTCTTAATAATTATTTGATTTTCCGCTCTAGTCTTATTAGGCTGATAATTTCCTACAATTTCATACAAATTTTTCTCATTAATTTCAAATTGTAAATTATTAAAATCACCAGGGAAAATAACGCACGGAATTTTATCAGTCTCATCTAAAACATAGCCTACAAGCATATTTTCATTTTTCTTTGTCTTAATTATTCTGATATTATTAAATTTAATAAATGCATTCACATAGGTATTAATTTTGTTAGCCTTAAGGGCTTTATAATTTTTAGCATTTCTTAAGCTTATTAAAGCCTTAAATGGTGAATAAGTTAAATTGAATCCTAAAAATTTATTTTCCTTATCCGCTAAATATTCATCATCAAATTCAACTTTGTCCTCAATTACGCCATCCAAATGCTTATCAATAATTATTTGAAAGGCATCCTTATCCTCAATCATATTTTTTTTAGTTTTAGAAAATGAATCAAAAGCGCCAGCATATATTAATGCTTCTAAAACACTAGAATTTATAAAATTTTGGCAGCGAAGCTTAAAATCATCATATGACAAATATAATCCTTTTGTACGCTCATTAATAATGGCTCTAGCTACAACCTCACCAACCCCTAGCACTGTTTGAAGTGGTAAAACAACTCCATCCTTAGTTGGAAGACACTTAAGCATTGATAAATTTATGTTTGGCTTTAGCACATTTAGATTATGGGCTTTAGCATACATTACATATTCCTTTAGGGTATCCTTTGTTGATATTACGTTATTTAAAATAATACTCATAAATATATCAAAATAATTTGCCTTTAAATATGCCATCTCAAAGCTTATCATTGCATAAGCTACTGTATGACTTTTATTAAAGCCATAATTAGCAAATTTTAAAATATAATCATAAATTTGATTAGCTTTATTATAATCATAACCATTTTCTACTGATTTCTTTATAAATTTACTTCTTTCAACCTTCAAAGTATTTTCATCCTTTTTAGATATAGCTCTTCTTAGTAAATCAGCTTCAGCCAAACTATAATTTGCACATACCTGTACAATTTGCATAACCTGCTCCTGATAAACAATAATTCCATAGGTTGAAGCTAATATACTCTTCAGGCTCGAATCAATATAATTAAAAGGCTTGCCATGGTTTCTTTGAATATATTCATCTATATTATCCATAGGACCAGGTCTATATAAAGCTAAAACAGCTACTAAATCATCAAAGCATACTGGCTTAAGCTTTAAAAGAACCTGTCTAATTCCTGGAGATTCAAGTTGAAAAATACCAAGGGTATCACCCTTTTGAAGCAAAGCATAGGTTTTGCTATCAACAACTGGTAAATCATAAAGCTTTCTTTTGGTAAAGCCTGGAATAGCATTTATCATATCAGTAATCATAGTTAGATTACGAAGGCCTAAAAAATCCATTTTAAGCAAACCAATTTTTTCCAAATCACTAGCCTCAAGCTGGGATTGATAAAGACCATTTATTCCCGGCTGAAGAGGAATAATTTCACTTAATTTTTCTCCACAAATAATTATACCAGCAGCATGGGTGGATATATGTCTTGGTATATTTTCAAGCTTTTTAGCAATCTTATATAATCTAAGAATTTCTTCTCTATCCTTAAACATTTCACATATTTCATCATATGTTTTGCTTAAAGCAATATTAACTAATTCATCAACAAGCTCTTTATCCCATTTCCAAACTCGAGCTAAATCTCTTATTGATGATTTAATTTGAAATGTTCCATAAGCTGAAATATTACAAACATGATCTTCACCATAGACATTTTTAACATGTTCAATAACTAAATCCCTTTTATCATCTGGAAAATCCGTATCAATATCTGGCATACTGATACGCCATGGATTTAAAAATCTTTCAAATAGCAAGTTGTATTTTAATGGATCAACCTCACTTATTCCCAAACAATAGGCAACAAGACTTCCAGCAGCGCTTCCTCTTCCTGGTCCAACTAAAATATCACTTTGTTTAGCATATTTAATAAATTCCCAAACAATTAAAAAATAATCGTTATATCCCATTTTATTAATTACATTTAGTTCATAATCGAGTCTTTGGTAATATTTATTTCGATCAATATTCAAAGCGTCATCAAGTCTTTTTTCAAGTCCCTTGTAACAAAGACCACGCAAAAATTCATATGAGCTAATTCCCTTATTATTAGCAAATGTAGGCATAGGAATTCTATTTTCAAATAATCTTAAATCAATTTTTGCCACTGCAGCATCTAAATTATCAAACAAAAATTGGTATTCCCTAAATTCATCTAAATTGATAGGAAATGAATAATCATCAAATTCTGAAGCCTTTTGGCCATTTTCATTTATATCACATAATGCATTATAAACAATAGAATCATCATTATTTAAATATAGCGTTTGATGTAATGGAACACATTTAAAATCATTATATAAACAAAGATTTAATATTTCAATATTCAAATTATAATCTTTAACAGATTGCAAAGCAATGCCAACATAAAAATCATCAAACATATTTTTAAATTTATTTAATATTTTCAATCTTCTATCATCTTCAACATTTTTTAATGTTGATTTTGAAGCAACCAAAACAATCATTAAACCCTTCTTATTTTCCATAAGAAGATTTAAATCAGGAGTAAATTTATTAGTTTTAACATACGTTGATAAATGAACTAATGATTTATATCCATCATTATTCATTGCATAACACAAAAACACATCTCCTTCTAAAGATGTGTATTCTAAACCTAAAATTGGCTTAATGCCATGTTTTTTGCAGCCTGAATAAAACTTATATGCCGCATATAAATTTTCATCAGTAATTGATAAATATTCATATTTATATTTAGCAGCATAGGCTAGATAATCGTCTAAATGCATAGCATTTTTTAGCATATTATATTCAGTTTGTCCATATAAAAAGCCACGCATTGATACCACCTCAATTTTATTATACCACAAAATCAAGATTTTCCTTTATATTTTTTTATAACTTTGAAAATTAAAAAAATAATGATAACACTACCAACAAATACATAGAATTTTAAATGACTATTTTTATTATTAACTACCTTAACACACATTGTTGCGTAAGAAAAATTTCCTGATGAATTATTTACAGCTATTTCGATATAATAGGTTCCTTTACTTTTAGTATCCAAATTCGAACTAATTATTTTTAAATTGTTAATCACATTTGAATCGCTATCATCATAGACGCTTATATACTTATAGACATCAAACTTATCATTAACATATATAGTTGGATTTTTTATAGTAATTTTTGGATAATTAAGACTCAACACTCTAAAAATTATTTCTTTTTTTGTCTCATTTTGAGAATCATCCTTTATCTTGTATGTATATTTATAGGAACCAATCTTCTTTTTTAATTCACCTTCAATTTGAACATCATCAATACTCAAATTTGTAAGATTATCACTTACATTTAAAATGTAATCATATGGATTAAAAAAATCTATGTCTTCTAAATAGATAATATTTTCAATTCCTTTTAGGGTAATGCTTGGCGCCTCCAAATCCTTAATCAAAAGAGTAAATTCAAGTATTGTATAATTATTTGAATTATCATTTACCCTAGCGGTTAGAATTTGAGGTGAAAGACTTGTTTTATCATAATCTGATATTTCAAGGCTTTGAATTACATTACCATCATATTCGTCAATAGCTTTAAAATATTTGTGAAAATCTATTTCTAAATTATCTACATATGCTATTTCTAGTATTTTATTTTCTGGTAAAAACATTAAGCTAGGCAGTGTTTCATCAACAATTTTAATATTAATATCCTTAGAACTACTTTGAAAACCATCAAAAGCATACACATGAACAATATAATTTCCCACTACTCCATATTTCACATCTGAATCGTCAATATTATAACTAACAAGTTCATTATTATCATAAACATTTATATAGGACTTATAATCAAAACTCTTAACATTATATGATAATTTCAAATTGCTATCTATAACATCAATAGTTGGTGGAACATCATCAACAACCTCAAAGCAAATCAGCTGACTATAGCCATCACAGTTTGCTGTTTGCAAATCATAATCATAAGCATAATACATAACATAATATCTTCCAACTGTAGAGGTATCGACATCATCTAATAAATATAAATTATTTCCGCTTCTTAAATAACTAATGTTTGAATCTTCAATAATCTTCCCATTCAAATATAAATTTGCCTTTGGTAAATACATAAAATCACTTATATTACCATTTAAAGGAATCGTAAGGTTAGTATTTTCCCAAACAAAATAATATGATGATGCATTAATATATATTTTATAGCCAAAGATAGCTGAAAATATTGCTATAAAAAAGAATATTTTTTTCATCATATTTGATTAATAACCTTTTTTATTTTGCTAACTTCACGATAAAATTCAAAAAATCCTAAATAACTACCTTGATTTTGTAATAAATTTGCAAGTTCATCTAAATAATAATCAAGTATTGCTCCATCATACGCTTCTAATGCTTGCTTCAAGCCTTCGTTATATAAATATTCAACCCTTTTTCCCTTAATACTGGCATTCAAATAGGAAATTATTGCTTTTTCACGATAATACTTTATTTCATCTAGGGCTTTAGTATATTCTTGTTTAAACTTACCTCTATCAAAATAAAAATAAAACATCATTTTAGCAACTAAATTTAGCTTATCAGGATTCATTTTCTTCACTTTACTAACTTCACCAATACCGATAGATTTATAAAACGTCAAATTATATTTTAAACTTTGACTATTAACCTTATCAAAAAATAAATTGAAATCTTCTGTTTTTTCTTTAATCAATGTATAAATAGCCATTTTATAAAACAACATTTGGCTTTGATCAAATAATGAATTTTGGAAATACAAATCCCTTAGCTTTTCATAATAAATATATGTTGAATAAGCATCGCTTCTATAAGCACATTCAAACAAACACTCCATTTGTAAAATTTCTAAGGTTGTTATACCACTTGGCTTGTCTAAAACTGCTTTAATATTATCACTAGCCTCACTATATTGATTTTGTTGCATCAAATCAATTGAATAAAATGTTAAAAAAACTAATAAATCCAAATCCGTTATTTCTTTAACTAGTGATAAAATTGCCTTAGAATATCTATTAGCTTGAAGTGAATTATTTTCATACAATGCTATCACATAATTAATAATATGACTTCGATAATTATTAAAATCATTAATTGATTTTTTTAATTTTTCAATACCTGTATTATTTCGATAAAAATAATAGTCACATACTAGCTTCAAAGCATTCTTTAAATTAATTAAATCATTGTATTCCGTTTTATCCATTCCAACTCTTTTACATATTTCCTCAAGACAACGATTATTAGCAACAATTTTCGCCTTTTCAATTTTGCATAAATATGATGTTGAGCAGGTATCCTCGGCAAGAGCTGCTAAGGTAAGACTCATACTTAATCTTCTATTTTTAATTTCTGTACCAATAATATTATCCTGATTATTAATTTTATCACGACGTTCAAGTTCAAATTTAAAATCCATACTAACACCTCAAGTGTTATTATAATTAAATATTTTTAAATTTAAACTGAATTTATTATTTGATTATATTTACATTTTATTCACCTAATAACTATTTGAATACACTTATCATTAAAAATTAAAATCTTTTTATTCCCTTAGAGAATATTTATTTATTCTAAATTAGAATAAAAGATTAATGCAGAGAATGAATAAATTTGCTCACCCATACATTCGAAATGACTACTACTATAGCTAACATATTCAATTTTAATTTTTTTATTATCTAGAAAATCATTAATTGCCTTTTCTAAATCTAGCTCATGTTCAAAATCAAAGCATTTAACTTTCATATAATCACCAATCGTATCATATCGCATTGCTTATAAAAAAATTGTCAAAAAAAATGTCTCAAAACGAGACATAATCATTTAGATTTTTTATATTTACAAATGCTTATTAAACCACAATTTTGACAAATAGGGCTCAAAGCTTTACATGTATATCTTCCAAACAATAAAAAGCGATGATGAGAGTCTATCCATTCATTTTTAGGAATCTTTCTTTTTAGTTTTTCTTCTACTACTAATATATCATCATCTTCCTTAGCAAAGCCTAATCTTTTTGCAACTCTATTTACATGAGTATCAACAGGAAACGCTGGAATATTAAATCCTAATGCCATAACAACATTTGCAGTTTTTCTTCCAATACCACTCAATTTACATAATTCCTCAAAACTATTAGGTACAATTCCATTATAGTTTTGGCATATTTGCTTAGCAAGCATAATTAAATTAGAAGTCTTATGTTTTGCAAGACCTAATGGCTTTATAATATCATAAACATCGTCATAATTTGCCAAAGAAAGTGAATGAAAATCAGGATATTTTGAAAATAGAACTTTACTAA
Source organism: uncultured Anaeroplasmataceae bacterium (assembly GCA_934229535.1). Taxonomy (GTDB): domain Bacteria; phylum Bacillota_I; class Bacilli_A; order Acholeplasmatales; family Anaeroplasmataceae; genus CAKQDS01. The sequence continues at coordinate 9,009 of CAKQDS010000007.1, forward strand.
TTTCATTAACCCTTTTATCAGTAGTTTGAGCACTAAGCATTACGGCACAAATAAGCTCGTAATTATTGTTGAAAATAAGCTCACATTTAGGACTAGGAATTAGCTTTTCAAGATAGTCTAATATTATTTTTGTCTTTTGCTCCATATTAGCCCTTCATTTTTGATAATAATCCCGTTATGCTTTCCTCTGGCTTATTATTACTATTACTAACAGCTACCATAATATTTCTAAATGTTATCTTTTTTCCAGAGGCTGTAATGTCATCAATAACCTTAGCTAATTTATCCTTATCATAATTTTTTTCATAAACGAAATCTTTTACATAATCAAGTTCATTTGCGGTAAGAACCCTATTCATTTTTGCTTGAAGTAAATTAATAACATCATCAATCTTATTTTTTTGTTTAATTACCTGCGGCATACCAACACATGCTTCAAGTTTATCAAACAATGGATCTAACTTGATAAATTCATCACCTAAAGAATTATCATAAGAAATATATATTTCATACAAATTCTTTTCAAGCAAGCTATTCAAAGCATTATCAATTACTTTACTTCCTTGTTTTAAATTAATTTCAATTATTTGCTTTTCAATCTTTTTATTTCTTTTATAGCAATATAATAATTCAATTAGGGTAAGTGTTTCAATTGGGGTAATATCTAAATTTCTAGCTTCATTTATGATCATTTTTTCTATATTCAAATAGCCATTTTCAAATAATTCTTTTATCATATTCCTCTACCAGCCTTTTAAAAAAATTAATGAAACCATCAATAAAGGCATCTTTGTTTTTAATTTCGTGTTTTATTACAATACGTTCATTTTGGGTTTCATAAATAACAATATGCTTAGCAAATTCATCATATTTACGTATTGAAGTAATATTTTTAACATCAACATTTAACATATTTGCTAAATATAAGGCTGTTCCCGAAGGATGATCAGCCTTTTGCATATTATGTATTTCATATATTTTTAAATTTTTATTATTTATTTTCTTACAAGCATTATAAAAACTATTAATTAATTCTGCGAAATTATTACATTGATAAAAAATAACATTATTTTCTAATGCTAATCTATTTAAACTCTTAATTTGCTCATCATTATAGCCAGTTGTACCTGAAATAACATTAATTTTAGACCTAATAGCACATTCTAAAATTTCATAGGCACTAGTCGATGAAAAATCAATCAACGTTTTTATATCTTGCAAATCATCTTTACTTTTAATAATTTTTGTTCTATATTCATCCTTTAATCGTGAATATATGCCTTTCCCCATTCTTCCATATCCCAAAATTCCTATCACTGCAATCACCCAAAATTAATATATGCAATGTTTAAATTTTTGCTTCCTTTTGTAGTGCTTCTCTAGCAGCTTGCTGTTCAGCTTCCTTCTTAGTTTTACCAAATCCATGGCCCATTAGAATATCATCATCCATATAAACAACAGCCTCAAAGGTTTTATCATGTGCTGGACCAGTATCTTTAATAATTTCATAATGAAGGCTTCTTTTATCTGATTGGACCTTTTCCTGTAAAATTGATTTATAATCCTTTAAATTCCATACCTCGTTTAAGAAAGGAATAATTAAATGATCAACAACTCTTAAGACAACATCAAAGCCTTGATCTAAATATATTGCTCCTAAAACCGCCTCAAAGGCATCAGCAATAATTGCAGGTCTATCTCTTAAGCTATTTGATATTTCACCATTACCAAAGCGAATATAATCCTTTAAATCAATTTTAGCAGCATAAACATTAAGAGCTTCCTCGCAAACTGCTTGAGCTCTTCTTTTAGTTAAAACTCCTTCATCTAAAGGATCATGTAAATATAAAAAATTACTCATTGCCAGCTCTAAAACAGCATCGCCTAAATACTCTAATCTTTCATTACAAATAGTATTATGCTCATTAGCATATGTAGAATGAGTCAAAGCTGTCTCCAAAATACTAATGTCATTAAATTTAACACCTAAATCATTCATTAGCTTTTGCAGTCTCATTATTATCAATCTCCTTTAAGGATTTTTTAACCTTACCTACAACATCCTTCTCAATCATTGTTCTACACTGTCTAATGGCATTATAAACAGCCACAGGATTACTATTACCATGACCTTTAATTACTGGGGCATTGATTCCTAAAATCATAGCTCCACCAAGCTCTGATGAATCCATAGATTTTTTAAACCTATCAAGATTTTTATGCATAAATAAATAACCAATCTTACCACCAAGACTTGATTTTATTTCTCTTTTTAGCATTTTTGACATAGTCTTTGCTGTACCTTCAATGCTTTTCATAACCATATTACCAGTGAATCCATCAGTAATCATAATATCACATGGCGAATCAAGTGCCTCTGTAGGCTCAATATTACCATAAAAATTGATTAAAGAATTAGCCTTTAATAAATCATAGGTAAGAACATCTTGTTCTCTTCCTTTACCATATTCACTGCCAATATTTAATAATCCGACAGATGGATTTTCATATCCAAAAACCTCTTTTGCAACAATTGTAGCCATAATAGCCAAATCATTTAAATGCTCTGGTCTTAATTCCACGTTGGCTCCAACATCAAGTAAAAAACGAGCTTTTCCATCAAAATTAGGAATTATTGGACAAAGGCAAATTCTACTTACCTCGGGCATTTTTCTAATAATCATATGCGAAGCAACAATAACACATTGAGTAGGTCCAGTAGTAACAACACCATCGACATTACCATCAACCACAGCCTGCATAGCCTTACATAATGAATAATTTCTATTTTTTCTTATAGCCATTACGGGATTATGCTCACCCATATCAAAGCATTCTTTAGTATCCACAATGCTTATTCTTTCATTATTTGTTAAAAGCGGTTTAATCTTATCCTCATCACCATATAAAACAATCTCTATATCCTTCATTTTTGATATAGCCATCATTGCGCCAGGAACTGTTGAATTAACACCAAAATCACCACCAAGGGCATCTAAAGCTATTTTTATCATCGTAAACACCTCCGAAATGTTATAAATTATTATACCACAAAAACCAAAAGAAAAAAACGATTATAAGAAAAAAACTAATCGCTCAAAGCAATTAGTCCAATTCAAGCCATATTCTTGGTAAGCCGTCATTATTATATCCCCAAGAATTATTTTCTTTTGTTGTGCTATAAAAAAGAATATAACATTGATAATCTTCTTCAATATTTTTATATAAGCCTTTCATTTCTTCTTTTGTGCCATTAATACAAATGTAAACAGGATTATCCTTGCTTGTATTAGGAATAACATTATGATTTAAATAATTAAAATCAATATATGCATTATTAGGAAGAACTACATATCTTTTAGATTCTGTATCATAGCCTGAATCACTATGAGGATATCCTTTAAACCAGATTGCCTCACTATCAATCTCTTGTACCTTATTAATAATAAGTGTAGCTAATGAAGTTTCTATGGCATTATCATCAATAATTCCAACACTACTAAAGCTCAAGCTCTTAACAATGATTTTTTCCTTATTTAAGGCATTAGAAGCTATTTTATTTATATGGCCATTAAATATAACATTATTAGCATAAAAATTAAAAAACATATCATCAATAATATCAATATTTGCATTTATTGTTAAATTATTTATTATTCGCCTTTTAAAAACAACATTTGAAATCTTTTTTACACTATTTGGAACAACATAATCACGCTTATTTTGAGTAGGATTTAGATATATTAATGTATCGCCACTCTTTGAATAAATCATACCATCCTTAGCCATCACATAAGGATTATTTTTATTAATTTTTAATGATAGCCAATTAATATCATCAAGAATTTCTTCATCATAGATTAAATTGGTATTCTTATTAACATATAGCTCTTTGTCATTACATAAAATATTCTTCAAATGGATTCTTTTATTTTTTTTATTAAAAGACATAGAAATACGACAATTAACGCTACCAACATCTACTAAATTTTTACCACCATAAAATGTTACAAAGGCAACTTCTTCCTTTAAAAAATCATCATCAAGCTTTATAATGCTTTTTGGTAATAATACCTTTTCTTCATTAATTGCTTTAGCTCCAATTTCAACAACCTTATATTTTTTATTATTTATATAAGTATAGCTAGGAATTATTAATGCTCCATTAGTCGGACTTTTAAGCACATTAGTTAGCTTTACCTCTTTAGTATTTAAAGTTTCAAATTTAAAATATTCACTAAAATTATTTTTTACAAATGAATCCTTGTATTTATAACTGGCATAAAGCTCCTTCTTTTTCACATTAGAAAAATAATTAACCTTTTTAAATTCATTATAATATCCATCAAATTCAATCACTTCGCTATATTCTTTTTTTATATCAGAAAGCTCTGCCTCTTCATTGTTAACTAATAACAAATTATTCATTTCTTTACCATCATATTGATAATTATGATAAGAAATAAAACCTACAATAACTATTGCGATACATGAAAATAAACCAAACATAGCTAAAATAAAATTTTTCATAAAAAACACACCTTCGCTTTTCTTTGATTTAATTATAATACAAACCAAAAAAATGTCAAGTTTATTTTATTAGTGAATTATTAAGCTTTCTTCATTAATTTTATCAATTATTTTTTCTACCATTTCATTTTTATTTTCTTTTTTGTTATATTCTAAAAAATATTCTTTTGCATCATTTTTAGCACAAAGCCATATGTTTTTATCAAGATTAATATCTGCAAATTCCATATTCAAATAGCCACTTTGCTCATTACCTAAAAAATCACCTGGACCACGTAATTTAAAGTCCTCCTCAGCAAGCATAAAGCCATCATCACAGCTTTGTAAAATTTCTAATCTTTTACAATTTACATCATTAGAAATTAAATAACAATAATTATCCAAATTATTTCTACCTATTCTTCCACGCAATTGATGAAGCTGGCTAAGTCCAAAACGATTTGCATTTAATATTACCATTACACTGGCATTAGGAATATCAATACCTACCTCAATAACTGTCGTTGATATTAAAATATCAAGTTCCTTTTCTTTAAAACTACTTAAAATCGTTTCTTTATCTTTATTTTTTAATTTTCCATGAAGAATACCAATTCTATCGTTTGGAAATTCATCATTAAAAATTTCATAGGCTCTATTAATATCAATTCCTGATATAAATGTTGATTCCTCTATAAACGGAACAATAACATAAATTTGATGACCATTTGCAATTTCTTTATGTATAACGTCATATATTTCTTTTAATTTTTTAAAATCCAAAACCATAGTTTTTATATTTTTTTCGCCCTTTGGCTTTTTATGTAATGAGCTAATATCCAAATCACCAAATTCAGCAAAGCCAAGAGTTCTTGGAATAGGTGTTGCTGTTAAATATAAGGCATCAATATTATTACCTTTACTTAAAAGCATCGCCCTTTGATTTACGCCAAAGCGGTGCTGCTCATCAATTATTACAAGCCCCAAATTATCTAGATTTATACATTCGTATAATAAAGCATGTGTACCAATTATTAAATTAAAATTAGTATTATTAAGCTTATTTCTTTCACTTTTTTTAGTTTGACCAGTTAACAAAAACGGTTTAAATTCTTTAAATAAGCCTGAAGCAGTATTGTAATGCTGTAAAGCTAAAGCCTCAGTAGGTGCCATAAGTAGTACCTGATAACCTTCTTTAATAACTAAAAGAGCCGCAATTAAAGCAACTATTGTTTTACCACTACCTACATCTCCTTGAAGTAGTCTATTCATTTTGTAATCTTTATTTAAATCCTTAATAATATCCTTAATAGCATTTTTTTGATCTAATGTTAATTCATAAGGAAGCTTTATTTCTTCTAAAACATCTTCATTAATTTTTTTAGATTTTTTTACAGCAATTTGTTTCTTACCTCTTAAAGCCTCAAGTGCTAAAGCGTACCAAAAAATTTCTTCATATTTTTTTCTTCTTTCAATTTGCTTAAGCATTTCTTTATCTTTAGGAAAATGAGCATCATAATAATATTCATTATCTAATAAAAGCTTATATTTTTGACAATATTTTATTGGTAATGTTTCATTAAGCTCATTATTTTTAGCAAGAGCATTCATAACAAAACGATTAAAGGTTTTATTGGCAATTTCTTTTATTTTATAATCAACTTCAATTTTCGTACTAAATAAATCAAAGAAAATATTATTTATTATAAAATATTTTTTTTCATAATTATAATAACCATTAGCAATTAGTCTTAAACCTTTTTTTAGCTTATATCGTAAAAACGCTTGCCCGAAAATTAAGCATCTTATATCTTTTCCTCTAATCAGCGAAGAAAATATTAAGCAGTCACTATATTTTATTTTCTTATAAAATATTTGAGAATTTATAATTATAAGCTCACAGGTTGTCTCACCATTAAAAGGATCCTTACCTCCAACCTCATATAATTCATATTTTCTTGGAATATAATGAATTAAATCAATATCTGTATAAATATTTTTTTCGTATAAGATTTTAGCTGTTTTTTCGCCTATTCCCTTCATTTCCTCAATTTTCATAAAAAATACTCCTTTTAAGTAAAAACGTAGTGAATTATCACTACGTCTAAATTAATTATTCAATTGCAATAATATATGAATAAATTTCTTGAGAACCATCAATTAATTCTACTTCTAAATCCTCATTTAAGCTTTGACAGAAATCAACAAGTTCTTTTGCTTCATCGCTTGAAACATCACAGCCATAGAAAATTGTAACAATTTCACTATCTGAATCAATTCTCTTTCTTAATAACTCATGAGTTGCTTCTACTCTTTCTTTAGTTGAAACAACTATTTCACCATCAGAAATACCCATATAATCATTAGCACATATCTTTATACCATTAATTTCTGTATCTCTTATTGAATAAGTTATTTCTCCTGATTTAACATTATTAATTGCATTTGTCATTTCTGAGCAATTAGTATCTAAATCAGTAGTTTGGTCAAAGGCCATCAATGAAGCATAGCCCTGAGCAACTGTCTTAGCCTTTAATACTCTAACATTTGATGTTGGACATAGGCCAATAGCTTGTTCTGCTGCCATAATAACATTACCATTATTCGGTAAAATAATTACATTATCAGCATTTGCCTCTTCAATAGCATTAACGAAGGCCTCTGTTGATGGATTCATAGTTTGTCCACCTTCTATAACGTAGTCAACACCAAGCTCTTTAAAGGTATTTTTTATTCCTTCACCAAAGCAAACAGCAATAATTGCATATTTTTTACGTTCTTTTGTTTTTACTTCTTCAGCTTTATTTATTAATTCTGAATGCTGTAAACGCATATTTTCAACTTTAATCTTTACAAACTCACCATATTTTTGAGCAGTATTTAAAGCCTCACCTGGTGTATTAGTGTGAACATGAACCTTAACTAAATTTTCATCTTGAACTAAAACAAGCGAATCACCCATTAAACTAAGTGGAGCTTTTAAATCTGATTCCTGGAAAGCATCCTTATTCTTAAGATCAATAATAAATTCTGTACAATATCCATATTTAATATCAACCTCACCAAGACGCTCAGCACCTGATTGTTCTTCAGCAACATTATCGTTTGATTCAAGAATTCTACCCTTCAGTGCCAAAATCATACCTTCTACAATTTTAATGAATCCAGCACCGCCGCTATCGACAACTCCTGCTTCTTTTAATACAGGTAATAAATCTGGTGTGTGCTCTAAGGTAATTCTTGCTTGCTTAACATAAGCATCTAAAACAGCCTCAATAGTTTTAAATTTTGAGCAATTTGCAACAACTGCCTCAGCAGCCTCACGCACAACAGTAAGAATTGTTCCTTCAACAGGATTCATAACAGCCTTATAAGCAATTTTATAACCACACTCAAGACAATTAATAAAGTCAGAAATTGATAAAACATTATCACTGGCTTCCTTAATACCTTGATAAACACCTCTAAAGTATTGCGATAAAATAACTCCAGAATTTCCTCTAGCACCCATTAGAGCTCCCCTTGAAAGTGCTTTAGCAATATCACATATTGAGCTTGATTCGCAGCTTTCCATTTCACGAACTCCGCTCATAACAGTCATTTGCATATTGGTTCCTGTATCACCATCGGGAACAGGGAAAACATTTAATTGATCTATTTCACTATGATTATTTTTTAAATTAATAGCTCCATTTAAAACCATCTTTTTAAATAATTCGCCATCTATTTTGGAAACTGACATAGTATTCCTCCTAAAAATTTAATACGATATTTTTCATTATTATAAAGCGTAAAATCACCTAATTTACGCTATAAGTTCATATAAATAAATTTTAACACCTTAATCTACAATACAAAATGCAAAGTACATTTTACATTATAAATATTATAACACATTTTTTCAAATTGTAAAATACTTATTATACTAAAGATGAAAAATAATAACATATTTTGATATATTTTCAAATAAATGGGGCTTTAACAACCAAATTATAAAAAATACTAATTTGAAAACAACTATTATTTTATCACAAATTTACAATTATGCAAGAAAATAGAGTTAAAAGTCTTGATTTTCTGTCCTTTTTTTGATAAAATAATAGGGCTTGAGTAAAAAGCAAGACTTAGTAAGGAGGTATTAGACTATGGCTAAATGTTATGTAACTGGAAAATCAACAGTAACAGGAAATAGAAGAAGCCATGCCCTAAATGCTACTCGCCGTACATGGAAGGCAAACTTACAAACCGTTCATATTAAAGATGAAAATGGTAATGTTAAGAAAGTAAAGATTTGTGCTAAGGCTTTAAAGAATTTAAAGTTAGAAAGAGCATAATAATTTAACATTATGTGTAAGATAAAAAAAGGACAATCAAGTCCTTTTTTTATTTCTTGTAAATAAATTTTTTAGCCAACATAAGCATTTAGGTAATTCTATAACATAAAAGCGCATAATTCTTCTCCTTTGTAATAATTTATGCGCTTTAATTATTATATATTCTTTAAAATTTCTATTTTTTTATGAGGATCTTTTTTATCTAAAAGATATGATCCTACAACTGCAAAATCAATTCCCTTATCAACAACAAGCTTAGCTGTTATGTCATTTATTCCACCATCAACTGAAATTAAATAGTTAAGCTTTTCTGAAGAACGCCATTTTGCAAGCTTTTCAATTTTTTCAAGTGAGCTGTCCATAAATTTTTGACCACCAAATCCAGGTTCAACGCTCATGACTAAAAAATAATCAACCTTTTTTAAATAGGGAATAAGCTCTTCTACCTTTGTATTTGGTTTAATAGCTATTCCTGCTAATTTACCATAAGAATGAATTTCTTCAATTACAGATAATGCATCATCATCGCATTCTAAATGAAATGATATCATATCGCTTCCAGCATTTACAAAATCCTTAATATAAATTTTAGGATGCTTAATCATTAAATGAGTATCAAACATTTTAGTAGTTTTAGCTCTAAAGCATTTTATAACATGGGCACCAAATGATATATTAGGCACAAATGCACCATCCATTACATCCATATGATAATAATCTACATCATTATCTATTACTTTAAGTTCCTCCCAAGCATTTGCAAAATCTGCTGATAAAATTGAAACTGCTACCTTCATCTTATTTCTCCTTAAGCATTTTTAAATAATTTTCATAGAGACTTTTTTTAATCAAGCCTCGTTTTACAGCCTCGCAAACGCTGCAGCCTTTAATGTTTTCTTGATGATTACAATCACTAAATTTGCATGGATATTTTTTAAATTCTATAAATAAATCACTAAGGCTTTTATTCTTCAAATTAAATAAATCAAGCTTAGAAAAACCAGGACTATCGCCTATAAAGCCCCCATAAGCTTTATAAAGGCTTGTTGCCCTTGTGGTATGCTTTCCTCTATTCAATGCCTCGCTTATATCGTTTGTTTGTAGCTTAAAGCCAGGAAGAATAGCATTAATAAAGCTTGATTTTCCAGCTCCAGTCTGACCTGCTAAAACACTTATTTTATCATGAAGTAGCTCCTCTACAGAATTTAATGTTGTTGGTTCCTTTGAATTAATAAAAAAGACCTTATAGCCTATATTCTTATAGTATTCTAAGCCTTTGCTTAGTTCCTTAAATTCTAAATCTGTAAGTAAATCAACCTTGCTAACACAAATTATTGCCTCAATTCCTTCAAGACAAATATTTGCTAAAAACAAATCCAATAAATAATATGAAAAATCTGGTCTTTTTGCTGAACAAAGAAGAATAATTTGATCAACATTTGCTATATCAGGACGAATCATTTCATTTTTTCTTTTATGAATATCCAAAATATATTTTTGTTCCAAATCAACATCAACTATATCTCCAGCCTTTGGTGAAATTTTGACGTAGCTTGTTTCTATTTTGTTTTTATTCTTATTCTTATTAGGCACATTAAATTTTGAATCTTCATCAATGCGAACATTTCTAAGTCTTCCACTAGCCTTACAAACAACAACCTCATCATTTACCAATACCTGATAATTTCCCCCAACGCCACTTAATATTCTTCCTTGCATCATATCACCATATCAATAATACCACATTAAAATAAACTTTCAAGCAATTATTTAGCAATAATAAGAATAATTTGGCTCTCATTATGCTTTGAAGCGCTATTTCCTATAGCATTTGTCTTAATCACCATTCCACTTGGCAAAAAAGATTCCTCATATCTTAAAACAAAGCTTATGTTATAATCACTCAATATTTTTATAGCTTCAATATCAAATAAACCAATTAAATTTAAAGAATCATTTTTATAGGGTTCTTTACTAACGTATAAAATAATCTTGTCCATATAGGCTTCAGACTTAATAATAATATTTTCAGGATAAAATTCAGTTTCTACATATAATATTTCATACCTTTTAGCAAATTTCTCTAAAACATTTTTAGCTTCATCAATTTCATAAAATGCTAAATTTGGTAAAACCTCTTCATTTTCAATTTCATAATATAAATAAATAGTACTATTCTTCTTTACCATACTATTCTCATAGGGAATAGTTTTAAATATTTTATTACCATTACCACACACATAAATTATTTCATAATTTAATTTTCGAGCTTTTATTTTTTCAATTCCTTCATCTAGTGAATCATCAATAACATCAGGGACTAAAACATCTTTGGTAATATGAAAAGAATAATAAAAAAAATAACAAAGCAGTGATAAAATAGAAATTAAAGCTAGAATATAGATTGTAATAATTATTTTCTTCAAAAAAAATCACCCAAATTTATTTTGAGTGATTTTTAAATATTTAATACTATTTTATATGCTTACTTCTTAATTGACCACAAGCTGCATCAATATCTCCGCCTTGCTCCTTACGAAGTGTTACATTCATTCCACGCTTCTTTAAAATATCAAAGAAGGCTTTCATATTTTCCTTTTTACTTCTTTTATAAGGCTTTTCAATGACCTCATTATAAGGAATTAAATTAATGTAAACATTAAGTCCATTTAAAAGATTAGCAAGCTCATGAGCACATGAAGGTGTATCATTAATACCATCAAGTAGAATATACTCAATTGTAACTCTAGAATTTGTTTTTTCAATATAAAAGCTAATGGCTTCAACTAACTCATTAATATCATACGCCTTATTTATTGGCATTATTTCATTACGAATTTTATTATTTGGAGCATGTAGTGATATTGCAAGATTTACCTGCAAATCAAAATTAGCATATTCATATATTTTAGGAACAACCCCACATGTTGAAACACTAATATGACGAGCGCCTATTTCTAAACCCTTAGGATCATTTACAATTTTTAAAAACTTAATAACATTATCATAATTATCAAATGGCTCACCAATTCCCATAACAACAATATGAGAAACCCTAATATTCTCTAAAACCGAAACGCTTAATACCTGTAAAACCATTTCATATGCTTCTAGATTTCGGATTTTTTTCTTCATTCCAGATGCACAAAAGGCACAACCCATATTACAGCCAACCTCACTTGTAACACAAACACTATAGCCATAATTATGATTCATTAAGACCGTTTCAATTAAATTACCATCGGCAAGCTCAAAAAGATATTTAATTGTCCCATCATTTGATTCCTGGCGAGTCTTAACGTCTAATAATTTTAAATCAAAATCAGACTTTAAAACCTCTAAAAAGCTCTTTTTTATATTGGTCATTTCATCAAAGCTTCTAACCTTTTGGCGATATAGCCATTCAAAGATTTGAGTTGACTTAAAAGGCTTTTCACCCTTAGAAACACAATAATTGCCGATATCTTCTTTAGTTAATCCATAAATATTCATATTATTTCCTATCTTAAATGAGCTTTAAAATTGAAATCAAGACGATTTAAAATACTCTTAATTGCCTTATCAACATCTGCAGCCTCAAGTGTCTTAGTATGATCTTCAAAAACAAGCTTTATTGCCAATGATTTTTCATCCTCATTAACATTTTCACCAGTATAGACATCAAATATCTCAAGAGATGATAAATACTTTCTAGCAGTTTGTTTAATCACATCACAAATAGCCTTAGCTTCAATATCCTTTTTACAAACAATTGCTAAATCACGTTCAATTGTAGGATATTTATTTAAAGCCTCATATTCGAATGATATATTAGCATTTAAAACATCCTCTAAGCAAATTTCACAAACATATGTGTCATTTAAATCATGCGCATGAGTATATTTTGGATGCAAAGCCGTAATAAATCCTATTTGCTTATCATTCAATTTTACAATTGCGCATCTACCAGGATGGAAATTAGGATTTAAATTTGAAGCCTTTTCAATAGTAGGCTCTAATCCTAAATGAGCAAATAAATCAAGAACAATACCCTTTAGAGTATAAAAATCGCACATATGCTTTGACATACTCCAAGGCATACCTTCAAATAAGCCACTAATTCCAATAGCTAGCATTAAATCCTGACCACCATCATAATAACGATTACCAATTTCAAATAGCATTGTATCTGGCATTTTACGAGCTTTATTATAGCCAATTGCTTCAACAACACCATTTAAAACACTTTGACGCATAACCGCTCTATCTTCAGTCATTGGCATTAATACAGCAACAGGTTTTCTTTCTTCTATTGTAAAATCATTTAAATTCTTCTTATTTATCAATGAATAAGTCACAGTTTCATTTAAACCATAATCACATAAGAAATGACGAATTGCTCTTATTCTAGACTGACGAATTGTTAATCCTCCAAGGCTAGAAGTTTTAGCTAGGGTTGTAGGAATATTGTCATATCCATACATTCTAGCAACATCCTCACAAATATCTTGAACAGATGGTTCCAAATCCATTCTTCTTGCTGGAAGAATTATATGATAATTATTCTCACTAATAGTATAATCATATGCTAAATCATCGAATATTTGATTAACCTCACCAATGCTTAGCTTTGTACCTAAAATTGAATTAATTTTATTTAAGGTAATATCTACGCTCTTTTTCTCATAAGGATTAGTTACAACACTATTAATATCGCCACATACCTTGGCATCACATAGCATAACCATTAGTTCAGTTGCTCTATTTAAAGCCTTTATTACTCGCTCCTCATCAATTTTTCTTTCAAATCTAGTTGAAGACTCACTCTTTAAGCCAAGTCTTGCTGAAGTTTTACGAATAGTAAGAGGATCAAATGATGCAGCCTCTAATAAAACACTAGTTGTTTGCTTTGTAACTTCAGTAGATAATCCACCCATAACACCACCAAGACATAAAGCCTTTGCATCATCAGCAATTACGATATCACTACTTGTTAGAGTTCTTTCAATATTATCAAGGGTAACAAGCTTTTCATTATCATAAGCATTTCTAACAACAATTTTCTTACCAAGCTTTGCTGCATCAAAGGAATGAAGCGGTTGGCCAAGCTCAAGTAAAACATAATTTGTAATATCAACAACATTATTAATAGGTCTTATACCACAGCATACAAGCTTAGACTTCATCCAAAGTGGTGATTCCTTAATAACAACATTAGTTAATAATCTTGTGTTATATTGATTACAAAGATTAGTCTTTACATCAATTTTAACATCATTAATTCCACTATAAGAAACCTCTTTAGGCTTAACCTCATTATATTTTTGATGAAGTGCAGCAGCAAGGTCATAGCATACTCCTTCAATTGACAATAAATCACTTCTATTAGCAGTTACATTTAAATCAATGCAATAATCGTCTAATCCTAAATATTTTAAAGGATCAGCGCCAACAGGTGCATTCTCATCTAATAAATAAATACCATTTTTAAATTGCTCTGGTACATATTTTTCTTCTATACCAAGCTCTTGCAGTGAGCATAGCATACCATTTGATTCAACACCACGAATTTTTGATGGCTTAATTTTAAAATCACCAGGTAAAACTGCTCCAGGTAGGGCAACAATAGCTTTTACTCCCGTAGCTACATTTGGTGCACCACAAACAATTTGCGATACAACTCCTGTTTTTATTTCAACCTGGCAAACATGTAAATGATCACTATCAGGATGCATAACACAATCTAATACCTTGCCAATTGTAAGGTTAGTTGCATTAACAAGCTTTGTATATGTCTCAATTTCACAAACGTGAGCATTTATAACCTTGGCTAGATCATCAGCAGTTAAAGAATTAATATCTAGGCTTTCCTTAAGCCAATTCTTAGAAACCTTCATTATTTTACCTCCTTAAATTGACGTAAGAAACGAATATCACTAGTATAGAAGTTTCTTATATCATCAATATGATATTTAAGCATTGTAATTCTTTCAACGCCAATACCAAAGGCATAGCCTTGGATTTCATCAGGATTATAGCCACACATCTTAAGAACATTATTATTAACCATACCTGCTCCTAAAACCTCAATCCATCCTGAATTTTTACACATAGGGCAGCCTTTACCACCACATTTAAAGCAGCTAACATCAACCTCAACGCTTGGTTCAGTAAATGGAAAGAATGATGGACGAAGACGAATTTTTTGGTTCTCACCAAACATCATTTTAGCCATCTCTAAAAGTGCACCCTTCAAATCACCAAGAGTAATATCACTACCAAGAACTAGTCCCTCACATTGCATAAACTGATGAGAATGTGTAGCATCATCAGCATCTCTACGATAAACCTTACCAGGACAAATAATTTTAATAGGCTTACCATTTTCCTTTAGCATTGTTCTTACCTGAACAGGTGATGTTTGGCTTCTAAGCAAATTTTCAACATCAATATAAAATGTATCTTGCATATCACGAGCCGGATGTCCTTTAGGTAAATTTAGCTTTTCGAAGCAATATTCATCCGTTTCAACCTCAGGACCTTCAGCAACATTATAGCCAAGTCCAATATAAAGATTTTCTAAATCCTCAATTGTCTTCATTAAAGGATGAATACTACCAACATTTCTTTTAAATGCGGGAAGAGTTACATCGATAGCCTCACTTTGAAGCTTCTTATTAATAATTGCCTCTTCAATTTCCTTTGCTTTATTAGTAAATATTTCTTCAATTTGAACCTTTGCAGTATTAGACATCATACCAATTTGTTTACGCTCATCAATACTAAGATCCTTCATATTTTTCATAACCTCAGCAATAATTCCTTTTTTTCCTAGGAAATTTGCTTTTTCTTGATTTAAGGCAGCAATTGTTTCAATATTTTTAACAACCTCTTGTGCCTTTAAGACTGACGCCTTTAATGATTCTTCAATATTCATTTTATTTCCTCCTTATCAAATAAAAAAAATCCTTAGAAATAAATCTAAGGACGTAATTTACGCGGTACCACCTTAGTTCAGAATAAAAATTCTGCACCTTACAAATCCTTAACGCGGAATAAACGTGTGTAATTAGCACCTCTTAAAAAGCGAAACTTCATTTATATAGCCTAAAATCTTTCACCAACCGATTTTTCTCTAAAAAAGCTAATTATAAACTACTACTCTTTCTT
Organism: uncultured Anaeroplasmataceae bacterium; assembly: GCA_934229535.1. Classification (GTDB taxonomy): domain Bacteria; phylum Bacillota_I; class Bacilli_A; order Acholeplasmatales; family Anaeroplasmataceae; genus CAKQDS01. The sequence continues at coordinate 25,001 of CAKQDS010000007.1, forward strand.
CCGATTTCTTTAATTATAACAAAAATTTAAGAAAAAGTCTATATTATTCTTTATCTTTGTTCTTTTTCTTCTTTTTAAATATACCACCTAGTACAATTAAAATCACATAAACACCTAAAGCTGAATAATATAAGAAATATTTTGCCTTTTCACCAAAAATATTAAAAAGCATAGGAATAGCTATCTCATCCATTAATGCCAAATTATATTTAGTAACAATATTAACATTATTGCAAAATTCTTCAAGAGATGGAAGCTTGGTTGCTAAAAAATTCATCAAATTACCAAAGCCAGCAATTAGAATTGTTAATAATATTGCTATTAAAAGTGAATATAATATTCCATATCTTCTTCTTTTTATAATTCCTATAAAAGCGGGAAAAATAAATACAACAAGTGTAATTATATTTAAAGCCATAATCTCACCACCAATACATAATATTTTATAGCAAGTTTTCCTAACTTTCAATCTTTAATTTATTTTTTTTACACTTTATAAATGGATTTCAACCTATTTTACCCAATTATTCCTATCTTTTTTTACTTATTTATGTTAAAATAATATTAATGCTTTATGGAGGTTTAATTCATGGATTTATTAAATCACGGATTTAATTTAATATTAATATATTTAATTGCTGGGCTTGCCGGTAATATTTACGAAACCTGTTTATATTTGAAAAAGCGTGGACACTTTGTCATATCAAGCGGTTCAATAACTACACCATTTAATTTTGTTTATGGCTTTGGTGCTGTTGTAATTTGTTTTACAATGACTTGGCTATATAAATACCCCATCTTAGTTTTCCTTGCAGGAATGATTCTTGGTGGTGCTGTAGAATACATTCTTTCCTTTATCCTAGAAAAAATGCTACATATGACATCATGGGATTATTCTTATTTAAAATTTAATATAAATGGTCGAACTGCCTTAAGACCAATGGTAATATGGGGATTTATGTGTATTGGACTATTTTATTTAATATTTTATCCTTTAGTTAGATATGTTATTAATCCTCACATTTTAAATAATGCTGCCGCTACATTTGCTTACCATTTAATTTTAATAATTATTATATCTATTTGTGTTCTTGATTTAATAGTTGTCGTTTTAGCATTATATCGCTATAAAGCACGTCAAGATGGCAAAACAAAATCTAATCTATATACAAGAATAATGGATAAGCTTTTTCCAGATAAATTCATTCTTCACCATTTTGAAAATCTTAAATTAAATGATAAGAAGCAAACAACTAATAATGAAAAAGAGGCCTAAGCCTCCTTTTTTATTGTCTAAAATTATAAATTAAATCCTCAATATTTTTATCTTCATCGATTAATACATAATTATGATTTACTATTTCTTCCTTCCAAATACCCTTTTCAACATCAGTCCAAGCCTTAGATCTACAAATCTTAAACTCAAGCTTTGTGCCAAGAGGATAATCACAGGATGCAATAAAGCTACCATCAGCATTCTTTTTCATTAAAATAGCCTTATCTAAATTCCAATTATCATAGCTTGTAATTATATAAAGATTATCTGCCTCATCAGTTGCATCATATAAAAGCTTAGCGCTAAATTTAACATGACATACCTTTGGTAATTCTTCAACAACAACAGTTTTACCATCAATCTTCTTACGAACATATTTTTTAATAAAGCCCTGTAATACTAAATCCTCAAAGCTTCTACTATAAAATACATCATTATAATCAACATCTAATGCTTCTACAATTGTAGTTGCTCCAACATTTTTAAACATAAGCTCTAAAAGCTCACAAGCGTCCTTAATACTCTTTTTGCTCTTAAGCTTTAGCATCATCTTATAGTTTTCGTAGCTTTTCTTATCAGAAACATCCTCAAATTTATATTTTGAGCCAATAAAATCCTTTGGCTCTAGATTCAAATATAATGACAAATTTTTTCTTGCAATTTTCATCACACCGATTTTGTTTCTCTTATAATTAATTGTTTCATAATTAAAGCTTAGTCTAGTTTTAACATCCTTATGAGTAGAACATAAATCCTTGATAATTTGATAAACACTTATTGTATCATTTCCTGCAAGAACCATTTTAGCAGTAAATGATTTTTTATAGGTAATTTTTTCCATATAAATACATCTCCTTTATATCTATTACCAAAATTATACATTTTTTAGCATTAATTGTCTATATTTGTAAACCGCTTTACATTTAAATTTATTAAATAATTTTATTTCTATAACTAAAAAAAAGAATTATCATCAAAATAATTCTCCTTTTCATATTAATATGTTTTATATTTTTTTTGCTTAAGATTACCTGTTCTTTCATATTGATCTTCACGCATCATTTCAATATCGGCCTTAGGTATCACATGCATTTTATTATTTTGAACAATTTTCTTACTTTTTTCTAATGATTCCTTAAAGCTAGAATCTTCTTCATTAATTGTTAATAAGGCAATGCTTTCAATATTGAATGTTCTTGGAAACATATCAAAGCCCTCAATACTTTCTAGCTTATAACCAATATCACTAAAGTCATACAAGTCGCGCTTTAAGGTTTTAGGCTCACAAGAAACATACACTACTCTTCTAGGCTTTAAATAAGAAATCGCTTGAATGAATTGCTTTGTTGAACCACTTCTTGGCGGATCCATAATTAAAACATCAATTTTTTCTTTATTTTTAGCTAGCATTTGAACAAAATGAGTTGCATCATCATTAATAAATTCAATATTTTTTATTTTATTAATCTTAGCATTTACAATTGCGTCCTTACATGCATCCTTATTTAATTCAACACCATAAACCATTTTTGCATTTTTAGATGCAAAAATACCAATAGTTCCAACACCACAATAGGTATCCAAAACAATATCATCATTATTGATATTTGCAAGTTCAATTGCCCTATCATATAATTTTTTCATACCTAAGGTATTAATTTGATAAAAGCTTCTTGCAGATATTTTAAAGGTATAAGGACCAATTTTATCATTAATAAATCCTGGTCCGTATAATACCTTTTCCTTATCCCCTAAAACAATAGACGTATCTCTTGCATTAAAATTTTGAATAATTGTTGTTATAGGTAGGCTTTGCTTTAATAAGTCCTTGATAACATTATTTCTACCAGGGAACATTTCGCCATTAGTGACGATTACTAGCATAAGCTCCTTAGTATTAAAGCCATATCTAACTAATACATGACGAATTATACCTGTTTTAGTTTTTTCATCATAGGGCATAATTTTATTTTTAGTAAAAACTAAATTTAAAGCTTCTATCACCTTATTAGCGGCAGTAGCATGAAGCTTACAATCCAAAACAGGAATAATATTATGGGTGTTTTCTTCATAAAAGCCACAGCTAACCTTTCTAGACTTAGAAAGCTTATAAACCATTTGACATTTATTACGATAATTTAAATATTCATACATTCCCACAATAGGTCTTGTTTTAATTCCCGTAAAGCCTTTAAATAATTCATCAAAATATTGCTGTTTTTTCTTTAATTCCTCTTCATAGGAAATATTTAAATATTGACAGCCACCACAGCTCATATAAGCACTACAGCTTGTTTTTTGCCTTTTTGGTGAGGATGTGATTATTTTTTCCAGGATTGGTCTTCCATAAGAATTAATTGTAAATGAAGCCTCTTCATCCTTTAAAAGATTATTAATTTCATATTTTTTTTCTTTATATACAATAATACCCTTACCATCTAAGGTTTCATCAATACACTTTAATTTTATAGACATATAATCACTCCTAAACAATCTTTGTTGTCCATGCCTCAGCATCTAAAACAATGGTTGCTAAATTTTCATAAAAATCTCGCTCATGACTAACTAAAATAATAGTTCCCTTATAGGCCTTTAAGGCTTCAAGTAATGATTTCTTAGCTAAAGGATCTAAATGATTCGTAGGCTCGTCTAAAATTAAAGCATTAGTTTCTGTAAGCATTAGCTTGCACAATCTAACCTTTGCCGCCTCTCCTCCTGACAAAACCATCATTAAAGATTCAATTTTATCTTTTGTAAGACCACAAGAGGCTAAAGCACCACGTACCTCAGCATTAGTCATTGCTGGATACATATTCCATACCTCGTCTAAGGCAGTATTTTTTCCTGCATCCTCCTCTTGAGCAAAATAACCATAATGCAAATTATAATCGAGCTTAACACTTCCACTAAGAGGTGGTATTATTCCAAGTAAGGTTTTTAACAAGGTTGTCTTACCAAGACCATTAACACCTCTTATTGCTACCTTACTACCACGTTCAATTGTTAAACTAAGGGGTTTACATAAAGGTTCATTATAGCCAATAACTAAATTCTCACATACAACTACATTTTTTCCAGATGCACCACATTCATTAAAATGGAAATTAGGCTTTATTTGCTCTTTAGCCTTTTCAATAATTTCCATCTTATCAAGCTTACGCTGTCTACTCTTAGCTAAATTTGTTGTCGCAACCCTTGCTTTATTTTTAGCTATAAAGGTTTCCATTCTTTCAATTTCCTTTTGTTGCTTCTCATAGGCAATATTTTGCTGACGCTTTTTTAATTCATACATTTGCATAAAGCCATCATAATTACCTGTATATCTAGTTAATGTTCCATCTTCCATATGATAAATAACATTAGCAACCTGATTTAGAAAAGGAATATCATGGCTTACAACAATAAAGGCATTCTCATAATCAATTAAATATCTAGTTAACCAATCGATTTGATTTTCATCAAGAAAGTTAGTAGGCTCATCTAAAATTAAAATTGTAGGCGAGGATAATAAAAGCTTTGTTAATAGCACTTTGCTTCTTTGACCACCAGATAAACTTTTTGTATCTCTATCAAAGCCAATTTCACCAAGTCCTAAGCCTCTAGCTACCTCTTCAATTTTTGCATCTAACGTATAAAAGCCACTATGCTCTAAATATGATTGAATTTCACCAATATCCTCAAGCATCTTATTCATTTCATCTTCATTTGCAGTTGCCATTTGATCGTACATCTTATACATTTCAGACTCTAGCTCAAACATATCCTTAAAGGCATCTCTTAATACCTCTTTAATAGTTTTTCCTTGATCTAGAGTTGTATATTGATCCAAATAACCAAAAGTAACTCTTTTAGTCCATTCAATTTTACCTTCATCAGGTGAAAGACCACCAGTTATCATTTTAACAAATGTTGATTTTCCTTCACCATTTGCGCCAACAAGAGCTATATGCTCACCCTTATTCAAAGTAAAGGACACATTATCCATAATAGTTCGGCTACCAAAACTAAAGCTGGCACCACTAACCTTTAAAACACTCATAAAATCACCAACATATATTGTACTAAAAAAAATTATATTTTGCTATACCTAATTGAAATTTATTTCTTAAAATAGTAAGATAAAATCCTTTTTCTAGTGATAATTCCAATAAAAACACCTCTATCATCTACCACAGGAACAAAGTTAGAATTCAAAAGTTTTTCTATTACCTCTTTTAATGGAGCATTGCAATCAACCGCTAATACCTCTCTATTAGGTATAATATCTTTAATATATGAATCCTCAGCTTCTTTAAAATTCAAAAAATATTTTTTCTTAATAGTCCATAGTAAATCCCCTTCAGTTAGAGTATTTACATATTTTCCCTCATTGTCTAAAACAGGAATAGCTGTATATCTATGATATTCCATTTTTTCAAGCGCTTGTCTTATTGTTGAATTACTATTCAAATATTCACATTCTACCTTAGGTATTAAAAACATTAAAATACTATCCATATTTTCTCCTTCTAAATAAAAATAAGAGTCATACAAAAATATTGTATGGCTCTCCTCATAGGCATATATATTATAACATTTTTAAAAAACTAATTCAAGAAAAAAAGTAGCCTACAAAATGTAGACTACAATTTTCAATTACATTGATTCATGAATTGTACGAGAAATTACATCGTCTTGTTGTTCCTTAGTTAGCTTTATAAAGTTAACAGCATAACCAGAAACACGAATTGTTAATTGAGGATACTTTTCAGGATGAGCTTGAGCATCTAATAATGTTTCACGATTAAATACGTTAACATTTAAATGATAACCACCATCATCAACATAAGTATCAAGCATTTGTACTAAATTATTTACTCTTTGTGACATAATAAATTTCCTCCTATTTAAATATATTAGTCAATTAATTAGTCTTCATCTTTTCCTAAAGACTGAGGTGTAATAGAGAATGTATTAGAAATACCATCTCTTGAATACTCATAAGGTAATTTTGCAACTGACTCTAGTGAAGCAAGAGCACCATGAGAATCACGACCATGCATTGGGTTTGCACCTGGAGCAAGTGGTTGACCAGCCTTACGACCATCTGGAGTATTACCAGTTCTCTTACCATATACTACGTTTGAAGTAATAGTTAAGATTGACATTGTAGGAAGTGAATCACGATAAGTATAATGCTTACGAATCTTGTTCATAAATGTCTTAACAAGCCATACAGCGATTTCATCAACACGCTCATCATTGTTACCATACTTAGGGAAATCTCCCTCTGTCTTAAAGTCAACAATTAAACCATCAGCATCACGAATAGGTGTAACTTTAGCATATTTAATAGCTGAAAGTGAATCTACTGCACAAGATAATCCAGCAATACCAGTTGCGAAATAACGGCCAACATGAGTATCATGTAAAGCCATCTCTAATGCTTCATATGAATACTTATCATGCATATAATGAATTAGATTTAATGTGTTAACATAAATATCAGCTAACCACTCCATCATTATTTCATATTTATGCTTAATTTCTTCATAATTTAAAGGCTCATTTGATAGAATTGGAGCATATTCAGGTCCAACTTGCATTGGCTTACCTGTAACCTTATCCTTCATTAACTCATCCTTACCACCGTTCATAGCGTATAATAAACACTTAGCTAGGTTAGCACGAGCACCGAAGAATTGCATTTCCTTACCAACTCTCATTGAAGAAACGCAGCAAGCGATACAGTAATCATCACCCATTTCTGGACGCATTAATTCATCTGACTCATATTGAATAGATGAAGTAGCAATTGATAATCCTGCACAATATTGCTTGAATCCCATAGGTAGACGCTTACTCCATAAAACTGTTAGGTTTGGTTCTGGAGCTGGTCCAAGGTTTTCTAATGTGTGTAATACACGGAATGAGTTCTTAGTAACTAATGTACGACCATCAGTTCCCATTCCACCGATTGATTCAGTAACCCAAGTTGGGTCTCCTGAGAATAATTCATTGTATGACTGAATACGAGCAAATCTAACCATACGAAGCTTCATAATGAAATGATCCATTAATTCCTGAGCCTCAGATTCAGTTAAAGTTCCTCTAGCGAAGTCACGCTCAATATAAATATCTAAGAATGTAGAGTTACGTCCAATTGACATAGCTGCACCGTTTTGATCCTTAACGGCAGCAAGATAACCAAAATATAATGCTTGAATTGCTTCTTGAGCATTTTCAGCTGGTCTTGAAATATCACAGCCATATGAAGCAGCCATTTCAGTTAAAGCCTTTAATGCCTTAATTTGATCAGCAACTTCTTCTCTATCACGTACACGATCAGGAGTCATTTCACCACAAATTAATGACTTATCAAGCTCCTTATGCTTAATTAAATATGCTGTACCATAAAGTGCAACTCTTCTATAATCGCCAACGATACGTCCACGACCATATGTATCAGGTAGACCTGTTAAAATGTGTGCTGAACGACAAGCTCTCATTTCTGGAGTATAAGCGTCAAATACACCATCATTATGAGTCTTTCTATATTTTCTAAAGAATTCAGACCATTGTGGATTAATCTTATATCCATACATTTCTGCAGCTTGCTCAGCCATCTTTATTCCACCAAATGGCATGAATGCTCTCTTAAGTGGTTTATCAGTTTGAAGACCAACAATCTTTTCTAAATCCTTGTCAATATAGCCAGGCTTGTGAGAATTTACTAAAGATACGATATCAGTATCGCATTCTAGTACACCATTATGCTCACGCTCTTGCTTCATTAAATCAAGAACTTCATTCCATAGTTTCTTAGTTGCATCTGTTGCAGGTGCTAAGAAGCTTGAATCTCCTTCATAAGGAGTATAGTTTCTTTGGATGAAATCACGAACATTTACTTCGTCATTAGACCATTTGCCAGGTACGAAACCTTCCCAACCTTTGTACATAAATGTAATAACCTCTTTCTGTTTGTTAAATTAATTTGGTAAAATTCAATTACCTCAAATATTATACCTCAAGATAAACGCTATTTCAACACTTTTTTTATCTTGAGTTAAGAATAATTCTTAATTAGATTATAAATTATAATTTTTTTTGATTTCTTCTATTTTAGCATCAAGCCAAATCTCTAAAATTTCCTCTGGTTGATATCCCTTGCATCTAGCACAGACAATGTCATTATACATTACTAGAATAGTTGGAACAGATTCAACGCCAAACATATGAATTAAATCAAGTGTTTCCTCAGATGCTTCAATATGATGAAGAACACAATCATCTCTATTTGCCGTAAGTTCATTTAAAATAGGCATAAGTGATAAACAATTAGCACATGATTCACCAGAAACCTCAATTACGGTAATACCATTTAAATATTCTTTATAGTTTTTATCGTTTAGCTGCATATTTTTTTACCTCCAAAATCTCTTTAGCTTTTAAAACCTCATCTTTAGTAGGAGGATTTACTCCTTCTAATCTATAAGGTATACCAAGATTTTTATATTTTACAACACCCATAGTGTGATATGGTAAAACTTCAACCTTATCAACCATTGTAAACTTACTTAAATAATCATGAAGTCTAGTAAGCTCACCCTCATCTGTTGTAATACCAGGAACAAGAACATGACGTATCCACATATGCTTACCATGAGCCTCTAAAAATTCAGCAAAGGCAAGTGTATGCTTATTACTTTTACCAGTAAGCTTAATATGCATATCATCATCGATATGTTTAATATCTAATAGGAATAAATCACAAACCTCAATAAGCTTTAAATGCTTTTCTACTGATTCCTTATCATCAGGGTCAAACATAAAGCCAGATGTATCACAGCAGGTATGAATTCCTTTTTTCTTTAGCATTGTAAATAATTCAATAACAAAATCAATTTGCACTAATGGCTCACCACCAGTAACTGTAACACCGCCACCATTTGCAAAATAATTTTTATATTTTAAAATCATATCACAAACTTCACTTGCTTCATGCAATTCAGCACCATCACTAGTCCAGGTATCAGGATTATGACAATACATACAGCGAAGCGGACATCCCTTTAAAAACACTACAAAACGAATACCAGGTCCATCAACAGTACCAAATGATTCAAAAGAATGTATTTTACCAATCATATATAACAGCTCCTTTTAACTTCCAATATAGAATTATACCATATTTAGTGTTTATCAGCAATGGAAAATAATGCAAAAAAATGGGACTATTAAAAGTCCCAAATTTTATTAAGCAAATGTTACAATAATCTTTCCAATATAACCATTACCAGTTACATTTGATTTAATAGTAACAACTCCAGCTTCACTTATTACATAATCAAATGATTGATCATATGAACTTGCAGTACCACTAATTGCAGCACCACCATTAACACTAACATCAGCACATACATTTGATTGATAATACATAACAGTTACAGTGCATGGTCCAGCAACCTCAAATGTTGCAGTTGCATCATTATTAAACTTAATCCAATCGCCATTATTAGCTGAACCTGTAACAGTTAATTTGTTGAATGTGAAATTAGTATCGTCGAATACAAAATAATTATCACTTGCGTTAGCTTTATCATCTTTAAATGACCAAGTTGTATTTGCTGAAATAGCATTAGAAACTGAAGCAACATATTTTACATTAAATTTAGCTTCTTTACCAGCAAATCTTACTACAACCTCATATGTACCCTCAACATCCTTTAAGACATTTGTAGTATCAATTTCATAATCTGTACTTGCAATTGTTCTTATAGATCCATCTGAATAAGTAGCTTTAACTACCATTTTAGAAAAATCAATATCAGTACCAAGTGCCAAATCATCAGTAGGAGCACCGCTTAAAGCAATGCTTTCACAAGTTGCAGCCTCTGGTGCAGCTTGGGTTGTAGAAACAATAATTTTAAATAAATACATTGTTGCAGTTGCTTCGAATGTTACAGTTGTATCGGTCGCATAATATTGAGCAAAATCATCATATGCTGGTTCAACACCATTTAATGTATAATTATGATATCCAGGATATGTCTTAACTGTAACTGTTGTACCAGCTTTAACATCAAAGATAATTTTTCCACCAGCATTAATTTGTGTATCACTTCCTCTTGAAGTAACCTTACCAGCAGTTCCATCAATTGTTAAATCACCAAGTGTTGTTGTAGTTCCATTACAATCTCCTGTATATTTATATGTTGTACCTGTTGTGCTTTCGCTTCCATCAAACATATAATAAACATTAGTATCTAAGGTAATACCACCAATTGTTGGATCCCAAGATGTAGTGTAATTAACTGCGCCATTATAACCTGCACCAAAGATAACGCTTAAATCATTATACTTTGCAGCAATTTCAGCATCTGTTATAACAGTTCCACCAGCAACACTTTCTGTAATAGCGCCATCTCCTGTATTATTGTATTCAGTAAATTTAACTGTTTCCTCTAATACAGAACAGCTCATTGTTACATAACGAGCGCCCTTAACATTTCCAGAGTCATTACCAACAGTAGAAACATGAGCACCAATCCTTGAATTCATTACCATAACTGCAGCATAATTACCCCAATTACGACCAATTGCAGTATTATGATTTGCAGTTGTAAATGCATCAGCTGTAAAATCACAATCATCAAAAATTGCACCGTATTTTACATAATCTGAGCTTCCTTTATTGCAACCCTTAAATGCTGTAATATAACCACCATCTGTGTTATATTCACTAGGATTTCCATCAGCACCAAAAGTTTTCACCTTTCCAGAATCAATTGAATGGATTTCACATTTGTTAAAATAAGTAGTATTATTAGTACCAAAGATAAAATCAGTTAAACCTTCAATATAAGTATTTGTGATATATTGACGACCAGTAAAGAATTCAACAGTATCTTGATATCCTAATAACTTACAATTATCCATTTTAAATTGATCTGATTGAACAAGCAATGCAAGAGCACGATGTTCAGAATAATTGTAACCAAATGCATCATCAAACACATGATAATTATTCCAATAATTTGAAATAGTTAAATTTTTAATTGTACAACCAATTGCACTATCACGAACTGCTAAAGTTTGAGTTGAATCTGTTACTTGTTCAAATCCAGATTCATCTGCTATTCCATATAATGAATTCCATTCAATCTTTGTTGTTTCCTTATCTTCACCTACAATTGTTAAATAAGGAACTGTAATTTCAACCTTCTCATTGTAAGTGCCAGCAGCAATATAAAGAAGTTTTTCCTTTGTTTTATAACTTTCATCAAGTTTGCCTAGATAATCTAAAGCTTGTTGAATTGATGTAAATGTATTATATCCTGCATCGACACTACCAACAACTCCAGTGTAATTAGGATTAACCTTAACTTGAACAACTTCATTTACAACACTAGGTGTAGCATCGACTACATAAACTTTATAATCAGCAGTTTTATTAGCACCATTAAGTGTTACTGTTACATGAATTTGATATTCTCCAGCAACTGTATTATCGAATTCAGTTGAATTAATTTCATAATCATTAGCTGATAATCTGAATTCTTTTGTCTTTGTTCCATCGCTACACTTAATAATAACGTTCAAATAATTGCTATTAAACGCTTCATTCAAATTAAATACTCTTTGAACTGTTTGGTTATAATATACACCATTTCCAGCTGCAGAATTTTGAGCTAATTTTTCAGTTGCGTTAAAGCCTAAAGTCTTAATTTCAACAATTTCATAAACAATTACATCTATTGTTTGAGCTTCATAATCCTTATATTTTACACTAATTTGATATTTACCAGGTGTGTTCATCATAACCGCACTTGAATCAATTACTAAATCACTTGAATCAAGAGCAATTGCCTCGGTTCTACCATTACCAAATACAGCGTTAACTCTCATCTTTGATAAGTCTAGTTGTTGTCCTTCAATAAATTCAGTTGTTCCTGCATTTGAAATTTCAAATCCTGTCTCACTAGCAACCTCACAAACAGTTGTAAGCTTAGCTGCATAAATGTCAACAGTACCAGAATCACGATTTATATTATAAGTTCCTTTTCCTACAGCATAAGAAATCTTAACAACAGGGCTACCAGCAGGATAATCCCATTGTGCATCTCCAGCAGGAATAACAATATCTGTAACACTTCCATCTGGATTAGTAATTTTAATTGTTCTAGTTTGAACACCTGAAGAACCATTTTGAACATAGAATTCCAAAACTCCTTCTCCTTGTGATTCAACACTTAATAAATTTGAAGTATTACCAACTTTAATAGATTTATTAAATACAATTTGATCAGCGGCATCATCAGGATTAGTCCATGTTTTTGTACGATTTCTTACAGTTGTACCTTTAGAGATTATAAATGTTCCATCTGAATAACCCTCAGCGTAGGTTTTAGTCTCTAATGAATCAACACTTAAATTTTTAGTAACAACCTCAAAGCCAGTTGGTGCTGTTGTTGGAGCGGTTAGAGCTTCTTTTGTCCATTTTGCATATAAAATAGCATCAGCAGAAAGCTTTGTTCCCGCAACCGCTGCATTTTCAAAACTATCATCTAAATACCAACCACCAAAAACATATTTTCCACCATAAGGATATGTAACATCTGACATTTGTGGTAATTCGATTGTTTTTGATTTATAAGCAGCTGGAGCCTCACCATATTTAGAAACGAATGATAAATTAAATTCTTTTTCTTCTTCGCTGCTTGTACTTGGGCTAGAACTACTTGGATCTGGTGTAGTTGTAGTGCTTGAGCTTGAGCTACTTGGTTGTGGAGCAGTTGTACTTGAACTGCTAGAGCTACTTGGCTTTGGAGCAGTTGTGCTTGAGCTTGAGCTACTTGGCTGTGGAGCCACAGTTGTTCCCGAACTTGCTGGTGCTTGAGATTCTACAGGATCCTTCCTACATCCTGTAAGTGACATTGTACTAGCAATACCAACACCCAAAAGCACTGCTGTACTAAGAACTCTAAGTCCTTTCTTCTTCATCTTTTCTTTTTCTCCTTTTCATTTTGAAGTGCAAACCTCATAAACATATAACAATTATAACAACGTTTTCATTTCTTTGCAAGTGCTTTCACATAAATATCACATAAATATCACACAAGGTATATTTTTTTACTTTTTTTAATAAAAAAAGAGTAATTAGCGTTTCCTAATTACTCTCATCTTAGCGCTATGAGCACGATTATTTTCTATTAATTCCTCTTCACTTGGTAAAATAGGCTTTTTAGTAATAAGCTCAAATGGAGCTTCCTCTGTAATAACAATTGGTAATCCTTCAGGAATATCAAGAGTTGATGCTTCCTTGAAAACTGTTTTACAAATTCTATCCTCTAAGGAATGAAATGTTATAACAACTGCCCTACCATCACTATTAAGCATTTCAAGTGCATCCTTTATTGATACCTCGAATACTCTTAATTCATCATTAACTGCTATTCTTAAAGCTTGAAAGGTTTGCTTAGCAGGATGTCCTTTTTGTCTTAAAACCTTAGCTGGAAGGCTTTTTTTGATAACATCAACAAGCTCAAAGGTCGTTTCAATCGGCTTTATCGCTCTTTCTTTTTCAATTCCTCTTGCTATTTGCTTAGCAAATGTCTCTTCACCATAACGATATAGAATTTTAACAATTTCTTCATAGGGATATTCATTAACTATTGTTCTTGCATTTAATTCTTGGCTTTGATTCATTCGCATATCAAGAGGTGCATCATATTTATAAGAAAAGCCTCTTTCAGGTATATCAAATTGAAATGATGATACACCTAAATCATAAATTATTCCATCAATTTTCTCGATACCAAGCTTATTTAATTCACTTTTCAAATTGACAAAATTACTATGAACAAAGGTATAATTACTACCTATAGCATCTAATCTTGGCTTAGTTTTAGAAAATGCAAATTCATCCTGGTCAAAGCAATATAAATGACCTGTAGTGAGTTTACCTAAAATAAGGGAGCTATGCCCACCACCACCTGTAGTCGCATCAACATAAATTCCATCATTTTTAATTTTTAAGTTTTCAACTGCTTCCTCTAATAGGACACTTTTATGAATTAACATATTCCACCTCTTTATCTATATATAGAAAATAGACGCCCAAAGCGTCTATTTCTATGAGTTATTCTTACTTAGTTTCTTCTTTCTTTAAAGAAACAACTTGCTTTCCTTTATAATATCCACAATTTCCACAAACACGGTGAGCTAAAGTTAATTCACCACAGTTAGGACATGTGATCATTCCAGGAACATTCAAAGCTTGATGAGAACGTCTCATTCCCTTCTTCATCTTAGAGACTCTACGAAAAGGTACTGCCATTTGTTACACCTCCTACAATAAATCCTTTAAGTTGGCAAAAGCTGGATTCACATATTCTTCTTCATCTGAAATTTCATCTTCAAATTCTTCGTCATCGATTTTCATTGGCTTATTTAGAAGTATATTCATTATTACTGCTTCCTTAGTATCAAGCGTTTGACCTTCGATAAGAAAAGAATCATCATTATATTCATATTTAGAAAATATTTCACTAGATTCTACCTTAAAATGCTTTTGATAACCTTTAAGACTAACTGGTCCTTCTAAAACCAAATCTATTTCAATCTCCATATGCACTAAATATGTATCATTATCAATTCTTGAAAATTCATAATCAACACTTGCAGGTGAAGATGATAATATATCCTCAAGACCATTCAAATCAGCTGATAAATCTAATTCTTCAGATACCTTATAAGGAAATTTAAGTTTTAATAATTGGCCAAGTGTTAGCTTCATAAAAATCACCTCAGCTCTACAATTATACTATTTTTTCAATATCAAGTCAAGAATTTTTTTAATGATTAAGGCACCAGCTACAATTATTACATCTTTTATTACTATTTTCACCAAAATATGCTAATAATTTATGACGAAGGCACCCGCGACCGAGACAAAAGCTAACTACATTATTAAGCTTGTCCTTTCTATTTTCCTTTTCCTTTAAAAATGTTTGCCTGTCAATACTATTTTCTTTAAAGCCATAAATAAAATGAAGCCCAATTTTTACATCCTCTAGTGTCCATAAAACTATTCCTTCACCATATTTATTATCTCTTGAGCATCTTCCAATCATTTGCGATAAATCCTCAAGAGATGAGGGAATATTATATAAAATTACATAACGAATATCTGGTATATCAATACCAAGACCAAAGGAAATAGTTGCAACCATTATTTTTGTTTTTCCACTAACATATTCATTTTGATTTTTAGTCTTTTCTTCTCCCTCCATTCCCCCATGATAAATACTACACAAAAAGCCTAATTCCTTTAGTTTTCCATACAAAAGTTCACATATTGCCCTTGTTGATGTATAAATTATTCCTCTTTCATTGTGATTTGAAATATATTCGTTTAAATACTTTATTTTATCCTTAATCTTAACAATTCCATAATATAAATTAGGACGATCAAAGCTATTCTTAAAGATTTTAGGATTCTCCATTTTACATATTTTGATAATATCTTTAATTGTTTCTTCTCTTGCTGTAGCTGTTAAGGCTGCTACTACCGGTCTATTTTTTAATAAATCAATAAATTCATCTATTTTATCATATGCCATACGAAAGCCATATCTACCTATCACACTATGTGATTCATCAAGGCATAGCATACTTACCTTCTTATTACCTATTAAGCTAATAAATCTTTTATTTTGTAATCGTTCTGGAGAAGCATAAATGATTTTCACTAAACCCTTATCAATTTCCTCATAAACATTATTTTGTTCATCCTGTTCCATCAAGGAATTTAAATATCTAGCCTTAATATTAAGCTTATTTAAATTATTTACCTGATCAACCATCAAGCTAATTAATGGTGTAACAATAATACTTATCCCCTCTAGCATTAATGCAGGAACCTGATAAATAATTGATTTGCCTCCACCAGTAGCTAACAAAACTATTGTATCATTGTTATTTAAAATTGAATCAATTGCTTCTCTTTGAATTCCTCTAAAGCTATCATAACCAAAATATTTTTTTAAAATTTCTTCCTTCGTCATTATATCACCATTTTAAATAATACACTTTAATAGTCAAAAATACTAAAATTTACACATAAATGAATAGTATGTTTTACTTTTTCTTGCTATAGCACTTATATTTTGATATAATAATTCTATAAACAAGATGATAGGAAGTATATTTATGTTTGACATATTTAAATATTTTGAGCTTGCTGCCATTATTATTTTTGGCATTGGCTTTATCTTTTTGCTATTTATGCTTTTTCACTTTATTCATGGCTATAATAAAAAACTAATTATTCCCCATAGTGATAAAAAAGCTAAATTCGCTATTATTATTCCCGCCAGAGATGAATCAAAGGTAATTGAAGCAAACCTAACGCATATTGTAAACGCCAATTACCCAATGGATTTGATTGATATTTATTTAATATTAGAAAAAAAAGACGACCCTACAATTGAGATAAGTAAAAAATATCCTAATACTCATATATTCTTTAGAACTAATTTAAATAATGTAGGTAAAGGATATGCTTTAGATGAATGTCTAAAGCATATCTATACAAATAATGATATTTATGATGCTTTTATCATTTTAGATGCCGACAATGTAATTTCTAAGAATTTCATTGAAAGACTAAATGATGCCTATCAAGCAGGTTATGATATTGCATGTGGCAAAAGAGATAATAAGGATTGGAATGCATCAACTGTTTGTGGAGCTTCTGCCTTAACTTTTTCAATAATTAATACTATTCAAAATAAACCAAAGGCTAACCTTGGAATGCAGGTTTTACTTTCTGGTACCGGCTTCTTCTTTAAAAGTAGTATTTTAAGAAAGTATTGTGGTTGGCCATTTCACACCTTAACAGAGGATTATGAATTAACAAATTATTCAATAATCAATCATTTAAAATCCACATATGTTGATGATGCAATCTACTATGATGAACAACCTTTAAAGCTTCATCAGTCCATTGTCCAAAGAACTCGTTGGATAAAGGGTTATTTTAAGGTTAGAGCAATGTATGATAAGAAAAAGGTTAAAGCCCTAAAAGAAAATAAACATAAAACCTCCAATTCCTTTGCTCAGGTTATAGGAGCAATTCCTATGTTTGTTATAGCATTTGACTTGATTTATTATTTACTTCTTCTCATTATTTGCTTAATTACAAGCCTATTTATAGAAAGAAATACATCTCTTTATTATTTATATCGTTTAATTGGTGTATTTGGTGGACTTTATATACTAGCAGTAATATTTACAGCAATTTTATTCTTCCTTGAAAGAAAAACAATAAAAATTAAAAAATGGAACAAATTTAAAGTAACGTTGTTCCATCCAATATTTTTATTAACATATATTAATGCGGCAATAAGAGCTATATTTACCAAAAGCTCTTGGGATCGCATTGATCATACAATTAATACTGATATCTCAAATTAGAGATATCTTTTTTTATTCACAAATTTGTGCAAAAAGGAAGCTAAATGGCTTTAAGTCATTAGGATTAAGTTCAACCTGGTAGCCTATCTTTCCAGCTGAAAAAATAATATTTTCATAATTTAAAGCACTATTATCAAAAACTGTTTTAAAGTTCTTTTTCATACCAATTGGTGAACAGCCCCCACGAATATAACCAGTAATTGCAAGTAGTTCCTTAACATGAATCATTTCAACACTTTTTTCACCAACTACCTTTGCACAGGCCTTTAAATCTAAATTTTTATTAACTGGAATGTCAAAAACATAATAATGCTTACTTTTACCTAAACAAACAAGAGTTTTAAAAACTCGATTAGGATCCTGATTTAATAAAGAAGCTACTTCACTTCCCTCTACACATACTCCCTCTTCATGCGGATATTCATGCATTTTATATTTAATTTTTTTCTGATCAAGTATTCTCATAACATTAGTTTTATCCATTTTAATACCTCAAAAATGTAAATGACACTTTACATACTTTCCTATCTATGATACAATATAAATATAGAGACTCCTTCTCCTTTTAGAAAAGCAAATGCTTTTCTTTTTCTTTTATTTAAAAAGCTCCTACCAATTAAAATAGGAGCATTTTTTTATTATTCAACATCCATCCAGCTTGGATCATTTGGATTCTTTTGGAAAGCAATTACCTTTTTATATTCAACTTCTGTAATATAATGATTTTCATGAGCTACAGAAGCTAAAACCTCAAATGAGCTTAAAGAATGATTAATTACATTACTAGCCTTTAATCTTTCTAAACCCTTTGCTAAATTATAAGTGAATATTGATACAACACCTAAAACATTAGCATTAACCGCTCTTAAGGCATCAACAACCTCAATTACTGAGCCTCCAGTTGAAATTAAATCCTCAACAACTACAACCTTTTTTCCTGTAGGAATTTCTCCTTCAATTTGGTTTCCACGACCATGATCCTTCGCACCACCACGAACATAGCCCATTGGAAGACGAAGAATTTCTGAAACTAAGGCAGCATGAGCTATACCTGCAGTGGAAGTTCCCATTATAACCTCAACATCAGGATAATATTTTTTTATAGTTTCAGCAAGACCATTTTCAATTACATCTCTTGCCTCTAAATGTGACAATGTTAAACGATTATCACAATAAATTGGTGATTTAATACCACTAGCCCAAGTAAATGGCTCACTTGGTCTTAAAAAAACAGCTTTAATTTCTAATAATTTTTTTGCTACTTCAACATCTAACATATTATTCAAACTCCTTTACACATTCTAAATAAGCAGCCCTTGGATCTGCACTTGCCGTAATTGATCTACCAACAACAATATATGTTGAACCAAGCTCACGAGCCATAGCTGGTGTTGTAACTCTTTTTTGATCTTGCTTACTATCAGTTGCAAATCTAATACCAGGTGTAACACTAATAATACCTAGTTCTTTAGCTATAGGTGCCTCAAGTGGTGAACATACAATGCCATCTAATCCCGCAATTTTAGCATTTGTTGCATAAGCCTTTA
Source organism: uncultured Anaeroplasmataceae bacterium (assembly GCA_934229535.1). Lineage (GTDB taxonomy): Bacteria > Bacillota_I > Bacilli_A > Acholeplasmatales > Anaeroplasmataceae > CAKQDS01. The sequence continues at coordinate 44,282 of CAKQDS010000007.1, forward strand.
CAACATCATTTAATGGCTCATTAATATGAAGCTCATTAGTTAAAATTTCTTGAGAAATTGATGTAAGCTCAGTTACAGCAATAAGCTTAGTTGTTTGATTAACCTCTCTTAAGCCTGCAAGAGCCTCCTGCATCATTTTAATACCACCACCAGCATGAACATTAGTAATATCAACATCAAGTAATGCTATATTACGCATTGCCTTATGAACAGTATTAGGAATATCATGAAGCTTTAAGTCTAAAAAAATCTTGCAGCCCTTTTTCTTTAATTCTTTAATTAGCTCTGGGCCTTCTTTATAAAAAAGCTCCATACCAATTTTTAAAAAAGGATTTAAGCCTTCAAAATTAGCTAAAAATTTATTTAATTCTTCTTTTGATGAAAAATCACAAGCAATTATTACTTCTCTTTTCATTACATTGTTCTCCTTATTATATCTTCTAAATTTGTAATACCAAGCTCAGCCATTACCTTAGGCAAATCTTCAATTATTTTTTTACAAATAAAGGGATCAACCAAATTCATAGCACCAACCATTACAAGTGAAGCTCCAGCATACATCATTTCAATCACATCATAAGCACTACTAACCCCACCCATTCCAATTACAGGTATATCAATATTATGAGCAACATCATAAACCATTCTTAGGGCAACAGGGAAAATAGCAGGGCCACTGAATCCACCCTTTTTAACAGCTAAAATAGGCTTTGCTGTTTTTAAGTCAATACGCATTCCAACTAAGGTATTTATTAAACTAATTGCATCAGCACCTGCACTTTCACAAGCTTTAGCCATAGCAACAATATCCGTAACATTTGGACTAAGCTTAACAATTAAAGGCTTTTTGCAAACTCTTCTTACTTCCTTAACTAAATTATAGGCAACCTCAGGAGAAACACCAAAGGCCATACCTCCACCACTAACATTAGGGCAGCTAATATTTAATTCAATTGCTACAACCTTGTCACAATCATTAAATTTTTCTACCGTATTTACATAATCAGAAACACTATGACCACCAACATTAGCAATAACCTTATGCTTATATACCTTATCAAGCTTTGGTATTTCTTCATTAATTACAGCATCAACTCCTGGATTTTGTAACCCAATAGAATTAAGCATTCCCTCCTTGCATTCAGCAATTCTTGGTAAAGGATTGCCATAACGAGGATTAATAGTTGTTCCCTTAAGAGAAATACTTCCTAATATATTTATATCATAAATATCATTAAATTCATAGCCAAAGCCAAATGTACCTGAGGCTGGTATTATCGGATTTTGAAATTCATAATCAAATAATTTAATTTTAGTATTCATTAAAATTTTACCTCCTTGGCACTAAAAACAGGTCCTTCCTTACAAACACGTTTAACACCATCTTTAGTTTCAATTGAGCATCCCATACAAGCACCAAAGCCACAACCCATTCTTGCCTCTAAGGATAAATCACCATTAGCATTATATAAAGATAAATATTTTAGCATTACAAGTGGTCCACAGGCATAATAATAATCGAAATCCAAATTATTTTCCTTTAAATAGCTGACTGCATTACCTTTATAGCCAAATGTACCATCATCAGTTGTTACTATAACCTTACCTAATGATTTAAATTCTTCTAAATAAAAGATTTCATCTTTATTTTTAAATCCTAAGATAAAGGTAGGATTAATTCCTAATTCATTAAATTTTTTACCTAAATTATATAGGGGAGCAATCCCAATTCCGCCACCTATTAAAAGTGGTTTTTTACTTTTATTTTCATCAAAGCCATTACCAAGACCTATAATAGCATTTACTTTTTTACCAATTTCATATTTTGTCATTTCCTTAGTGCCTTGGCCTAATATTTTATATAAAATTGTTATACTATTTTCATCATAGTCATTTATGCTAAATGGTCTTCGTAAAAACTTAGAGTCTAGCTTTAACTCTAAAAATTCACCGCTATGCTTAATGGCATCAGTGTTTCCCTTAATACGCATTTTATAAACATCATTAGTTAATTTAGTATTTTCTATTATTTCAAAGATTTCTTCAAGCATATTATTCCTCATCAATTGTTGAAATTCCCATTGTTGTTTCCTCTAAAACATTAAGTAAAACATTAACAGTATCAAGACAAGTAAATACCGGAACATTATTGTCAATAGCACAACGTCTAATTTGAATACCATCTCTTCTTGTCTTATTATTGCCTTCACTTATTGTATTAACAACATAAGTAACATAGCCTTTACGAATTGAAGTTAAAATTTCTTCACTACCTTGACTTAATTTTTCTCTTATTCTTGTTTTAATACCATGTTCCTTAAGATACATAGCCGTACCGCTTGTTGCTTCAATATTAAAGCCAAGATTATAAAATCTTCTAATTAATGGTAGAGCAGCTTCCTTATCATTATCAGCTATAGTAGCAAAGACTGTTCCATAATTAGAAACTCTTTGACCTGAAGCCTTTAATGATTTATATAAAGCACGATTTAAGCTCTTATCGTAGCCGATTGCTTCACCAGTTGATTTCATTTCTGGTGACAATACAGCATCAAGTCCGGCAATTTTTGTAAAGCTGAAGGTTGGAGTTTTAACATACCAGCGCTTTTTCTTTGGATATACCCCAACATAGCCTTGTTCCTTTAATGAAACGCCAAGCATTACCTTTGTTGCAATATCAGCTATTGGAGCTCCACATGATTTAGCAAGGAATGGAACGGTTCTACTAGAACGAGGATTAACCTCGATAATTGAAACCTTATCATTTCCTTCAACAATAAATTGAATGTTATATAAACCAATCATTTGTAGTTCAACGCCAATTTTCTTAGTATATTCAACAATTATCCTTTGGGCATTTTCAGATAAAGAATATGGAGGATAAACACTCATAGAATCTCCACTATGTACACCAGTTTTTTCAATATGCTCCATGATACCAGGAATAAATACATCCTTGCCATCACAAATAGCATCTACTTCACATTCTTGACCCTTTATATATTTATCTACCAAAACTGGATTTTTAGGATTTAAATCAATCGCATCCTGAACAAATTTAACAAGTGAAGCCTCATCATAGACAATATGCATCATTACTCCACCAAGAACAAATGAAGGTCTTACAAGAACTGGAAAGCCTATTTCCTTTGCAACTCTTAAGCCCTCATCAGCACTAAATACAGCATAGCCCTTAGGCATAGGTATATTTAGCTTATTCATAATAATCTCAAATTGATCTCTATCCTCAGCTAAATCAATACCTTTAGCACTTGTTCCTAAAATTTTAACGCCAGCCTTATCTAATCTTGCAGCTAAATTTATTGCAGTTTGACCACCAAGAGCAACAATTACTCCCTCAGGCTTTTCAAAATCAATAATATTCATTACATCCTCAAATGTTAATGGCTCGAAATACAATTTATCTGATAAGGTATAATCAGTTGAAACAGTTTCAGGGTTATTATTAATAATAATTGCTTCATAGCCTAAATCCTTAATTGACCAAATAGCATGAACAGTTGAATAATCAAATTCTACACCCTGACCAATTCTAATAGGTCCACTACCAAGCACAACAACCTTCTTCTTATTAGAACAAATAGATTCCTGCTCATGCTCATATGTTGAATAAAAATATGGAATATATGATTTAAACTCAGAAGCACAGGTATCAATCATTTTATATACTGGATACATATTATTTTGTTTACGCATATAATAAATATCTTCAGCAGCAACATTCCAGCATTTAGCAATATATTCATCACTAAAGCCCATTTTCTTAGCTTGATATAGTACATCAACATTATTTTTATTCTTAATTATTTGCTTTTCAAATTGAACGATATTATTTATTTTCTCTAAGAAAAAGCGATCAATTTTAGTTGCAAAATATAAATCATCAAGAGTAATATCCTTACGAATCGCCTCAGCAATTGCATAAATTCTTTCATCAGTTTCTTCTAATATAAAATCCATAAGCTCATGACGAGACATATTTTTAAGCTTATTAAGCTCTAAATGACAGGCCTTTAGCTCTAATGAACGTACTGCCTTTAATAATGATTCCTCAATTGTTCTACCAACACTCATTACCTCACCAGTTGCCTTCATTTGTGTTGACAAATGTCTAGAAGCAGTTTGGAATTTATCAAATGGGAATCTTGGAATTTTCGTTACAACATAATCAAGAGTTGGTTCAAAGGAAGCCAAGGTATTTGCAATTCTAATTTCATCAAGGCGAAGTCCACAAGCAATCTTAGCTGAAACTCTAGCAATTGGATAGCCTGATGCCTTAGAAGCTAAAGCAGATGAACGAGAAACACGAGGATTAACCTCAATTACATAATATTGGAATGAATAAGGGTCAAGTGAAAATTGAACATTACAGCCACCCTCAATTTTCAAAGCTCTAATAATTTTTAAAGCACTATTTCTTAACATTTGATATTCCTTATTAGTTAAGGTTTGGCTTGGGGCTACAACAATACTATCACCAGTATGAATACCAACTGGATCGACATTTTCCATATTACATACAACAATTGCTGTATCGTTTTTATCTCTTAATACCTCATATTCAATTTCCTTAAAGCCTTTAATTGATTTTTCAACTAATACCTGATTAACAGGAGAAAGCTTCAAAGCATTCTTACTTACCTCAATAACCTCTTCGTCATTATCAGCAAAGCCACCACCAGTACCACCAAGGGTAAATGCTGGACGAAGGATTACAGGATAGCCAATTTCATTAGCAGCCTTTACTGCTTCATCAATAGTCGTTGCAATATGACTTTGCAAAATCGGCTCGCCAATCTTTTCACATAGTTCCTTAAAAAGCTCACGATCCTCAGCTGCCTCTATCGCACTTGCAGTAGTACCTAAAAGTTCAACCTGACATTCATCTAAAACACCCTTTTTAGCAAGTTGCATACCTAGATTTAATCCTGTTTGACCACCAATAGAGCAAATTAATCCATCTGGTCTTTCATAACGAATAATTTTAGCAACATGCTCTAAATCAAGAGGCTCCATATAAACCTTGTCAGCAATCTTTGTATCAGTCATTATTGTTGCTGGATTAGAATTTACTAGAATAACCTCATAGCCTTCTTCCTTTAAGGCAAGACAAGCTTGCGTACCAGCATAATCAAATTCGGCACCCTGGCCTATAACAATTGGACCACTACCAATAATCATTATCTTTTTAATATCTGTTCTTTTGGGCATGCTTACTTCCTCCTCTTTTCTTCATCAAATCCATAAATCTAGCAAACACATATTCGCTATCCTCAGGACCAGCAGCACTTTCCGGATGATATTGGACAGCAATAACATCATTTTCCTTATCCATTACACCCTCTGCCTCACCATCAATCAAATTAATATGAGTAAGCTCAAGGCCAGTACCCTCTAAGCTTTTAATATCAATTGCAAATGAGTGATTTTGTGATGTTATTTCCACCTTATCAGTTAATAAATTTTTAACTGGATGATTTGAACCACGATGACCAAATTTCATTTTGTAGGTTTTAGCTCCATAAGCAAGGCCAATAATTTGATGTCCAAGGCAAATTCCTAAAATTGGAAGCTTGCCCTTCATTTCCTTAACTAACTCAATTACCTGACTAACATTTTCAGGATCTCCTGGACCATTAGATAAAAATAAACCATCAGGATTATATTTTAAGATTTCATTTTTACTAGTATTATAAGGAACAACAACTACATTACAGCCACATTGATTTAGCTTACGAATAATGTTAAGCTTAACACCACAATCGATAGCTACAACAGTGTAAAGAGGATTTCTGGTTCTTGAATACCAAACCTTTTTACTACTAACCTTTGATACTTGATTTTTTGGAAAATCATAATTTTTAATTTTCTCTAAGCATTCCTCGATTGGCTTATCAACTGAGGTAATCATTGCCTTCATAGAACCATGCTCACGAATTATTCTTACAAGCTCACGAGTATCAATATCCGCTATTCCTGGCACATTATTTTCATCCATTACCTCTCCAAGTGTTTTAGTAAATCTAAAATTTGAAGGTAGATCATTATATTCATGAACAATAAAGCCAGACATATAAATATTCTTAGATTCATAATCCTCATCAGCTAAGCCATAATTACCAATTAAAGGATAGCTCATTACTACCATTTGATCACAATATGATGGATCAGATAAAATTTCCTGGTAGCCTACTACCGAAGTATTAAAAACAATCTCAGCAATTTTTTCCTTGGAAGAACCAAAGCCAGTTCCAATAAAAAATCTACCGTCCTCTAAAACTAATTTTCTTTTCATTATTTACCATCCTTTTGATACACTATTTTTCCATTACAAATTGTAAGTATCGGCCAGCCATATAGCTTATAACCAATATAGGGACTATTTTGGGCCTTTGATTTAATTTCATCAACACTATAGGTATGAGGATTATCAATATCAATAACCACTAAATTACAATTATTTCCAACTCTTATTTCATTATTTTCTAAATTAAATATTCTACTTGGATTATCTACAAGCCATCTTTTTAAATCTAATAAGCTAGCCTTATTAGTTTTTATAAGATTAGTATAAACTAAAGGTAGTGTAGTTTCAAGTCCAATAATACCATTAGGGCATTTAGAATATTCTCTTTGCTTTTCCTCAATTGAATGAGGAGCATGATCAGAAGCAATAATATCAGCTGTACCATCAAGTAAAGCCTTAATGGTAGCCTTCATATCCTCACTACTTCTTAGAGGAGGATTCATCTTAAAATTAGGATTATCATTAATCATTTCTTCATTTAAAAATAAATGATGGGGAGCAACCTCACAAGTAATTTTAGCTCCATTTTCCTTAGCTTCTCTTATAAAATCAAAGCTTTCTTTAGTAGACATATGACAAAAATGATATTTAACATCATTTTTGATAGCATATTTTATTTCTCTTTCTACAGCTAAATATTCTCCCTTAGGAGCAGTTTTATAAATATTATCCTCAGCATGAGAAGCAATAACTAAATTATTTTTTTTAACTAGCTTCATGCCTTGGTCTAAAAGCTCTAAATTATTAACACCAACACCATCATCAGATATAGCCTTAACATACTTAGCTAAATCATCTATATCAGCAAGCTCTTCACCCTTTTCACCCTTAGTAAAAGCCCCATATGGATAAATATTAACTACTGAATCTTTATTAATAATATCCATCTCAACCTTCAAATTTTCAACTGAATCGGGAACAGGATTTAAATTAGGCATTGTCATAATTGTAGTAAAGCCACCCTTTGCCGCAGACATACTACCAGTCTTTATTGTTTCCTTATATTCAAATCCCGGCTCACGTAGATGAACATGAACATCAATCAAGCCTGGAAAAATTATTCTTCCACTACAATCAATTATTTCATAATCTCCCAAAATATTAGGAGCAATTTCAATTATTTTTTTATCATCGATTAAAATATCAAGTTTTTTAAGTTCATCTTGCATTACAAGACCATTTTTTAATAAAATCATAAATTACCATCCAATACCATAGAAATAACAGCCATTCTTACAAAAACACCATTTGTCATTTGCTTATAAATTCTACTTTTTTCACATTCAGCAACACTATCAGCAATTTCTACGCCACGATTAATTGGAGCAGGATGCATTATAATAGCATTCTTCTTCATCTTATTTACACGTTCCTCTGTTAAACCATATAACTTATGATATTCACTAACACTCATCTTCATTTTTTCTTGGTGGCGCTCAAATTGAACACGAAGAAGCATTATAACATCACATTTAAGAATAGCCTCATCTATTGTTAAATAAGGAGCACAGCCATCATTAAATTCACTTGGTCCTGAAATATAAACCTCCATACCAAGTCGCTTCATAATTTCTAAATCACCATGAGCCACCCTTGAATGAGATATATCACCAATTATACATACCTTTAGCCCAGCAAAATGACCATATTCCTCATAAATAGTCATAAGATCAAGTAAGCTTTGGGTAGGATGGTTTGCAGCACCATCTCCGCCATTAAATATCGGCATCTTAATATTTTCTAGTTCCTTATAATAATCATCCTGACTATGACGAATTACTACTCCATCCATACCAAGTGCTTCAAAGGTTCTAACTGTATCATATAATGTTTCACCCTTATTAACTGAAGATGCACTAGCATTAAAGCCAATAACATTTATTCCTAAATTAATCATTGCTGTTTGGAAAGAATATTGCGTTCTTGTTGAATTTTCAAAAAAAAGGGTTGCCATCTTCTTACCTGGATATTTCTTAGAAGATTTGCCACCCTTAAATGCCAACGCTAAATCAATAATCTCTTGAATTTTTTGTGTAGATAATGTTTGTAATGTAAATAAACCTCTCATGTTTTCACCTCAAAAAAAATGGTCTTTATGTCCATAAACGCACAAAAAAACCATAATAAAAGCAAATATCTAGTTTCCTTGTAGCCTCTCTGGACTATCTTAAAGCCTTATCGTATGAATTATATCACAAAGAGGACTACAAAGCAACCACTTATTTAATTTATGCTACTTATTTGTTAATTGAAAAAGTAAATTCCGCTATAAATAGTAGAAAAAAAGTAGGTTTAATACACAACCTACCTTAATACTGAAATATATTTTAAAAGCTCATTATATGCTAACCTTAATTTATCAGTTGTCTTTTTTAAGAAATCAACATAATTGTTAGCATTAGTGGTAATATCGCTACATATCGTTTTACTAGAGCTTGATAGTTCAGATTGGAATGAATCATTAAGATACATAACATTATTAATAAGAACATCATTTTCATTTCTTATTTTATTGATAAGATTTTGAAAATAATTAATATAATTAACCAAATTACTAACTCTATCAATAGAAACATTACAAACACTATCTTCTTCATTAATATTTAAAAGATTAATAACATTATTAATGTATGTTTTTAAATTATCAGTTATATTTTTTAATTTGTCAATTAAGGAAATATAACTAGAGCAATAATTTTTAAAGCTATTAAAGCTTTCCTTTAGTATTCTTAAATTATCTCTTAAATTAGATAATGCTTTTTCTAGGCTTCTTTTGTTAGCTTCTAATTGCTTAATTATATTTTCTAATTCTTTGTTAACACCATTAACATAGCTAATATTTGATTCAATATTTCTTAATGCCTCATTTGCTCTTCGAAGAGCCTCATTGGCATTCCCTAGATTAGCATTAGCACAAGAAATGCCTTTGCTTGCTTCATTTTTAGCTCTTGCATAAGCCTCATTATTCATTCTATCAACATCACTATTACCAGTTGAGCTTGGCTTTGATATATTAGACATAGCTCTTGTTGCGGCTTCTCTTTCTGCCTCTACCCCTGCAACAATGCTTCTACATTCCTCTATACGCTTTAAAGCCTTATCGCGTTCATTATCTAATTGATTTAAAACATAATTATTATCATCAAGAACATTTTTGGCTGTATCAATATCATAATTAATTTTATCCGTAGATTCATTAATTGTTTTTATTGCTTCATTAATTTTATTTTCAATAATTTCATAAGCTTTATTAGCATCAGCATAATATCTTTTTAAATCATTTTCAATATTATCCAAATTATTTTTAAAGCTTTCAATATATCCTCTTGTAGTATTCACCTGAAAACTCATAGCTTAACCCTCTTTTTTTCAATTAGAGAGGCAATTGATTCATATTTATAATCATCAGGATTTATTTTTGATAATTTATTGATTATATCATAATAATTTCCTAAATTTCTATTGAAGCTACTAAGCGGCTTTTTTAGTTCATTTAATAAAGATTTACCAATATCATCATCCCAAGCTGTAATATTTATCTTATATTCACTTACATCAATGCTTTCACCAAAAAATGAACCATCAGGTATGGTGATTTTTCCAAAAAAAACCATTATTTCTCTCCTGATTTACGAAGCTGGTCTAATGCCGCTTTAAATCTTTTTATATATTCATCTAATTGTCCTTTAAGCTTTTCTCCTCTTTGAATTTGAGAATTAAGCATTAAAAGCTCATTATTCATTTTAGTTTTAAAGGAATTATAAAGATCGCCTTCCCAATGAGTTCCAAGAGAAGCAATATAATTTTGAATTTGCTTAATGTTATCCTTCATTTCATTATTATAATTATTAAGCTTTTCGGCGAAATTTGATACAACCTTATCAGCATACTCAATTTTTGAAGAAATATTTGCCATTATAATCTACCTATTAATCCTTTCGCAATATTTTCAGCCTCAGCAATACCCTTAGCTCCATTTATAACCTTTTCAGAGCTTTCATTAATTATAGTATTAATACTTCCAATAGTTTGGGTAATTTTTTGAACAAGCTCAACGGCCTCTTTAGAAGCATCAGATTCAAAATTTGCTTTAAAGCTACTAGCACCTTTCATAAATTCTTTAGTGCTTTCATCCATCTTCTCCATTGTCTTCTTTAAGCCGCTAATTAACCTAATAACATAATCTGTATCAATTTTCATTATTTTAGCTCCTTCCAAAAATCATTTGCTTTTGATTCAATATCAAATGCTCTAATCTTTACTCCATAAGGATTTACATATAAGGCCCCATCATCAGAATCAATAGTCTTATCACTCTTCATTTCCTCATATGAACCATAAATAGTATAATCCTTATATTTATTATTAGTGTCATTATCAATCAATTTATCGATATAGTCATTTGTTTCTAAACTAACAAGCACAAATATTTTATATCTATTACCATATTTATAAAGCTTTTTGACTATGTCTTGAATTTCCACTATGCCATATTGTTTAGAGCTTTCTTCCATTTTATCATCATCTATACCAGCAATGGACATACCTAAATCTCCAAGGCCTAGACTATCTAGAATCGAAACGTCTTCGGCATCTACTTTATTTTCCTTTTTTTCTTGCTTTTGATTATTAGAAATAATATGGTTTTGACTATACAACCACTCGACATTATGGAAAATTAAATACATTGGTTCAAAATTAAAATTAGAGCTATTATTACTAATTTGCTCACGCTTTTGATATTCTTCATAAATTTCACTTAGCTTATTAGCCTTATCAAAATCATTAGTATACTTAGAAATTTTGTTTCTAAGTAAGCTTACTTTATTACCAAAGCCTTTAAAAAAGCTTTCACCTTCACTAACATTAGAAAAATACATTACATTTTTGTTTACATTATGAAGATACATTAATGAAGAAATTCTTTCAAGCATATAAAGCTTACTAGGGCTAGCAAAGGCTATATAATTTGTAGCACTTTTAGCAGTTGAAAAAACCATACTTGTTTTAAGTAAGCTTGCTGATGAAACACCAATAGGAAGATTAAAGATTTCATAAGATTTATCTTTGTTTTCATTTGTAAATTCATTACATTTCAATCCTTCGCCAAGAGGATATAAACCTTCTTCATTAGCAATAACCTGAATTGTTTCAGGGAAATTTTTATATTTTTCTCTTATTCTTCTAGCAATATTTTTCTTTTGCGTATCATTACCAACAAAGGCACTCTTGATGTGTCTTAAATTTTCAATACCACCATCAGTTGTAATTAAAGCCATACCCTTTTGCTTAAGCTCAGTCGAATATTTATTATTACTATCAAATTCAATGCAAGATAATACTTTTCTTATTGCGTCATCTTTTCCAAGATTTAAAACAATCCTATTAGGAATCTGGTTAATTGTTTCTGAAGTTAAATCACTAGCAATTGACTGCCCCGAAAAAATAATTCCAATTCCTGACGCTCTTACCGTTTTAATTAAGTTTGCAAGCTGTAAAGAAACTTTATTACTTGTATCAAAATCTTTAAACATTTGATTATATTCATCAATAATAAATAAAGCAAATGGCATTTTTGGTAATTTACCATTTTTTACATCAGGGAGCATATTATATTCCCTCATGTCAGAAACTCCAGCTTTAATATATTGTTTAGCTCTTTTATTATGAAGAGAATTAATTAAATTAAATAAATCAAGAACATTTTCCGTTTTACTCTTTAATGATAAATATTTAATATGAGGAATATATAAATTGTCTTCATCTAGATTCTTAATATATTTAGAAAATTCAGGAGCATTAGTTCCATCAGTTTTAAAATCGGCAAGATAAAGCTCTAATTCATCAGGAGCATAAAAATATGCCATACTTAAAATCATCAAATGTAATAATGAAGACTTACCACTATTAGTATTACCTACTAAAAACGTAAAATTCTCATTAGAGCATGATCCTAATGTGAAATTATAATATGTATCATTATCCATACCAAATGGGACTGTAATCTTATCATAGAATTTAGTTAAAGGATGTCTTGAAATCTTATTTTCAGTAATAGCTATAACCTTATTAAGTGACAAAATATTAGCTTCACGCTCACGTTCCTTAAGCTTTAAATAAAAATCTTCACTATTGAAATCGTCTGCTAAAATATCATTTGTAAAAGGCGCACCATTAAACTGCATATTAAAATCATCATCAATTTCAATAATGTCAGCTTTAAGTTTTTTATCGCTTAAAAATGGACAATCACTATCCTTGTCAACACAAACAATTGATAATATTCCTTTATTTACACCACGCAAAAGAATTTCTAAAAGACCTTTTTCTGCATTTCTATTATCTTCTAAGCAATGAGGATAATAATTTATTACATTTAAAACAATTGGCATCATATTGTCAGGATTATTTTTATTGTAATCAAAAATATCATCAATATCATCACTCAAATTAATAGCGTTTGAGCGAGAATTAGCCATACTATTCAAATTCTTTAAATAATCATTTAAATCATTTGAATTAGCAACTACATTTGCCTTATTGCTAGACAAACTAATTATAGCCTTTGATCCAAGATTTTTCGAAATGGTTGTCGCAAGAGCTCCTATGGTTGATTCACTTGCTGATTCTAGCCCAGCAAATAATAAATTATTAGCAGGAAGATTAGCACTTAAAGAAAAATAAATATTTCTTATAAGCTTTAATAATTTTTTAGAATTATCAAAAGGATCTAAAATATCCTTTGAGGCTTTAATAATGATTACTCCATTAGAATCCTTAGGATTATAATAAACAGGAATTGTTGATTGCCATAATTTAGGATTATTAATTAAATAATCTATGTTCTTTATCATCTCATTACTAAGATTTTGTTTAGGATTATATTTTTTAAAGCCAATCAAAAATTTGTAATCTGCAGTATCACTAAAATTATTACCTATAAGCTTTTCATTTAATTTTTTAAAATCAGCATTAATTTCCTCATTCAATTTAGAAACTGCATAATCAGTTTCCTTTTTTAATATAGCTTGCTTATTTTTAATTGTTTCTTTACATTTCAATAGAAAATCATCAACTTTTGCTTCTTCACGAACCAGCATTTCAGCTTGAATACCTGTATCAAGTAATAGCTTCTCACTATTTTTTACAATATATCTTAAATCAACAAGGCACTGACAAAATCTTTTTTGAGGTTCAATATCATCTAGAACACTTTGACTTCTTGATACAGCAATAATTGCTTCTCTTCCATCATGAACAAGCTTATTAAAGGCCTCCTCAACCTTGCCAACAGGAATTCTTGTTGGCTTAAGAGTTTTAATATAATCACTAATTCTAAAATCTAAGCCTTTAGTGTTTTTTTGAATATTAGCCCAATTATCATAAATATTTTCTAATGATTCTAAAGAATCCGAAAATGTTTCCTTTAAATCACTAGTATAATCAGTATTCATTATCTTTTCATATTTTTTTTGTGCTTGTGTATTAAAATCAATTTGCATTTGAATTATATCATTTGCTTCTTCATTATTCTTAATTACAATTTCTTGTGCTCTTTTTATATAATCAGACATATTAAATCCTCCCTAAACTACTAATTAAAACTTATACCATAACGATTAAATAGTACCGCTAAAGCTATAATCAAAGGAATTATACTAAAGAAAAAGGCTTCTGTTATACCAGTACTTATTTTTCTATTAGAAAATAATGTAAATATTGCTGTACTTATAAAAATAGCTATAGAAATAATTGTTAAATTTCTACCAAAGAAAAGCATAACAATTCCAGCAATATTGGCAACATAACCAAGTAGATTATAAAGATAGAACTCCAATCTTGTCGCTCTTTTGTATCTTATTTTACTTCCAAAATTTGTATGGCTAAAGCATGTAGCTATTGAAGAAATGATAGCTGTTCCAACTATACTACCAGCAATAACTAAAGCTCTTATCATTCCCTCAAAATATTCTCTACCTACTATAATAGATAAGATAATTCCACTTGTAAAAATACAAAAGCAGGCTTCAGATTTAATAGATTTTCGAAGCAGTCTTCTAACTAAAAATATTAAAATTGGACTTGAAAGGGCACAAATACCAAATACAAGCGAATATTCATTAGGAATAGCTTTTATAAAATATAAAACTAGAGTTATAGCATTAAGTAAAAGATGAACTTTAACATCATTTTGATATTTATCATTTAAAAGCGAATAACGTGCTGTAAAAGCTCCCATAAACACTAAAGCAATTGCAATAGCATAACAATAATTATTGTAATTACTAGAAAGATAACCATAGATACCAATAGCTATAGCTAAAATTATTGAAATGATAATTGGAACAATAATTGCAATTCTTCTTCTACGTCTTCTTTGTTTATTTATTTTGATTACCTGAAGCTGTTCTCTTTCTCTTTTCAAAGCTTCTTCCTTTTGTCTTTGTTCTCTTTCAATTCTATTCTTTTCCTCTTCAGCCTTTATAGCCTCTTCATATTTAATTTTTCTTTTTCTTTCCTCATCAAACACTTTATTAGCCATATCATTTAATGTTTGACACATATCTTGCACTTTACTATATTTTTTGGCAAGAGGATTTATCTTAAGTGCTTTAACATTATTTGCCCAAGCTAAGCTATGAAAGCTTTCATTAGCTAATGCTATAACCTTCTTATCAAATTCTAAGGCTTCATTTACAAGCTTACATTCTTCCTTTAGGCTATCAAGAATAGCTAAATTCTTACATTTAGTTCGTGCCTTTGCAGGCATATCCCTAACAATTTTATCTGTATCCTCTACATCCTTAATCCAATAAGCACTTCTCACTGCATTTTTCAATTCTAAAATTCTTTGATCTGCTTCATTAGCAGCATCAATTAGCTTTTGAGCTTCTTTAGCTTTAGCTATAGCTTCCTGTTCCTTTTTTAATTCTTCCTGTTTTTTAGCTTCTGCTATTACCTTTTCTTTAGCAACTCTTGCTTCCAAAGCCTTTCTTGCCTCTTGTTCTTTTTTATCACTAATATCTTTAGCAATAACATATTCAGCTTCACGCTTTAATTGTTCAAAAAGACTGGAATTCATTATTTTTTTAATTATGTCCGCATCAACATTCTTGGTATGATCATAAAAATTATTATAATCATTTGCCCAAGAAACATTATGAATAGCCTTAGACCATTTAATTATTTCCTCATCAAGCTTATTTATCCTCTCTCTTAAAGCTGCTTCATCATTAAAGGCTTTATATTTAGAACTATCTCCGATATTTAAATCAGCAAACATGTCCTTCTTTTTTTCAGCCATAAAACTCACTCCTCATTATTTTTTTAAAAAGTCTTAACCATAAGATAATTATAGTTTATTGATTATGAAAAGTCAAGAAAACGCCGTTTTTATCAAATAAAAAAGCATATAAGAAATAATCCTATATGCCAAATTTACGACAGTCCTAATCCTTTAAATAAATCATTTGATAATTCATCTTATAATCCCATGGCTTAAAAACAAAATTATCTGTTTCAGCCTTTATTACCTTAGCCCAATCAGCACTGGTTCCATTATAATAAATATACTTAACACTTGTACAAAATTCAAATGCACTTTGATTTATAGTCTTTAATGATGAACCTAATACAATAGAATCAAAGCTAGTATTACCAAAGGCATGAGAATCAATCACTGTTACACTATCTGGTAAAATAAGCTTATAATCACTATTATTGTTATCAAGCTTTTGACAATCATAAAAAGCAAATTCGCCAATATAATTAAGCTTTGAATCACTAGCAAATTCTACATTTTCTAATTTTTTACATCTTAAGAAGGCATTATATCTGATTTTTTCAACGCTTGAAGAAATAATAACATTTTTAACCTTCTTACCAGGACCAGCAGTACATTTCTTTCCTATTTCAACAATTCCTTCAGGAACAACTAAGGTATCAGATGTTCCATAATAATGAACTAATACATTATTCTTAATAACATAATCCTTAATTCCCCAATGAAAAAATAACAACAAAAGTGATGTAGCTACTGGAATTGCATACAAAAATGAAAGTAATATGTAATCATCATTGTTTTCTATTATATAAAATATTGTTAAAATAGCAGAGCTTACAAATACAAATGCGGCAATAGTTGTTTGAACTCTTCCTAAAAATAACATAACAACACCACAAATACTAGCTACTAAGCCAATGATCATATACCACATTAAGCCTGTACAACGATCATCATATTCATTATTACTAAATTTAGTAATTAAAGATGTTGCAAGAGAAGAAATTAATATTATAGCACCCATTACTAAGCCCATAACAATTCCACTAAATAGCTTTGTTGAAATTACAATTGCTAAAATATTACCACTAATAAAAATTGAAACACCACTACTAATTTTAATTCCCAAAGCCTTAAATCTTGCAAAAATGGTTACGATAGAGCTTAAAAATGCCCAGCCTGATAAAATTATTGCATATTCCTTAGGAATTGCTTCAACAAAAATTAAACCAAGACCAATAACGGCCAATAAGGAATGAACAACAACATCGAATGGTGATTTAATTCTTGATGTTGCAAATTGCAAAGTAAATATAACAATAAGAAAAATACCAAGTGCTCCAGCAAAGCAATAATTTTGATAATCCTTAAAAATAAAGCCAAGACCAACTGCCACTAAAGCTAAAATAAGTCCTAAAACAATTGGCACAAGTGTTATAATTTTGTTTTTGATTTTCTCTAGCTTTAAGGCCTTAGCAGCTGCAATTTCTTCTTGACGCTTTCTTTCGGCCTCCGCTTTTAAGGCTTCCTCTTTAGCAATTCTTGCTTCCTCTTCTTTTTTCTTTTTCTCCAAAGCAGCCTTCTTAGCTTCTTCCTTCTTTAAGGCCAAAGCTTCTTCATCCTTAGCTTTTTGTTCGGCAACAATCTTATTTGCCATAGCCTTTATTTCTAAATAAAGAGGTTGCTCATTACTATATTTTTTAGCAAGCATACTTATTTCAAGACTTAAAACCTTGGAAGCCCACGTACTATTTTGCGTTTTAGCTTTTGCTAAAGCTTTAACATTTTTATCAAAATCAAGTGCTTCATTAACCGTCTCACATTCTTCTTTCAATTCTGTAAGCATTCCTAAATTTTTACATTTAGCTCGAGACTTTGGTGAAATTTCGCTAACAAATTTATCAGTAGCATAAACATCATTTACCCAGTACGCACTTCTTATAGCTTTACTTAAATCTAAAATTCTTTGATCTGCTTCATTAGCATCAGCAATTATCTTTTGAGCTTCTCTAGCTTTAGCTAGATTCTCTTGTTCTTTCTTTAATTCCGCTTGTCTTTTAGCTTCTGCTAAAGATTTTTCTTTAGCAATTCTTGCTTCTTCTTGTTTTTTTGCTTCTTCTTGTTTTTTCCTTTCAAGATCCTTGGCAATTATATAATCCGCTTCACGCTTTAATTGCTCAAAAAGGCTCGCATTCATAATTTTTGTAATTATGTCAATATCAATGCTTTTTGTGTGCTCATAAAAGCTCTTATAATCATTTGCCCATAAAATATTATGTTCTTGATTAGACCATCTAGTTATTTCTTCATCGAGCTTATTGATTCTTTCTCTTAATGTTGCCTCATCATTAAAAGCTTTATATTTAGAACTATTACCAACATTCAAATCAGCAAACATGTCCTTTTTTTTCTCGCTCATAAAAACTCACTCCTTATTAATATTTCAATTGCTTCTTACATAAATTAATTATAGTTTATAAAATATAAAAAGTCAAGAAAATGCTTTTTTTGCAAAGAAAAAGCATATAGGAAATCCTATACGCCATTAGTTTATTCTTCAGTTTTATTTTCTTCAACAGCTTCTTGTTTGCTATCTTCATTAATAAGATTAGTACAAAAATAAGTAATTTGACTTACAAATCCTAATTCAATAGCTAAAATTAGCATTTCCATTCCCTTATAAGAAGAAATAAGATGCTTAGTAGTATTTGATATATATGTTGTTTCAGCTTCTAAATTTGCAAGTGCAGTATTTATAGAAACAAATGAAGTATATAGTGTTATTAAATTTAATGTCAAAATAACAATTACTACAATTGATCCCCATTTTTTATCCTTTAAAGCAAATACATAGGCAACAACTAATAATGCAATTTCAAGTATACTAATTAAGCTTGGATTGGTAGTAGTTTCTTCTGTTGTTGAGAAAATACCAGTTAAAATTGTCGAAAATAAATTTACACCAACTAATAATATTATCATTGAAATTAATAAGAACATCTTATTGTCCTTCTTCAATAACGTTACAAGTAAAAAGCCAACACATAATAGTGCAAGTGCAGCTACAATAGTTATAGCATTTAAATTTAAGGCAATCTTAATTTCCTTTGTTTTTAATAAAGCAATTCCCACAATTGCTAAAATGGTTGCTACAAAAGCTAAAGATGTTGCAGCAATCTTACAGATTAATTTCTTCATTTTCTTTATTATTCTCCTCTTTGATGAATAATGGCAATGCTAATTGGCTAATTATTAAAAGCATAGCCATTTGATAAATTGATGCATTTAAAGCAAAGCATAGGCTATAAGCTCCAAATGCAATTAACAAAACCTTTAAAGCATTTAAAGTCTTGTTGCTAAACATACTAATAATCCATAATATTAAGATAGCAACACTTAATACTAGTAAAGGCATATTGACAAACTTAGGATTATTGTATAATATTTCTAAATAGCTTATTGCTCTACCAGTTAAAAATAATATACCAGGCACTTTCATATCAGTTATGGTATACTTGTTCTTTAGTGACAAGACAAACATAATAACTACTGAAGCAAAAATTAAAGCATATGAAGCAAGATTAACAAAATCAATTTCATCAATATTTTGATCTAAAAATCCTGCCATATTAATAATTAAAAATATTCCCGCAATGCTAGAAAGCACAATATTTATTGCTTTAAGATTTTGTTTTATTTTTTGACACATAAAATTCTCTCCTTTCTATTAATTTCATTATATCATTTTTTTAAAAAAAGAAAAGAACTAAAAAGTTCTTTTAATAAAATCATTTTCTTTCGTATCATTACTTACTGTACATCCAGCAGCAATGAAGGTGTTTTTAGCAATATTTATAGGTGCAATTAAATTAACATTACTACCAATAAAAGCATTATCCTGTATAATTGTTTGATGCTTTTTATTTCCATCAAAATTACAGGTTACAACACCACAACCAAAATTAACATCATTACCGCATTTAGTATCACCTATATAGGTTAAATGAGCACATTTAGTATTATTATTAATTTCTGATTTTTTAATTTCCACAAAATTGCCTATTCTTACGTTATCACAAATTATAGTTTCCTCTCTTATATTAGCATAAGGCCCTACATTAGTAAAATTACCTATTATTGATTTATTAACTACGCTTTTATAAATATTTGAATTCTTTCCAACTTTAGAATTATTTATGTCACTATCAGTAATAATAGAATTTTCATCAATATCCGTATTCCCAAAAATTCTAACATTACCAGAAATTCTTACACCTTTAGCAATTCTAACATTTATTCCAATGCTTGTTGTTTCTATATTAGCTATTCTTACACCATTTTTAATATGCTCCAAAATTATTTTTTTCCTTAAATCAGCTTCAAGCTTTAAAAGCTCATTCATTGTATTAGTTCCCTTAATCTCTTCACTTAAATATAGGATACTTTTATATTCGTCACAATATTTAAAAATATCAGTGAAATAAAATTCTTTACCTACAGCATTAATTCCAACATGATTAATTTTATTCCTTAGTACATCGGTATTAAACATATATACGCCACTATTTTTTATACCTTCATCACAATTTCGTTCTGAGGCTTCAATAATTCTTGCTTTATTTTTTGAATAAATGATTTTTCCATAGCTTTGTAGATCCTTGCTATAGCATCCAACCAAAGTAATATCTGCATAGTTATTATGATGATAATCAATAATATTTTCTAGCAATTTTGAAGAAAAAATAGGACTATCACCAGGAATAATTATACACTCATCACCACTTGCTACTTTAAGTCCCCATTTAATCGCATCACACGTTCCTAAAATATCTGCTTGATGAACAAAATTAACATCATTTGTTATT
Source organism: uncultured Anaeroplasmataceae bacterium (assembly GCA_934229535.1). Classification (GTDB taxonomy): domain Bacteria; phylum Bacillota_I; class Bacilli_A; order Acholeplasmatales; family Anaeroplasmataceae; genus CAKQDS01. The sequence goes on from CAKQDS010000007.1 coordinate 64,758, forward strand.
TCAATTCTTTCTTTTAATTCTTTTTCTTTATATGAAGTGACACAAATTATTTCCTTATCCTTTATTTTTCTTATAGATTCAAGTGTATAATTAATTAACGCCTTATCAATTATTTCAAGCGAGCATTTTTGCTCCAGAATATTCATTCTGCTCCCTCTACCCGCCGCTAAAATTATGAAGCTTATCATTTAAATTCCCCCTAAATAATCATCAATATTTTTTTTATATTTATAAATTTCTTTCTTATTTTTTAAAGATATATATACTCTTAATACATCCTCAGTTCCTGACTTTCTAATAATAATCTTCCCATCAATTTTTTCATTTAACATAGATTCAAATTTATTAATTTCTAATGCATTTTTCTTTATTAAAGAATTATTAATTGTATAATTAAGCTCATCATATCTTTGATAATCAAATAATTTATTCACTGGTAATCCATAATAATTTATAATTTTGTTTAATAATGTAATCATATATAAGCCATCACCATATGGCAAAATATCTTTTAATATTATATGTCCCGATGGCTCCGCTCCAATATCCCCTTCTAGTAAATTTTTGTCACCAACATCACATAGATAAACATCAGCCATTTCTCTTATTTTATTTACCACACCAATATTACTCATTTTTGACATTATGATTTTTTTCAACTTGATATTGTTATCCTTATAAAATTTTAAAATCAAGTATAAAATATCATCACCATAATAAACTCTATCCTTATCAGCTAAAATAATGCGATCACCATCGCCATCCAAAGCATATCCGTAATCATAATTATGCTTATTTAAATATTTTATTAGATAATCAGGATTAACCGATCCAACACCTTTGTTAATATTTTTACCATTTGGCTTAGAAGCAATTGTATTAGAGAATAATTTTTTAGCAATTTTTGATGTTGCTCCATTACTACAATCAATAACATATTTATAGTTTGTCTTAATTATATTCTGCTTTAAAAAGCTTAAATATATTTTATCCTTAAATTTGTTGACTTTTTTTAAATGGAAATCAAAATATTTTACATCATCTATTTCTTCTTCTAATTTATTTTCTAAATCAGCACTTATTTTCTCACCATTCAAAAAAATTTTTACACCATTATCATAATATAAATTATGACTTGCAGTTATACTCACCCCTAATGCTTGATATTTAAGGCTATAATACATTATTCCTGGTGTTGGCATTATTTTTAAATTATATACTCTCATTTTTTTTGAAGTAGCCCCTATAGCTAAAGCTCTTAAAAGCTCATCGCCAAAATATCTACTATCATAGCCAACAAACAAAACATTATTGTTCAAAATAGCTAAAGCCCTACCAATTTTATATAAGAGCTTCAAGGTTATATATTCATTTGTTTTACCTCTTATACCGTCAGTTTTAAAATATTTCATACTAGAGATTATGCATTATGTCAAAAAAAAATCACTATTTAAAATAGTGATTAAATAAGCGCAAGGCTTCTTAAGATTACAACAAAGATAAAAATGGTTAATATTGAAAACACACTAGTCCAGACGACAAGCTGTCCACCAAGCTCACCATCATTATTCATTGATTCAGCCATTATAGCACTTGAAACCGCAACAGGTGAACCAAATAAAGCAATAAGAGCAGGATAGACACTACTATCAAAATTGATTAGATTAGTATATTTTGATAATAAGACGCCAAGTAGTATAGCAACACCAGGAACAACAACAAGTCTACCAGCAGTACCATAAATTATTTCCTTTAGCATTCCCTTTACAGCACTAAAATCAAACATTCCACCTAAAATAATCAATGCTAAAGGTGAACAAATTTTACTTAAATTTTCAATAGCCTTATATAAGAATGGTAAGCTTCCCTTTAAAGAGAAATATAATTCGCCACTACTATTTGTAGGAATTAAAGCTCTAATTCCTAAGCAAACAAGTCCTAATACAACACCAATAATTAATGGATTTTTACAGATATTTAATAAAATTTTTCCAAAGCTTGGCTTAGATTCACCATCCTTAACAAATATTGATAGTGATGTAACTGCTAAAATATTAAAGGTAGGAATTGTAAAGGCTGATAAAATTGCAACAATCTCCAAAGCTCCAGCACCACCAAGTGCCTCAGATAATGGGATACCTATTATTGCAAAATTAGATCTAAAAATACACTGTAAAACTACACCCTTTTTACGATCATCCTTAACAAAAATCTTAACAAATAATAATCCGATTAAAAAAGCACTAATAATAATGATTTCACTAAAAATTACAACATCCCATTTAATTTCACTAAATGAACCAATAGAATATATATTTATAAATAGTAATGTTGGCATACATATCTTAAAAGCAAACTTATTACCAACTCGTAAGAAATCATCACTTAAAAAATTTTTCTTTCTTAAAAAATATCCAAGTAATATTAACAAAATAATAGGCATTACTGCATTAAAAGCAAACAATAACGTGTTTAAAAATTCCATTTCTAATTTTCCTCCACAAAATTAACATTTCTTAATATAAATTTTTTTGTAGGCTCATCTAAAAATTTAACATTCTTCAAAACAATTCTTTTTACATTTTCAGCATATATACCTACATTTTTAAATTCCTCAACCCAAGCCTTCATATCCATATCCATAGGTTTAGCATCCTTATTATAGGTAACTATAATATCATTTAAGGCTACACTTTCAATCATTGCCTCTGGAAGACCTAAAAAATGAGCCAAGCCTTGGGAAACATTAAGACAAGAAATATTACTAAATTCAAAGCTTTTTAATCTTGGTGTCAAATCATTGACAGGTAAATAATCTCGATTAAATCTATCGTCAATCACATCATTACCTGCCTTATAAAAAGCATTTATAACAAATGGTGACATAACATTATCCATTTTAATATTGTGGAATGTAATATTTTCAATAATTGAATCCTTACCTCTACCACGCTGCGATTTAATTCTTATTCCTCTATCTGTATGATCAAATAAGCATTTCGTAACTAAAACATTATTTATTCCACCACTATTTTCACTACCAATTGTTACACCAGCATGGCCATTATTCATAAGACAATTTCTAATTGTAATCATACTAGATGGTTTATGAAATAATCGTGCAAAATTAATTTTACCAGACTTAATTGCAATACAATCATCACCAACACTAATTTTGCAACCAATTATATTTACATTTTCACATGATTCAGGATCAATACCATCAGTTGTTGGTGAATTAAAAGGATTAATAAGCTCACAATTATAATAGTTAATATTTTTAGAATAAAATGGATGCTGATTCCATGATGGCGTATTACATACTCTAATACCATCAAAGGTAACATTCTCGCTTGTATGAATGAATATTCCCTTAGGACGTCTTGCGATTCTTTTTACACGATGGTTAATCCACCAATCAGAATTTTGAGCATTACAATCAATTATTCCTTCACCATAAATAAAAACATTTTTGGCACCAAGAATCGTAATTATTGAAGCAAAGCTATCGTCGAAGTCACCCTCCCAGGTTCCTAATGGTATTCCATTTAAAAAATCATCATGCTTTAAAATTGGAAATTTATTTCTATCTGTTTCACCAAGCAAAATTGTTCCCTTTTTCAAATATAGATCAATGCCTTTTCTAATAAATAGCGAAACAATTTTAAATTTACCATCTAATACTAAAACTTCATCCTCACTTAAATTATCAATAGCATTTTGAACAACCTCTGTCATATCATTAAAGCCTTCTGATTTTATAAGCTTTAATTTTTTATCTTTAGTTTCAAAGCATTGTTCTTCTATAAAATTATTGCTAATAACTTCTAATTTATATTTAGTATTAGGAGTCAAATCATAGATAGACAAAACATTAGTGTTTCCTTCATAAAGATATTTACCATTTAAATAAACCTTATAGCTCTCACAATAATAAATATCAAAATTTTCAAGCTCTACACTAATCGATACTGGACTAATAAATAAAGTTTTCATTTCTATCACCATTATTATTTTATCAATAAAATAAATATATGTAAAACTCATATACAGCATTTTTTGTTTCATATTGAAACAATTAACGAAAAATGTTAAAATTAGATAGGTGAACAAAATGAAAACATTAATTGTATATGTATATGAAGATATGAAAGATATTGTTTTAAAGCTAATTAATAAATACAAGGAAGAAAATATCGACTTATTATTTTCCGATGGACATCATAAAGAAAAAATAAAGTTTTATTTAGACACTCATCATTATGATTTAATTATTTCCCGAGGTGGAGTATATTCTTATTTAAAAAAAATAACTAATGCCATCGTTATAGATATTGGTTTATCAATTTATGATATCATCTCTACAATTGACATTAAATCACAAATACCTACCTTAATAATTGGTCAAGAAAATTTAACCAATGAAGCAAAGCTTTTAAATTTTAATAATATTAACACTATTACTATAAAAGGCAATAGTGATCTTTCATCGCGAATAGATTACATCAAAAAATTTCATTTAATATATACTGGTGCAAGTACTAAAAATTATCTTAAAAACCAAGGAATAAAGGCCGAGCTTTTAAAAAACAGCTTTAAGTCTTTAGAAAATGCTTATTCAACGGGTAAGGAGCTTTATTTAAATCTTAATAAGCAAAAAAACGAAGAGGCTATTTTAACTGCATTTTTAATGAATGAGCATACTAATATTTTTATTTATAATGAATATGGACAATTAATTAAAAAATCAATAATTTTTCCTATTTTCAACAAAGATATTGAACAAATTATTAATAATAATATTAAAGAATTATTAACTAAAAACAAATCAATTACTTTAAAAAAACAAAATTATTTAATTAATATTAATAGTAAAAAGTTTCATTTTGCTTTAAATAAATACATTGCAATAAAAATATCTATAAACAAAAGCATTGAATATAATTATATCTATATTCCATCCTCATTAGACAATTACCATATTCCCTTAGATATAAATAAAAGTCTTACCTTATATTCTATTAATAACATTCCAATTTGCCTTCTTTATCAGAATGGCTCTGGTGAAGACATGCTAGTAAAAAAAATAATTGAATCCTCCTTATATAAAGACAATACAAGCTTTATTCTAGATTTTAATTTAATTACCAAAAGGGAATTTAACACATTACTAACTAGTCCAGCCTCAATTTTAAATTTAGAGAATCATATAATAATTTTAAAAAATTTAAACGCCTTAGATAATTATGCTCTAGCATGCTTAGTTAATTACATATCCGATTCCAAGCTTACAAGTAATAATAAGCTCATAATATTAATAAATGAAAATAACAACAATCTAATCAACGAGCTTAATCAAATAACCTATTATTTAGTTAGAATTCCTTCAATTAATAATTCAAAACAAAAAAAGGAAATCATTAATGATCACCTAAAAACTTTAAAGATAAATTTAGATAATGAATCCCTAAATTTATTATATAATTATAATTATTTTCAAAATGAAAGTGAGCTTATTAGAATAGTAAATGAAATTAAAAGCTTTGAAAGTCCCACAATTAATGATATTAAAAGCATCTTAAATAATGAAACCTACCAAAATATTAGCTATTTTAATATAGAAAATAAGACTCTATCAGAAATTGAATATAATGCTTGTTGTTATATTTTAAAAGAATGTAATTATAACCAAACCCTAGCAGCTAAAAGACTAGGAATTGGTCGAACTACTCTTTGGCGTATTTTGAATAAAAATCTATAATTTAATAAGATTTGTTACAATTTGAGCCATTTGTTTAACTGTTTCCTTCATTCCTGATAAAACCCAATCCATAATTACACCATAGCTTCCTGCAGCAAAATAATCAAACTCGTATTTATTACTAAAGTTTTCATATTTATAAATATTTTTATAAACCAAAAACATTTGAAAATCTAATGACGCTTCATGCATTAAAATAAATACCTTAGAATTTTCCTTTAGCATTTCAAATAAAATAGTCATTCTATTTAATAAAGAATGATCACTAGTTGAATCTATAGCCTTGCGACATTTTATAGCTTCACTATTAAATTTATCAATAATAATATCTATTTTTGACTTATAATTACGATAAAAAGTAGAGCGATTAAATCCTGCTTTATGACAAATTTCCGATATTTGAATATCTGCAAACTCTTCTTCATCTAATAAACTAATTAAAGCATTATAAAAACAATCCTTAGAAAATTCTTTACTTTTCATGCCACAAACCTCCAAATATGTTGCAATAACAACAAGACATATAGATTTATTATACTTTATATGATATTATACTTCATATATAATTATATTTTATCGCAACAATTGTTGCATTAAAAGTATATAATATTTAATTATTAAAGTAAAGGATTATTATGAGTAATATTAAAATATATGTAGATTCATGTTCTAGTATAACAAAGGAATTAGTAGTTGAAAATGATATTAAGGTTATACCAAACTATTTTTATTTAAATGATGAAGAGGTAAATCCTCTAACTTTAGAAAATATTGATGATTTTTGTGAAAAACTTAATAGTACTAACAAAGTAAAAACGAGCTGTATTAATCCCTATGACTATCAAGAAGCCTTTAAAAACGATCTAAAGATAGGTAATAAGATTTTATATATTAGTCTTTCATCAGGATTATCTGCCAATTATCAAAATGCAATTATTGCTAGTGACAATAACGAAAACATTGCAATTTTTGATTCAAAGACTGGTAGTGTTGGCATATTAATTTATCTATTAAAAGCCATAGAGCTTAATAAAAAGAATTTAAGTCTAAAAGAAATAGTTAATGAATTAAATAATATTAAAATTTCTTCTCACTTTACTATTGGCTCACTTGACCATTTATATAAAGGCGGTAGACTATCTAAATCAGAAGTCATTGTTGGTAATATTCTTCGCCTTAAGCCAATTGTAAGTGCAAATGAAGTTGGAAAACTTAAAATAAATGGAGTTCACCTTGGGAAAAAGAAAGCTATAGATGGATTATGTAAACTATTCTTTAATGAGCATCTCAATAATGATGTTTACATCGCTTACACAAATAATCCTGATGAGCTAGAAATCTTAAAAAATAAATTATTAAAAGAAAACAATAATTTAAATATTTATACTTACCAAATTGATCCTACGATGCTTTGTCATTGTGGTCCTAAAACAATTGCCATATTCTATGAAAAAAAATGTTAGCGAAAAGCTAACATTTTATTTATATATAACCTCATTTAAGGATACTGGTACATTTCCATCAAATAAAACTCCAATACTAAAGCCACTAGGAACAATTAATTTTTCTAACGAACTAGTACCATAAAGAACTCTATTACCAAGACTTATTATATTATTAGATAATTCAAATAATTTTAAACTAATGCATTTCATAAATGCTCTATCGCCAATTACATTTAAATTGTTTGTAGAGGAAATAACTGTTAAATTAATACAATTGTAAAAAGCATCATTGCCAATTTCTGAAACATTTTTCATTAGAACTGTTTTCAACCCTTGATAGCCATAAAATTGATAATCACCAATTTTAGATATATCATCAGAAATTATTAAATCAACAAGCTTAACATAATTTTCATTTTCTAAATAATAAAAGCTAGAGGCATATTTTATAGGATTAGCTTCTACCTCAAAGCTAATTAAAAGCCAGTCATTAATACTTCCATTATAATAAATATCTTTAATTCTATTACATTCTGCAAAAGCAAAGCTAAAAATATTTTTTAAGCTTTTATTAAAAGTTATTTTTTGCAATGACGTACAGCCATAAAAAGCAAATCCTTTAATTTCAGATACATTTTCACTAAATGAAAGCTCCTTTAGCTTTCTACAATTATAAAAAGCATTTTCACCAATTTTTATAACGCTCTTTCCAAATTCAATATTTGCAAGTGATAAACAATTATAAAATGAGTTATCACCAATTTCTTCTACGCTATCACTAATTGTAACCTTACTTACATTACTAAAGCCACAAAAGCTATTTTTAATTTTTTTAATACCAGTAGGAATATTTATTTCCTCTATCAAAGAAAACCTACCATTGTCAAAAAAATAAAAGCTAGCACCACACATCATTGGATTAGCATACATATTAGCAAATTCAATATTACACCAATCGCTTATATTTCCATAATAAAATACACTATCTAAATTATCACAGCCGATAAAGGCATCATTATTTATTTTTTTTATTGAAGATGGAAGATAAAGAGTTATCATTGATTTCAAATTACTAAAGCAATTCGCTTTAATTTCAACAATCTCATTTCCATTATGACTTTTAGGAATATGTACTTCCGCTACACTTTCCTTAATTCGAACTATTTTATTGCTATCATAACAAAAATTTGCTTCATATTTATCATATCCACAGCTACATATCTCACCTTGAAAGCTATGAGATTCACGATTAAATATTTCACCACATGAGCATACATCATAATGCTCAAATTCATCATATGATTTAGAAATTGCTAAATGCGTATGAGATGGCACATTAATACTTCTACAACCCCACAAGCTAAAAAGGACTATTAATAAAATTAAATATTTAAGTTTCTTCATTTATTTTTCATCCTCTTTTCTTACAGCACTAATGTTATATGTCGAAGCATTAAACACTATATTTGATCGACTAGGTAGTTTATATGAGCCTTTATAACTAATATCTGTATATGAATCAAGCTCATGAGTATTTAAAAAGTTAAATGAAACTAAAATATTATTGTCAACTAAGGACTCAGAATCATTCACACAAAAATATGTATGCTTAATTCCACTTGTTAATTCTTTAGTGTCATCATAAGTTAAATCAAACCAATACCAATTACCATCATCCATTTGGGCTAAATTAAAGGCATGATTACCACCTGTAACATATAAAACCGAAACATTACTTAATCTCAGCATAATTTCAAACATTTTAGCATAGCCTTCACAAACAACACCACTAGAATCTAAAACTCCAGCAATACTATGAGCAATTCCACTAGAATCTGGCTTATTATTTTCGTCATATTTATAATCAATTTGATTAATTATCAAATCATGATAAAATAATGCTTTGGCATAATTTGATTCATTAATATGCTCATCAATATATAATTTAATATATTCAACTAGCAAATCATTATATTTTTTTCTTATACTTCCCTTATAAAAATCCTCAAAAGCCAAAAGCTCTAAAAAATTATAATTATTACTTGGATCATCAGCTGTAACCTTACCATATCTAAGTCCGTATCTTAACCAAAAATATTGAGGATTATCCTTCCTAAAAAGTGACCAAACATATCCTGCCTCCTCTTTAGTTAAATTATACTTAGAATAATTAATGTAAGCAACGTTCTCATTGATTAAATTCAACTCATAATTATCATTAAAGGCAAGAGCTGCAGCCTCTAAATCATTATATAATTTTTGCATTTCTAGACCATTAGATAAATTAAGCAAATAATTATAGCCATAATTAGAAGCAAGCATTAAAGAATTCAAATGATTACAATATATACATATTGCATTATGGTAATTATGATCAACTATATTAATAGCTTGCTGAATCTCTAATATTTCATCACATCTGCTACATTTAACTCCATCTGTTAAACCAGTAGAATAGCAGGTTGCTTCATAGCCCTTAATTATTTCTTCATTATGACCAAGAGGGGCTATTTCTTCACTATAGGTATCACCACATAAAATACATTCATAATCTATATGTCCACTTTTTGTACAGGTTGCTTCAATAATTTCATTTTTATATTGATGATTTAAATGGGGAATTACCTCTTGAGCTTCTAGGATTTCACCACATCTACCACATTTAACTCCATCTGTTAAGCCAGTAGAATTGCAGGTTGCTTCATAGCCCTTAATTATTTCTTCATTATGACCAAGAGGGGCTATTTCTTCACTATAGGTATCACCAC
>CAKQDS010000008.1 GCA_934229535.1 uncultured Anaeroplasmataceae bacterium
ATAAAGAAAATGACACCATTTTAAAGTGTCATTTCAAAAAGTATAATATTGATCTACCCACTTATGAGTAAGAACCGTCAAAAAGGACTGCTTTTTTCATTTTCTTGTTGTTTTAAATTAAAAGTATGATATAATTTAAAGAGATAGCGATATAGCCAAGCGGTAAGGCAGAGGACTCTGACTCCTTTACGCGTAGGTTCGAATCCTACTATCGCTGCCAACTAAAAACATACGGCTATTAGGCCGTTTTTTCTTTATATTAGGTATTTAAAATAATTAAAATGAAATATTCCTTTTGACAAAATTATCTCTAATTGTAATGTATAATTATGATGGTGAGAGGATGAAAAATAAAATTCATTGTTTTTTGTTGATTCTTAATTTATATGTTATATTTGCGGATATATTTTTAGTTAATAAGAATATATGGAATTTGTTGATTTTAATTGTAGTAGCAATTTACACAACAGTTTGTTTCTATGTAACTATTAAAATAAAAAAATGAGGTGAAGTATATGCTTTTTTATGGAAGCTGTTCAATTATAATAGGTATTATTTCAATAGTTTATTGTATTATCAATTATAAGAATTTTATTAAGGATATGTTAAATTCAGTTTTAACTATCATTTATGGTTCTCTAATGATTAGTACAGGTATATTAGGCTTTATTTTTACTAAATATGAATTGATTTTTATTATTTTTATGCTTTCAATAAGTGTTTTGTACGCAATTTATATGACATTAATCTATAAAAAAGCAAGAACGCAAAAATAATTATGGCTATATTATAGGTGTAATAGAAGCATAAGATTATTATTACTATTATTATCTTTTCAAATATTAGCTTAATTGTGCTTATTTCTAAAAATTCTTTTATTTGAAATTGCATACATAATCCTAAAAAGGTTAAAGAGATAATTAGTAAGAAAGTATTATTTGAAACTGATTTTATTGCATATGTTAGCTCAATTAAAAAAAGATATTTTTCTAATTGAGGAAAGATAAGACTTATCAATGCACAGATACTTGAAAAGAAGGTAATAGTACCAAAAAGATTTAAAGCTATTAGGCTATTATTTTTTATTGAATTGAATAAATTTATTTTTGGATTATTTACCTTGCTTATACAATCTTCCATATTTTTATTATAATTTGACGTTTTTAAAAATAAGTAAAATAGGTTACCTAAATAGATAGTAAGCAAAATTCTAATACCATAGTTATATAAATAAATAATAGATATCATGTAGGAAATCGACATAAAAGATGTTATAGGAATAAGCAGATTTGCCTCATTCAAATCAATTCTTTCATTTTTTAAGGCTTCATTAATTAATTTGGCATTTGTAGGTGAGCCACAAAAAATGCTTAAAATAATTATTTTTGTCGATTCATAATATTTTAGATTGAATAATTTTTTATTGATTCTATGAAAAAATCTAGCAGTATAATTTATAATATGTGAATCTTTAAATAAATCAATGTATACAAGTGAACAAAAGATGGTGGGAAATATAAAGAGGATATAGTTTTTAAAGGAAGAGTATAAAAGTGGATTAATTTTTTTTTGATTAGTTAGAAACAAAAAATATAAAAATATAAATATTATTGACATAGTATCTCCTTATTAAAAATTATATGAAATGATATTTTATTTAATGAATTCTTAATTCGTAAAAAAATGAAAAAAGAAGAAAAAAAGTCTTGTTTTTTTAGTTGTTTTCTATTATAATATAATTCGGCGATAAAAATATTCAAAATTGAGTCCGTAGCTCAGCTGGATAGAGCAACGGCCTTCTAAGCCGTCGGTCGCAGGTTCGAATCCTGTCGGACTCGCCATATTTTAAGTTTTTGTCGTTTAAAGTGCTTTTTAGCACTTTTTTTATTTGTATTTTTAATGTTTTTATAATATAATAACCATATATGTTTTTAGAGGTGCAATATGGAAAAGGAAGAATTTTTAAAAAAGAAAGAAGAAACAGCTATTTTTCTTTTAGAATATGAAAAATTTTTAAAAAGTGAAAGATTAATTGATAACATTTATCTTCAAATGTTTGGCGATTTAATGAAGGAAAATATGCGTTTATCAATTTTAGTAGATAAATATCATAACGCTATTGGAATGAAGGAACGTGGGGATGATATTGAAGATATTAAGAAGATGATAGCTACTGCTTTTAAAGGTGCAGATGATAAATATTCTCAATTCCAAATAAAAATAAGCAATGAAATAAAGAATTCTAAGAATTTAAATCGCTTAAACGTTAATGATTTAAAGAGGATTGAAGAATATTTTGCTGATAAGTGTATGAAATATCATCCAATACTTGAAATGAGTATTTCTCAGGATATGGAAAGATTATGGCGCTTTTTCGTTTATTTTTATCAAAATAATAATTATGAGGGCTTAAAACAAATTGGTGGAGATCTTGAAAATTTTTATAAAGAAGAAAAAAGTGATTTATATCCTAAATATGTAGAATTTTATGAAAATTCCGTTACATCTTTAAAAAATCAAATGGCTGCTGATATGACTAGATACCCATTTGCTGCAAAAGAAATAATTGAAGATGATATGAAATCTGCTAATGAAACTGCAAAGTTCCGTCAGTCAATTTCTGATTTGAAGGAAGAAATGCATAAGCAAGAGAAAAGGTATAAAGAATTATATGGGGAAATAGAAGTTTTTTAGGGAGAAAAGAAAAAAAGTTAAAAAAACTCTTGCAATAAAATGTAAAATGTTGTAATATATATGTGGTTCTTAAGTGAACCACCCTATCCCAAATATGTGTATGAAAATACACAGTGAATTTTTCATAATTCACAATCCCCTTTTATACCTAGGATTTTATCCTAGGTCCCCCCCAGATTTATCAAGGAAGCTTTTGCTTCCTTTTATTATGTACATATGATAAAATAAGATTAAGATAAAGAATTAGTAAAAAAGAAATGGAGATGAATAATATGATGTTTGTCGATCAGGTAAAGATTAGTGTTCAAGGCGGAACCGGTGGTAATGGTGCTGTTGCATATAGACGAGAGTTAAAGGTAGAACGTGGTGGACCATTTGGTGGAAATGGTGGAAAAGGTGGAAATGTCATCTTTGTTGGTGATGAAGGACTTTCAACGTTACTAGATCTTAGATATTCTCGATTAATAAAAGGAAATAATGGTGAAAATGGTCGTAATAAAGGAATGTATGGAGCTTGTGCTAAAAATACATATGTTAGAGTTCCCGTTGGAACAACAATTTACGACGATGATAAAAATATAGTTATTGGTGATATTACTAAAAAGGGTGATCAGGTTGTTGTAGCCCTTGGTGGACGTGGTGGAAGAGGAAATATGGCATTTGCTTCTAATACTAATAAATGTCCGGATTTTTGTGAAAAGGGTGAGCCCGGTGAAGAACGTAATTTAAGAGTTGAGCTTAGAGTTTTAGCTGATTGTGGTCTTGTTGGCTTCCCTAGTGTAGGAAAATCAACGATTATATCTGCTGTTAGTGCAGCTAGACCAAAAATTGCTAGCTATCATTTTACAACTTTGGTTCCTAATTTAGGTATGGTTAGGGTAAATGATGGTAGAAGCTTTGTAATGGCTGATTTACCGGGGATTATTGAAAATGCTCATAATGGTGCTGGCCTTGGCTTACAATTTTTAAGACATATTGAAAGATGTCGTGTAATTGTTCATGTTATAGATATGTCTGGTTCAGAGGGGAGAGATCCTTTCGATGATTATTTAACAATTAACCAAGAATTAAAAGAATACAAGATGAATTTAATTAATAGACCTCAAATTGTTGTAGCTAATAAAATGGATTTACCAGAATCAAAGGAGAATCTAGAAAGATTTAAAAAGCTTACAAATATCGAGGTGATTCCTATTAGTGCTTACACTAAAGATAATTTAGATGCACTTCTTTATAAGATTGCTGATTTACTTGCTGTTACTAAGGAATTCTCACTTTATGAAGATGATGAAAAGGATTTGGTTGTTAATTATACATATGAGCCTGAGGAAGCCTTCTTTACAATCGAAAAGATAGGATCAAATGAATGGGACGTTACAGGTGATAAGCTTCATAAACTATTCCTAATGACTGATTGGACATCTGATATGTCAATTAATAGATTCATTAGACAATTGCGTAGTCATGGACTTGATGATGCCTTAAGAGATAAGGGCTGCAAAAATGGTGATACAATTCATATTTATGATTGGGATTTTGAATTCTTTGATTAGTTTTTAGAGAAAGTATAATGTTTGTTTTAGATATTTCAAACATTTGCTTTCTTTTTTTTGTCCTATAATTAAAAAAAACAAAAAAAACGAAGCTAAAAGTAATTGCTTTCATTGACAAAATTACCAATAAAAATTATAATAGAGGTGATGAAAAGTTTTTCATACAAATTAAACGTTTATAGAAAGAGGATCTTATAAGATGAAAAAGTTTGATATTTTAAATCAAATCTCTTCTATTGGTGTTGTTGCCGTAGTAAGAGGAAACAGTAAAGATGAAGCAATTAAGATTGCTGATGCTTGCATTGCTGGTGGAGTTAAGGCTATTGAATTAACCTATACTGTACCTGGTGCTCGTGGAATTATCGAGACATTAATTGAAAAATATGGTGATCGTAAGGATGTAGTTATCGGTGCAGGTTCAGTATTAGACCCTGAAACTTGTAAGGGTGCTATTGAGGCTGGTGCAAAATTTATCGTTGCTCCTTCATTCAATGAAAATGTTGCTAAGCTTGCTAATAGATATCAAATTCCATATATTCCAGGAATTATGACTGTTAAAGAAGCAGTTACTGCAATGGAAGCTGGTTGTGATGTTATTAAAGCATTCCCAGGAGATATTTTAGGACCTAGATTTGTTAAGGATATTAAGGGACCTATTCCATATGCTAATGTAATGCCATCTGGAGGCGTTGATTTAAATAATGTTAAGGATTGGTTCAAGGCTGGCGTAATTGCTGTTTCAGCAGGCTCAAGCTTAACTGCTGGTGCTAAGAAGGGCGATTTCGAATTAGTAACTAAGACTGCAGAGGCATTTATTGCTGAATTTGAAGCTGCAAAAGCTGCAAAGTAATTTAAATTACTTGCTGCCCCTAGGAGGCAAAATGAAAGAGAAAATTATTACCTTTGGTGAGATAATGCTTAGATTATCAACACCAGATTATAACACAATTAATCAAACAAGATCATTTTTGGTTAATTATGGAGGAGGAGAAGCTAATGTTGCAGTTGCTCTTTCTCATATGGGACATAATGCTTATTTTATGTCAAAACTTCCACCAAATCAACTTGGCGATGGAGCAATCTCTCATTTAAAAAGCAATGGCGTTAATACTGATTTAATTGTTCGTGGCTCTACAACTCTTGGAATTTATTTCCTTGAAACAGGCTTTGGTGGCAGACCAAGCAAGGTTATTTATAATCGTAAGCATTCTGCAATAACTAGAGTTGAGGAAAGTGAATTTGATTGGGATAACATTTTTACGGGTGCAACATGGTTTCATGTTAGTGGAATTACGTTAGCACTTGGTGAAAGGGTAAGAAATGTTGCAATGCGAGCTGTAAGAGAAGCTAAAGCTCATAATGTAAAAGTAAGTTTTGATTTTAACTATCGTGCAAAGCTTTGGACAATCGAGGAAGCGCGCCCTGCATATAAAGAAATTATGAATTATGTTGATGTTGTATTTGCTTCTTTTTATGATGCAAATACAATTTTGGAAATTCCTTTAGATGAGGGATGGGAAAATGCTACACTTTCAGAAAAACGTCGAAACGTTTTTCCTAAGATGATTAAAAAATATAACTTAAGCTATATTTTTGGAACTGATCGTGTTGTATATTCAGCAACTGAAAACTCATTAGCAGGTTATTATTTTAAACTTAAGGATGAAAAATTAAGCTGGGAATTAACTTTACCTATTCGCTTTAATATTTATGATAGAATTGGTGGCGGTGATGCTTTTGCATCTGGTGTAATTCATGGATTATTAAAAAACTTTGATGATCCTCAATATGCTGTAAGATACGGCTTGAATACATCAGTTTTAAAGCATACAATTTCTGGTGATGCATCTATATTCAGCTGCGAGGATATAGAAGCATTTATGGCTGCAAATGGTAGTGCTGAGGTTGTAAGATAGAGAGGAATATAAGATGATTGTTGGAAAACTTAAATACCTATATAGATATAAAGGAATTTCTAAGAATATTGATACAGCAATTGATTACGTACTAAATAATGATTTACTTGCTCTTCCAAAAGGAAAAACAGTAATTGATAATGGTAATGTTATTATTAATCGTGATACATATATTGCTAAAGCTAAAGAAGATTGCTTCTTTGAAAATCATGAAAAATTCTTAGACCTACAAATTGTTTTAAAGGGTAAAGAAGGATTTGCTTATACTGATATTTCAAATCCTACCCTAAAGGTCATTGCACCTTATAATACTGAAAAGGATGTAACAAAATATAGCTGTGAGGATGGCGTATTTTTTACTCTTGAAGAGGGATTTGCCCTTGTATATCCAGAAGATATTCATTTAGCCAAAATGGATGTTGATGGAAAGACTGTTGAAAAAGCAGTTGTAAAAATTAAAATTGAAGAATAATAAAGGAGAAAATTAAAATGGCAAAAGTAGTAACTTTAGGCGAAATTATGTTAAGATTATCTACACCAGGTAATACACGTTTCGTTCAATCAGATTCATTTGATGTAGTATATGGTGGAGGAGAAGCAAACGTTGCTGTTAGCTGTGCTAATTATGGACATGATGCATATTTCGTTACAAAGCTTCCAACACATGAAATCGGACAATCTGCAGTTAATGCATTAAGAAAGTATGGCGTACATACTGATTATATTACACGTGGTGGTAATCGTGTTGGTATTTATTATCTAGAGACTGGTGCTTCAATGCGTGCAAGTAAGGTTATTTATGACCGTGCTGATTCTGCAATTGCTTGTGCAGATCCTGAAGATTTTGACTTTGATAAGATTATGGAAGGTGCTGATTGGTTCCACTGGTCAGGAATTACTCCAGCTATTTCTGATAAGGCTGCTGAACTTACAAGATTAGCTTGTGAGGCTGCAAAGCGTCATGGTGTAACAGTTTCAGTTGACTTAAACTTCCGTAAGAAATTATGGACATCTGAAAAGGCAATTTCTATTATGAAGCCTTTAATGAAATATGTTGATGTATGTATTGGTAATGAAGAGGATGCTGAACTTTGCTTAGGCTTTAAACCAGATGCAGATGTTAATAGTGGAAAGACTGATGCTGCAGGATATGAGGGTATCTTCAAGGCAATGGCTAAAGAATTTGGATTTAAGTATGTTGTATCTACATTACGTGAATCATTCTCAGCTACTCATAATGGTTGGAAGGCATTAATTTATAATGGTAAGGAGTTCTACCAATCAAAGAGATATGATATTAACCCAATCATTGACCGTGTTGGTGGTGGAGATTCATTCTCAGGTGGTTTAATCCATGGATTATTAACATATCCAGATGATCAAGGAAAAGCATTGGAGTTTGCTGTTGCAGCATCTGCTTTAAAGCACACTATCAATGGCGATTTCAACTTAGTTTCTAAGGCTGAGGTTGAAGCTTTAGCTGGTGGAGACGCATCTGGTCGTGTTCAACGATAATTTATAATTACGATAGGATACTACTTTTGTAGTATCTTATCCATTAATTATAAAAATGTTAATTAATGGAGGAATTAAAAATGAAAATGGAAGTTCGTTACGCAAATCACCCAGATGATTCTAAACATTATACAACTGAGGATTTACGTAGACACTATTTAATGGAGAAAGTATTTACTCCAGATGAGATTTTACTTGTTTATTCACATCAAGATAGAATTATTGCTGGTGGTGTAATGCCTGTCGCAAAAGAGTTAGAACTTGAGGCATCAGATGCCCTAAGAGCTGATTATTTTCTTCAAAGAAGAGAATTAGGTATTATCAATATTGGTGGTAATGGAAAAGTAACTCTTGATGGTAAAACATATGATGTTAAGTCTAAGGATGGAATGTATGTTGGGATGGGTACAAAGGAAGTAAAATTTGCTTCTGATGATGCTAAGAATCCAGCTAAATTTTATATTGCTAGTGCTCCAGCGCACAAAACATACCCAACTTATTATATTGATTTTGAAAAGGCTAATCATCGTCCATGTGGTGATGCTAAAACTCTTAATAAGCGTGTAATTAATCAGTATATTCACCCTGATGTATGCAAGAGCTGTCAGCTTGCTATGGGTATGACTGAGCTTGCAGAGGGAAGTGGCTGGAATACAATGCCATCTCATACACATGAAAGAAGAATGGAAGTATATTTCTATTTCAATATTCCACAAGACAATGTTGTATTCCATATGATGGGTCAACCTCAAGAAACACGTCATATTGTTATGAATAATGAGCAATTAGTTATTTCTCCAAGCTGGAGTATACATTCAGGTATTGGAACATCTAATTATTCATTTATTTGGGCAATGTGTGGTGAAAATCAAGAGTTTGATGATATGGATCACATAAAAAATACTGATTTAAAATAATTTAAGGAGAACTAATAAAAATGGATATGAAAGATTTTAGATTAGATGGTAAGGTAGCTTTAGTTACTGGTGCATCTTATGGAATCGGCTTTGCTATTGCAACTGCATTTGCAACAGCTGGTGCTACAATTGTTTTTAATGATATTAACCAAGATTTAGTTAATAAAGGAATTGCAGCTTATAAAGAAGCTGGAATTACTGCTCATGGCTATGTATGCGATGTTACAAACGAGGAAGCTGTTAATGCGTTTGTTGCACAAGTTGAGCGTGAGGTTGGTGTTATTGATATTCTTGTTAATAATGCAGGAATCATTAAGAGAATCCCTATGTGTGAAATGACTGCTGCTCAATTCCGTCAAGTAATTGACATTGACTTAAATGGTCCATTTATTGTAAGTAAGGCAGTTATTCCTGGAATGATTAAGAAGGGCCATGGAAAGATTATTAATATTTGTTCTATGATGTCAGAGCTTGGACGTGAAACTGTATCTGCATATGCAGCTGCTAAGGGTGGATTAAAAATGTTAACAAAGAATATTTGTTCAGAATATGGTCAATACAATATTCAATGTAATGGTATTGGACCTGGTTACATTGCAACTCCACAAACTGCTCCACTTCGTGAAAAGCAACCAGATGGAAGTCGTCATCCATTTGATCAATTTATTTGTGCTAAGACTCCAGCAAATCGTTGGGGAGATGCAACTGATTTACAAGGACCAGCTGTATTCTTAGCTAGTGATGCTTCAAATTTCGTAAATGGACATATTTTATATGTTGATGGTGGAATTTTAGCATATATTGGTAAACAACCACAATAATTAATATAATTGGACAGCAAGGTTTATTTTGCTGTCTTTTTTTTACACATTTTAAAAAAAATGTTAGCTTTTAATGACTTAATTAATAAAATGTGTTATTATATATTTAAGATAATTATAGGAGTAATTAAAAATGAAAATCGCAATAATCGGTAGTGGAGCAATGGGAAGTTTGTTTGGAGCATATTTATCAAAGAAAAATGATGTTTATATGATCGATATATCGCAAAATGCTGTTAATAAGATTAATAATTTTGGAATTTGCATTGAAGAAACTGACCATAAAAAAGAATATTATCATGTAAATGCATTTTTAAGTGGAGAATGTAAAATTGTTTGTGATTTAGTAATTTTATTTGTTAAATCAACTCAAAATATTGCTGCTTTACAAAAAAATTTAGCAATTATTGGGCCAAATACAGTTTTAATGAGTCTACAAAATGGCTCAGGTAATGATAAAGATATGGCTAGATTTGTTGATAAAAAACAGATAATTGTTGGAAATACCTTAAATAATTGTGTTACTCTTGAAAATGGTAATATTTATCATAGTGGCTGTGGTTTAACAATAATTGGTAGCTTAGTTAATAGTGACAATGCTAAGGTATGTGCTAATGTTTTAAAGGAAAGTTCATTTGATACAAAAATAGATAATGACATAAATAAGGTTATTTGGCATAAATTATTTACTAATGCAACTCTTAACCCAATTACAGCATTATTTAATACAAAAATTAAAGTTTGTCGTGAGAATAAAGATATGTGGACTTTAGTTGAAAATGTATTAAAAGAGGCTATTTTGGTTGCAAATCATGATGGTTGTAATTTTGATTATAATGAAGTTTTAAAGGAAATTTATGATACGACAATTCGTGTTGGTAGTGGTTTTACATCAATGACTCAGGATTTAATGAATAAGCGTTATACAGAAATTGATAAAATAAATGGTGCTATTTCCAACTTAGCATATCAATATGGAATAGAAACGCCTTATAATGATTTTTTAGTTACAGCTATTCATGCTAAAGAGAAGATGTTTTAGTTTATAAATTAATGGGGTGAGGTTATGCGAAAGCTTTTATCTGCATATTTGTTTTCAATTATTGCATTTGTATTTTTTATTGTAATAGGAATAATATTTATTTTGTTTAGGAATACTAATTTGGCTTCGACTTATTTTTCTATTGTTTCAATAGTAATAATACTTATTGGAATGTTTAAGCTGGTACTGCTCGATAAGGATAGATTAGAAAGACAAGAATATTTTTTTGATCTAACTGAAGGAATTATGGATTTAGTTGTTGGCGTTGTTTTTGCTAATTTTTATTCATTCTTTTTCGTTGATATGATTATCTTTGTGGGCTTTATTTCTATTCCAATTTGTAGATGTTTTTACTCATCTCACCATTTGAACCAAATTTTTATTGATTCGCCTAAATTTATATTATCTATTAGTTTAATATTCGCTTCAAATTTCACATTTCAAATATTTTTTATGATTATGGGAATAATTTTTATGTGTATTGGTTTTGCAATATTGGGCTATAAAATATTTAAAGAATTAAAGACTAATAAGGAGAAAAAATTAAATGAAAAAGAACAAGTCTAGATTCATTTGGTATGTAATTGCTAGTGGTTGCTTACTATTATTTTTATTAATAATTATTAGTTCAGTTTTAAATGTTGGAACAAGACTTAGAGAAATATCTAGTATTCTTGAATATATATTTTATGCATTAGTTGTTATAATATTTTTCTTTGCAATTGTTAACCCAATAATTATAATTTTAAAATCACCATCATTGGCAATTGCTACAACACTTGATCCAACAGATGGTAGAGTAGTAGCTATTTATAAGAAGGTTGCCAAAAATATTGTAAAAAATAATGATTTACCTGAAGAACAAAAGCTTTTATTAACTAAGTATAATAATAAAAATGAATTATTGCTAAACCTACAATTTGTTTTTGAACAAAGCGTAAAAGGTGAATTAAATAAAATTATTTTACATGATGCAAAAATTGTTATGATTTCTACAGCCCTTTCTCAATCGGCACGAATGGATATGATATCAGCATTTACTGTTAATTTAAAAATGATAAAGGAATTAGTTGTAAAATGTGGTTTTAGACCATCAATGAAAAATTTATCTAAGCTTACAGTTAATGTTTTTGGAACTGCACTGATTGCAGAAGGATTGGAAAATTTATCCTTAGATGATATTTTACCTCAAAATGCTACTAATATGCTTGCAAATGTTCCATTTGTTAAGCCATTGATGGAAAGTGTAATTCAGGGAATAGCAAACTCCTTAATGACTATTAGAATAGGTATAATTACAAGAAAATATTTGTTTACTGATGGCGCTGTTGTCACCAAAGAAGAAATTAGAAGACAAGCATTGAAGGAGTCAATGAAAATGATTCCTTTGGTTATTGCTGAGACTATTACGTTTTTTCCAAAGAGAGTTGTAAGATTTTTTTCTAAAGAGAAGAAAGATTCTGATTTGAGTCAAGCATAGTTATATTATTATCAATTAACAAAAAAAAGCCTATAAAATGAAAAATATTATTGACATTGACAAGTAAGTTATGTATAATATTAATGTTGCATCATGCACCACTTAGAAAGGGTCATAAATGTCTTTGACTACCCTAATAGTGAGTCTTGATAATATTAAAGGAGGTAACGACATGTACGCAATTATTGAAACAGGTGGAAAACAAGTTAAGGTTGAAGTTGGAAGCACTATTTTTGTTGAAAAATTAGAAGTTGCTGAAGGCGAATCTTATACATTTGACAAGGTTTTATTAGTATCAGGTGATGAAACTAAGGTTGGTGCTCCATATGTTGAGGGTGCTAAGGTTGTGGCTAAGGTTGAAAAGCAAGGCCGAGCTAAGAAGATTATTGTTTTTAAATTCCGTAATAAGAAGAATTATCGTAAAAAACAAGGTCATCGTCAATCATATACTAAGTTAACTGTTGAAGCTATCAACGCTTAATTATGACGAAAATTAAAATTCAATATAAAAGTGATACAACACTTTTAGTTGTGAGTGGTCATTCTGGCTATGCACAAAATGGTCATGATATAGTATGTGCTGCAATTTCAACAGCGTGTATTATGAGTGCAAATTTAATCGAAAGACTAGATTTGAATACCAATATTATTGATTTGGTTTGTGATGAAGGATTCTTTCGATTAGAAGTAAAAAAATCAAATTTTGTTGCTGACACAGTAATAGAAAATTTGATTGAAACTCTTGATGAGTTACAAAAGCAATACCCAAGATATATAAAATATGAAAATTAGGAGGTGCCAAATATGTTAATTCTTAATATACAATTATTTGCTTCTAAAAAAGGAGTAGGTTCTACTAAGAACGGTCGTGATTCAGAAGCAAAGCGTTTAGGTGCTAAAAAAAGTGATGGCGAATATGTAAAGGCTGGAGCAATTATTTATCGTCAAAGAGGAACTAAAATTTTCCCTGGTAATAATGTTGGTCGTGGTGGCGATGATACATTATTTGCTATGATTGAGGGAACTGTTAAGTTCGAGCGCAAAGGACGCGACAAAAAGCAAGTATCAGTTTATCCTCTTGCATAATTATAAATACCCTTTAAGAGGGTATTTTTTTTAAATTTTGAGGTGATTTATGAAAAATAGAAATATACTTATATTGATTAATGTAATTAATATTTTGATTAATTTAATATTTATACTAGTTAGCATTCAGCTTAATAAAATTGATCGGCAAATTTATGGAATAATTAGCTATATAGCTATAAATGCATTAATTAGTTTTGATTTTTTATTTATTAAAGGAAAACTACCAGCATTAAAAATTGGTGCATTACTTGCATTTGATATAATAATTTTAATTGAACAGTTTTCATTTGATTATATTTATTTTTTAATAGGCGTATATGTTATTATATCTGCTATTGAATTTTTATTTTTTATTTTCTTAAGTGAAGTATTACCATATGGTATTTTTCATAACAAAAGCTACAATATTGTAAAAATTATTGCATTTGTTTTGTTCTTTTTAAGCTTATATATATCAACTAAGCAGTATTCGCCTATATTATTTTTAGTTTTGGCTTTTGTTATCTTATTTGTTATGGTAATTGGATTTTATATTTTTGAATTTATTTTCATCAAAAACCAAAAAGATAAAATTTTTAATGGTCTAAAATGTGTTAATATTGAGCCTAAGGAATTTTATCATAAGGATACAATCAATATTAATTTACTGAATAATTCTTTATATCTATTAGTAAACGGAAGATATGAAGAGGGAATTAGAGTTTTTTCACAAATTAATGATGTTAGAGAACATGAGCGTCTTTATTATTTTGAAGTAAAAATTATTATTTTATTTTTATTATATAAGGATTATAAAAAAATTGAAGCTGCTATTAATGATGAATTAAAATATGTTAAAAATATTAAGAATAAGAAACTTAAAAATTTTTTGATTAGTCTTTATGGAGAATATAAAAAATATGCTTCAATTATTTTACTTAAAAAAAATGTAAATTTTTGTTGCTTAAAGAAAAATGGCTATTTAAATCATTGTTATAATTTTTTTAATTATTTAAGTAATAAAAAGGAGAACAAGAATAAAGTTCTCCTACTGATTGAAAAAGAAATATTAAATTTGAATTAAATCATCCTGCTCCTTTTTTGTTAAAGGAGCATTATTTTTATAAAAGTATTCATCATAAGCATAGGGCTCGTTATTTGCTAAGTATATTTGCCCAGCAAGGTTAATGACTCTTTTTTTTATTAATGAGTTGGGAATACTATAATATTCATTTTTAGGGGCATATTTACTCATTATATGGTACATGATTTTTCTGGCTATTTGTTTTTGTGTTCCTTTTAAGTAGGTTGTTGCAGAAATTTTATCATAGCCTACCCATATACCCAATGTTAAGCTTTTTGTATAGGCAATCAATAAGGAATCCTTAGTTGCACTTTTAGGAATATTATATTTAATTCTTGTTTGTAAATCATAATTTGTTTGACCAGTTTTGGCCATTAAATATGTGTTTTGAAGATTATATTTGCTATTTTTAAAAACATCATGCAAAATTGTATTTATAAAAAATGCTGTTGAATCTTTCATAACCTTTTTTCTTGCATTGGTTCTAATAATCATTTTGTTATTTAGAGTATAACTATTAATTGGCGAGCATTCACTAAAATAGCCCATATTAGCAAATGCAGAATAAGCCTCTGTTAGCTCTAAAAGGGAATAGCCATTCGTTGCCCCTCCGATAGAATCTGCCTCGTATAATTGCTCTGGAAATATATTTAGTCTATTCAAAAACTCTTTAGATTTACCATTTAATTCAATGTATAGCTTTAATGCTGGGATGTTTCTACTATCCTTTAAAGCTTCTCTAATTGTTATTTTACCTTTATATTCCATATCCCAGTTATTAATTTTTTCACCATTTGAATAATTAAATTCTTCATCTAAAATGATAGAAGATGGTTGATATCCTAAATATTCAAATGCTGGTGCATAATCTATTAATGGCTTTATAGTTGAACCGGGCTGAATTTTAGCGAGGGCATAATTAAATACTTTTAAATCATTTGATCGATTACCCGTAAGTGCTATTACAGAATTAGTTTTATTATCAATTGCTACTAAAGCACATTTTAGATTGTCATCATCAAAATAATTGTATTTATTATTAACGATATCATAAAACTCATTTTGTAGCTTTAAATTTAAATTAGTATAAATTGTGTCAGAAATAATATCATTATTTATACAATAATAGTTTAAATAATCCAAATATGATGATATTTCATTATAATGATTTTGAATTTTTAAATGGTCGCCAATATTAATTTTTAGTGCCTCATTATATGTTAAATTGTCAATTTTTGAATTGTCTAATAAATATTTTAAAACAATATTTTTTCGTTTATTTGCTTTAACTAAATTAGTGTATGGATTATAGCCGTTTGGTTGTTGAATTATTCCAGCTAAGAAAGCTCCTTCAACCAAGCTAAGTTCAGCTGGTGTTTTATCGAAATAAAAGTAGCTGGCCATTTTTATGCCATATATTTGACCACCAAAAAGCACTGAATTAACATACGCTTCTAAAATTTGATTTTTAGTATATTTTTGATTTAGCTTCATTGCTAAAATGATTTCTTTGATTTTTCTTTTATAGCTTTTATCATTGCTTAAAAAAGAATTTTTCACATATTGTTGAGTAATTGTTGATGCCCCAGAGATTATTTTCCCATTGGTTGCATTTTCAAAGCTCGCCCGTAAAATACTCAAATAGCTAACACCACAATTGGAATAAAAGGTTTTATCCTCGGTTGAAATTAAAGAATCAATAAAGTAATCAGAAATATCATCAAGCTTTACATATTGATGCTGGTAATTATTAAATGTTAATAAATTTTCTTCATTATCATAAATTTTTTGACTACTTATTGGTGTTTTTAAAGATATATCGAAGCTTTTAAGATTATATACGATTGAAAAAAAATAGATAGAGATTATTATGGTAATAACCCCAAAAATAGCAAATAGATAGAAAAATAATCTTTTAAAAGAAAATTTCATCTACAACACTTAGATAATTAAGTCGTGGTTGAAAGCCTTCTTTAATTAGAAAAGCTTCATTTTTAAATGTAGAGTAGGGGATTGATTTTCTATTTTCTTGGTGTTCCCAATATTTAAGAAAGACGTCAAGGGGAAGAAGATAATATTCATTATATTCATTCCAAGCTACAATTAAAAAGCCTATTCCACCATGACGAACAATATTTTTAAGATGGTTTACTTGATGAGGATGAACATTTGCTAAAGGAAAAAGAGTTTTATTATGATTCTCCTTAGCTTCAAAATCAATGTACTTTCCACGATAGATACCATTATAATCTGTTGTTGATGGTGCCTTGTAGTAGGCCTCTGTTATTACAGCTTTATTTCTTGCTGGATAATTGACTTTAACAATTTGAATTGGTGTTGGTTTTTTATGAATGATTGCTTTGTCAATTGCTAAGTAAAATTCATTTGATTCATTAATCATTGTTTCTAAGTCCATACCCAAATTTGCCTTATTAATGTTTTTATTTACTTTAACCTTAAAACCATTAGGAAAATTTAAAGCCATAAAATCACCTCTTTATAATCATAACATATTTTTTTTCAATTGCATTATTATTTTTCCAAATTTACATAAAAAAATTCAGGAAATCTAATAATTAATATAAAAACGTTTTAGCATTGTAAATGCAGAATATATATTGTAAAATTAACTACGAGGAAGGTGAGAATATGGCAACAAAAACTGCAACAACTAAAGTAGAGTTTTTTATTACATGTGCTTGCGATGTTAAAAATTTATATATTGTTGGAAGCGACGCAAAGTTTGGTGAGTGGAATCCAGAAAAGGCAATTAAGGTTGATTATAATGATGAAAAAAAATCATTTTATTTAACTAAGATGCTTCCTGTAGGTGCAAGCTATGAATTTAAAATTTTAGCAGATAAGACTTGGAACCGTGTTGAAAAGGGTTATTATGGAGAAGAAATTGAAAATAGATGCTTTGTAGTAGCTAAGGGTTTAAAGGTTGTAGCAAAAGTGTTAAATTTTGCTTAGATTTAAGGACGGAAATCACAATCCGTCTTTTTTTTGCATATTTTAATATGGTGATTTTATGATTGGGGTAATAAATAATTATGATAAAAGAATGGAAATTTTAGCAAAACTATTAGACGGTAAGCTGATTAATTATCAAACTGATCTTTATGATTTAGATACATTGGTATTTCCAATATCTAAGATTAAAAGTGAATATATTGAAGGATCAAATATTAGTTTAGATGATATTTTGGAAAAATGCTATCAACTAAAACAAATTTTTTATTATGAAATGTTGAAAGAATATAAATCTAAATTTTTAGAAAAGGGAATCAAATTAATTTGTTATAATGACGATGATTTTTTAATAGCAAATTCAAAGATTACAATATGTGGCTTTTTAAAATATTTTTTTATTAATGAAGAATCATTAATAAATAAAAGCATTTTGATTCTTGGCTATGGCAATTTGGGAAAAAGACTGGCAATGGCTTTTAAGGGATTAGGGCTAAATTATCAAATTTACGCTCCAAGAGATTATAAAGAATTATGTATAAATAATGAGATAATTGCAAACGATAATAATAAATTTGATATAATTATAAACACAATACCAGTTCATATTATAAAGGAAGAGGAATACGAAAAAATAAAAGCTAGTCATATCTATGACCTTGCTTCATATCCTTATGGCTTTGATAATGAAAAGATTAAGGTTATTAATTTGTTGAAAATTCCTGGAAAATATTATCCATATGACGCAGCTTATTCAGTCTTTAGTTCGATAAAAAAAGCGCTTTTATGATTTATTATTTATGAAAACTTCTTGATAATAGAAAATAAATAGTTTATAATATAAAATGATGACTACGTTATTCAAATATAATATTAAGGAGGAAATGTTTCAGCACTTTTTTGCGGAAATTTATATATATGAGTTCAATTAAATTTATAGGTCTAGGTGGATTACAAGAAGATGGAAAAAATTTATATGTTTTGGAAATCGATAATAGAATTTTTATTTTAGATGCAGGTATAAAATACCCCACATCTGAATTATATGGTGTAGATTATATTGTACCAAATATTTCTTATTTAGTTGAAAATAAAGAACGTATTGTGGGTTTATTTTTAACACATGCCCATACTGAACACATTGGAGCAGTTGGTAATATCTTAAAAGAGATTCCTGTTAAAATTTATGCTTCCAAATTTACTATTGCAGTTTTGAAGGATATGCTTAATCATGATAAAATTAATTATGATGAAAAAATGATAATTGAAATAAGTAGAAAAACTGCTCTTCATTTTGGAAATATTACAGTTAGATTTTTCCAGGTAGCCCATAATGTTTTTGATGCCTATGGAATTGATATTCTAACAGAGGATGGTAATATTATTTATACTGGAAATTATAGCTTTGATCAAAATGTTAAGGTTGATTATGCATCTATGTTTAGAATGCTTGCAATATTTGCTAAGGAAGGTGTTCTTGCATTACTTACTGAGTCACTTGGAGCAATTAATGATCAAAATAGAGGAACGATTCTTGAATTTAAAATGCGCTTAAATCAAATACTTGCTAGTGCTCAAGGTCGTGTAATTTTTAGTATTTTCTCATCTGACTTATTACGTATGCAGCAAATTATTGATATTGGTATTGCTAATAATAGAAGAATTGCGGTTATTGGTCGTAAAACTC
Organism: uncultured Anaeroplasmataceae bacterium; assembly: GCA_934229535.1. Taxonomy (GTDB): domain Bacteria; phylum Bacillota_I; class Bacilli_A; order Acholeplasmatales; family Anaeroplasmataceae; genus CAKQDS01. Next base: position 18,748 of record CAKQDS010000008.1, read on the forward strand.
AAAGACTAGTAAATGTTGCTATGAATTTAGGTTATCTTCATATTCCTAATGAGTATTTAGCAAATTTACGTTATATAGATGAAAAGAATAAGAATTTAGATGATGATTTATTAGTTTTAGTTTGCGGTGAAAGACATGAACCATATTATATGCTTCAAAGAATGAGTAGAGGCGTAGATAGATTGGTTAATATTAATTCTGATGATACTGTTGTTATTTTAACAACACCTTATATTGGAACTGAGAAAATGGCTGCTAGAACTTTGGATATTATTTATCATAAAACTAGTAAGGTTAAGGTATTTAAAAAGGAATTAATGCCTGCTAGCAACGCAACTCGTGAAGAGATAAAAGAGATGATTAACATTTTAAAACCAAAATACATTATTCCAGTAATTGGGGAATATCGTCATCAATTTGCATGTGAGGTTGTTGCAAATTGTGTTGGACATCCAGATGAAAATTTTTTAATTGCTGATTGTGGAGATATTTTAGAGTTTGAAAATGGAAAATATGTTGGAATTGGCGGAGATGTAGAGGTTGGGGAAAACCTTGTTGATGGAAAAGCATTTTCAGATGTAGGCGATGTTGTAATGCATGACCGTGAGCTTTTGGCTGAGGATGGTGTTTTCCTAATAAGTGCTTTAGTTAATCCTAAAAATAAAACGATATCTGAGGACATTCAAATTGTAACTAAAGGATTTATTTACGTTAAGGATAACGAAGAACTTTTAAATGAGGTAAAAGAATTATTTAAAAAGGTTACCTCAAAATATTTTGTTACAAAATATGTTAATTGGAGCGATTTAAAAACTAATTTGCGAAATGAAATTGGTCATTATTTATATAAGGCTACAAAAAGAAATCCTATTGTAATACCAGTATTAATAGCTACTGATTTAATTAATTAATACAAAAATAGTACTATTTTTTCGATAGTACTATTTTTTTGCATTTTTTTTATAATGTTAATTGTATTATTAAAAATATTAGGTGGTGAATTTATGCCAAAAAACAAGAATAAGGTTGAGATTGAAACCAAAAAGGATTTTTATTATGTTATGCTGGGAATTTTTCTTGCTGTTAGTGGACTAATTATTTTAGGAAGGCTTGGAAATTTTGGGAATTTGCTTAATGTTTTTTTTAGGATTTTATTTGGGGATTATTATTTTGCAATATTTGTTTTTATAATTATTTTAGGAATTAAGTCTATTATAACAAAAAGATTTGTAAATTTTAGTTCTATTCGAATATTAGGAATTATAGTAATTTACATAAGCTTATCAATTTTTAGCTCATTTAGTATTTATAATGGTCTAGATTCATCGACTAAGTCTTTTTACAAAGATAGCTTGCTTTTGTATAAAAGATATTTAAATAATTATCAAACTAGCTTCAGCTGTGGTGGTGGATTAATAGGCGGATTATTTTTTCAAATTCTAATTTTGTTCTTAGGAAAAATTGGTGTATATCTAATTGCTAGTGTTTTTTTAGGTGTAGGTGTATTTTTTGTCACAAATCTTTCACTAATTAGTTTGTTTAAAAGCGAAAAAGGCATTTTTAGATTTATTAAGCGAGTTTTCTATAAAATAAGTGGCTATTTAAAAAATATTGATATTCCTTTACATAAGGAAGAAAAAATTAGAATTTTACCAGATATTTTAAGTGAAGCACCAAAAACGTCTAATTTAACTATCCAAAGAGATATAAATTTAGATTTAGAAAAGCAATTTCTTGATTATTGTAAGCAAAAACGGATTATTGTTAATTTGATTAAAAACGAAACAAGCTATTATTCTTCAAGATTTGTATTACAAAAAATTGATATTGGAATAGAAGAAATTAAATATTTTTTTATGAATAAAGCATTTGTTTATAGCGATGAAGCTTATACCTATATTACCTATCAAAACAAATTTAAAGCAATTTTATCTTTGAAGGAGCTTTTAAGCTTTGGATTAAAATATAGATTTCCAATTGGTATAGAAATAAATAATGAAGTGATTGCTTGGAATCCATTAAAAGATAACCTATTCATAATTGGTGATTATAAAAATGAGACTGATGAATTTTTAAAAAGCATTATTTCTTTGCTTCATATTGATCAAAAGGGTAGAACAATTATTTATTTTTTTACAGATGAAAAGGTATTTAATGAGCTAAATGGGTTAAAAACAACTAATTATTTTAATGATTCAAATATAATAAATGAAACCCTTGATGAAATTATTTCTGAATATGAGAAAAGAGAAGAATTATTTAGATATTTAAATGTTGATAATTATTTAGATGTTTTTAATAATAAAAATGTTGCTGATTTTAATGAATTATTTATAATTTGTAGAATGAATTTTTCAAAGGTTAAAAGAAGCATTGTTGATAAAATCAATTTTTTAATTAAAAATGGTCAAAGATATGGAATTCATCTTATTTGTACTATAAATTATTTAGCAGATATTTCATTAATAGAACGACAAAATCAAATGTCTTTAATTTTCAAAACAACGGAAATTTTAATGTCATTGAAAACTATTGCAAATGATTTTGCTTGTTATATTGGAAAGAATGGTGAGTGTTTAGCTTTAAATAATAAAAAAATCAGTCAAATAAGCTTTGGCTATGTGACTGATTATGATTATGAAAATATTTTGAAAAAATTTATTTGTTAAGATTTATTTAATTCTTCATATCGTTCCTTTAGGGCTCGTTCATATTTACCTGTTGTTTTAGGATGAAAATATTTTTTTCCTAATAGCTCATCAGGCATGTATTGCTGTTTAACATAGCCATTTGGATAATCGTGAGGATATAAATATTTGTATTTACCACTTTTAAGCTCACGATTTAAAATGTGAGGAGGTATGCTCATAGATTCAAGACTTTCTAAATCATTACAAGCTTCATTAATTGCTTCATAAGCAGAATTGCTTTTTGGTGATAGAGCAAGCTCACAAACAGCATAGGCAAAGGGGATTCTTGCTTCTGGTAAGCCAACGTCAAGCGCAGCATCACAGGCAGCCATAACACGTGGACCTACGTAAGGATTAGCTAAACCGATATCCTCGTAAGCACTAATTTTTAATCTTCTAGCAATAATTGCTAAATCACCAATTTTTAATAACCTAGCTAAATAATGCATAGCAGCATCAACATCGCTACCTCTAATTGATTTAATCATTGCGGATAGAAGATCATAATAATTTAAACCATTTTGATCAGCAGCAAAGCTTTTAGCTCCAATAACCTCTTTAGCATTCTCTAGATTTATCTCATCAAGCATGGAAACAACCTCAAGCATATTTAAGGCAGTTCGTACCTCCATTGAAGAAGATACTGCTATGTAGTCTAGAACGTCATCTGGAATATTTTTGAGGCTTGCTTTAATGATAGCTTTCTTTAAAAGATCAATTAAATCATTTTTCTTGATTTCGTTTAAACGATAGATGTGACATCTAGAGCGGATGGCAGGATTAATAGCACTATAGGGATTTTCAGTTGTAAGACCAACAATTGTTATTTTTCCACTTTCTAAATAAGGTAAAAGATAATCCTGAGTGTCTTTTTTCATTCGATGAATTTCATCAATGATAACTAAGCAATTATCATAATAGTTGGCACTATCAATTATTTCTTTTAATTTGGATTTTTGATCAACTGATGCATTGAAGAAATAATGATTAAGAGGAAAATAACTACAAATTACATTAGCAATTGATGTTTTTCCAACTCCAGGTGGACCATATAGTATCATAGAGCATAGCTGTTCTTTTTTTAACATATTAGTTATTATTCCATTTTTGCCAACAAGATGCTCCTGTCCAACAATATCTTCAAATTTTTCTGGCCTTAAACGATAAGCTAGTGGTTGCATAAATAATCACTTCCTCATAATATTTTACCATAAAATGAGAATTAAACAAAGATTATTTTGTTAGAAGTTTTCCTATTATACTACCTAAAGTGGCAGATAATGTAAAGGCGATTATTTTAACAATATTAATATTGCCATTTGATTGCAGTAGAATAAGTGAGACCATTACAAGAATACAGTTAATTGTTGAAAATAGTATTTTCTTTTTCGTGAAAATAAGGGATGATAAAAATCCCATAAAGAGAAAATATCCTAATCCTATAAAATAATTAACTAAATTTGTTAGATTAATTTTATTGCTTAAAATAAATAATAGACACATTAATAATATAATACTAACAAGATCAAATATAAAAGTTATAATTAATTTTTTCATAAATACCATCCTTTAACTAATAAATCATATGCATATAATTAAGATAATAGAAGATAATATTTGTAGATGAGGGGTATGTTATGGAATATTTTTATCTGATACTTAGAGTATTATTTGTATTTTTATTGACAATGCTAATTATTAGAATCTTAGGTAAACGAGAAATTGGTGAATTGTCAATTTTTGATTTGGTTGTTTTATTAATGATTGCAGATTTAGGTAGCATTGGAATTGATGAAGCAGGAAAATTTATATTAAGTATTTTGTGTTTATTAATTTTGTTAATTTTACAGAAGCTATTTTCATATTTGACAATTAAATTTTCAAAGCTTCGCAATGTTTTAGAAGGAAAGCCTAGAATTATTATTTATAATGGATTAATTGATCTTATTGCAATGAGAAAAGAAAAATATACTATTGATGATTTATTAACGCAAATACGGGATAAAAAAATAATGGATGTTTCTGAGGTTAGATTAGCTGTTCTTGAAACTAATGGAACACTTTCAGTTTTTAGAAAAGAAAAGTATTCGAAGGCTAGATTGCCTATAATTTTAAGTGGAAATTATTGTGATGAGAACTTAAGTGTTTTAAATTTAAATGCAAATGAAATTTCTAATTTTTTCAAAGCAAATAATATTGATATTAAAAAGATTATTTATGCTTCATATGATACAACTCAGGTTTTCTTTTATTTGAAAGATAATAATAAAAAACAATTACCATTAATGACACTAAATTGGCATAAACAAGACTAAATGATGAAGCTTTGATTTTAGACCCTATAAAAATATTTAAAAATAGTGAAAGAAATAAAACGAATGTACCAAATAAAGGAAAAGAGTAATTTAGTCGGACCTTTATATAGATAAAATTTATAATGACCTTTAATGATGACGTGATAGCTATGGATAATGGATATGCTAAAAAATTAATTTCTTTTATAAAAGTAAAAGAAATCAAAATACATATTGATAATATATTTAGAATAATACTTTCAATCAATAAAAAAAATTCTTTTTTTTGAGCTTGAAGTATTCCAACTAGAAGTGGTGAAAAATAAATTAAGATAAAGAAATAAGTTAAAAGTATGGTTAGATTTTTACAGGAAATATCTTTATACAAGAATAATAATATTTTTTCGTTATGAAAGCGACATAAATTAAAATTAAATAATGAACAAACAAATATAACAATAATTGCTAAATCAATTTTTTTTTGAATGACATTAAGATTATTTATGCTTTTAGCAGCCTCAGGAAAAATAATTTTACTAATTGTTAAGGGAATGAAAAGAATCATGGTTAAGGCTGGTATTGCGTATTGATTTGTAAGTGCATATATTTTGGTTGAAATATCTTTAGAAATATTGTTAATATTGCAAAAATAAAAAAAGATTATGGGTTCAAAAAAGGTAATTATACTAATTATAAGGTGATCAATAGTTATTGGCGCTGCTTGTTTAAAAAGAAGCTTTTTGTTTGAATCTAACGTTCTTGACCAATAAATTTTATTGTTTCTTGTTAGCTTATATATTAAAAAGGAAAATGAGAATATTTCTGATAAGCTCATAGCTAAGAAGGCCATTATAACCTTCATATAAATATCTTTGTTTTTAACTAGAAATATAAAGATGATAGATAGCATAATTTTTGCAATTTGTTCTAATAAATTTGAAAGCGCTGGCGTTATAAAATTTTTTTTAGCTTCCAAGTATCCCTTCATTATTCCCGAAAAGTTTGAAAAATAAATTAAAGGAATGATAGTAAGAAGCGGATAATAAATTATATAGCTTCCATAAATAGCTTTAGCAAATGGAAATAATAAAAGAATTATAATTGAAACTATTGACGAAGTTATAATATTAATTTTAAGAGCGGATTTTAAAATGTTGCGAACTGAATTTGAATTTTGAGAAATGTTTTGATTACAAACTATTTGAATATTAAATGATGATAAAGCAATAGATAGTGATAATGTTGGCATTAATAGTGAATAAATAACCATTCCATCAATTTTTAGAAACCTTGTTAATAGCATTTTATATAATAATCCTAAAATTTTTATAAGTAGAGTGATTGAAAATAATAATTGAATTTTTTTAATTGTTTTATCCATATATTTTGTTAATTATTCAACCTAATTAACATTTATCCTTTCTATTTTTTATACTTTTAATAATTCTAAGATAAATATATGTATAATACTGGAAAATAATGTATTTAATTTATGTGAATTTATGGTATAATAATAATATATTCAATTTTGGAGGATTTATATAATGGATTTAAAAAAATATGTTGCAAATGTACCTGATTACCCTAAAAAAGGTATTTTATTTAGAGATATAACACCATTAATGGCTGATGGTGAGGCATATAAATATGCTTGCGATAAGCTTATTGGTTTTGCTAAAGAAGTTAAGGCAGATATGATTGCTGGTCCAGAAGCTCGTGGATTTATTTTTGGCTGTCCAGTTTCATATGCTTTGAATATTGGCTTTGCACCTATAAGAAAGCCAGGAAAATTACCAAGAAATGTTATTAGTGAATCATATGACTTGGAATATGGAAGTAATACCTTATGTATGCATGCAGATGCAATTAAGAAAGGCCAAAAGGTTTTAATCATCGATGATTTACTTGCAACTGGTGGAACAGTTTTAGCTGGTATTCATTTGGTTGAAAAGCTTGGCGCTACTGTTGTTGGTGTTGCATGTTTAATTGAACTAGTTGACTTAAAGGGTCGAGAGAAATTAAAAGGATATAATGTTTATTCATTAATGGAATATAAAGGTGAATAGTTCAAAATAAATTGTAAGGAAGTGGGGCTATGTCAACAATTACAATTGATGACTTAATGAATAAGGTTGGAACGTATATTCATAAAGAAAAAGATTTAAATAAAATTAAAGAAGCCTATGAGCTTGCATTTAGAAAGCATAATGGACAATTTAGAAGAAGTGGTGAACCATATATAAGCCATCCTTTAAATGTTGCATATATTTTGGCTGAATTAACAGTTGGTCCAGATACAATTATGGCTGGGCTTCTTCATGATGTTTTAGAAGATACTGACACAACCTATGATGAAATAAAAAGTGAATTTGGTGAAGATGTTGCTAATTTGGTTGATGGCGTAACAAAGGTTGCAAAATTAACTTTTTCCTCACTTGAACAAAAACAAGTAGAAAATCATCAAAAAATGCTTGTAGCTATTGCTAAGGATATCCGTGTAGTTGTTGTAAAACTCGCTGATAGATTACATAATATAAGAACAATTGATTTTCAAGCAGAAGAGAAGCGAAAAAGAATTTGCGAGGAAACATTAGAAATTTATGCACCACTTGCTGATAAACTCGGAATGTTTAAGATAAAGGCTGAATTAGAAGACAGGTCTTTAAAATATGTTGCTCCTAAAATGTATGAGCAAATCACTAAACAAATAGAAGAAGATAGCTCGGCTAGATTAGAAACAATTGACAAAATGATTGTTGAGATAAAAACATTTCTTAAGCCTTTTAATATTACTGATATTACGATTAAGGGTAGAATCAAAAATTTATATAGTATTTATAAAAAGATGATAACCCAAAATAAAAGCTTTGATGAAATATATGATGTATTGGCAATAAGAATAATTGTCGATTCTGTTGCACAATGCTATCAGGTTTTGGGAGTTATTCATTCTCATTATGTTCCTGTTCCTAAAAGATTCAAGGATTATATTGCAGTTCCTAAATCAAATATGTATCAATCACTACATACAACTGTAATTGGTGGAGATGGACAAACCTTTGAGGTTCAAATTAGAACCAAGGAAATGGACCAAATTGCTGAATATGGTGTAGCTGCGCATTGGGCTTATAAGGAAAATGTTGAATATTCTAAAGAAAAAGAGCAATATGAGATTGCTCAAAAATTAAAATGGTATGGAGATTTATTGAAATTTTCCGAAGAAGATAATGAAAATAATAATCCATCTGAGTTTGTAGATACGGTTAAAGAGGATCTTTTGAATGCAAACGTTTATGTTTATACTCCAACTGGTGAGGTAATTGATCTTCAAAAGGGAGCTACTCCTCTTGACTATGCTTATAAAATTCATACTAATATTGGTAATAAAACTGTTGGAGCCAAGGTTAATAATCGAATTGTTCCCCTTGATTATGAATTACATACTGGTGATATTGTTAGCATTCTTACGTCAAATACAGCTACGCCTAACCTAGATTGGCTAAGTATTGTTAAAACTAATCATGCAAAGCATAAAATTAGAAATTATCTTAATAAACAAAATAAAGATGTCTTAATTTCACAAGGAAAAGGTTCACTTGATAATGAACTAAGTATAAATAAGATTATTTTTAATCTTAGTGATGAATTTGTAAGTAAAAGCTTTTCTAAAACAAATATTTCAACTGTTGAAGATTTATATGCTGAAATAGGTAAAGGAAATATTTCACCAAAAACAGTTATTCAAAGAATAAATAGTCTTACAACTAGTACTTCTGAAGAAATGCTTCAAAAGCAAATGGAAAAATCAAATAGAATATTGACTACTAATTCAGAGACTGGTGTCATAGTTGAAGGCTTGAAAAAACCTAAACTTAGACTTGGTAGCTGCTGCACACCAATTCCAGGGGACCCAATTGTTGGCTTTGTTAGTAAAGAAAATGGTCTTGTTGTACATCATAAAAATTGTAAGAATTTACAATCACTTTCCACAAATAGAATTTTAAATTTATATTGGGCTATAAATATAACGAGAAGTTATCCTGTTAAATTGAAAATTTCTGCATCTCAAAGTATTACACTTATTACTGAGATAATGAATACTGTCAATTCTCAATCAATGTCAATTGCTTCAATTAGTGCAAATAATAAATCAAATTTAGAAACAGTTATAAAATTAAAGGTGCTTGTAAAGGACTTAGATGCTTTAGAACGCTTAGTTGCTAATTTGAAGAAGATTAATAGGGTTCATGATGTGGAGCGTGAGGGAATATGAAGGTAGTCGTTCAAAGATGTCTTAGGGCTAACTGTATTATTGATGGTAATGTACATAGTAGTATAGGACGAGGACTAATGCTATTAGTTGGCTTTACTAATAATGATAATTTAGAAATTATCAAAAAAATGTCTAAAAAAATTATTAATCTTAGAATTTTTGAAGATGAAAATAATAAAATGAATAAATCAATTATAGATATAGGCGGAGAAATATTATCTATTTCGCAGTTTACATTATATGCTAATCCATATAATGGTAATCGTCCAAGCTTTACAGAAGCACTTAATTTTTCTGATGCAAATAATTTATATAAGCAATTTAATGAGGTTTTAAGAAGTGAAAATAATATAAAAGTAGAAGAAGGAATTTTTGGTGCTGATATGAAAATTGATTTCGTAAATGATGGTCCTGTAACTATTATAATTGATAGCATGAATTTCAAATAAAGTGATATTTTATTACTTATTGCAATAAAATATCTTTTTTTAATTTTGCTATTATAGTTTTATGTGTTTGTGGATTTAAATTTACTACTAGTGCAAAAATAATAATGCCTACACCAGATTAAACATTTAGTCCATATTGTGAAGAACTTGGAAGAAACGGTAGTTATGTTTCAAATTATGGTAAAGATGAACATAATTTGGAAGGATATTATTTATATTTAATGTCAAGACAAGTATTAATGCTTGATAAAGTACTTGGAAGTCAAGTTTCATGTACAAAAGGCGAAGTGTTTAATGTCTCTTATACAAAGACTACTTCATATGGCTATGAAGCAGCAAAAACTTTTGCAAAGAGTTATCAAGAAAGTAGGAAATCAAGTATTTCTTTTAAGTTTGGTGCGAAATTTTTAAGGCTGGTTCAAACTATGAGCATAGCATTTCAAATGTTTTTTCTTCACAAATTACAACAACTTATAAGGAATCTTGTAGTGTTGAAACATCAATTACTAAAAATTATACAGCGTGGGAAACCGGCGTTTATCAAACTTATTTACAAAGCTTGTATAATGTTTATATTATTCAAGAATACAAGACTATGTATGATGAAAATAATTTTCCATATAAGGTTCAAACTGGAAAAAATGATATATATTTGGCACCTTATTTTAATTGACAGTTACATTTAATCATACAATGAAATTTGGTATAAGATTATTAAATATTACCCAAGTTAAACTAGTAGTATTGATTGTTTTTATTCTTTATTTTTATATGTCTATAATAAATTTAATATATGAATTGGTTGTTCATAGAAAAAATAGAATTTGTTAATTGTTTAATCAAATGATAAAAAAGCATTTTTTTTCTTAAATTTGGTGCAATAAAAATGATTTTGTGATATAATTAAAAATAAATTGAAAGGAGAAGTGCGATTAGCACTAGTTTAAAAACGATGAAACAAAATTCGACTTTTATTTTTAAAAATAAATCATATAATGACTACAAAGAGCTAGCAACTGCCTTTGCTGATAATTGGAATGAAGCAATTGCTCAAATTAATAATGATTATGAGGTGTTTTTAAATTATTTTCTAAAGAATGATCCTTTTGTATATGGTCAAATGAAAATAGAAATTAAAAGATGTAAATATTTAGATAATGTTTTAACCTCTTTAATACATTTTTTAGCTCCAGAGCTTGGAATTTGCATTAAAGGCAAATTTTTTAAGGATTTGAAGGATATGGCTATGTATATGGAACAACAATATTCTTTAATTGTTCCAGGTATCAAGGCCTTTTTAGAGGATAAATGCATAAGTCATTTATATTTAAAGGACTTAATTAAACTAGAAAAGGATAATGATAGTTTTGTTCGTCAATTACCATTGCTTGAGGCAAATGCAAATAGTGATTTTGTATACTATTATTTCTTTATGCATTTTTGTAAAAACCCTATGTATAAATCACTTGATTTATTTTTAGGACAATGCTTAAATGAAAAAGATCCTATAAAGATGTTTTATGGTATAACTAGAAGATCTGATTTTTTATATTCTTTAGCTATGGTTGTTGGACTTGAAAGAACAATTGCTTATGAAAAAAACAAAGATTTTTTATATTCTTTATATGATTTAGTTCATAAGGATATCGATTTTGATTTTAAAAAAGTTTTTTATTCAGGTTATCCATTCTTTAATTTAGCTAATTTTAAAAATTATTCATATAATAGTCCTAAAGCTAAAAAAATATCTGAGCAATATGTAAAATATTCACTTTCATATGCCAAAGGAAAAGATACTTCGATTGATTTTGCAAAAAAGGTTTTCAATTTATATTATAGCTTTGTTAAAGAATATCAAAATCAAAATATTGTTGAGATAAATTCTAGATTTAATATGAATCGTATTTGCTGTAATACAATATGCTGTGAAGCATATGATGCCCTTGCATTATCAGCACCGGTAAGTATTAAGGAAGTACTTCATAAGCCTATAGTTCCTAATACAAATGAAAATGTTAGTGATGAAATGTTTAGTGTTCCAGTACCTGATTTTGCTCATGCTGAGGAGGACCAAGGTGAAATAAAGGAATTAAAGAAGCCAATTCTTGTTGATGATTTTAATGATGAAGATAACGAACCAGCTAAAATATCTAATGAAGTAGATGAATCAGCCTCAAAACTTAATGAATTTAGACGTCATTATTTTTTAAAGGAATTAGTTGCTTTATTTAGTTTTATTTTCTTTATTTGGGGTGCATTTGAATTCATTTATCGTGCAATTATTAAAAAAGGAATAATTGTTGGAAAAACATTTGATTTTGGAATTGCTGGATGCTCACTTGTTTTAGCAGCAGTTTCTTTAGTGATATTTGTTAAAAACAAAAAATCAAAAGCTTTGTGTAAAAAATATTTTGATGTTAACGGAAATAAAAATTCGGCTTATGAGGCTTTAAATAAGCTGGAAAGACAAAAAATTAGAAAGAACATTTATTATGGATTTAGAGTATGGTCTACTTTAATGATAATTTTGTCTTCATATATTTTAGTTTGCTTATTGTGGTTTTATGCTAATCCGTTATTAACTAATATGACTAATGATTTAGTAACTAAGCTTTTATCAAAATGGAATAATTATTTGTTACTAATTGCCCCTGTTATTTCTTTTTTAATGTGTATATTGAAGAAGAAACAAAATCTATTATATGCTATTATTTGTTATTTAATTGAAATTGTAGTTATATTAGTAGTTTGTTATATTTTAAGCGTATTTTAATAATTTAGAAAACAATATGATTTATCATATATTTATCATATTGTTTTTTAACGTATGGAGGATGTAAAATGAATATTTATATGGTAAGTCTTGGCTGTGCCAAAAATAGAGTTGATTCAGAAATGATTCTTGGTGTATGTAAAGAAAATAATATGAACGTTGTTGATGACCCAAGTGAAGCTGACTTGTTAATGGTTAATACTTGTGGATTTATTGAAAGTGCTAAGGAGGAAGCAATTCAAACAATTTTAGAGCTTGCTAGTTATAAAAATAATAACAAGAAGCTTTTAGTTTTTGGATGCCTTGCCCAAAGATATAAAGAGGAGTTAATTAAAGCAATTCCTGAGGTTGATCGTTTTGTTTCAATTGCTGAATATGGAAATATTAGCCAAATTTTAAATGATCTACTTAAGGGGGATTATAAAATACATGGTAGTATGTCAGCACTTAATAGATTGGTATCTACACCAAGTTATATGAGATATATAAAAATTAGTGAAGGATGTCGTAACCGTTGTGCCTTTTGCGCAATCCCTTTAATTCGTGGTACCTTAGTTTCAACACCAATCGAAGAGGTTGTTGAGGATGTAAAAAATGCGGTAAATGATGGTGTATATGAAATTAATTTGATTTCTCAGGATACAACAAGATATGGTGAGGACTTATATAAAAAATTAGCACTTGTTGATTTATTAAAGGAAATTGTGAAAATTAATGGTGATTTTAAGGTGAGACTGTTATATCTTTACCCAGATATTGTAACTGATGAATTGATTGAGTTTATAAAAAATAATGATAAAATTATGCCCTATTTTGATATTCCAATTCAACATACAGAAGATTTAGTTTTAAAGAAAATGTATCGTAGAGGCAATAGAGAATTTCTTTTAAATCTTTTCAAGAAGATAAAGAAGGAAATTCCTGAGGCAATTTTACGTACAACGCTTATGGTTGGCTTTCCTTATGAGACAAAGGAAGATGTTAAAAATATGATTTCATTTATGAAGGAAGTTAAATTTGATAGACTTGGTGCTTTTACTTATTCACGTGAAGAGGGAACGGTAGGGTACACTTATCCTGATATTATTTCTCAAGATGAAATGAATCATCGCTATTCTCAAATTATGAATGCTCAAAAGCGTATTTCTTTAGAAAACAATCAAAAAATGATTGGCAAGATGGTTGAATGCTTTATAGAAGAATATGATGAGGAATCATATATGTATAAGGCAAGAAACTATGCTTATGCACCTGATGATATTGATGGAGCTATTTATGTTGCTGCTAAAGGTGAGCATAATCCTGGTGATAAAATTAAAGTAATGATATTAGATGCAGATGAATATTCACTTACAGGAGAAGAAATTGAATAAAGTATTTTTATTTGATGTTGATGGAACACTTTCTTATAATGGAATAATTCCTCAAAGTGCACTTTTAGCTTTGGAAACCTTAAGAAAAAATGGTTATAAGGTTATGCTAGCAACAGGTAGATGCCTAGCACAATTAAATGATATTCTAGCAAATATAAAAATTGATGGAGCAATTATTTGTAATGGTAGCTATGCTTTTCTAGATGAAAAAATTATTTTTGATAGTCCAATATCAAAAGAAGTGTTAATTAAATTATTTCCTTATCTTCAAAAGAAAAATATTGGTAGTGCTTATTTAGGTATTGATTTTTTTAAGACAACATCTAAAATAGAAAATTTACAATTATTGAGTTATGCATTTTCTATTAAACTACCTGAGTTTAATGATGAAATGTATAAGAAAAATAAGGTATATTCCTTAGGAATCTATACAAAAAATGATATTTCTAGAATTGTTGAGAAATGTCAAGAGCTTAAATTTGTTAAAGTTGCTGCTGGCGTATATGATGTTTTTAATAAAGGAGTCAGTAAAGCAAGTGCAGTTAATATTTTAAAAAATAATTATGAGGTTTATGCTTTTGGAGACAATGATAATGATATAGAGATGCTTCAGGCTGCAAATTTTAGTTTTGCGATGAAAAATGGTAGTGAAAATGCTAAAAGAAGTGCAAAATATATTGCTGATAATGCTTTAAATGATGGTATATACAAAGCATTAAAAGAATTTAAATTAATATAAGGAGTAAAATAAAATGGCAAAAATTAATGTTGTTCTTTTTGAACCAGAAATTCCTCAAAATACAGGAAATATAATGCGTAGTTGTGTTGGATTTAATTGTATGCTACATTTAATTAAACCTTTAGGATTTGTCTTAGATGATAAGCATTTAAAAAGAAGCTGTGTTGATTATATAGACTATGTCAAATATGCTGTATATGAAAACTATGAGGATTTTGCTAAAAAAAATCCTGGGAAATATTTCTTTTTAACTAGATATGGGCATAAGAGTCCAAGTGAAATAAATTTTAAGCAATATGATGAAAATATTTATTTGATTTTTGGTAAGGAATCAACAGGAATTCCATATAACATTTTATATAATCATTTAGATGATTGCTATAGAATTCCAACAACTGATAAAATTAGAAGCTTGAATTTAAGTAATTGTGCAGCGATAATGATGTTTTTAGCTTCCTCACAAATTGATGAGGAATGCTTAATTCATCATGAGCCTGATACCTTAAAGGGCGAAAATTTTATTGATGAATATTTCAAATAGTTGAAATAAAATGCTAAATGTGGTAAAAATAATATAGAGGTGATTAAATATGTCTTTGATTCATTTAACAAATGAAAATTTTGATAATGAGATTAAAAATAACAACTTAATTATAGTTGATTTTTGGGCAACATGGTGCTCACCATGTCGTATGCTTGCTCCTATTTTAGAGGAAGTAGCAAGTGAAGGATACATGGTTGGTAAGGTTGATGTTGATGAATGTGAGGAACTTGCTAATAGATTTAATATTAGAAACATTCCAACTCTACTTGTTTTCAAAAATGGTGAAATCATTAACAAGCACATTGGTTATTTAGATCATGAAGCTTTACTTGCTTTGGTGAAATAAATGTATGATGTAATAATTATTGGAAGTGGTCCATGTGGAATATCTACAGCGATTTATCTTAAAAGATATGGCTATAATCCTATAATAATTGCTAAAGATAATGGTGCTTTAGAGCGTGCTTCATTAATAGAAAATTATTTTGGGATTAATTCCATTTCAGGTCATGACTTGGCATTGTCTGGAATTAATCAAGCAAAGAACTTGCAGATTCCTATTATGAGAGAAGAAGTAATTGATGTTAGTATTGAAAATAATTTTGTTGTAAAAACATCTAATAATAGCTATGAAGCAAAGGCTTTAATGTTAGCAATGGGGAAATCACGAGCTAAAAATCCTCTTGCTCAAAAATTTGAAGGGTCTGGGGTTAGCTATTGTGCAACTTGCGATGGCTTCTTTTATCGTAAAAAGAAAATTGCAATTGTTGGTAATGGAAAGTATATGCTAGAAGAATTAAGTGTCTTGAAAAATTTGACTAATGATATTTTAATTTTTACAGATGGTAAGCCATTAGATGTTGAAGTTCCATATAAAACAATTACTGATAAAATAATTGATTTTAAGGGTGATGATTCGGGCCTTAAGGAAATTGTTACAAAAAACGGAACCTATGAAATTGATGGATGCTTTATGGCTATTGGTTCAATGCAAGGTTTTTCCCTAGCTTCTCATATTGGTATTGCAACAAATAATGAAAATATTTTAGTTAATTCTGATTATATGACGAATATTAAGGGGATTTTTGCTGGCGGTGATTTGATTGGTGGATTATTACAGGTATCAAAGGCAGTAAGTGATGGAGCAAATGCTGCTTTGGGAATTAAAAAATATTTAATGAGTAAGTAGTTTTTTACTTACTTTTTTTAACAAAAAAAGGAACTAAAGTTCCTTTATAAATGATTCTAAAGCATCTAATGCTTTTTTTATTGTATCCATATCTACACAATAACTTATTCTAATATAATCATCAGCCTCAAAACAAATACCAGGTATAATTGCTACCTTATATTTTAAAGCTAGCATTTTACAAAATGTCCATGAATCAATACCAAATTTTTTGATTGATGGGAATACATAGAATGCTCCTTCTGGGATATTAAGAACAAGTCCCATATTTATTAGTCTATTACAAACATAGTCTCTACGTATTTTATAGCTTTCAATCATTTCCTTTGGATCAAAAAGAAGAGCCTCTTCCATAGCAGGTTGGATAAAGGTGTTTTCACCTACAAGCATATATTGATGAATTTTTAAGGCTTCAATTACAAAATCCTTAGGTGCCAGCATATAGCCGCAGCGCCAACCTGGCATAGCGTATGGCTTTGATAAACTTTGGCAAATAATCATTTGCGGTTTTAAGTCCTTGTATTTGCACATAAAACTTGCTTTAGTGTAAATGATTTGATTATAAACATCATCACTTATTAGATAAATTGGCTTGTTTTTAATAGCATTATAGATGTTAGCTAATGATTGATCGTCTAAAATAGCGCCAGTTGGGTTATTTGGAGATGTAATGATTATGGCTTTAGTTTTGCTTGTAATTGCCTTGTCTAGCATTTCTTTAGAAATTTGAAAATTGTTTGCAGTAGTATCAATAGTTACAACTTTACCTTTAGCAAAATTTATTATTTGACGATACATTGGGTAGGCAGGAATTGGAACAATAAATTCATCACCTGGATTAGTCATTGTAAAAATTGCCGCAGTTAAGGCTTCGGTTGAGCCATGAGTAATTATTACCTCATCGGGTACATAATCAAGATTATTTTTTCTTTTTTCAAATTCACATACGGCTTTTCTTGTAGATAGAAGACCAGGTGTAGGTCCATATTTCGTCATATTTTGATTTAAGGCATTGATACAAGCCTTTTTTACTGAATCTGGTGTATTGAAATCAGGTTGGCCAAGAGTGAGAATGAGATTTGCACCAACACTTTGAGCATAATCGTTAAATTGACGTATTTTTGATGTTTCGACTAATTTGATTTGTTCATTGAGCTTTATATTCATAGATTTTATCCTTTCGATTAATTATTATGTAATAATTATACACATACTTAGCTAAAAAAACAATGAAAATTATATTTTTCATAATTTATTGTAGACAAATTATATCAAAGTATGATAAAATAGAGATTAAGTTAATAGTAAATAGAGGTTGCGATGCAAATGAGTAGATTATAGAGAAGGCATTCAATGAAATAATTGAAAGGTAATCATCGCCGAATAAGAAATTATGGCAATTTTTTCTTATGGGTGCATAAAGAATATTTATGCAACTCCTACTTTATTTAGTAGAGGAGCTATTTGATGTAATCATTATAAGCACTTTACGGTGCTTTTATTTTTTCTTTGGAGGTATATTAGATGTCTATTTTAAAAATTAATGGTGTCAGTTGTGATGAATTGAAGGAGAATTTTGGAACTCCACTTTATATTTATGATGAAAATAGATTAATTGATAATATTAAGGAATTTAAAAACAACTTTAAATCAAATTGTTTTAAAACTAAAGTGATATATGCGTCTAAAAGCTTTAATATTAAAGCAATGCTTCGTCTTGTTAAGGAATATAATCTTGGCCTTGATTGCGTTTCGCTTGGGGAACTTTACACAGCTAATATGGTAAACTTTAATCATAAGGATATTTATCTACATGGTAATAATAAAAGTGATGAAGAAATTTTGTATTCAATTGAAAATAATGTAAATATAATTGTGGATAATATTTGTGAGTTAGAAAGAATAAAAAGACTTGCTAATGATAAAGATGTTAATTTATTTATTAGAATTAATGTCGGTGTAGAGGCTCATACACATAAATATATCGTTACAAGTGATATCGATTCTAAGTTTGGCGTAATTTATAATAGTGATGATTATAAAAAAATGTTAGAAATAATTAATCATAATAAGAATTTAAATTTAGTTGGGCTACATTCTCATATAGGTTCTCAAATTTTTGATTTGTCAGGCTTTGCTGAGGAAATAAAAAGACTAGTATCATATTGTAAAGATTTTTCAAAGCCAATAAGTCTTGATTTAGGTGGTGGCTTTGGTGTTTTTTATACAAGTGAGGATACACCTAAAAAAATTGCTGATGTTTGTCATTTTATTGTTGAATGTGTTATTAAATATACTAAAGAATTTAATGTTAAGCTAAATGAGGTATTAATTGAACCTGGTAGAGCTATTGTTGGTGAAGCTGGTTATACTCTTTATACAATTGGCGATGTTAAAAGAACACCACATAAGCTTTATTACTTTATTGATGGGGGAATGACTGATAATATTAGACCAGCATTATATCAAGCAAAATATAGCTTTGATGTTGCAACAAAAATCGATTATCCTAAGGATGAAATGGTTTGTATCGCTGGTAAATGCTGTGAATCTGGGGATATTTTAGCAGAAATGGTAGTTTTACCAAAGGCTACTAGCGGAGATTTACTAATTTCCTATACAACAGGTGCCTATGGCTATTCTATGAGTTCTAATTATAATAAGGCCTTAACGCCAGGTGTAGTTTTTATCAAGGATGGCAAGGCTAGAGTTGTAGTTAAAAGGCAAACATTAACGGAATTAATAGAAAGGGAAATATAATGAAATTTTTAAAAATGCATGGTTGTGGTAATGATTTTTTAATTGCCGATTATAAAGAAAATATTGATTATTCAAACTTAGCAATAAAAATTTGTGATAGATATGTAGGCGTAGGTGCAGATGGATTAATTTTAGTAAAAACTAATCCATTAGAAATGATTTATTATAATTCTGATGGTTCAAGAGCACCAATGTGTGGTAATGGTATACGTTGTTTTGCACTTTATTGCTATTATAATAAAATTGTTAATGATCTTAATTTTGATGTACTAACACTTGCTGGTATAATGAAAATTGAAATTAAATGTCTTAATCCTTTTAATGTTAGGGTAAATATGGGAAAAGCTATTTATGATAATAGTCTTATAAAAGCCTATGATGATTTAAGCTTCAAAGGAAGAATAATTAAGGTAAATGATTTAGAAGTGAAGATTTATTCACTTTTCGCTGGAACTATTCATACAGTTATTTTTGTTGATGACTTTAATGATAAGGTTTTAGACTATGCTAAGGATATTTCTGATTTTTATCTTTTTAGGGAAAAAACTAATGTTAATTTTGTAAAGGTTGTTAATAAAGATACAATCTATGTTAAAACCTTTGAAAGAGGCTGTGGTTGGACGTTTGCTTGTGGAACTGGATGCTGTGCTAGCGTATATGTTGCTAATGAGCTTGGTAAAATTAATAATGAAGCTAATGTTATTTTGAAATATGGTACTTTAAATATAAAAATAGAAGATAATATTTATATGACAGGACCAGCAAAAATTGTATATGAAGGTGAATATAAATTATGTTAAAGGGTAGCTTTGTAGCACTTATCACTCCATTTTTGGAGGATGGAAGTACAAATTATCAAAAATTAAAGGAGTTAGTAGAATATCATATTAATAATGGAACAAATGGATTAGTTGTTTTGGGAACAACAGCTGAGGCTGCAACTATTGATTTTGAAGAGCAGAAAAAAATTGCTAAGTTTGTTATTGAACTAGTTAATAAAAGAATACCAGTAATGGTAGGTGCTGGATCAAATTCAACTGAAATAGCATGCAAAAATGCTTATGAGCTTTCAAGGCTTGGAGCTGATTATATTTTATCAATAACTCCTTATTATAATAAATGTAATAATGAGGGAATGATTCGTCATTTTGAAGCTATCGCTAAGGCATCAGCCTGTCCGGTAATGCTTTATAATGTTCCTGGTAGAACCAACGTATCAATTTCAATTGAAGCTATTGCTCATTTAGCTAAAAATAAAAATATTTGTGGAATTAAAGAAGCTTCAGGGAATATGTCATATGCTATGAAGGTTAGTCAATATTTAAGTGATGATTTTGTAATGTTTTCAGGGAATGATGATATTATTTTACCAATGATAAGCATTGGTGCAAGTGGAGTTATTTCTGTTTTAGCAAATATTTGCCCTAAAACTGTTAAGAACATATGTCAATATGCCTTAGATGGTAATTATTTAGAGGCAAGAATGCTAGCTAATAGTAGTCTTAAGCTTGCAAATGCTTTATTTATGGAAACGAGCCCTATTCCTATTAAGGAAGCAATGAATTATTTAGGATTTGAGGTTGGAGGATATCATTTACCATTATGTAATATGAGCTTTGAAAATAAAGAAAAGCTGATTAAGGTAATAAATGAATCAAAAGGAGTAATTAATCTATGAAAATATGCTTAGTAGGATATGGGGCAATGGGCCATATTGTTTATGAAATGGCAAATAATGAAATATCTGCAATTTGTGATATTAATTATGAAAAGGGAATTAAAAATTTATCTGAGTTAAAAGATCATATTGATGTAATTCTTGATTTTTCTAATCCCGCTAATTTAGATATGATTTACGAATATGCAATAAAGAATAATACACCAGTTGTTTTGGCTACTACTGGGTATAATATTGCAGCTGAAGCCAAGATTAATGAATTAGCTAAATTTGTGCCTGTTTTAAAAAGTGCAAATTTTAGCTTAGGTGTTTTAGTTATGGATAAGGTGCTAGAAATGATAACACCAATTTTAAAGGATAGCTTTGATATTGAAATTGTTGAAGCACACCATCATAATAAGGTGGATGCACCATCAGGAACTGCAAAAATGTTTTTAAATACTTTAATTGATAAAACAAATTACGAACCAAACTTTGGTAGATATGGAAATGAAAAAAGAAAACCAAACGAAATTGGTGTGTCTTCAATAAGAGGTGGTAGTATTGTTGGAGAGCACGAGGTTTTATATTGTGGTGAAGATGAGGTACTTAGCATTAAACATAGTGCTTCAAGTCGAAAAATTTTTGCTAAAGGTGCGCTTTTAGCTTGCAAATTTATTGTAAAACAGGAAAAAGGCTTGTATAATATGAAAGACGTGTTATTTAAAGGAGAATAATGATGGACGCTTTAGAAATTATAAATTTAATACATACTTCAAAGAAAAAAACACCTATTAGGGCTTATATTAAGGCAAGAAAAGACATTGATTTTTTAGGTTGTCATTGCTTTGGTAATAAGGATGGTTATATTGTAATTGGTGAATATGAGGATTTTAAAAAAGCAATTGATATAAATAAGGAATTTATTATTGACTGCTTTATTGAAAATGATTATCGTAATTCGGCAATTCCTCTTTTAGACAAAAAAAATATTAATGCTAGAATTGAACCAGGAGCAATTATTAGAGATATGGTTGAAATTGGTAATAATGCTGTAATTATGATGGGTGCAATTATTAATATTGGTGCTGTAATTGGTGATGGAACAATGATTGATATGGGCGCAGTCCTTGGTGGACGAGCTATAGTTGGTAAAAATTGTCATATTGGAGCAGGAAGCGTTCTTGCTGGAGTAGTTGAGCCACCATCAGCAACACCTGTTGTAATCGAGGATGATGTGCTAATTGGAGCTAATGCCGTTGTAATTGAAGGCGTAAGAGTTGGTAAGGGTTCTGTCGTTGCAGCTGGTGCTGTTGTAATTGAAGATGTTCCTAGTGGTGTTGTTGTAGCAGGAGTTCCAGCTAAAATTATTAAGAAAAAGGATGAGAAAACTCTTTCAAAATCTGAATTAATTGATGCATTAAGGACATTGTAACAAGCATTTACATTTAAAAATAATATAATAAAATATGGAGATGGAAGAATGAAAAAATATAATGTAGCAATCGTTGGAGCAACTGGTTTAGTAGGAAGTACATTTATTCATGTGCTTGAGGAATATAAATTTCCTGTTAAATCAATAAAAATGCTTGCATCAAAGAGAAGTGCAGGCAAAAAATTATTATTTAATGGAAATGAATATACTGTTGAAGAATTAACAGAAAATTCATTTGAAGGTATTGATTTAGCACTTTTCAGTGCTGGTGGTGATGTAAGCAGAAAATTTGCTCCAATTGCGAGAAGTGCAGGTGCGAGAGTTATTGATAATTCATCAGCATGGCGTCAAGATAAGGAAATACCATTGATTGTTCCTGAGGTGAATTTTTCAGATTATAAAATGAATAAATTAATTGCTAATCCTAATTGTTCAACAATTCAATCAATTATACCATTAAAGGCAATAGATGATGCTTATGGATTAACAAGAGTTTTTTATTCAACATATCAAGCTGTTTCTGGTTCTGGTCAAAAGGGTAAAAATGATTTGGAGGGATGCTTAAATGGTGATGAGCCAAAATTCTATCCATATAATATTGCTCAAACATGTATACCAGAAATTGATGTATTTTTAGATAATGGATATACAAAGGAAGAAATTAAAATGGTAAATGAAACTAGAAAAATTCTTCATAAGCCAGATCTTTTAGTTTCAGCAACATGTGTTAGAGTTCCCGTTGCAAATTCTCATGGTGTAAGTATTATGTGTGAGGTTGAAAAAGAATTTGACATTGATGATGTAAAGAAAACACTTGCTAATTTCCCTGATATAGTTGTTCTAGATGATAATGTTAACCATATTTATCCAACAAGTATTGTTGCCAATGGAACTGATAAAGTTTATGTAGGAAGAATTCGTAAGGATTTAGCTCAGAAAAATGGTTTATTGTTTTATTGTACAGCTGATAATATCCGTAAGGGTGCTGCCTCAAATGCTGTTCAAATAGCGATGAAGCTTGCAGAAATTGATGAAATGTAGGTGTAATTATGATTGTTGTATGTAAATTTGGTGGTTCATCACTGTCATGCTCAACTCAATTTGAAAAGGTAAAAAATATTGTTCTTAGTGACGAACAACGACAGGTAGTAGTTGTATCAGCTTTAGGAAAGCGTAATAAGAGTGATACGAAAATTACCGATTTGCTTTATATATTAGGAGCTCATTTAAAATATAATGTTGGCTATGATGATATATGGAATATGTTTTCATCTCGATTTATAGGTGTTAAAGAGGAGCTAGGGTTAAAATATGACATTGAAGGTGATTTAGAGGCTTTGAAGAATGAATTAAGTTCACATATTCAAACTGATTATTTAGTAAGTAGAGGTGAATATTTTACTGCCAAATTAATGAGTGAATATTTAGGATTTACTTTTGTAGATGCTAAAGATCTTATTTCCTTTGATTATGATGGTAAAATCAATTATGAGGTAACTGAAGAGAAGGTAAATCAGGCATTTGCAAAATATGGAAGAATAATTGTTCCAGGCTTTTATGGTAGCTTTCCAAATGGTTCAATTAAATTATTAAGTCGTGGTGGAAGCGATGTTACTGGTTCAATTTTGGCAAAAAGCTTAAATGCTTCAATGTATGAAAACTGGACAGATGTTTCAGGTGTATATGCTGTTGATCCAAGAATTGTAGAAAATCCTCGAAGTATTCCGCAAATTACTTATGCCGAATTAAGAGAATTATCTTATATGGGTGCAAATGTTTTACATGAAGAAACTGTTTTTCCAGTTCAGGCGCTAAATATTCCTATTAATATTAAAAATACTAATGATCCTAATAATCCAGGCACTATTATTCGTCAAAAATGTGATGACGATACTCATATTGTAACTGGTATTGCTGGCAAAAAGAACTTTATGTCATTTAATATTTTCCGTGATCATATGTCAAATGAAATTGGCTTTTTAAGAAAGGTCTTATCAATTTTTGAAAAATATAAGGTTTCAATTGAACATATTCCTTCGGGAATTGATTCGATTTCTGTTGTTTGTTCAAAGGAATCATGTGAAAACTATTATTATGAAATTATATCTGATATTAAAAGAGAGCTTGAAGCTGATGTAACGCTTGATGAGGATATTGCATTAGTAGCTATTGTTGGTAGAAACATGGTTAAGCGTAGTGGATTATGTGGTAAGGTATTTACAATTTTAGGAAATTCTAAAATTAATGTTAAGCTTTTAGCTCAAGGTCCAAGTGAATTAAATATAATAGTCGGTGTATCTGAGGCTGATTATGAAGAAACAATTCGTTCATTATATAAGGATATTGTTGCATGATAGATTTAAAAAGAATAAGATGTGATCTTCATCAAATTCCTGAAATTGGTATGCATGAATTTAAAACTAAGGAATACCTATTAAATATTTTAAAAAAATTTAAATGTAGGATATTTGAAATAGGTGAAACTGGGCTAATTGCATTTTTTGATTTTAACAAAGAAGATTCAATTTGCTTTAGGGCAGATATGGATGCACTTCCTGTTAATGAACAAAATGATGTTTGGTATAAATCTAAAAATTTGGGATATATGCATGCTTGTGGACATGATGGTCATATGAGTATGCTTCTGGGATTATGTGAATATCTAGATAGTTTAAATGAGTATAAATATAATGTCAGTTGTCTTTTCCAACCATCAGAAGAAATATATGGTGGAGCTAGAAGCGTGGTTGATAGTAAGATTCTTGATAAGCTAAATACTAAAGCAATGTTTGGTATGCATATTTGGCCTAATTTAGCTAAAGGAAAAATTTATAGTATGCCCAAAGGAATGCTTGCTAAAAGTGCTGAGGTTGATATCGAAATAATCGGCAAAACGGTACATGCTGCTAATCGAGATGAAGGAATTGACTCTATCTTGATTGCTAGTAAATATCTAATTAATTTATACGATTTAGCTTCAAAAATAAAAGAACCGCATTTATTAAATTTCGGTAAAATCGAGGGCGGTACTATTCGTAATTCTGTTGCTGAAAAGACGAAATTATTTGCGACTATGCGCGCATTTGATGACCAAACCTTTGCTATCCTTCAAAATAACTTATTTAATGCTAGCAAAAACTATAATGCTGAATTTAATATAGAAATTCGCTCTGATTTTCCATTTGTGTATAATGATCCTGAATTAATTAAAAAAATGGACTTTATAAATATTTTAGAAAAACCATTTATGCAAGCTGAGGATTTTGGTCTATATACATCAATTTATCCTTGTCTATTTTTACTTTTAGGTGCTGGTAATACATCTATGCTTCATCAATCAACATTTGATTTTGATATGAATATTTTAAATGATGGTTTGGCTGCATATAAAAAAATTCTTAAAATAATGGCTAAAGATCAAAAAATAGAATAATTTAAGTAATCACTAGTTTATAAAATTTAATGAATAATGAAATTTATGATTTATTTACTGGTAAATAAAAAAAGACATTTTTAATTGTCTTTTTTTTCTAATACAAATGATTTGAAGCTATTAATTTCTTCAAGTGTTGAAAATTTGGCCATATAATATTCATTTCCAAGAGCATCAGCAAGGGCATTAGTCATTCTACCATGCATTGTGATATTGTTTTTATATTTTTCTAGTATCGTCTCATAGCTGTTTTTATATTTTAAGCGATCACGCTTAGAAACATATACTGCATAGAACTTTTCCTTATTCAAGTCAACAAAGGTTTTATCAAAGCACATTACATCTGCCCAAATTTGATAGCAATTAACACTTTGACCAAAATTAATTAAATCAGGAGTATAGCCTCCAGGTGGACGCATATTAACCTCTAAAGCTACAATATCATTAATTTTACCGAGACCTTTTTTCTCCTTTGTTAAGCGGAAGAATTCCAAATGGAAGAAGCGTTGACGAATATTAAATGCCTTTAATACTCTTTGACCAATGTCCTTTATGTCGTTTGGAACAATTTTATTAACGTAATAGCTAACCTCAAGGTTTTCATTAACTATATCCATAATTGAAGGTGGAAAGATTTCATTATCACAAAAAACGATATCGCCTTGAGAATTGCATACACCATCAAGAGAAACAATGTTACCCTCTATATATTCTTCAATAATGTATGGAACGTTAAAGCCGTTTTTATAGAATGTTTCTAGGTCTTTTGGTGAAGAGATACGGTAGGTTTTACTTGCGCCAACACCAACATCAGGTTTAACAACAACGGGGTAACCAACTTCATCAATAAATTTTAAATCTGAGTTTATATCTGTACAAAACTTATATCTAGCCACTGGTACTTTTGCAAGCTTATAAAACTCCTTCATTTTTGACTTAGATGTAAAGCATGAAACATCATCAGGTTTTGCACCTTTGATATTAAAATCTAGTCGCAATTTTGCATCCTGACGTAGCCAATATTCATTATTAGATTCTAAATAATCAATTCTCCCATATTTAAAGGCAAAAAAAGCAACAGCTTTATATACCTCATCATAGTTTTCTAAACTATTTACTTTGTAATATTCAGTTAAGGAATTTTTAACATTATTTGTTAGTTGTTCATATGGTGTATCACCAATTCCTAAAACATTTACATTATTAATCTTCAAACTATTGCAAAAATTATAATAATTTTCTGGAAATGCAGGAGAAATAAAAACAAAATTCATTATATTACATCCTTTCTTTTAATAATTTTATCACAAAATCAAAAAAACGACAAATAATTTGTGTTTATTTTAAATGTTTTGCAAAATATTTCCCATTTTATTGGATTTATGATATAATAATTTAGTATTATTTATGAGAGGTGACAATAAATGAATAAGGTAATTGCTAAAAAGGTTCTTCTTGAATGTCTAAAAACAGGTGGAGACTTTGCAGAAATATTTTTTGAGGATAATCAAAAAAATACTATAAAGATGGTTAAGGACCATATAGATGATATTAATGTTATGCATGTTTATGGTGCAGGCATAAGAATTTTAAAGGAAAATGCTGAGGTTTATGGCTATACTAATGAGGTTGATGAGCAAGGCTTAATGAAGCTTGCGGAAAAGCTTAATAAAGCATATCAGGCTGAGCAAATAATTAAAGATTTTGAATTTAAAGAATTTAATAAGGAACAAACTACGATAATAAATAGATGTTCTAAAGACATAGATAATTCTTTAAAAATTGGTTATTTAAAGACCTGTTGCAAGGCAATTATGAATTATAGTGATAAAATTGTTCAAGCAATTTCTACTTTAACAGATGAAACACAGTTTGTAACAATTGCAAATAGTAATGGTGTATTTAAAAATGATGTTAGAAATCATCAAAGAGTTTTTGCTATTGCTATTGCAAGTGATGAAAATGGTATGCAACAGGCTAGTGATAGCTATGGTGGAAATTTTGATATTTCAAATTTTGATAATTTTGATTTTGAATCTTTTGCCTTAAATGTTGCAAAAAGAGCAGTATCTTCATTAACAGCCGATGAGATGGTTGGTGGAGTTTATGATGTCGTTATTCATAACGGCTTTGGTGGTGTAATTTTCCATGAGGCATGTGGCCATTCCTTGGAAGCAACGAGTGTTGCTAAAGGATTGTCAGTATTTAGTGGTAAACTTGGCGAAAAAATAGCTGCTGACTGTGTTACGGCAATAGATGATGGAACTATTCCTAACGAATGGGGTAGTGAAAATATTGATGATGAGGGCCATGAAACAAAGAAAAATGTTTTAATTGAAAACGGTATTTTAAAAAGCTATATGATTGATATGCGAAATGGTAGAAGAATGAAGATGGAAGCAACAGGCTCATCAAGAAGAGAAAGCTATCGCTATTCGCCAACATCACGAATGACGAATACATATATAGCTAATGGTAATTCTACCTTAGAAGAAATTATAGCTAGTACAAAATATGGACTATTTGCTAAAACAATGGCTGGTGGTTCAGTTAATCCAGCAACTGGTGAATTTAACTTTGCTGTTGGCGAGGCTTATATGATAGAGGATGGAAAGCTAACTAAGCAAGTTAAGGGAGCAACATTGATTGGTAATGGTAAGGATACTTTATTAAATATTGATATGGTTGCTAATAATCAAACATTTGGTTATGGAATGTGTGGATCATCATCTGGAAGCATTCCTGCATGTGTTGGCGAGCCAACAATAAGAGTAAAAAATATGACTGTTGGTGGAAATGGAGGAAATAAATAATGGATTTCCAAAAATTAAAAGAAGAAGCTTTAAAAAATGGAATTAAAGAGATTGAAGTGTATTCTGTTAAAGAAAATGGCATTGAAATAAGTACATATAATGATGAGGTTGATACAAATGTATTAAGTCAAACTGATGTGTTAGCTATCAGAGGTGTTTATAATAAACAAATTGTTACGATTTATGAAGAAAATAATAATGATGAAATGATTCCTAAAATAATCAATAAAATCATTGAAAATGCTTCTTTAATTGATAAAAATGAACCTTATTTTATTTATGGTGGCGACAAAAATTATGAAACAATTAGTGAAGCTAAAAATGATTTTGATGACTATAATACTAAGGATAAAGCTGATTTATGCTTAAAGCTTAAGGATTTAATTTTTGCAAAAAGTGATACTGTAAAAAGTGTTTCAGCTTCATATTCCGAACACGATGTTGCTGTAAGTATTATTAATTCAAATGGGCTTAATGTTTCTAAGCATAATAAGTATGCATTTATTGCTGTAGAGGTAGTTTGTAGCTTAAATGAGGAAATGAAGACAGGCTTTGATTATGTTTATTTGAAGAATATTAAAGATTTTCAAATGGATAAGCTTGCTGACAGTGCTTTTTTAGATGCTTATGAAAGCTTTAATGCGGAAAGTATTAAGTCTGGCAATTATAAGGTTGTTTTGGATAAGAGTGTTGTAAGTAGCCTTTTAAGTGCCTTTTCAAATATATTTTCAGCTGATGCGGTTATAAAAAATATGTCATTCTTAAAGGATAAGCTAGGGGAAAAAATATTTGGAGAAAATATAACCATAATTGATGATCCAATGTTTGAGCTTGCAACGTCTAAGGATACATTTGATGATGAGGGAGTAAAATCAACTGAAAAGACACTTGTTGAAAATGGTAAGCTAATTACTTATTTACATAATTTGAAGACTGCCTCAATAATGAAAACAAAATCAACTGGCAACGGATATAAGGCGTCTGCCTCTTCATCAGTTGGGGTTAGTCCTTCAAATCTTTATTTAAAGCCTGGTAAGGTTGAATTTGCCGAAATGCTTAAAGTAGTCGATAATGGTATTTATGTTAATTCAGTTCAAGGATTACATGCAGGGTTAAATCCAATTAGTGGTGATTTTAATCTCCAAGCTAGTGGCTTTTTAATTGAAAATGGTAAAAAAACCAAGCCTATTACATTATTTATTTTATCTGGTAAATTACAGGATATGTTAAATAATGTGGTTTATTTAGGAAATGATTTTGAAATTAAAGGAAGCGTTGGTGCTCCAAGCATTACTATTGAAAAAATGGCTATTTCCGGAAAATAATAATTATATTGTAATTTTCACTTTAATGATGTATAATTTTATATATCGAAGCGAGGTAGATTTTTATGAAGAATCCTTTAAAGAGTTATAAATTTTGGATTGAAGCAATATCAGCTGCAATACTTCTTGCTGTTGGTCTTGTTGGAATAATCAATAAGGAGTTTTTAGTTCCTCTTGTAGTTTTAATTACAGGAATTGCAATTTTGATTTTTGCAGTAATAAGATTTATACCCCTAATGAAAACGTTAAAAACTAATAGAAGTAGAGTGTTATCATTCTTTGAATTAGCTGTGAATTTAATCGTTGGAGTTATTTTATTTTATGGTGCAATTTTGATTTTTAAAGATAGTGATGCGGAAAGTGGTTTTCCTTATTTTGCTAAAAAATATTATCGTTTCTTTTTAGGTGGAGTTTTATATTTAAGAGGACTATGCTATTTTATTTGTACTGTCTTATTTAAAGAGGAAACAGATCAAATTAAATTTTGGACACATATTGCCTTTATAACACTTGGTGTTGTTGTATGCACTGTGGATAGTATTACACCACAAATTTTAGCATTTATAGTTGCAATATTTGCTCTTTTAGGCTCTGCAATGCTAATTGTTGATGCTGGATTTAATTATGGAAAATATCGTAAGGCAATAAAAACAAAACGAGAAAAAGAAAAGGCAAAAGATAATAAGGCCATAGCTCCTGGAGTTGATAAGCCTAGTGAAGAGGATAAGAATATTAACATTCCTGTTGAGGAACCAAATAAGCAGGATGAAACTTATATAAATTAGTTGTAATTTGCAACTAATTTATTTATGTAGGGAATAAATTCTTTACATAAAATAAAAATATGATATAATAATTTATGGACTTTAATTTATTTAGGAATTGGAGATTAAATATATAGGAGGAGCAGATTTCCTACATATTTTAAAAAAATATGGTCTCCGTCTGCGCGTTATTTTTATGGTTACTGAAAAGTTAGAAAAAAGTCGTATGAAGGCTACATTTGATGTAACTGCTGATGAATTTAAAAAAGCAGTTGATGAAGCATTTGTAAAGGTAAATGCAAATGCTACAATAAAAGGTTTCCGTAAGGGACATGCACCACGTTCAGTATATGAAAAGACATATGGAACAGCTGCATTATATGAGGAAGCAATTAATATTGTCTTAAACAATAAAGTAAAAGAAATTTTTGATGATAAGGAATTAGCTCAAAAGGTACTTGGAAATTATGTTCCTGAAGTTGGTGAAGATTTTGGACCAGATAAGGATTTCAAGGTTTCATTAACTTTTGATGTAACTCCTGAGTTTGATTTACCTGAATATAAAGGTATTGAAGTTAAAAAAGCTATTTTAGAAGCTTCTGATTCTGAAATTGATGATGCAATTAAAGCTGTTTTATCAGCTCATTCTACTAAGGTAGAAAAGGAAGAACAAACAATTGCAAATGGTGATTATGCAGTATTTGATTTTGAAGGAAGCGTTGATGGCAAGTTATTTGAAGGCGGTTCTGCTAAGGATTACGAGTTAAAAATTGGTTCTGGTCAATTTATTCCAGGCTTTGAGGACCAAATGGTCGGAATGAAGGCTGGCGAAACTAAAGATGTTAATGTTACTTTCCCAGAAAATTATGGTGCAAAGGATTTAGCTGGTAAAGCTGCAGTTTTCAAAGTAAGCGTTCATAAGGTTTTAGCTGATGTTTTACCTGAATTAACTGATGCCTTTGTTGAAAGCTTAAAGATTGATGGTGTAAAAACTATTGATGATTTAAAGAAAAATAAAAAGGATTCAATTGAAGCAAATAAGAAAACAACCGAGAAGGATCGTCAAGTTGACACAATTATCAATACTATTTTAGATAATACAGTTTGTGATATGCCTGAAACTCTTGTAAAAGAAAGAGTAGACCAAATTCGTGCTCAATATGAAAACCAAGCAAAGATGTATAATATTCCATTTGAAACATTCCTTGGTTTAATGAATATTACAAAAGAAAAATTTGATGAAGAAACTGAAAAGCAAGGTGCTCGTCAAGCATTATTCTCATTAGTATTTGGTAAATTAGTTGAGGCTGAAAAGCTTACTCCAACTGAGGAAGAATTAAAGGATTTTGCCTCAAAGCAAGCTAAGGAAGGCGAAAAGCCAGAAGATTTAGTTGCTAAAAATGGCTACCAATATTTCAATCAAATTGCTTACGATAAGATGATTCAATTCTTATTAGATAATGCAAAATATATTGATTAATTTTAAAATTAAGTCCTCTTTTGAGGACTTTTTTTCAAATTTTTAAAAAACAAAAAAATATTTTTGGCAAACTACTTGCAAAAGTGCCAAAAATGGTGTATTATAATCGTAGTCGGAAAGAGGTGTTTATAATGGACGACAAAAGTAAATTAGTTTTACCGGCGATTGCTGTTCGTGGGATAGTACCATTGCCAAATAATGAATTTAGAATTGAAATTGGAAGAGAGCCATCAGTTCAAGCATTAGATGCTGCTGAAAGTATGTATTCAAATAATATTTTGTTATTGATTCAAAAGAACTCTCAAAATGATGACATAACTGAAAATGACCTACAACCTGTTGGCGTTTTGGCTAAAATAATATTGAAATTACGTTTGCCTAATAATAACTATAAGGTTAAATTTAAAGTAACTGATAGAATAAATGTTTTGAATTATGAATCTGTAAATCCTTATTTTGTATGCAATTATGAGAAGTGTATTACATTATCTTCATCACCAGAGCGTGAAGCTGTTTTGATGAAGAATGTTATGGAGTCGTTCTCAAAAAATTACAATAATTTTGTTTCGAGCGCGGATGAGATTCTTCAAACCATTCGAAATGGTGCCTCAGCAGATGTTTTATCGGATGTAATTGCTTTTAGATTACGTGGCGACGTTGATAAGTATAAATATCTTTCAGAGCTTGATGTTTGTAATCGTTTAAAATATTTACTTGAGGATTTTGAACTAAATAAAGAATTAACTGATTTAGAAGATAAAATTAATCAAGAGGTAAAAAAATCTATTGATCAATCACAAAAGGAATATTATCTTCGTGAAAAAATGAAGGCCATTCAAAACGAATTAGGTGATAAAGCTCGTCAGGATGAAGAGGTTGAGGAATTCCGTAAGAAGATTGAAGAAAGCCAAATGCCAGAAAGAACTAAGGAAAAGGCTCGTCAGGAATTATCAAGATATGCTTCAACGTCTAATCAAATGGCTGAATCTGGTATAATGCGTACTTATATTGAAACCTTGGTTAACTTGCCTTGGGGAAATCAAGCAAGTGTAGATAATAATGACCTTAAGGATGTTTCAATGAAGCTTGATTCACGTCATTATGGACTTGAAAAGGTTAAGGAACGTATTGTTGAATATTTAGCTGTTAAGATTATGACTAATTGTAATCCGCATACAATTTTATGCTTTGTAGGACCACCTGGAGTTGGAAAAACTTCACTTGGAAAGAGTATAGCTGACGCCCTTGGTAGAAAGTTTATAAAGCAATCTCTTGGTGGTGTACGTGATGAGGCTGAAATTAGAGGTCATAGAAGAACCTATATAGGAGCTATGCCTGGTAGAATTATAAAAGGTATGCTTGAAGCAAAAACTGTTAACCCAGTTTTCCTATTAGATGAAATTGATAAAATGGCTTCTGATTATCGTGGCGATCCAGCAGCTGCTATGCTTGAGGTTTTAGACCCTGAACAAAATAATAATTTTTCAGATAATTATCTTGAGGAGCCATACGATTTATCTCAGGTTATGTTTATAACTACTGCCAATTCTTTAGAGGATATTCCTGCTCCATTACGTGATCGTATGGAAATTATTGAATTAAGCAGTTATACTGAATTTGAAAAGTTCAATATAGCTTATAAGCATTTATTACCTCGTGAGCTTACTGATCATGGTTTAAGTGATTCACAATTAAAAATTGAAGAAGAAGCAATGTATGAAATAATTAGAAATTACACTAGAGAAGCTGGTGTACGTGAATTGAATCGTTTGATTGCTACAATATGTCGTAAAACAGTAAAGGATGTTTTAATTAATAAAACAAATAACACTGTTATTACCAAAGAGAATTTAGCTAATTATTTAGGAAAGCCAAGATTCTTTAATAATGTTTCTCGTCCTGAAAATCAGGTAGGTATTGTAACTGGACTTGCTTATACTCAATTTGGCGGTGATACCCTTGATATAGAGGTTACCTATTATAAGGGCAAGGGCGGATTAGTTTTAACTGGAAAGCTTGGCGATGTGATGAAGGAAAGTGCGCAAACTGCTTTATCATATGTAAAATCTCATGCTGCTGAATATGGAATACCTATGGATAGATTTAATGAAAATGATATTCATATCCATGTACCTGAGGGTGCTGTTCCAAAGGATGGACCTTCTGCCGGAGTTACTCTTACTACAGGTATTGTTAGTGCTTTAAGTGGCAAGCCTGTTGATTCACATATTGGAATGACTGGAGAGGTTACACTTAGAGGTCAGGTATTACCAATTGGTGGATTAAGGGAAAAATCTATTGCTGCTCTTAGAAGTGGTTTAAAAACAATTTTAATTCCTAAGGACAATGAAAGAGACCTTGATGATGTTCCAGATGAGGTTAAAAAGTCATTAAAAATTATCCCTGTAGCTAATGTAGGCGAAGTTTTAGATTATGCAATTATAAAATAATATTAAGGTGATGATAAAAGTCATCACCTTTTATATTGAAATTTATTATAAAATGTTATAAAATATATTTATCGTTTTTTAAATATCTATAAATTAGTGAAAAGGAGATGAAATAAATATGATGGATACACGCTTAATTACTTTTTTAGAGCTCGTAAGAACTAAAAGCTATACTAAAACTGCTCAAGCATTATATATAACTCAGCCAGCAGTTACACATCATATTAAATCTCTTGAAAAAGATAACAATATTAAACTTTTTGCTAATACAAAGACCTTTAGACTATCAGTTGCTGGTCAAATAATATATGAATATGCTCAAAAATGTGAGCTAATGGATAATCAACTAAAGCAAGCGCTTGAAAAAGAAGCAAGTACTACTCATACCTTGAAATTTGCAACAACTAATCAGGTTGCTTCAGTCATTATGAATAAGGTTCTAATTACTTGGATGAAAAATCATCCTATGGATAAAATAATAATGAATATATTGAATCATGACGAGATAGTAGATGCAATTCATAATGGAGAAATAGATTTTGCCATTATTGATAACAATTATGATCGAACACTATTTAATGGGAAGATGTTATTTTCTTTACCAGCTTCAATATGTGTTGGCTCTGGTCATTCATTATCACATAAACAAAAAGTCAATATTGAGCAATTACAAAAGGAAACAATTATTACAAATTTAGAATCAGGATCTAATGATTTACTTGAACTAGCCTTAAAGAAAGATAATTTAAGCATTGAGACTTTACCAAACGTACTTAAAATTAATGATGCCAAAATGGTTAAGGATTTAGTTATTAATGGTATTGGCTTAGCTCTAATTTATGATGATTATATTGAAAATGATTTGAAAGATAAAAAAATCTATACTTTGAATTTTGAAAATAATAAATTTAATCAGGATATCAATATGATTTGGAGCAATGATTCACTAATTGAAAAACAAATTATCAATGTTGCAAATGAAATAAAGGCGATATATAGTGAGGAAAAATGATGAATCTAGAAATATTATATGAAGATAATCATTTGTTAGTAGTTTATAAGCCTGTTGAGGTACTCTCTCAAGCTGACTCTTCAAATAGGATTGATATGCTTAGTATCTTAAAAAAGTACATAAAAGAGAAATATAATAAGCCTGGTGATGTTTATTTGGGATTAGTTCATAGGCTTGACTATAATACAAGCGGGGTAATGGTTTATGCAAGAACCTCAAAAGCTGCAGCTCGTTTAGCTCTTTCAATGCAAAATGGAGAATTTAAAAAGAAATATTATGCTATAGTTGAAGGAATAGTAGAAGCTAAAACATTAACTAATTATTTGCTTAAGGATGAAAATGAAAAGAAAAGTTATGTAAACAAGAATGGTAAGCTCGCTATTTTGGACTATAAACCTATTAAAACGTTAAAATATAAAGGCGTGGATTCATCACTAATTGATATTAGTCTAAAAACAGGTAGATTTCATCAAATTAGATGCCAAATGGCATATATTGGGCATCCACTGGTTGGTGATAATAAATATGGGTCAAAAATTAATTGCCATTATTATTTAGATTGCTACAGTCTTTCCTTTCCTCATCCTATATCTAAAGAAATTTTAACATTTAATTATGAAAAGAGAAGGAATCAATTATTCTGATTCCTTCTCTTTTTCTTTCTTTTTCTCGTTTTCCTTATCTTGATTTAAAAATAGCTTTGTTAAAAATAAAATTCTTTTTGATATAGTAATATAAGCATTTGCCTTTAAAGCTAAATCAAGCGAAAGCTTAGTTAAATCTTCAGCATTATTGTTAGATATTTTTGATAAACCATTTAATGCATATTCAACAGCCTCTTTGTTTTCTTTAGAATGTAAATCTTTGAATTCATTAAATACATCAATATATGATTGATTGTTATAACGATTTTGAATGACTTCTTTGATTTCAGCAATAGACAAAACTTGCTTTAAAATGCAAATTTCTTCGATAAGTGATAAATGCTCACGATTATATTTTTTTGACACAGGGGCACTGATAACTTCACCTTTTACATAATTATTGATCATTGATGAGGTTATTTGCTTATCAAGCGATGATGTTGCAAGTATTTGTAATTGCTTTTCGAGATATGTAACTACCTGATCCATATATAAATCAATATCAGGAAGCTTTTCATAATTCTGTAATTCAAAATTATTTAATTCATTTAACCAATTTGTTAGGGTTTTATTTACGTCCATATTAACATTCCTTTATTATTATTTTAAAACATCTTGAATAATTAACAATATTTTAACATAAAATATAAAAAATTACAATAATTTGTTTAAAACTTATTGACAATGTGATTTAAATGTTATAAACTAGTATTGTAAACTAGATTAAACAATACGAAAGTAAAGGTGATTTAACATGAAAAATAAAATTTCATTATTTGGAGAAGGAGTACTAAGCGGATTGCTATATGATGAAAATCATAAGCTTTTAAATTATAAATCAAGTTCTTTCTTTAATAAACTAAGTAATAAATACGAAGTAGTTAACTATTCACGTAAAAGCATGAATTCAAAAATGCTTGTGGATATCTTAAGTAAGCTTATTGCCTTAAAAATCAAATTTAAATGTATTGTAATTAATATTGGGGAAAATGAAGCAATGAATTGTAATAATGATTTAAATGCTTTTAAAGAATTTAAGAACAATTTGGATAAAGCTATTAAAATATGTAAGGCTAATAAAATTAAGGCTATTTTAATTGGCTTACCTCATAATGATAATAATTCTAATTTTAAATTATTTAATGAGGAAATAATGTATCAAGCATTAGCAAATGGAATAACATATGTTAATAGTAGTGATGTTTATTATAATGTTGCTTATACAATAAAAGGACAAAATGATATAGCAAATAATTTATTTATGGCAATGTAGCAAAAATGCTACATTGTTTTGTTATATATATTTTTGTGGTGCATATTTATATAGTGGTGATTAATAATGAAAAATGATCCTTTAATGTTTATCGACTCTTTTAAATTAAACAACGAGAATGTGAGTAATCAAGAAGTTTTTGATAGTCGTTATCAAAAACGAAGCTTAAAAAAATATCGTCTCGAGGATATTAAGGCAATGATGTTATATCGAATTAATGTGTTATGTGAAATTATTACTAAAAATGGTAAAATCGAAGGTGTTGTTAAAGAATTGAACGAAGAAAATATAAAGGTTACTGATGATGATAATAAAACCTATTTAGTTTCTTTAGATGATATCATAGATATTAATATTTTAAAGCTATAAAAAAAGATTACGATTAATCGCAACCCTTTTTATTGTTTTTGCGTACATGTTACTACTGTAATTGGGTTAAAGCATTGAATTTGGCATACACAGTTTAAATCTAAGATACAAGTATGATTTGTTGCCACAAATGTTTGTTCCTCAGCTACTGTGGTTGCTTCAAGCAAACGAAGTGTAACAAATCTTTTTTCACGAACTGATTCAATTCTAAAGAATTGTGTTGTAGTATCTGGTAATTCTAAAATTGCAGTAATTTCACCACTACATCCCTTAAATGCTACGGGAATGGTATTATTGGCATTTGTAACTAATGATGTCTCACAGCTAATACAGCTATTATAATCAGAAACGATTTCTTTTTGTAATTTATCAATACGAATTACAGTGTCAATTATATAGTTGCCACAGCTATTTATTTCATAGGGTTTATCACACATAGGATTCACCTCCTATTATAATTTATGATTTTGTTAATATTTGTAATAGGTTATCGTATTATTTAGCAATAAAAAAGTAATTTTTAAGATGTAAATGTGAAAATTTATTGAAATTCTTGTGAAAAAACAATATAATAGAATTGGTGATGAAATATGATAAACTTAATATTAGCTAACTTATATTTAATAATTATTCCGATTGCTGTAATTATTGCTTTGACAATAATATTGATTTTTTTTATAGCAAATAGTAAGAAGAAAAAGATAAAGGTAAATAAAGAATTTATTGATAGCCTTGTTTTAGCACTAGGTGGTATAGATAATTTAACAGGTGTAGGTGTAGAAAATTCACGCTTGAAACTTAGCGTTACGGATTTAAGCTTAGTTGACCTTAATAAAATCAAAGAATTTTCTGATAAGGGTGTGTTTGTTACAGGAAATACAATTAAAACCCTATTTAAATATGAATCTGAAAAAATTGCTTATGAATTAAAAAAAATAATATAAGATAATTTGAGGTAAAAATATGATAAGAAAAACTTATAGAATTATATCAGAAAATGGTCTACACGCTAGACCAGCTACAGTTTTAGTTAATAGTGCTGTTAAATTTAAATCCGATGCCTTTATTATCCATAATGGCAAAAAAGTTGATTTAAAGTCAATTATGGGCGTTATGTCTTTAGGAATATATTGTGGAGACACTGTTACCTTTGAGATTAATGGTGGCGATGAAGGCGAATGTATGAAGAAAATTAATGAAATGATGTTTACCTTAAAAATGGGTAAAGAGATTTAATGAGGTTTATATGAAAATTGATTATATGGGAAAAGCACAGGAATATTATCCTAGTGCTTTAAAACTACTTGAAAAATTAATTAGCTTTAAAACTGTTTTGGACAAGTATGATCCAAATAGCGATGCACCATTTGGAATTGAAAATAAAAAGGCTTTAAATTATTTATTAGAGTCTGCCAAAAATGATGGTTTTGAAGTTAAAAATGTGGATAATTATGCAGGACATATAGAATTTGGTAATAGTAATGGTGAGATTGTTGGCATTTTAGGACATTTAGATGTTGTACCAACAAAGGGCCAAAATTGGGAGAGTGATCCCTTTACATTAACTAAAAGAGATGGAAAGCTATATGCTAGAGGAAGTGAAGATGATAAGGGGCCACTTGTTGCCTCTTATATGGCTTTAAAAATTATAAAGGATTTAAAGCTTCCTGTAAGCAAGCGTGCACGATTAATTTTTGGTTGTGATGAGGAATCTGGCTCACGTTGCCTTACTCATTATTTCGAAAAAGAAATTAAGCCTGAAATCGGCTTTTCACCTGATGCTGAATTTCCTTTAATTTATGGAGAAAAATCAATTGCTTCATTTGATATAAAAGGAAAACTTGCAAATGATGATATAATTTTAGAATTTATAAGTGGTGAACGCTATAATGTTGTTCCAGAAACTGCAAAGATGAAGCTGAAAATTGATTTAACAAATGAATATTTAGCATATCTTAAGGAAAATAATTATCGTGGTGAAGTAAAGGATGGCTATTTATATGCTTATGGTATCGCTAGCCATGCAATGGTTCCTCAAAAGGGATTAAATGCTAGCTTCATTCTATTTGATTTTTTAAATAGTGTTCATAAAACTAATTTATCTGATTATGTATGTAAATATTTAAGCTTTGATCCTTTTGGTGAAAAATTAGGTATTAACATTTATGATGAAAATATGAAGGAATTAACAATGAATGTTGGTGTTGTTAATATTTTAAATAATGAATTTAAAATAGGTATTAATTGTCGAATACCAGTTAATAATTATGCCACCAAGCTTAAGGAATGTGTAGAAACTTCATTTAAATTAACTAATAATGATTATAGCTTTAATTTACTTGGATGCTCAAAAATTCATTATGTTGATCCTAATTCTGATTTAATTAAAACGCTTATGGATGCTTACCAGGAAATGACTGGTGATTATACTAATAAACCATTTACTATTGGTGGTGGAACCTATGCTGCGTTTATTGACAATGCTGTTGCCTTTGGCCCAATGTTTCCTGGAAGTGAGGATGTTTGTCATATAGCAAATGAATATATTAAGGTGGAGGACTTCATTAAATCAATTGCCATTTATACTAAGGCAATTTATGATTTAATTAAATAAATATGCGTTTAAGAAAAATTAAAGGGGCACTTAATAAATTAATTGCCAATGAAAAATATTATATAAGTAATCCAACAGATTATAGAGGTAAATGGGTTGAGGTATTTAATAATTCCAATCCAATTCATATTGAAATAGGTTGTGGAAAGGGTAAGTTTATTACTACAATGGCTTTAAATAATCCGAACATAAATTTTATAGCTATTGAAAAGTACGATAGTGTTTTGTTAAGAGCTTCAGAATTATCTTTAAATTATGATTTAAATAATTTGAAATTAGTATTGCTTGATGCTGAAAATATCTTAGATGTGTTTGAAAAAAATGAAGTTGACTTAATTTATTTGAATTTTTCTGATCCTTGGCCGAAAAAAAGATACTATAAAAGAAGACTTACAGCACCAGGCTATCTAGAAAAATATGCCGTAATTCTTAAAAATGACGGTGCTATATACCAGAAGACCGATAACCGTAGTTTATTTGAGTATTCAATTGAAAATTTATGTAATGAAGGTTGGCTTTTGAATAATGTTAGTCTTGATTTACATAATGATCAATTTGAAGGAAATGTTACAACTGAATTTGAAGAAAAATGGTCAAAATTAGGACCAATTTATCGTTTGGAAGCAAGAAAAAGAAAAGAGGAGTAATTATGAGGATTTTAATTGCCGATGATGAAACAAAAATTAGAACAGTTTTAAAAGAATATTT
Organism: uncultured Anaeroplasmataceae bacterium; assembly: GCA_934229535.1. Classification (GTDB taxonomy): domain Bacteria; phylum Bacillota_I; class Bacilli_A; order Acholeplasmatales; family Anaeroplasmataceae; genus CAKQDS01. Next base: position 59,809 of record CAKQDS010000008.1, read on the forward strand.
AGAACATTCAGGATTTGAAACAATTGAGGCCTGTGATGGGCTTGAGGCAATTGAAAAAGTAAAGTCTATCCCTGTTGACTTAATAATAATGGATGTAATGATGCCTAATCTTGATGGCATTAGTGCGGTTCGTGAAATAAAAAAAGAGCATGATATTCCTATTATTGTTCTATCAGCAAGAGGAGAAGAATATGATAAGCTTTATGGCTTTGATTCAGGTGCTGATGATTATGTCACAAAGCCTTTTTCACCAAAAGAAATTGTTGCTAGAGTTAACGTTGTTTTAAAAAGAAACAAAAAAGCAAGTGTAAAAATGGCTGGTGTAGAAATCGATTTTGAAGGAAGAAATGTTTTTGTCGATGGTAAAAAGGTTGAATTAACCCAAAAAGAATTTCAATTATTAACATATTTAGTTAAAAATAAAGGAATTGCCATTTCTAGAAGTAAGATTTTATCTGACGTTTGGGGCTATGAATTTTATGGTGACGATAGAACGATTGATACGCATATAAAGATGCTTAGAAGTAGACTTGGAAATTATAAATATATGCTTGTTACACTTCGTGGATATGGTTATAAATTCGATTATGAAGAAAAAAATTAAAAATTCAATTAAAACAAGTATTTTTGTTAAAATGCTTTCAATGATGCTAGCATTTATAGTTTTTATTCTAATTGCTGGTATTTTTTCTTTTAAAACAATGCTTGAAAAAACTATATATAATAAAAGTAATGATGCTATTAATAATTGCATTAGTCTTTTCTATTTAGAAGATGATATGTCCTTAGATGAATATATTTCTAATCTTCCTAATGATTATCAAGTTGCCTATTTTAGTTTATCAGATGATTATGAAATTGATATTTTAGCCTCAAATAAGGAAATTAATCTTTCAAAACAGGTTCAATCAAAAATTTGGAGTTCGCTTAAGGTTGAAAGTAACTATTTTGAATTTTTGAGTAATAAACATTCCTGCTTTGCGACTACAGTTATCAAGAATGATAATACATATAATTTATTAATTGTTTTAAATATCAGCAAGGAAATTAATTATTTCTTTCAATTCATATTAATCTTTATCGCTATTTCCTTAGCTGTAAGTACTGTTTTTGGGTTATTAACGCTAATTTGGACAAAAAAAATTATTTTACCTATAAATCAAGCGAGTGATTCCTTAGAAGAAATTCAAAGACAAAATTATAATATTCAGTTAAAAAAATCAAATTATTTGGAAATTCAAAGGCTTAATTTGGCAATTGAGGGATTGATTGCGAATTTGAATGAATCAAATAATCTTGATAAAGATATTTTAGCTAACATTAGTCATGAATTTAAAACACCATTAACACTTATTAAATCATATGCTGAAATGATTATTGATTTTTCAGGGGATGACAAGGAACTTAGAGAAAGTCATTTAAATACTATTATTTCAGAGTCAGATCATTTAACTTCCTTAGTTAATGATGTTTTATCATTATCTCGTGCAGAGGCAAGGGTTGAGGCGAGAATCACTAGATTTAACTTCACAGAATTGATTAGAAGTACTATAAATAGCTTTGATGCCTTAATATCAAAGGAAAATATTGAATTAAAGCTAGACTTAATTAATGATGTTTATATGGAGGCTAATTATAAGCAAATTTGTGAGGTAGTATATAATTTAATATCAAATGCTATTCATTATGCTAAAACAAAAATTGAAATTAGACTTTTTAATAATAAAGGTATATATCGTTTTGAGGTTAGCGATGATGGTCCGGGAATTGCCAAGGAGGATTTAGATTCAATTTGGAATAAATATTATCGTGGTAAAAATAAACCAACGATGACTGTTAAAGGAACAGGATTAGGATTAGCACTTGTTAAGGAAGTATTAACAGCTCATAATTATCCATTTGGTGTGGTAACCTTACCAAATAAGGGCGCTACCTTTTATTTTGAGTTTAAGAAGGATAAAATCTAATGAAATTTTATTTAATGGGTGGTGAAACACCTGGCAAAACTAAATTATATGAAATAATGCTTAAAATAACAGGAAAAGATAATCCGAAAATTTTATATTTTCCTAATGCTAGTGTAGATTACCAAAATAGCTTTGAGAGATTTAAAAAGCAAATGGATGGGCTAAATTGTCATATTGAATTATTTTTAAATCAAGATGTTTGCTTTAATGATTATGACATTTTATATTTTGGTGGCGGTATAACTCAAAAAATTGTTTTTGAACTAAGAAGTCTAAAGGATTTAATTATTAAGTCAAATTGTTTGTTAGCAGGTAGTAGTGCCGGAGCAAATATGTGGTTTTTAGCTGGTGTGGGTGGTTTTTATTCCTATTATGATAACTTTCACACCTATAATTATAAGCTGATTAAAGGTTTTGGTGCTATTAATGCTACATTTTGTCCTCATTATCAAAAAGAGGACTTAATTGTTTATAATGATATGGTGAAAGAATATGAAGCTGATGGCTTTGCGTTTGAAAATGATACAGCTTTATTTTTGAATGATTCTTATTTTGAAATTTTCAAACAAAATAATGCTAGCAGTGCTTATTGGTTTAAAAGAATAGAAAACTATAAGATGATACCTTTATATGAGGGAATAAAATATAAGGTTAAAGAGGATTAGTATGAGAAGTGTTTCATTACTTGGCCCGAAACAAACATTTTGTGATAAGGCGTTAAATAAATATGAAAAGTTTACAGGCGAAAAATTCGAAGTATTTTATTGTGATTCAATTATAGAGTCAGCTAAAAAATTTAAAGATACAGACTTATTAATTTTACCATTTGAAAATTCGTTAGATGGTTTTGTTACAGAGGCTCTTGATATATTAATGAGGGAATCACTTTTAATTGTTGCTGAAATTAAACAAAATATTGCTTTTAAATTAGTAAGCTATGAGAATAATATTAATGATATAGGAAAAATATATGTTCAGTTTAAAGCTAAAGGCCAATGCTTACATTTCTTAGAACCTTATTTGAGCAAATGTGTATTAACAGAATCAAATTTATTATCACTTGATTATTTGATGGAAGATAAAAACAAAAGTGCTGCTATTGTTCCAATGCATATTAATGAAGAATTTCCACTTGTATTAAAAGACATTACGGATTCTAAAAATAATGAAACTAGATTTTTAGTTATTAGTAGAAATAAAAATGATATTTTTTATAGTGATATAATTAAGGTTAGCTGCTATGCATATGCTTTACTTGATAAGCCAGGTATTTTATATAATATTTTAAGAAGATTTGATGAGTATCATATTAACCTTTCAAATATAATTTCAAGACCTACGAAAAGTGAACTTGGTAAATATAATTTTTATATAGAATTTTCTTTAGCAAAGAAGGATTTAAGTAAGGTTGATTTAATTTTAAATGAATTCAACAATGATACTGATTATAAGCTGAAGATATTAGGAATTTATTCAGATATAGGAGATAAAAAATGAGAGCAGTAGATATAATAGAAAAAAAGAGAAATGGTTTAGAATTAACTAACGAAGAAATTAAATTTCTCATAAATGGCTATACAAATGGCGATATACCAGATTATCAGATGTCTGCCCTTACAATGGCAATTTATTTTCAAGGCATGAATGATAATGAAGCAACTAATTTGGCATTAGCCATGCTTCATAGTGGTGATGAGCTTAATCTTGATATGATTGAGGGAGTAAAGGTTGATAAGCATTCTACAGGTGGTGTTGGTGATAAAACAAGCTTAGTTTTAGCACCACTTGTTGCATCTCTTGGTATAAATTTTGCTAAAATGAGTGGAAGAGGACTTGGACATACTGGGGGAACCCTTGATAAGCTTGAATCGATTCCTGGCTTTAATATCTCATTAACTGATGATGAATTTATCGAACAGGTTAAAAAAATACATTTGGCTATTATAGGTCAAACAGTTAATTTAGCTCCTGCAGATAAGAAGCTTTATTCATTAAGAGATGTTACAGCAACTGTTGATTCCATACCGCTTATTGCTTCAAGCATAATGTCTAAGAAGCTTGCAAGTGGAGCAAATGCTATTTGCCTAGATGTCAAGGTAGGTAGTGGAGCATTCATGAAAAATATTGATAGTGCCCGTAGACTAGCTAAATTAATGGTTGCCATAGGTAATAAATGTAATCGTCATATGACAGCTGTTTTAACTAATATGGATGAACCGCTAGGATTTGCTGTTGGTAATAGCTTAGAGGTTATTGAGGCCATTAATACACTAAATGGTAATGGACCTAAGGATTTACTTGAATTATGTCTAACTCTTGGTGCATATTTAGTTATTGATAGTAATTTAGCAAGCACAGTTTCTGAAGCAAAGGATTTGTTAAGAAAGCAAATTAAAAATAAAGAAGGCTTAAATAAGCTTGCAGAAATGGTAAATGCTCAGGGTGGAGATAGCTCATATATTTTTAATCCTACAAAATTTGCTTTAGGTAAAAATGTTATCGAAATTAAGAGTCAAAATAAAGGATATGTTAGTAAAATTGATGCTCTTGCAATAGGTCATGCGGCAATGCTTGTTGGTGCTGGAAGAGAAAAAATCACCGATACTATTAACCCACGTGTTGGCGTTGTTTTAAACAAAAAGGTTGGCGATTATGTTAATGAAAATGAAACCCTTGCCACATTATATTCTGATGGAAATAATGAGAAAGAAGCAATTGAAATGATAAAAAAAGCATATTCATATGCTGATTTTGAGATTAAACCAAAGCTTATATTAGAAATTATTAGATAATTTGAAAAAAATATTGAATTGTTTTATTTTTAATGCTATAATAAACAAGTAGTCTATTAAGTAGTATGGAGGAATCAAAATGCTAGTTTTAAATATATTTACACTAATTGTTTCAATTTTATTAATAGCAATTGTTATGATGCAAAATTCTAAGGATGACATTAATGATGCCTTTAATGGTAGCAAGTCTGAATTATTTAAAAATCAAAAAACACGTGGTATTGAATTGTTTTTACAAAGAGGAACTGCAATCCTAGGAATAATTTTTATTATTCTAGTTGTTATCTGTAATGTAATTCAATAATTATGATGCTTGACAACATAATTGCTATTAAGGAATTATGTTGTTTTTTTTATGTTTTTTGAGGTGATTCTATGAAAGAAAAAGTTTTAGATTTATATTTAAAGGGATATAGAATAAATAAAATATGCAAACTTTTAAATATCAGCTATCAAATGGTTATTGATATTCTTGACGAATATGTTAAAAATGGACGTTTAGCTATAAGCCATAATGGTCATTATAAAGAAGTAAAAAATGGTAAATTAATTCTTAAAAGTGAAGGATATGGCTTTATTCATGTTGATGGAGAAGATAATGATTATTATGTTCCATATGGTTGTAATAATGGTGCTCTTGATGGTGATGAGGTAGCGTTTTATTCATTTTCTGATGGTAGAAAATTAAAAAATGCTGAAGTTGTTAAGGTTATACAAAGAAATAAACTTGAAGTTATTGGTACTATTATTCATAAAAAACGTAAAAATAAGGTTAAAGCATATGTTTTAACTAAATATGAATATCCTCTTCATTTAGTTAAACTTGATGATATAAATGATTATGAAGATGATACAGTTGTTAAAGCAAAAATTAATTATTTACCAAATCAAATTACCGCAAAAGTATTAAAAATAGTTGGTAAAACCGATGATGATGGTATCGAAATTACTAAAATTGCTGAAGGATATGGATTTTATAGTGAATTTAGTGAAGAAACGATAAAAGAATTAGAAAAAGTTCCAGATGAAGTGGAACCAAGTAATCTAAAAGGACGTACTGATTTTACTGATAAAACAATTATTACAATAGATGGTGATGATGCTAAGGATTTTGATGATGCCGTTTCGCTAGATATATTAAAGAATGGCAATTATTTATTAGGAGTTTACATTGCTGATGTTAGTAATTATGTACGCCCTAATACTTCCTTAAATGATGATGCCCTAAAGCGTGGAACAAGTGTTTATTTAGCAGATAGAGTAATTCCAATGCTTCCTTTTAAGCTATCAAATGGCTTGTGTTCCTTAAATGAGGGCGTAATACGTCTTGTAATGGCTTGTCAAATGGAGATTAATGATTTAGGTGAAATTGTTGATTACAAGATTTCTGAGGGCTTTATAAAATCAAGACATCGAATGACCTATAATAATGTTAATAAAATTTTAAATGACGATCAGGAAATGTGTAATAAATATTCGGATATTGTTTTGATGTTAAATAATATGAATAAGCTTGCTCATATTTTAAGAAAGAAAAGACATGATGCTGGAGGACTAGATTTTGAAATTGATGAATATAAAATTAGTCTTGATGAGCATCACGAACCAAATGGTATTTCTTTAAGAGTACGTGACGAGGCTGAAAAGCTAATAGAGGATTTTATGCTTGAGGCAAATAACTGCGTAGCTTCATTTTTTACAAAATTGAATTATCCTTGTATGTATAGAATTCACGAAAAGCCTGATCAAGAAAAATTACGTGATGTTTTAAAAATTATCAGCAAGCTTGGTGTTAAAATTAAATTACCTAAGAATGATATTCATTCAAAATTAATACAAAAGGCTTTGGAGGATTTAGATGATAATCCATTAAAGCCCGTAATAAATCAAATGCTTTTAAGAACAATGATGAAGGCAAAATATTCAACAGTAAATGTTGGACATTATGGCTTATGTATTGACGATTATTGTCATTTTACATCACCAATTAGAAGATATCCAGATTTAATGGTGCATCGTTTATTAAAGGAGTTGGTTTTACATCCAAATAATTTTGATGCTAGCTATCAATACTATTCTGAGAATCTTGAAGGAATAGCAATTATGAATTCAAATAGTGAAAGAAAGGCTATTGATTGTGAAAGAGATGTTGATAATATGCTTATGGCTTGGTATATGTCAAAACATATTGATGAGCACTATGATGGCATTGTTGTTTCAATTTTAAGCTTTGGAATGTTTGTAATGCTTGAAAATGGTGTTGAAGGCTTAGTTAGTCTTAGAAATATGGATGATTATTTTACATATGATGAGGCTCACCAAAAATTAATATCTGCAAGTAGAACATTTAGCCTAGGCGATAAGGTTAGAGTTGTTGTTATTGATGCCGTTCGTGAAACATCAAAAATTGATTTAATGCTAGAAGAAGACTATGGAGATGATAACTATGGCGAATATTTGTACAAATAAAAAGGTTGGCTTTGAATATTTTATTTTAGATAAATATGAAGCTGGAATAAAGCTAACTGGTACTGAAATAAAATCAATAAGAGAAGGCAAGGTAAATATTAATGATACCTATGTTATTTTAAGAAATAATCGTCCTTATGTTATTAATATGTTTATTGCTAAATATTCTCATGGTAATATTTTTAATCATGAAGAAACTCGTGATCGTGAGTTATTATTGCATAAAAGCGAAGAAATAAAGCTTGCAACAAAGGTTAAGCTTCAGGGATTATCTATCGTTCCAACTAGATTATATTTTGTTGGCTCCTTAGTTAAAATTGAAATTGCCTTATGCAAGGGAAAGAAATTAGCTGATAAAAGACAAAGTCTTAAAGAGGCTGAAGGAAAAAGAAATATTGCTAAGGCAATTAAAGAAGCAAATAGATATTAACAATTATACCAGCTTGTGGTATAATTAATTGGGCTTGTTTGGATTCGCCGTGGTATTTGAATATTTATAAGCATGTCTTGGTTGCGCAAGTAAAAACGTCGAGGTTTAAATAACCGCAGAAGATAATAATTATGCATTTTTAGCAGGTGCTAATAACACTGCTAACTATGCTTTTGCTTGCTAATTAATTAGTGCAAGCTACTCTTAATAAATATTTCCTATGTATTTATTTTAGGGTTCATATCTAATAGGATATATTAAAATAGTTAAATCTGGACTGTTTTAAAGAATTTAATCAGGTTAGTTAATATGTTCTCTGCTTGCCTTTGTGTATTAATGAAATTTTTAGACAAGATAAACATGTAGAAAATAAAGGCTAAGATGCTGCGTACGGGAGTTCGAGTCTCCCCAGGTCCACCATAAGAAAAGCATAGGTTTGATACAAATTGTGTCAGACCTTTTTTCTTTGCAGATAGGAAACTTTATCCTTTCCGCCACCAAGTTTCAGAGTTTTGTAGAAGTGCCAAAAGACATTTTTACGGGGCTCTTTTTCTTTTTATATATTGCTACGGAACGAAAGCCTTATCAACGGGACGATAGGTATTGCTACGGGACGATTGATATTTTTTATAAAATCTCATTTTAGTTTCGGCATTATTCCGCAGACTACTTGTAATTTTCTCAAAAAAGTGCTGTAATCTTTAATAGACTTTAACAATTTGCATGGAGGTAATAGTATGAAACTAGACTATGCATCAGCAATAATCAATCTAAGAATCAAGCTAAATCTGTCTCAAGCGGCATTAGCTGAGCTTTTAGGAGTTTCTTTTACATCTGTAAACAGATGGGAAAACGGCAAGTACGAGCCAACTAAATTAGTGAAGAAAAAAATAGAATTATTATGTAGAGAAAATAACATTCAAATGGAGGTTGCGAAATAATTATGGCTAAGGCGGTTAAAAAAACTCAAGAATTGACACTTGAACAGGGATTCCTCGAGAGTCCTTACATAAACGACGCATCCATAGAGAAGGAAGTCGACGACGAGACGTACGAAATGATCATGACCTGCAGGATCGGCATGAACTGGAGACTGATAGACGACGCATTTGCTATGGTTGACATTCTAGATGAAGAAATCATAAGGGAGCGAAGGCAGATAGAGTGTTTCAATTTTGTGGACAACCGTTCTCAGCTTTGGTGGGAGCATTTATCAGAAGAAAAACAGAAGGAATTGAACGAATGGTACGAGGCTTGGCTCGCTGCTCCAGAAACGAAGGTCATACCCGAAAAGCCAAGCTGGATAAATTAGGAGGAATGTATGGAACTAGGACAAACAATCATAACCATTGCATCGGTGCTCACCGCACTCGGTGTCATATTCGGCATGGTTTTCGCGGTTTACAAATGGTACCTAAAGCAAGAGAAGCAGGACAGGGACATCAAAGCGATAAAGGAAGAGCAAACCCTTTTGACCTATGGTGTCCTTGCCTGCTTGAAAGGCTTGAAAGAGCAAGGATGCGATGGGCCAGTCACGACTGCGATAAACCAGATTGAAAAGCACATAAACAAACAAGCTCACAAATAAAAGGAGGTCAAAAATGGACTATTTGAATTTAATCAGCGTACCCGCAATCGCAACGGCGGTGTACCTAATCATTGAGATATTGAAGAAAGCGTTCAAATTGGGAATTCATAAAGGTCTACGCAGATGAAGGAATTTCAGGCACGAGCACAAAAAGGCGAGACGAGTTTAAAGAAATGATTGAATCGGCGTTGAATGGAAAAATCGATCTAATCATTACAAAGTCGATATCAAGGTTTGCCCGTAACACATTGGATACCATTTCGATTACCAGACAGCTTAAAGCAAAAGGCATTGAAGTCTATTTTGAAAAGGAAAACCTATGGTCACTTGATGATAAAACCGAGTTCTTGCTTACGATAATGGCTTCGATAGCACAAGAGGAGAGCCGAAGCATTTCGCAAAACATCACCATTGGAAAACGATGGGGAATGAAAGAAGGCAAGGTGAGCTTCGCTTACAAGAATTTCTTGGGCTATAAGAAAGTCGATGGGAAGATAGTGATAGACGAAGCACAGGCTGAAACCGTAAGGCTCATTTACACGATGTTCCTCAAGGAAGGCAAGACATGCACGGGGATTGCGGAGTTCTTAAAATCAAAAGGAGTTCCAACGCCATCAGGCAAATCCTGCAAATGGACGAAAAACACGGTCTACTCCATACTCACCAACGAGAAATACAAAGGCGACGCGCTTCTTCAGAAGAAGGCTGTTTAACTGCTCATCCTGTTCCGTTGATACTCTGGTATATGCCGCGACTCGCTTTTTCTGCGCTTCCTGCGTGCTGTTTTTTGATTTTGGTTTTGCTGCTATTTGAGTGATCGTCTTTCTCATTCGTCGACCTCTAGCCAACCTATAATGGGTCTGTATTTTTTAGAGATTGCTTTGCGAATGGATTTGAATTCCTCTTCGGTGATGTGGCCTTCTTCAAGAAGATTCGTCAACAATAAAACCAACAATCTGTATTTTGTCTCTGACTGTGCTTGTTTTTGGTTCATTTCGTACCTCCTGAGTGTGGTGTCTATCTATCACTCTAAAAGGCTAGAAAGTCAAGTAATTAGGCAAAGAAAAAGACTACGTGGCGGATGAAAAAGTGAAAATATTGTAAAAGGGTAGACTAAAAGAGGGATTTGGTGTATAATACGAATTAGGATTTTAACAGGGGAGTTGAGCTATGAATTCTAGAATATTTTTTTACGAATTTGGAAAGCTGATCTACAGCATAGATGGTTTTTATGCCGAATATGCTAAAGAGAAGTCAGTCAAGCCCAATCTTTTATGGATATTGTATGCTTTGAACGATGGGCAAGAGCATAGCCAAAAAGAGATATGCGACACATGGGACTTGCCTAGGACTACAATCAATACGATCATTAAGGAATTGGAAGCGGATGGCTATGTCTTCTTGAGCCAAATCATAGGCGAGAAGAGGGAATTGAGTGTTAAATTGACTGATGAAGGAAAAAAATATGCTTCTTCAATGCTGCAAGAACTATATGAGATAGAAGAAAAGGTGTATGAATCAATCAAGAACGGTGGGTTACTAAACAAAAGACTGAATGAATTATTGAATGGATTATACGAAATAAAAGAAGAAATCCTAAAGTCGAAAGACCAATAGTGGTTTTGTCGGAAGGGTTTCATTGAGCGCTAAGCAAAACAGAAATCAGATTATGGACGATTGCTAAAAACTGGAGGATAGATATGAACGAAATCAAAATGGAGAATTTGAAATTGACACAAGAATGGGATAAAACATTCCCTAAATATGATGATGTCAACCATAGAAAGGTAACGTTTGCCAATAGATTCGGAATAACGCTTGCTGCAGACATGTTTTGGCCTAAAGATGAAAAGGCAAAATATAATGTGCTTGCTGTATCTGGTCCGTTTGGCGCTGTAAAAGAGCAAGTTTCAGGTAGGTATGCTCAAGAGATGGCAAGGCATGGATTTTTGGCAATCGCCTTTGACCCATCCTTTACTGGTGAATCGGGCGGTCATCCCCGTCATATGGCATCCCCAGATATCAATACGGAGGATTTCCAGGCAGCAGTAGACTATTTGTTTTCTTTAGATAATGTAGATGAAGAACACATTGGCATCATTGGCATATGTGGCTGGGGCGGCATGGCATTAAATGCTGCATCGCTTGATCCAAGGATTAAAGTAACGGTTGCTGTAACTATGTATGACATGTCCGATAATTTCCAAACGGGATACGACCATGCTAATGATAATAGTGATGCAAGATACCAAGCTAGACTTATGAATTCAAGGCAAAGAACCATAGACTATAGGAATGGCAGTCATCCGTTTATCGGAGGCTTGCCTACAATGGAGGAAGCTGAAAAGAGTGATTTACCGCAGTTTATGAAAGATTATGTTAATTTCTATAAGAATCCGAAAAGAGGAGATCATAAGCGTTCCGTCGGCGGTGGAGTTGGCTGGGCCTCTGCTGGCTGCTCATCATTTTTGGTTACCAAATTGAATCAGTATATCGATGAGATAAGAAGTGCCGTGTTGCTGGTCCATGGTGAAAACGCCCACTCAAGATACTATAGCGAAGAGGCGTTCAAAAAACTAAAGTGCGAAAACAAGGAGTTATACATGGTTCCTGGTGCGGTTCACTGCGATTTGTATGATGGTGGGATCAACCAAGACAAAATACCATATGGTAAAATAGTAAAATTTATAGAGGATAACATATAGTGAAGAAAATAATTTTGATTCTTCTAATTGCAGTGGCCTTTAGTTTATCAAGCTGTTCTTGGACAAATTCAAACCAAGGCAACGATTCAAATAGTTCTATTAGAATAGATGATGATAACAATCAAGGCGGAATTGATAAAACCGATAGCAAGGAGCGTGCTTTTACCATGAAAATCGATGATACAGTTGTGGATATAACATGGGAAAATAATGATTCCGTAAATGAACTTATGGAATATGCAAGGGATGGACTAACAATAGAAATGTACCAATACGGTGGATTCGAACAGGTCGGCTCAATTGGCAAAACCATTACGAGAAGCGACTCGCAGATTACGACAATTCCAGGCGATGTCGTTTTGTATTCAGGAAACCAAATAGTCATTTTCTACGGAAGCAATAGTTGGAGCTATACAAAATTAGGCCATATAAATTTGGATCAAGATGGACTAAATGATTTGCTTAACAAAAGCAATGTAACTTTAAAATTAGAAAACAAATAACATAATTCGACCATTATTTTAGATTTTTATATGTTCCATTTATCAAGGTAAATAAAAACACAAGGAGGCTCTTTATGAAATATGAATGCAAAATAACCGTATTGGAAACCAAAGTTTTCCCTGAATTACAAAAGGAATATCTAGCAAATCCCAAATCTGGGCCTTGCCCATTTTTTAAGCCAGGAGACATATTTGTTTTGAAAAGGACCCCAGAGCAGGATGATTTTTATCATTTGATGAACGGCAAATTTTGTGGCGAAGCGTGGGATGCGATTAGCCGATATGTGTATTCCGCACTCCAAGGCGGGTCTATTATGCGCAAGTGGACCAATGATGATAGAATGATGATTGCGTGTTGCAACGATGGGACACGTCCTGTGATTTTCAAGATCGAGAGAATAGATATTCCAGAAAGCGAAGAAGAGAAGCAGTGGCTGGAAAAACAGAATTTCAGGAATTCGCAAGACGATGCATATACTGGCTGATAGTTTCCAACCACCAAACTATAAAAGAGATTTTGAACTAGTCAAAGCGAAGTTGAATCATGGATAGCACATTGCTTATTCAGTATCGGAAACTTTATGTGCTTCCTGCTGAGTGGGAAGTTGTTCAACTGTTCGCTTTATTAAAGGGTTATGTAAATAATATTAGATCATGCCTAAAGAAGACCTAAAACTTATAACAAACTAAACTAAATATAAAAGGAGCATGTATGGATAAAAAAGATATAAATTCTATGAAAATTGCAAAAAGAAAAAAGTTTTTGATTTATTTTGCTATTGCACTTGGCGTTATGATTATTGCAGGAGTTTTGGGAGCAATAACGGGAAGACTGATTTTAGATAACATTATTTAGGAGCGATAAAATGAAAAAGACAAATAGAAAAGGTTTAATCATAACATCCTACATTTTGCTTTTTGTTGTTACTTTTGTTTTGAGCGCTTTAATTTGCGTTAAAGTGACAGGTGGCTTGCCAAATAAATTGATAAAGACTGTTTGGAACGATGATGTTGGAACCTGCTATACAAATCTTCCTTATGAAAATGAAGGCAATCATAAGTACGATTTATATGTTCCAACAAAAGCAAATCAAACAACAAATCTGATTTTATTTATTCATGGTGGAAGTTTCAATTCTGGATGCAAGGAAGATGGCGAGGATTGGTGTAAATACTATGCAGTTAAATCAGGTTGCATAACCGCATCTATAGATTATTCTTTGCAAAAGAAAGGCGTAGATGCTAATTTGAATAAATTAAACGAACAAGTAAAAAATAGCGTTTCTGCAATTAAATCAAAATGTAGTGAGCTTGGTTATAGTGTTAACGCTATGGCAACTTGTGGAGTATCTGCAGGCGGAACACTTGCAATGAATTATGCATATAAATGTGCAAAGACATCAGCAATACCAGTAAAATTTGTATTTCAACTTTCTGGACCATCTGATTTTGAGCCAAGTGATTGGTCACTTCTTAAAAAAGTAAACAAGATTAAAACTGATGCTGAGTTTTTAAAATGGATGACAGGAGTCGATATAACTGACGAAATGATTTCAAATGGTGAATATACAAAATATGTTGATGCTATTTCTCCTGCGAGACTTATAAATGAAGATTCTGTTCCTTCACTTATTGGTTATGGACTTCGCGACCATGCAGTGCCTTCAACATCAAGAACATTACTTGTTAAAGCTTTGCAAGATAATGGAGTAAAACATGATTATATTGAGTTTCCACATTCAAATCATGGAATGTATGCTGACCT
>CAKQDS010000009.1 GCA_934229535.1 uncultured Anaeroplasmataceae bacterium
TGTACAGGTTGCTTCAATAATTTCATTTTTATATTGATGATTTAAATGGGGAATTACCTCTTGAGCTTCTAGGATTTTACCACATCTGCCACATTTAATTCCATCTGTTAACCCAGTAGAATTACAGGTTGCTTCATAGCCCTTAATTATTTCTTCATTATGACCAAGAGGGGCTATTTCTTCACTATATGAATAATTACACTTGGTACAATCATAATATATTCTACCTGGTGTTTCACAAAATGCTCTTTCAATTGTTACTCTATAGCTATGCTCACTTGCGGGGATAATTTGAGCCTCTTCCAAAACCAATCCACATCTTTCACACTCAATCTTATCCGTTAAGCCATCACTATTACAGCTTGCAGCATATCCTTTTATAATCTTTTCACTATGACCAAGAGGGGCTATTTCTTCATCATAGGAATAGCCACATTTATTGCAGCTATATTCCTTAATACCAACATCAATACAAGTTGGAAAAAGGGTGACCTGTGAAGAAAAAGTATGCTCACATTTATTCCCTTTTTCACAACCAAATAATAGTAGGATTAAAATTATAGGAAATATTAAATACTTCTTCTTAAACACAATCGTCACCCTTATTTTTTTCACTTAGATTTATTATTAACTAATTGAATTCCCTTAACATAATTCTTTTCAACATAATCTGATTTTTCTTCAATTTGAAGAACTTTTACTAAATCATCAATAAGCTTTAATCCTCTTTTAACCGAAAGAGATGATTCGATTCTCATCATATAAGGTGTCTTTTCATGACGCTTTATACTTGATACATCCTTATGAGGAAATTGACCTGTTGGATAATCATTAGGATTTAAATCTAGATATAGACGAATTGATTTTCCAACAACACCAATTTTACAAGCTGTTTTAGCCTTAAATAAGAAAACATCGAAATTCTTATTAATTCTGTTTACTACATTATACTTCATTATCGCATTTTTTAAAGTATTGTAATTGTTTTTTTGTTCTTGAGATAATTTCAATACCTTTTGTCTAAATTCAAGCTTCTCATAATGCTTCTTCATTAAATCAGGATATTTCTTAAGCATTTCAGCTTCCCATTCATCACGATATTTTTCTTTATATTCCTCCATCAAGCTTTCAAAATTATTATCACTTTCATCGTCGGAATCAAAATCTTCATCATCGTCGCCATCATCAATAGACTCATCTATAACCACAGGCTCTTGCTTTATTTCCTCAGCATCTAGAACAATCTCCTGTTTTGGTATAATAGGCTCTTCCTTCTTAGGCTCTGGATTAACTATAACTTTAGATTCTTCCTTTTTAGGTTCATCATCAATTATAGCCTTAGGGGCTTTAGCTACTGGTTCATTAAACATACTATCTAAAACAAACCTATTGTCATCTAAAATTCTTTGAAACTTAGTCAAGGTCATGGGCTTAAAGAAATAGTAGCCTTGAATTAAAACATTATCAGCCATTTTTCTTATTTGTCTTACAGTATATTCATTTTCTACACCTTCAACAGTTACCTCTAAATCAATACCCTTAAACATTTTAATTAGGCTTTCTAAAAATACCTGTTCCGTTCTTAGACGTAGATTATTTTCAACAAATAAGCGATCAATTTTAACAGTATTACATTTTAGCTTCATTAAAGAACCAATTGAAGAATACCCTGAACCAAAGTCATCCATTTCAATCTTAATTCCTAATTCTCTAAGCTTCATAAGCGTTGAATTAAATAAATCCTCATTACCAATAAAGGCACTTTCAGTTACCTCAATATGTAGATTATTAATATCAAAATCAAAATTACTGATAATGTTTTTTACATTATCAATCAAGGTTGGATCAATTAGATTTGTTCTTGAAAAATTAATAGAAATAACTATTGGCTTTTCTCTACGCTTTTTCATTCCATCAAGTAAAATACAAACCTGTTGTAACACAAATAAATCTAACTTAACAATTAAACCATTTTGTTCGAATTCAGAAATAAATTGATCAGGATACATTACTACATTACCATGAGAATCAACCCATCTAATTAAAGCCTCAGCTCCAACTATTTCACCTGTTGTTGCGTTAATCTTAGGCTGATAATAGACACTGAATTCTTTATTAATTATATCAGTATCATGTAATACCTTATCAAATAATTCTTGAGTTTTAGCTATATCACTATCAAATACTAATACCTGCTCTTCTCTGCGCTTAGCATATTTTAAAGCAAGAATTGCATTTTGAATTGTTTCTTCATTTTCAAATCCAGAAGCAATGCCGTAATTAAAATGAATGATAAAAGCCTCTGAATTAGAATTAACAAATAAAGCATTTAGCTCGTTAACAAAATTAATCGCTTTAGATACATCATCATCATTTAATTTGAAAACGAACCTACCACTACCTAAATATGCAGCATAGCGATCATCTCCTAGTTTATTTAATAATATACTAGTTATATTCTTTAGTAAGCTTTCAAACAAATTATCACCAATTTGATTTTTTAAAAAATCAGCCTTGGCAAGCTTAAAGGCCACAAAGCAAACACGATTATTAGCCTTTTTATTTAAATAGTTTGTCATTCCTTCATAGGTATATAATCCTGTGATTTTATCAAAGAAATTTTGTTCATTAATTGATTTTTTATAATTTTTTTTAAGAAAAGCCATAACCACAAGAGAGGCTACAATTATAATGGCAATCGTTATATATAAAATAATATTTTTAAAATCCATTTTTATATCCTCCCTATATCTTTCTCTTCTTACTTCTAAATACAAAATATGCAGCTGCAAGAATAACAACAGATCCAACCATTATAGTATAATCTATTGCACTAGCATCATTGCTTCTATATACATTTAGGTATATTTCCTTGCTAATTTCCCCATCAGCCTTAATAGTTATAACTATATTGTTATTACCATTCTTTAATGAAGTATTACTGATTTCATATGTTTCATTTGGATTAGCTAGTGATACATTAATATCAAGCTTTTTAACCCTACTTGAAACTGTGTATGAATAATTATTAACCTCATCACTATAATCAGCTTCAAAGTCCCCTATTTGCTTAATACTAATTTCATCTATCTTTACGCTCTTTCTTAATACATTTAAAACAATTGTTCTTGTTTGTGATAGATCCGTAGATGTAATAATAAATAATACAGTATTGTAACCAAATCTTAAATCATTACCAAAGACCCTACATGTTGGCGAATCCTCATATTCTGTAACATCAAATAAAATATTGTAGGTTAATTTCTTAATACTACTTTCAACCTCATATACCTGCTCATAAATATCTGTACCATTAGAGAAATCAGTTTTAAATCCTGGAATTTCGTTAACTTCAAATAAACTAACATTAGTATTGCTTGTAGCTTCGGCTTTTCTTATAACAATAATGCTATAAACCGTAATCTTTCCTGTCTTAGGAATTGCAGCTACTTGGAATTCCTGTCGACCAACAGTTAAATTAAATTCACCAATTCCACGAATTTCAATGCTTGGATCACTTGCAAGTCCTATAATGTTAATGCTTCCATATGAATATGCAAGTACTGCATAATATGTAAACGTATAATCATTAAATACGATAGTTTCTCCATTTTCATCTTGGAAATTAACTCCTTCAATGTATAAATTGGTTAATCTTCCATCAGCTGATGCTCTATTAACTGTTATAACATAAGTAGAAATTGCCCCATTTTCAGCAATAACCATAATTGATACAATAGTTTGACTATCTGGCTCAAGTTCAATTTTTAAGCCTGAATGAACAACATTATTAATCATTATTTGAACAATTGATGTTTCCTTATTAGCTATCGCAACAATATCAATTGTTTGAACCTGATAAATAACATCCTTTTCATAATTATATTTATCACTTCTAAAGCCTGTAATCAAAGCTCCATCAATCATAATTGATTTTAATGATGAATCAGTATCAGCCTTTGCTCTATAAACATTAAATGTATACTTATTACCAATATTACCACTTTCACTTATTGCATATACGACAATTTTTGTTTTAGCATCCTCAGTTAATTGATAAACACCCGTTCCGACAATTGAAGCACCATTTCCTGTTGCTTGAACATAAATATTCTTAACACTATATTCAACATTTATTTCATAATCATTTTTAGTTGGATTAAATTCATTTGCAAAATATAATCTACCATTCTCTCCTTGAATTGTTATACTTATAATATCATTTCTATTATCTAAGTTAACCTTTTCTCTTGATACAAAAAGCTTATAGGTTTGACTAATTTCCAAATCGCCTCTTACAGCCTCAGCAGTTACCTTTACATCAATTACATAAGTATTTGGACTAGTAATTGTAAGAGTTGCAAGCTCAATATTTCCAACATTTGAAACAGTAGAATTTTTACTATTAGCAGTTGCTTTAATAAATACTGAATAAACATCATCGTCAGCTATAACAACATTATATGAAAGTATATCAGGCTTAAATTCCTTATCAAATTGAACAGGCTCACCCTTAACCTCAACAATTAATTCACTTAATGATACGTCAGTATCACGCAAAGCTCTTTTAACCTTAAAATGATACTTTTGTGATATACTACCATCATTACTATATAAATGATATTCACTTTCAATGTAAACATCAAATTCTAAATAATCAGTTGTTAGATTATAAACACCTATTCCACTCTTAGTAGCATATAATGCGCTTGTTTTAGCATTAACATTAATGCTAGTCATTGTATAAGGAACCTCGAGAGTTATATTATTTTCATCAGAATTGAATGTATAATCAACATTATCAATTGTAATATCTAAAATATCACTAACATTCTCAGCACGATAAATATATAGTTCATAATCATTTTTAGTTGTGCCGTTTTCAGCAACAACAGTTAATACAAACTTATTGATACCAATTGATAAGGTTTTTGAACCAACGCCACTAATTGTAGCTTTAGTTGAAATGCTAGCTACAATATCAGCAATGTCAACATTATGATCTACTCTATAAGAAATAATGTATTTATTTGGTTCAACATTAATAGCATTATCATTAATTGTAAGTTCAGTTAAATAAGCATCGCTACTAGCCTTTAATCTTGTAACCTTAATATAATAATGTTTTCCCTCAGCCTGTGATTCAGATACTGCAAAAATACAAATCATTTGGCTTGTACCCATCTCATTAAAATGATATACGCCATTTGATTCACTACCATCAACAAGATAACAAATTGAAGCCTTAGCACTAATAGTTATAGCGCTAGCAGTTAATAAAGATACATTCCAAGGAATAGTAATTTGATAGCCAGCAGTACCAGCATTTTCAATATCACTAAGGCTTACACCATCAAGGAAATTAGTATTATCACTACCACCAATTAAACCAATTGATGCCATATCATTATTAGTATCAAGCTCAGGAGTATTTTCAGCCTCACTAGTTACAATAATCTTGTACTCCTTTTTACTTCCAGCCTCACTAGTTACAATTACACTATAAATTATTGATTGACCACGAAGTGGAAGAGTAACCTCACCAAGACCTGAAACGCTTGAAAGCTCGTTACCTAATGTAGCATTAATAATAGCAGTTTTATAAACATTTAAATTAACGCTTAATGGTATTAATATTCTTACAGGATTTGTAAGCTCACTAACATATTCAACACCATTAACCATAAATGATAATGAAGTTAAATTATTATCTGTATTAGCTGCTTCTCTTGTAGCCTTAATTGTATAGGTTTCACCCTTAATACCATATTCACTTGTTAAATATACATTAATTGTTTTACTACTTCCAGCTGTAAGGCTTATCTCTCCTGCTCCACTAACTGTGGCATGATTTGCATTTGTTATTGCCTCAACATTTAAGCTTACTACCTTATATGGAACACTAAATGTTATATTTTTACTAAATTCATAGCTTACTTCATATTCACTACCATCTGATAGCTTTCCAACTATATTAATATTTGTAATAATATTATCATTTTCCATTGCACATACAACTATTTCATATGTCCTTGTGCTTCCTGATTCACTTGTTACTAAAACTCTTATTGTTGTACTGGCACCAGGTGCTAAGCTAATAGTACCTAGTGTTGATTCACTATTAATTTTAGCTAAGCTATTATTTAAGGTAGCTACTACATTAATATTTCCAACATTACGATCAAGACAAATCTTTTTAGTTGTAAGCTCGCCTGATGCAATATATTCAACATCATTAATCTTAAGTGAGCTTAACTTATTATCTGTATTAGCTGCTTCTCTTGTAGCCTTAATTGTATAGGTTTCACCCTTAATACCATATTCACTTGTTAAATATACATTAATTGTTTTACTACTTCCAGCTGTAAGGCTTATCTCTCCTGCTCCACTAACTGTGGCATGATTTGCATTTGTTATTGCCTCAACATTTAAGCTTACTACCTTATATGGAACACTAAATGTTATATTTTTACTAAATTCATAGCTTACTTCATATTCACTACCATCTGATAGCTTTCCAACTATATTAATATTTGTAATAATATTATCATTTTCCATTGCACATACAACTATTTCATATGTCCTTGTGCTTCCTGATTCACTTGTTACTAAAACTCTTATTGTTGTACTGGCACCAGGTGCTAAGCTAATAGTACCTAGTGTTGATTCACTATTAATTTTAGCTAAGCTATTATTTAAGGTAGCTACTACATTAATATTTCCAACATTACGATCAAGACAAATCTTTTTAGTTGTAAGCTCACCTGATGCAATATATTCAACATCATTAATCTTAAGTGAGCTTAATTTATTATCTGTATTAGCTGCTTCTCTTGTAATCTTAAAGATATATTTTGCGCCAACTACACCAGTTTCACTTTTAGCATAAACCTCAAATGTATTTAAGCCAACCTTTAAGGTTTTAGTACCAGCTCCATAACCCGTTGCTGATTCAGGGAATGTTGCATTAATATAAATTGTAGATACATCGTAGGAAACGGTATAGGTAAATGTCGTATCTATCGAAATATCATTAAATTCAAAGCCTATTCCTGAAACACTCTCAGTATCATTTTCACCCTTTTGAATTACAATATTAGAAACCTTATTATTAGTATCCTTAGCCTTTAAAATCCAAACCTCTATTGTCTTTTTATATTTTGGATTTTCAGGAGTAATTACAAGTTCATAATAACCATTAGCTAAAAATTCCAAAGTAGTTGCATTAGCAGTTCCACTAATAGTAGTTGTACTAGCAATCCCACTAATACTTACCTTAGCCTTTTCTTCAGATAATGGCAATTCATATATCCACTTAGTTTCCGTACTAGATGAACTCTTTTGATATACATTGCCACTTGCATTTCCTAAAATTTTATAAGTTATATTAGCATCAGTTGATGCGGCTTCTCTTGTAACTGTAACCGTATAGGTTGCAACTCTACCAGATTCGCTTGTTACTGTAATTGTAATTGACTTTGTATTCGCTAAATAAGTATTATCAAAGCTTACAATTTTACTAGAAGGATTAATTACCATCTTTGCATTTGTAACAGTAGCACAATCAATTCTAAAGCCTGAATTATTAGTATAAACAACACTAGCACTATAATTGTTTCCATCATTTTCAAGCTCTAATGATGTCTCACCACCACTACTAGTTTTTAAATATGCGTTTAAATTAGATATTGAATTATCATTAGATAATCTATTAATATTTACAACATAGCTTGTTGTTGTCTCATCTTGGGCTTTAACAACTATGGTAATCTCACTTAATCCATTAATGTTAATTTCACTATAATCATTATTAGTTAATTTTACATTATTAAAATAAGCACCATCAATCATAACATTAGGAGTTACAACTGACTTAACTAATATATTATCTTCACCATCAGGTAAATTAAGTGTATAGCTATTACCTTCACCCTTTTGTAAATTAATATTACCAAGTACGCCACTTGGAAGCTTAAAATCTAGGGAATCAAGTGTTGAAATACTATATTTTTCTCTTGCAACAATAAAGCTAAACTCCTTAGTATTAGTTTTATTTTCCGATTCAACAGTAATAATAATCTCATTAATGCTTCCTGCATCTGATAAATTAATATCATAAGAACTACCATTTAATGTAGCAGCATTTCCATTAACAGTTACACTCTTAATATTACCATTATATAAAGTTGTAGCATTAAGTGATAATTTATTTGTTTCAGCCTTAACTGTAATTGTTTTATCAATTAAATCAGTTAAATTACTAGATGAATAATTAAAATTTTCACCATTTGTAGATGTAATATCTACAGTATTTAATGCTGTATTTGGACTTGGTGCGGCAACGGTAACCGTTTTGTCGGCTCCATAATTAATAGTAATTACATCATCACTCGTTCCATCAAAATCTAAGCTATCACCATTAGCATCCTCAAACCTTACAGATGATTGATAAATATCTGATACCATTCTAATGCTTGAAGTGTCAGCATGTTCATCAATTGTAATAGGAATTGTAACCTGAAATACACTAATTTCAGATGTAGAAACAAATTTGCCTATATTTCCAGACACTTGAACAGATATAATTTTAACATCTTGATAATCAGCAGTTCCATTATCAGACATATTTAAATTTTCATTTCCATCAGTTACTGAAGAAATGTTTAGAGAATCGTATCTAGAAGCATTAGCAAAGTCATCTTGAAATTTCCAAATCGGATTTCCTTCTTTATCTTCTGGATTAGGGATATTTAAAATATCAGGATTTGTTAAATACAAATAATAGCTTATTGCATCCCATGCTTTTCCACCAGTATTAGCACTATCAATACTAATTGTTAAATCAAATGTACCACCAGGTGTTACACTTGATTTTGATACCTCATAGGAAATTGTTGGATATTTATTACTTGCTGCCTTGACCTTATTATCCTTAAAGCTAATTAATGTGAATAAACAAAGCATTAATATAAAGCTTGTCTTAAATATTAAAGATTTTATTCTTTTCATAAATAGTCCTCCTTAAAATTCTTGTTCAATATCAATGCTTTTTGTTTCTTTAAATCACTTAATTGAACTTCAATTTTACTCTTTTCATAATATATTACACTAGTATTTACACTAGCATAATTATTAACATCCTCATTTGTAGTATCCGTAATAGTGTTTGAACTATTATCTACCTCTACTACCTCTTCCTCAATAATCTCATCAAAAACAACTAATGTTGCTTCATTATCAATTATTGATTCATCACTTATAGTCTCTTCAGCTAGTGATGTATTATCTTTTACAATCTTTTCGTCAACAACTGGAGCTTCATTATTAACTACATCTAACGTACTATTCTTTGTGCTTGGCTTTGTATATAAGCATGAGTTTAATGTACTTACGTCCTTAATAGCTTTTTTCAATGTTGACAAATCAGTAGCTGAAATATTATTACCACGATTACTTAACATCATTGCAAGAATTTCGTCTGGTTTTGTAATTATAGTATTATCCTTGATGTATTTCTTCATATTAGAAGTATCTGTTGCATTTACATTTCCATCACCATTGGTATCACCAATTACAGAAATATAAACAGTATCTAATACAACGCCATCAATAACATATTCAAGCTTCCAACCTGTTCCAACATTATAACGCTTAACCTTAGAGCTATTAAGCTGAGTTTCATCACAATTATATAATAATGTGTATTTGTTGTTAGCATAACGATGAGCTCTAATGTTATTAGCATCAATATTTAGACCAGCAACTAAATCAGCAAGCTTAGTTTGTGGTAATACTTGACCTAAAATAATATAATTTTCATTAATGCCATAAGTATTTTCACCAACATCATCAATACCATGAATAATACCCTTTTCGGTATAGGTTCTACGATATTTATATTCTCTACCACGTTTAATTTCTACACTTATATATATGAAATCCATTTGCGAATCAGCCTTAATTTCAATAGCCTTGCTTACTTCAATCTTAAAGATAAAGCTAATATCAGAAGGAACCTTATAATTATTTGTAGTTGTTGTAAATTTAGCAACTAATGAATATTCGCCTTGCTCCTTAATACCCTCAAAGACTTCGCCAGCCTTATAATAAGTAACGCTCACCTCATCAGGAAGCTTAATAGGAAGAGTTGGTAATTGAAGCTTATTATTATATTTTTTAGTTTGATCAAGACTAGAAATAACAATAACATATGGTGTAATTTTATATGTACCATCATTTAAAGCTATTTCATAATTTTCATTAGATGCTTCAATATAAATATTATAATCACCAACATCACTACTATTAGTGGCAAGAGTAGTTAAGCTAACATTTATAATGTCATCATTGTAAACCTCACCACTAACTATTTCATAGGTTAATTCTTTAATGTCCTCACTATACTGACCTGTTAAATCAGTAGCTTTCAATGTTAACTTAGCCTTATTAATTGTATATTTTGTATTAATTGCTCCAGTAAAATTATTTATACCATTAATAACAAGATCATATTGTCCAAAATTTTTATTATTTTGATATTCTAAGCTAAAATCAGTACCTAAAACTAAAATCATTTCATTATATTTTAATTCTAAGCTATTCTGATTCAAAGTGATATCATTACCATTATATGTAGCATTTGCATCAACAGTTATAAATGAATTGCTTAATTCTACTCTTAAAACTTCAAATTTAACAATCTTTTCGCCACAATATTCAGCACATGAGAATACCACCTTAGCATAATAAATGCCAGCAGCTAAAGGTGAATTTTCATTTTCACATAGATTATCTAAATAGAAGCTAATTGTTGATGTAATTGTTGTTGCCTCATTGTTAATGATAATAGAATATTTTGGACTAATATTTGAACCAGTATAATAATATTTATCTGATTCAAATACTATCTCAATTTCATCATCATTATATGTTCTTTGAGTAATCGCAAATTCATATCTTAAAGTACCAGTATAATTTCCCGTACCCTTAATTAAAATATAAGCTTTATTATCAGAAGTACTTATTTCCTTATTACGATAATATGAAGCAGAATAATTGCTAGCTTCTATTATTTTATTATCATCATAAACACTAAAGCTTGGGCGTACACCATTTATTTCATATGGATAGCTTTCTTCTACATCCTTAACAACAAATGATGAAATATCCTTAGGATTAATCATAAAGCTTAGCTTAATTGAGCCTTCGTATGATTCCTTAAATGTTATTGTTAGACTCGCTCCGGCAATGATATTTTCACCATCATAGCTTACATTTATATTGTTATTATAAATCAAATCATATTTAGAAGCATCAATTCTAACCTCTTCATCATTTACTGTAAATGTAAATTCATTTGGTCTAATCTCAGAACCAGTATAAACATAGCTTGTGTTGTTTAAAGTAGCTTTAACTTTAGATTCCTTAATAATCTTAAATGTTATTTTCTTAGTGCCTGTATAATTATTTATACCTGTTACTAATGCTGTAGCATCTCCTACCTCATAAGCTTCAGATGATACTGTGTAATCTGTATCTACTGTAAGTCTAATATCACCATACATAATTGTGATTGTAGGCTTTATCACACTACCAGTATACATTATAGGTTCAACATCACTAAATACAATATCAGAATCATTAATATTCTTTTGAACAATATTGAAGCTTATTGTCTTTTCATAATTTTCAAAATTATTAATACCAACAATTTTTATATTTTTAACACCAACATTTATCAAGTCATTATCATATGTCAATTTATAATCGACATTAAGAATAAGAGGTGTACCATCAAAATAAATATTAACTGTAGGTATTATTTCAACACCCTTATAAGTCACATTAGAAATTTCATCAATAGTTATAAGTGATTTTTCTTCTTCTGTAGGATTATCTAAATAAACACTTATAATCCTATAAGAAATGCTTAAATCATCAATAAAATTATTTAATCCCGTAATTCTTGCGTTCTTAATACCAACATTAATAAGGTTTTCTGTTTCATAAGTAATCTTGTAATCACTATTTGTTAAAGGATTACCTTTATATAATATTGATAAATTAGTAACATATATTTCTTTACCAGTATATTTACATTGCTCCTGATAGCTAATTGTAATATCAGATGCTGTAAGAGATCTTCTCTTTATTTCATAGCTTGAAGATATATTTACCCCTTCAATACTTCCAATTCCTACGATACTTATCTCTTTAACTCCAGCATTAATTAAATCAGTAGGATAATTAACATCATAATATTTAGCATCTAAAGCCTTATCATCCATATATAAAGTGATTGTTGGCTTTAAAGAATTACCATTATAAATTAAATTGCCATCATTAACATCTACTCTAAATCTTGCATCTGTATTTTTAACAATATTAAATATTATCTTTTGAACACTGTCTTTATAATTGCCTATACCTGTAATCAAAGCAGTAGCTTGTCCTACTTCAATATTGGAATTATCAAGATAATTAATTTCATAATCCTTGCCAAGTACCAGCTTCATTCCGTTATATGTTAAAACTAAATCAGGATTAATTTCCATTGCTATAAATTTTTGATCATCAATAGCCTCTAAAGAAACATCATTAATTGATGCAGCTGTAATTTCAAATTTAATTGCTTTACTGCCTGTGAAATTGCCAGATTCAGTATTTGCCGAAACTAAGAAGCTCTTATTACCAATATTTCTAAAATCATTGCCATAAGGATAGCTTACACTATATTCTGCATCAGAAATAGTGATTTCCTTTTCACCATTGTTAAGTACTAAGCTATATTGAGGTGTAATTGAATTTCCTGAATATTTAAAACTTGTACCTAGGGCATATTTAATACTAACAAACTCAGATGAAAGATTACATTTTTCAATTATAAATGTTTTTTCAATACTTCCACTATAATTATCACTATTAATTGTTATTATAGCACTAGCAGCTCCAGCATTTAAATTATTATTATATCTAACATTTAAATCAGCTAGTGTAACACCATAGCTAGACTTTAAATTAATAATTTGTGGTTTGTAGCTAATTGCCTTATACATAACATTATCATATTCTAAATCTAAGCTTAATGCTTCACTAATTAAGCGTTTTGCAATATTAAATTTAACCTCTCTTGTACCACTAAAATTGCCATCACCAAAAATAATTATTGTAGCTATTCCAGCATTAATATTGTCCTTATATGCTACAGTATAATTGCTAGATTCTAAAATACTATTATTATAATGTAAAATTACCTCAGGCTTAATTTCACTACCTATATAGGTATAGCTACCATCAGCAATCTCATCTATACTAACTTCATCACTAGCTATATCAATTCCTAAAATAATAAATTCCTTAGATAAGCTATCACCACTAAGTGATTTACCAGAAATCGGCTTAACAATAACTGATGCTCTACCAGCATTAGTATTTGATTCATAAGAAATTGAATAATTGTCACTAGAAACAATATTACCATTAATTTTTAAAATTATTGAAGGAGTATTAGGTTTTCCTGAATATAAAACACTATAAACGCCATCAACCTCACCTTCAATTTCAATTGTCACATTAGAACTTGTCATTTCTATTGCTGAAACCTTAAAGTTTAAAGTTTTTGAATCCTTATAATTACCCTTACCATTAATTCTAACACTGTAAATTCCAGCCTCTAAATAATCAGAATTAATTATTTCATAATCATCACTTGTTAAATCTAAATCACCATATTTAATTATAAAATCATTATAGTCTAATATTATTTTTGAAGCATTATATTCTTTATTTAAAACACTAGCAGTAATATCACTATCACTAATTGATTTTTGATTAATTGTAAATGTTGTTTCATAATTAATAATATAATTTGCATTCGCAGTAATTGTAATATTCGCAACACCTACATTTATATTATTACTATATTTAACCACATATTCTAGATTAGAGATTGTCTTATTATTAGCTTCTAAATGATTAATAACATCAACAATGCTAGAGCCAGTGTATGTAAATGAATCTTCTTTAAATATTACATTTAAATCATCATTTGCTACCTCATAAGCACTAATTACAAATTCTTCTTCAACAAAATCAGATGCTAAATAATCATCACTAGCAAGTATTTGAATTATAGCCTTATAGGTTCCAACATTAATTGGACTTGCAACCTCTTCATCATTACTATTTTTAAATACAATACTTGTATTAAAGCTTGTTAATTTCATACCATAAGCTGAAGCTGTAATAATTACATCACTTGTACTTATTGATTTAGCATTATAAATATGACTTAATGAAGAAATATTATTAGATTCAATAATAGTCTTTTCTTTATCAAGCACATTAATTACAACCTTGTAATTAGCAACAATACCATTTTCTGATGTTACTGTAATATTTATAATATTTTCTAAAACATTTAAATTAAATGTTCCAGTTCCACTAACAGTTGCAAGACTTGAATTACTTTCTGCAGAAACAACAACATTCAATCTATTAATATAACTTACATCATTTAACATAGCCTCATAGCTATTATCAGCAAGCTTATTAATAACAAGTTCATTATTAATTCCTGCAACACTAACATTAATACTTCTAAGAGTATTATCACTATCACCAGTATTTCTACTAAGAGCTAATATGTAATCTCTTGTTGTAGAAGTCTCTGTTGCTTTAATTTTAATGCTTAGAGAGCCATCAAATTCATCATTAAAATTAAATAAATACTTACCATTAATTTCTTTATCATTAACAAGAATTGCAAGACCACTATTTGTAGTTAAATAAATATCAATATTTTTATATTTATATGCTAATTCTGGAACTTCAAATAAGCTATCAATAAATTCAGGATTATTTATATTATATAAGACATTCTTTGTGCCAGCCTCTTTAATTTCTATGCTAGTAATTACCGGATTAGCTCCCGCAACAACCTCTAAGGAGGTATTAGAAATACTAAATGCTGTATCAGCATTATTATCTGATGAGTAAATTACAGAATCAGTACTAATTTCAAAATTATAGTTTCCTATATTTAAGCTTCCAATAACCTCAAAATAAACTGTTCCAATATAAATATTATCTGAATTTATGACATCACTTCTAGTAAATGTTATATCACTTGCGCCAAGATTAACAACAAAACCTTCTTGAGCATCGCATTTATTTATTTTAAATAAGCTAGAATCAAAATTAAAAGTTATGCTTGCACTACTTAAATCATAAGCGTAATTCTTCAAATAAATATCAATTGCAATAAGTCCATTATAATAACTATCATATTTACTACTTTCATGAAGAGATAATTCAAGACTAGCACTTGTTTTAGTAATCGCATCTCTTGTAATAATAATTGTATATTCTTTAATTGTTCCGTCTTCAGCTGTAACTAAAATCTTTATTTCATTATCAACACCAGAATCAAGATTAACATTTGTTGTAAATCCACCCTGGTTCTTAATAGCCTTACCTAAGGAAGCAAATGATTTTTCATTAGTTTTAGCTGTTATCTTTACATATGGCTTATTAATATGTGTTGGATAGGTATAAGAACTATTCTCTAAAATACCAATTTCCTCATCATCGATTGTAATGCTAAGTGATGTATCATTACTTAAATCACCAGCTATTGCCGTAAGCTCTAATTCCAAACTCAAGTATTTTAAAACACTAACTTCAGTAAGTGAACTAGCAACATAATAATAATTTGCATCACTCTCATTAGAAAATGATATATTTACCTTACCAGCAAAATCCTTATCTTTTTTATTAAAGGTCACTGTACAAAGCTCAATTTCAGCATCATTTATGCCTTTATTAGAACTTGAAAAAGAACAAGAAACCGTATTTGTTATATCATCCATTCCACAATTATCAAATATATCAGATGTTACAGTTGCAACACTAACACTACTTGGAACATTCAAAATAAAATCTATAGCATATACATTATCTTTATTCTTATTTGCTAAATGAGCTGTAACAGCAAATGACATCGAATCATTTTTAAAATTTTCAATTGTAAAATATAAATATGGTTCATTAATTACTAGATTCATTTCAAATCCAAGTACCTTAAATGTTTGTAAATCATCACTTAAGGTTGCACCCAAAACTACACTACTAGCACCATTAAGTGACTCTAAAACTATATCTCCTAAATAAATATATGAATTATTTATTCCAGATGAAAAGCTAAATTGTAATTCATTATTTTCTATATCAACTGAAACTCCATCTATCAAACTAAAGCTTCTTATTTTAGCATTATTATTAAGATTAAAGGCAATTGTTCCATTCTTCAAAATATTACTATTAGCATTTTGAAGATAAATAGAAAATGTATTTTCAGCCTTTTCTTTAAATAAAACATAATCAGTATCTAAATTTTCATTATTTGCTAGCTTTTCATATTTTGCTACTAAAGTTATTGATTTTGTTATTTTATATGGGAATAAAACAAACTCATCATTATGATACCAACCAACAAATCTAAATCCTTCTAAGATTGGCTTAGGTTCTGAATCAATCATTGTACCAAATAAACCTTCATATGTAGTAGTTGAAAGAGTTCCATCTAATGGATCTAGGGTAATAATATATTTAGTTGTATCCTCTTCCCAAATAGCTGTAAGGACTACATTATTACTTAATGTGTCACCTATTTTAGCAATTTCGCCATTTTCATAGCTCCAGCCCTTAAAATAATATATTTTATTATCTGAATTAACACTATTATTAAAGTTAGGAAGTGAATTAATCCTTGTAGTATTATAAACAATAGCAGGTGTCTTACCATATCTTGTTACAAATGTTATGCTATAAGTAACCTCATCCTTAGAGCTTAACTCATAAAAACGAGCATACAATGTTGTATTTTTAGTAATAGTATCACCATAAACAGCTTGAGTTCCATTTTCATAGAACCAACCATTAAAACGATACCATATGCCGTTATTTTGAGTATCCTCAATAAGTGGAAGCTCTGGTAAATTATAGATACCACTAACAGATACTGGAGCATTTCCATATTCACTACTATATGTTAATGTATAACCATTAGTATTTAAAACTAAATTATCACTACTTGTTGTAAACTCAATAGTATTTTCTTCAAGTGATGGATCGAAATTCATCTCAATAGGATTATTAAATTCATCCGGAATTGTAGCTTGCAACTTTATCTTTAATGTTCCTAAAGTCATATTTTCAAATGTCAAGGTATCGCTACTACCATTATTTGAGAACATAATTGCTCCAGCAACACCATCATCATGAAATGCCAAAGTAAAATTAGTATTTGATGTTATACTTGAAATATTGGAAATAAATGCTATATCACTATAGAAATAATCAATACTAGAATTAGATAAGCCATAATAATTTCCATTTTCATCTTTTAATACTGCACCAAAATAAATTGAAAATCCTGAAGAATCTTTAATAGTTCCTTTTAAGATTATATCCAAATAAAAATAGCCATCTTCGTACTTATTTAATTCAAAATAAATTTTTGGAGTTGAAGAAATATTTTCATCTTCCCATATTGCTGTTAATGTAGTATTTTTTGTTATCAAGTCACCGCTACTTGCATTATTACCATTTTCATACTTCCAACCCTTGAAACGATGAATAACATCACCATCAGTTACATCACTAAGTGTTGGTAATTCAGGTAATTTTGTAACATTAGCTACAGCTGCTGGTGTAGTTCCATAAGCAGTAACAAAAGTCACTGTATAAGTAGTACTTTCAGAAGTTTTTAAAACAACATCATCACCAGTAGTATAATCTAATCTTGTAGATGATGTATCAAATTCAACATCAAAATTAACATTAATTGGATTATCAAAACCATCAGGAATTGAATCAGCAAGTTTAATTTTAATTGTACCTAAGGTCATATTACTTAGTGTTGTTGTAACGCTTGTATCTTGATTAAAAAATTTTAATGCTGAAGCATTATCATCCAAACTAGAATTCACACTTAAACTAAAGCCAGAGTCAAATTTTGCAATATTTTCTAATACAATTTCATTAGCAAATATTGCATTATCGTTATTCGCATATGCATAATAAATACCGTATACCGGATCATTATACTTAGCACCAAAATATATTGTAAAATTGTTTATATTCTTAATAGTTCCATCTAAAATTATATCTAGATAAAAATATCCATTTTCATATTTATTTAATTCAAAATAAATCTTTGGTGTAGTTGATTCTACTACCTCTTCCCATCTAGCAGTTAAGGTCGTATTTTCCGTTATTGTATCATTAGCATTAGCTTTTGAACCATTACTATAGTACCAACCAGTAAACCTATATGTTTTACCATCAATTGTAACATTTTCCATTGATGGTAGTTTAGTTAATGAAGTAACATTTGTTAATTCATCAGGAGCTGTTCCATATTTTGTTACAAAGGTAACATTATATGAACTAGCTTCACTGCCACTACCACTTATAGTTCTTGTTATTGTATTGATAGATGATGGTACAACAACTGAAGTCATTGTACTTAAATATATTTCTGAATCGTCAATATTAGGTGTTAATACCATTTGACGTGATGCAAAATCACTTGGAATAGTAAAAACTAAAGTACCACAAAGACCATCACTAGGTAAAACACTTGGCGAATCTGCATTTACACCACAAGTGAATGCTCCAATTGAATCAACTTCAGCAGTAACTATTGTCCACGTTGCTAAAGATGTTTCAAATTTTGGTGATAATTTATCCAAATATGAATAATCAATATCGTCATATTGTAAAAAGAAACCACATGATTTTTGTCCTGTAATATTCTTCAAATATACATTGATTCTAACCTCATTGTTTTGTGTTGTTACGTCCTCTAAAACAATACTAGGCTCAGCTGCTGCCTTTACTTTATTTTGCGATGATAACATAACTAAGGAAAGTATAAATACTACCATAGATATAAATAAACCTATTTTTTTTCTCATCATAAGCCTCCTTATATTTCATCTATTCAGCCAAATACATTTAATGTATAATTCTACATTTTTCCGCAAAAAAAACAAAATACTAATACTAAAATATAAAATATTAAAATAAATAGCCCTTATCTTAAGACAATTATAACACTAAATGCGACAAAAAACAAATAATTATACCGAAATTACGCCAAAATTTCCACTTTTTTTAACAATAGAATGTTTTTATTTTCAAATAATTACAATTTCGATTAAATCAAGAAATAATAAACGCAATATTTTGCTTAAACATTAACAAAAACGGCCTCTTTTACATTTTTTGCAATAACCAGCAGTAAATAGAGAGTGGAAAATCCACTCTCTATCATTAAACTAAGAACCCATTATTAATAACAATTTCTTTAGCTAAATGCTTGTCAAACATTGCGGCATCACTTGTATTAAATGTTCCATCATATTTTGAATCAATTAGCATATCTAGGGCATATTTTTGATAATTTGTAAATGTCGAACTATTTCCTAAATAGCTATATGCTAATACCTTATCCTTTTGATTGATCTTTCCATCACCATTTAAGTCTCCAGTTATTATTACTGTTAGCTTATCTATTACCTTAGAATTTTCATCAATCAATTCTAACTTATAGCCATTTCCTACATAGCTTCTACTATATTTACTTGAATCTATTAATGTACCATTTGTATTATAAACTCTTATTCTTTCAATACTATTATCAAATTGCTCTAAGAATTTACTCATTATTTGATTGTGTGAAACAAATCTTAATAATAGATCTTGTCCTTCTATGTAGCTTTCATGATTTTGAGCTATCCAGTTATTTCTTCTTCCTACTCTTCCATAGGTATAGAATTTATAAATATCATTATTTATTCTAAAGATATTTGCTTCAGCCTTAGCTACCTTGAAGCTTCTATGGATTTCTCCTTGGTAATTTCCTTTACCAATTATTGTAGCTTCACCTTCGCCTACTACCTGAACATCTGTTGTTTGAAGAATATAATCTGTATCCTTAACTAGTGTACTACCATTTACTGTTACTACTACATTAGGCTCTGTTCCTATTATTGTGTTTCCTACTACTACATTTTCATCCTTTATTTCTAAAGCTGTTATCTTAAATGTCTTAGTCTTAGTTCCACTATAGCCATTCTTAAATGCTATCTTGATTATTGCCTCAGTTGTTACATTTAGGTTATTTTCATAGCTTAAATCATAATAATCACTTGTTAATAATGTATTATTGGCATAAATATTTAGACTTGGTGTAATTAAAGAACCTGTATATACTTGATCTTCTACATCAGACACGATTATTACTACCTCACCAAAATCAGGATTATTAATGATTTCATCATAAATATCAAATGTTTTTACTACAAAGGCATTTTCTGTTGTATAATTGCCATTTCCAAAGATATAAACCATTCCAGCTCCTACACCCTTGGTATTATTACTTCCATAGATAACACTATAATCAGTATTTAATTCTAGCTTATAATCATTATGCATTATTGTAAGCTCTGGTGTTATTTGTCTTCCATTATCATAGCTTTGATCTGCTATCTTAGCTACTACTACATCATTTGAATCTATTACTGCCTTAGAAATTGTAAAATACATTCTCTTACTTACTGCTTCATAGTTTTCAGTCTCTAAAGCCTTTACTACTACCTCATATGTTCCTGCATTTACTGGAATATTATCTAATAATTTATTATTTTGATAATATTCTATTTCTACACTACCATCACCATCATAGCTATATAATACATTTATATCTTTTGATCTATTATATACCTTATCTAGACTAGATGTTATTTCTAGATTTGGTGTAAGGCGTAGTACAATAATAAAGATATTTCCCTTCTTACTTGCATACCCATCATCAAAAGGAATAAATTCAATACTAAACTCATTTCCTGAAATTGTAGCATTACCAACAGTAGCTTCTTCATTTGTTCTTAATATAACAAATTCCCATCTACCATATTCATTTGCAGGTAGAGTAATTGTTGATAGCTTTGTTCCAACATATGCTACAATACTTGTAACCTTAGCTATTTTATCTTCGCTAAGCTCTTTATATGTTATTACAAATGAAACTTCACTTTGACCACTATAATTGCCTAATCCTGTAATAGTTATAGTTGCTACTCCAACACCTGTATTATTCTTATAGGCTACACTAAAATCTTTATCCAATATTAATAATGTCTTATTATTAAACATTATTACCTCTGGCTTTATTTCAGCTCCATTATAATATTGATTTGCTATCTCTTCAACATTTAATTTAGCTATATTCTTAGCTATTATCTTAAATTCTACTGTTTTGCTTCCCTTATAATTTCCCATTCCTGTTAAAACTATACTTGCATTAGTAGAGATTGATAGCTCTACATTATTTTGATATTTTATACTATAATCTTTGCTTTCCTTTAAGGCTTCATTATAATAGCTTGCTATAAAATTAGGCTTGATTTCTGTTGTCTCATATTCATATTCGTTTTCATTTTCACTATCTGTGAATCTAAATGATACATTTGCTATGTCACATGCTACTATCTTAAAGCTTACCTTATTCTTTGCTTCTGCATATTTTCTATTAGCTGCTACTATTACCTCTACATAATATGTACCTACATTGATTGGGGCTACTATGCTTTGATTTTGCTCATTATAATAATTAAATGTTACTCTATCATTTGCAAATTCTGCTTCATAGCACGAACCATTATTATTTAGCTTATTTATTTCCTCTACGCTAAATAATACATTCTTTGTATTATAAACTTTCTCAATATTGCTTTCTTTAAATTCTACTCTTGATTCATTTAATTCTACTCTTAAGTAGGCATTTAATTCTACCTCATTATAATTTGTATCTACTGGTACAAATCTTACTTGATATACTACATTTCCTACCTTATCTGCTACTATTTCCTCAAGATCATATTCACTATCTGTTTCATTATTATAGAACTTAAATCCACCGTATTGATTATTATAGCTTGTAAGCTTTTCTACTACACTATTTAGCTTTGAATCTACTGTGGTCTCAATTATTCCTAGGCTTGGTATCTTCTTGCTATCTATTTCGCCCTTTAAGATATTAAAGCTCTTAGTTATTTCACCTTGATAATTGCCTTTTCCTACTATTTCTACCAAAGCTTTTCCTACTACCTTATTATTACTATAGGTTGCTTCATAATCACTGCCACTTACTAGTCTCATTAGATTATCTATTATTTCTAGGCTTGGCTTTTGGGCTTCCTCATTATAATATTTATCTTCTATTTCTTTAACCATTTCTTCATTTAGGTACTTGGCTGTTATTTCAAAGCTTATTTCCTTTACTCCAGTATAATTGCCTTTTCCTATTACAGTTATGGTTGATAATACGCCGCTTTTTGCCTTGCTATCTAGATTATTCTTATATGCTACATCTATATCATTATTTGTTAATTCATATTCTGCATATTTTACTACTACCTGTGGTGTAATTGATGCTCCATTATATTCATAGCTGCCTATTTCATTATAGCTTAATCCATTTATATCTTTAGCTCTTATTATAATGCTTTGCTCACTTGATTCACTATATTTATAATAATCATTTTCTTCACTTACTAGCTTATAGGTATAGCTTCCTACATTTACTGGTGTATTTTCTAGCTTCTTACCATTTTGATAATATTCTATACTTATTTCACTATTATAGCTTCCATAGCCCTTTATTTCATATTCAGGTCTATTTATTGCTGCCATATTGTAGATTACATCAACTATGCCTAGCTTATTATAAACTACGGCATTTTTGATTAATCTTACGTTTATTGTGGTACTTCCATCTAAATAATTATTATTTGTTGATTTGAAAATCATTTCATAGCTATATTGGTAGCCATTACTATATATTGCCTCTGTTAGATCATATTCACTACTAAATACTAAATAGCCATAGCCTGAAACAACATAGCTACTTATATCTATATCGCCTATTGTATTTAATACTGCTTTATTTTCTACATACTTTAAAACATTTATTTCTATTGTCTTAATCTCTGGTATAAAGCTTGCTATACTTGCTTTACTTATTTCATAGCTGCCCTCTATATTATCCTTATAATTTCCTATTCCTTTTACAGCTACTACTACATTGCCGGCATTTATTACATCGCCATATTTTAGCTCATAATCTACATTATTTTGTAATAATGTCTCTTCTCCAAGGCTTATATAAACTTTTGGATATAGCTTTTGCTCATTTCCATTATATTCTACTCTTGCCTCTGTAAATTCTACTCTTGCTTCACTTAGGCTTCTTCTATTAATTGTTAATGTGCCTAATTCATATGATACATTTATTTCATAATTATCTGCTTCAAAGCTGATATTTTCTAGCTTTATATCATATATTCCAGCATTTTGATTTAAGCTTGTACTATATTCATTTTGCTCGTGTAGACTAAATTTATATATTGCCTCATTTTGAGCCTTTATTCCTTCTACTGTATCACTACCTAGTAAGCCTACTACTGATTTTATCTTATAGCTGCCATTATATTTGACATTTCCACTATATGTTTCCTCATAATCAGTAGCTGCTACACTTATTGATAGACTTGCCTTACTTATTTCAATAGTAAATGTGCCTTCATAGCCTTCATGATTTGCAGCCTCTACATAATAATAAATCTTATTTACTCCTACATTCTTTATTATTATTTCTTTACTATTTTTCTTTGTCTTGGCATCCTCTATTGATACATTACTATAATATACTATAGCTTGCATATTACCTTTTGTTTTAGCACTTACTTCACCACTATGGCCTATGCCATCATATATTCCCTTATAGCCCTTACTACTTACTACTAGCTTAGCCTCACTTATTACTAGACTTGCTGTATTATAGCTTATATCGCCTATTACATAATTTTCAGCTTCGCCATTTAAGCCTCCCATACTTATTGTATAGGCTCCTACATTTTGATTTATTGTTGTACTTCCATCAAAATAATAGATTGCATCTCCATTTAAGTTTATTATTTCATTTAAGTCTAATTCTAAATCATTTTCAACTATGCCTACTGCGCTTACTATACTATAATCATTCTTATATAAATATTCTACATTTCCACTATAGACACTATTTTGTCCTCTTGGACTTACTACTATCGAAATTGTCTTCTTATTTATTGTTATTGTATATTCTACTGTTTCACTTTCGTGATTCTTTGCGCTTATTGTACATTCTACAGTTGTTATTCCTGCATTTGTTCTTGATGGTGTTACATTATAGTTATATGTAATCTCACTTCCATCTACACTTTGAGCACTTACTGTTCTTTCTAATGGCTTTCCATCATATGTCTTTATTCCATCATTACTATAGCTTATATTATTTAACTTCGCATTTGTAATCTCATAGCTTCCTGATACATTTGTTTGCTTAGTTATCTTATAATTTTCACTTTCAATTTCTAAGCCTACTATTGTAATCTCATAGCTTCCTACATCACTTACAAATTCGCCGCCATTTGCCTTATATTCTACATCTTCATTTACCGCAAATATGCTATTTATTGTATCATTCTTAGCTAAGGCTGTTACATTTTCAATTTGATAGCCCTTTACATAATCAATTCTACCATTATATACCTGCTTATATGAATTTACGATTACCTTTATCTCTATTTCCTTTTGATTTACAACATATGGATATTCCTTATCTATATTTGTTCCATTTTCCCATTCATAGTTTATGGTATCCTTTATTCCTACTACTGCTTTATAGCTTCCGGCATTTTTATATACATTTCCACTTATTACCATTGTCTTTTCATCGTAATTTGTTGGTATATATTCATACTCTTGGCTATCATATACTATTGTTTGATTATTAGCACTTGGTATTACTAGCTTGGCCTTTGTTATTTCCATTTCGCCGTTATTATATTCTATGCTTATTTCATAATTATTATTGCTTAAATATAATCCACTTAATTCTACTACATATAATCCGGCATTTACTGGTGCTTCTTCACTTCCATTATATGTATATTTATTATTTGCGCTACTTTCTGATATTACATCGCCACTTATTAATCTATCATAGCTAATATCTAAGCTTCCCTTATACATACTTGAAAGTCCTGTATATTCTATCTTATAGCTTTCTAGTACTACATTTGCTACTAGCTTTCTTCTTAAGATATTAATACTACTACTTCCTACTGCTTCTTTGTAATTTGCTACATTTATTTTATAATATACTGTCTTTTCGCCTTCTGTAAAGCCTGTATACTGATGATCTGTAACATTATTTGAATAGCTGCCGTTTTCTTTATCACTATAGCTTATAGTTGCTCCGGCTATATTACATACTACTTCGATATGATGGGCTTTACCATCATATTGGGCATTATAGCCTGTAACATTATAATCGCTTCCTAGTACTAATGTTCCCTTTTCTATATTTAAGGTATAATTAACATAGCTTCCTTTATAATTTGTTCCCTCTTTTAAGGTTATTGTTACTACTACCTCTCCTATTCCTAAAGACTTTAGGCTTACTACTGGATCACTATAGCTTATTTCTACTATTCCTTTATTACTTTCTATAGCTATTTCTCCATCTCCTACTTTATTTGTGATGGTTACTTTATCTACATTTGGATACTCTATACTGCCACTTGTCTTATCTATTGCAATTGAACCTTCTGCTTTAGAAATTGTCCAGGTTAAATTTTGATCTTCAATTGAAGAATTAGTAGTATTCCAACAAGTATTTGCTTTATCCAATAATGCAAATGTAACTATATATTCTCCAGCATTAGTACCACTAGCATTACCACCTTGACTCATATATGTATCATTAAAATTATCAATTATGACAGTTTTAACTTTACCATCATATACAAAATCACCACCAATTGTAGGAACCATTAATTTTAATTTAACTACCGTTATCTCTAATTCAAATTCATATTCATTATAGCTTTCTGGGAATCGTGGAACATATACAACAGTTGCAGTTTGTTCTGAAACTGTTGGTTTATAGCTATCATCCTTCCATTTGAAAGTACCAGCTGTATTTGTAGCTCCACCAGTAAGTTC
This sequence comes from uncultured Anaeroplasmataceae bacterium, assembly GCA_934229535.1. Taxonomy (GTDB): domain Bacteria; phylum Bacillota_I; class Bacilli_A; order Acholeplasmatales; family Anaeroplasmataceae; genus CAKQDS01. The sequence goes on from CAKQDS010000009.1 coordinate 26,116, forward strand.
ATATTCACTTAAAGCATGTGAATATGTTATATCGCCTACTGTTGGCATTGTGGTAATTGTTGGATTAACCTTATTTATTGTAAATACTAATATAACATCATCAACACTTCCATCACTTGCCCAGCATGTATTTGCTGTATCTAATAGCTTTATTGTAATATCTTGGCTTCCACCAATTCTTCTTACATTACCAGTTATACTCATATATGTATCATCAAAATTATCAGGTATACAAGTTTGATCTAAACCCTTATAATAATATGTTGTAGTAATTGTTGGTTTTGTCAATAATAGCTTTGATACATCAATAGTTATTTCGAATTCTGCGTTTGTATAGTTTGCTGTATCGTCAGGTGTAAATGTTACACTTGCACTTTTTGTCGCAACAAGTGGCATAATTTTGCCATCAGTCCAACTAAATGTACCAGATGTATTTGCAACTCCACCAGTAAGCTTATATTCACTTAAACTATGTGAATAAGTTATTCCATCTGCTGTTGGATTTGTAGTAATACTTGGTGTTGCTTGTCTTATTTCCCATGTAACAACCTTATTAGCTATTGTTCCATCAGCCCAGCATGTATTATTTGTATCTAGTAATTGATATGTTACTGTATATTTTCCAGCATTTGTAGCCTTATATGTTGGATTTACAGCCTTCATATATGCTGATTGAACATAATTAAAGTATGCCTGGTGCTCGGTTCCATCATAAATAAAATCCTTTGTTTGGTGAGGAACTGTAAGATCTAATTTTGATATTGTCCATGTTCTTGTAATGCTTGAAACATCTTCATCTTCTGAAAAGCAAAAATTCACTTTATACTCATCTTTTATTGTAAATATAACATTATAAGATCCTACATTAGTTGCACTTTCTATACCGCTTCGATTAACTTTTGATGTGTCATAACTAGATATAACTGCACGCTTTATTGTACCATCATATGTATAATCTCCATAAGCAGTTGCAGGTATTGGCATTTTTCTAATTTTCCATTCTAAAGTTTTATCATCACTATCTTTTCCCCAAGTATAATTATCTTTATCTTTCAATGAAAGTATTACTGTATATGTTCCGGCATTTGTTGCAGAGGTTGTTCCACTTATAGTGTAATGATCTAAATTAGCTGCTACTATATTTACAGATTGTTTCGTTCCATTATATGTGTATGTTCCTGAAATACTAGGTGTGGGTATTGCTCTTTTTTCAATAGTCCAATCCTTGCTCTGTTTTGCAATTGAACCATCACTCCAACACGTATTTGCTGTATCTATTAATTCAAAATAAACAGTATATTTTCCAACATATGTTGCTGTTGTGGTTCCACTTTGTTTAATATATTTTGTATCATATTTACCGATATTCACAGTTATTGGATCTATACTATAATAATATTTGGAACTAACTGTTGGAACATCTAATTTCAATTTTACAACAGTTATGTTTATATTAAACACTTTAATACTGTAATTTGGCGTATCAGTTGGCGTAAATGTTACTCTTGCTGTTGTTGTTCCATAGGTTGGTATAGTTGCACCATTAGTCCAACTAAATGTACCAGGAACACTTGCAACTCCGCCAGTGAGTTCATATTCACTCAATTTATGTGAATAAGTTATATCTTCTGTTGATGGATTCGTACTAATTGTAGGAGTTGCTTTAGCAATACTCCAATTAAATGTCTTATCAGTTGTTGTTCCATCACTCCAACTTAACCAATCATATTTTAATTCAACCTTAGCAGAATAATTTCCAACATTAGTTCCAGTATTTTGACTAATATCCATAAAATATTTATTATAGTTATTTGGTAAGTATATTTTTTGTTCTCCATCATATGTAAAAGTACTAGTACTACTTGCTGTTACATTTAAATTAGTAATGGCATCATCTCTATAGATACAATAACGATTATTAATACTGACACCATTATATATTACACTTTTAACTGAAACATCACTAATATCCCATACAGGGTTATACATTGAAGCATCAAAATCCATACCAATAATTCCATTTATTTCAAATTCATATGCTAGGTTTGTAGTAGCGCTATTAATTGAAAATCCCACTACTGATGAAGAATGTGCACCATCTAAAGTGACTTTTATATCTTGTCCACCACAAAATTCAATTTCATAATATTCTCCACTTGGAATATTAATAAAATTAAAAACAGATGAATCAGAAGTTATTTTTATGTTTATGTTTGTTGAAGATGAGTCATTTACAGATTTTACATCATCAATATAAATCATACAACCAGCGCCAACATTCATAAATGCATCATTTTCTTCTATACTACTAGTACTATATGTATAATTTGTGTATAAATCACATATTTCAAAATAGCATTCATGCAAATAGAATGCTTCTTTATATGGATCATTAACTTCAATTTTTCCACCTAGTGTTCCACTTTTAGGACTCTTTATAATTAATTTGCAATTTACACCAACCTCAACATATCCAACAATAAAAAGCGTATAATCACTTGGAATGATAATTGTTTTGGTTATTAAACTTTCAAATTGTAAATCCAAATAATTTAGAACTGCCATATTCTCTGTAAGCGTAAATTCACCAGTTTCTGGCGTAGTTAAAAATTCCTCAAGTTCATTTACACCATCACCAGGTTTTGTAACAACTTGTAATTCTGAAAGTTCACTATTATTTCCATTTTTAACATCATCTAATATTTCTTCAGTTTCAATTTTATTTGCTAAATTATTAGAGTTATCACTATTTGTAGTTTCAGAAACGTTTAGTTTGAAGTAAGAAAAAAGAAAAAAAGTAAAAAGGCAAATGCTTAAAAGTTTCAAAACACGAACAAATTTATTTATCATAGAACATACCTCCTAAAGTAGTCTTTATATTCCAATAGCAAATAAAATAATAATCATTATTTATAAATATTTAAATTTTCAAAATAGCTTCCTCTAACCTTATTATAACACTAAAATAATTAAAAACAATTAATTATGTCAAAAAATGGTATGAAAATCTTAATTTTTTTCATAAATATAGCCATATTTATATTAAATTATGTCGATTTCGACATAATTTGACATTTATAACAAAATAAAAAAAAGAGTGTTTTAAATGAACTAAGTTTTGAACTGGTCCAACTTTTGTTTTCACTTAATTTCCTCTCTTCAAAAAATTTCATCAATATAATTCATTTAATAAATTTTTCTTTAGTTCTAACAATTTATTATATTCAAATGAAGTATCAAATACATTATTATCAAACTGTTTACTTTTTAAAAGTTCTGTTCTTATAGTATAGTCTGAATATAAATTTTTCGCATTGATTTTACCATTTTCTTTATGAGTTATAAATATACCATCACGACGCTTCAAATAATCTAATATTTCAACATAATGAGTACTAAATATTATTTGAGCTCCATATTTGTTTATTTTTTCATCATTGAACAAAAATAAAAGATTATAAACTAAATTCTTTTGAAAACAATCTTCTATTTCATCTACAATAAACACCTTACCTTTTTTTAAAGCATTTATAGCTCTTATATATAACTCAACACCCCTAAATGTGCCAGCTGATAATATAGCAATTAGTTCTGAACTACGCATATTAACTTCTGGTTCATTAAATCTTTTAAAGAGAATATTATCAGAGTTATTATATACAATATATTCAATACTATTATCTAATAAATTAATAATTGATGATACTAATTTTTGATTGCAACTACTTAAGCTAGTAAAGAATGTATCTCTAACAATAATTTGATTGAAATTTGCAATATTGTTTGAATAAAAATCATCAACAAACACTTCATTATTAGTAATTCTTATAATCGCTGAAGTATCATTTAAAGATTCTCCTAATACATCATTTGCATCTTTACCTTCTAATTCTAATAATTCTAAATTTTTCTTACCCTTAGATTTAATATATTTAAATTTTGTTAATTTCTCATTTTCAATTGGTGAATATTTATTAGCATAAGATATATTAATACCATCAATTTTATTAAAATCAGCTGAATATTTATAAATCATTTGATTTAAATAAAAAACAACTTCTAAATGTATTTTATCTTTTTTAAATTCTCTATTTATATATTCCCATCTACCAGTTTGTAAAAAAACGAATGTTTTTAAAATCAAAGATAAGACACTACTTTTACCTGATGAATTTCCACCAACAAGAGCAAAACATCTTAACGTGTTTAATCCTTCATCAATAGGAAAAATCTCTTTATTTATATCATCATTATACACTCTAGCTTTTGTTGTTAAATCGATTTCAAAATCATCTTCAAGCAATTTAAAACCATTAACTTTTATTTTTAAGACCTTTAGCATAATATTTTTCCTCCATGGTACATTAATTATATAATTTTTCAGCACAAATGTCAAGTTTCAAACATTTATTATGTTTGAAACAATACACATATTATTATATGCATTTATCTGTATAAAATAACTATGAATGTTATTATTTTTATCTATCACCAAATTAAACAACCCATAAATTTTAAAGAAGACAACCCACTTATTTATAGATCGCAACCCTTTAATTTTAGAGTAATAAAAAAAGAGTGGAAAAATCCACTCTCTATCATTAAACTAAGAATCCATCATTAATAATAATTTCTTTAGCTAAATGCTTGTCAAACATTGCGGCATCACTTGTATTAAATGTTCCATCATATTTTGAATCAATTAGCATATCTAGGGCATATTTTTGATAATTTGTAAATGTCGAACTATTTCCTAAATAGCTATATGCTAATACCTTATCCTTTTGATTGATCTTTCCATCACCATTTAAGTCTCCAGTTATTATTACTGTTAGCTTATCTATTACCTTAGAATTTTCATCAATCAATTCTAACTTATAGCCATTTCCTACATAGCTTCTACTATATTTACTTGAATCTATTAATGTACCATTTGTATTATAAACTCTTATTCTTTCAATACTATTATCAAATTGCTCTAAGAATTTACTCATTATTTGATTGTGTGAAACAAATCTTAATAATAGATCTTGTCCTTCTATGTAGCTTTCATGATTTTGAGCTATCCAGTTATTTCTTCTTCCTACTCTTCCATAGGTATAGAATTTATAAATATCATTATTTATTCTAAAGATATTTGCTTCAGCCTTAGCTACCTTGAAGCTTCTATGGATTTCTCCTTGGTAATTTCCTTTACCAATTATTGTAGCTTCACCTTCGCCTACTACCTGAACATCTGTTGTTTGAAGAATATAATCTGTATCCTTAACTAGTGTACTACCATTTACTGTTACTACTACATTAGGCTCTGTTCCTATTATTGTGTTTCCTACTACTACATTTTCATCCTTTATTTCTAAAGCTGTTATCTTAAATGTCTTAGTCTTAGTTCCACTATAGCCATTCTTAAATGCTATCTTGATTATTGCCTCAGTTGTTACATTTAGGTTATTTTCATAGCTTAAATCATAATAATCACTTGTTAATAATGTATTATTGGCATAAATATTTAGACTTGGTGTAATTAAAGAACCTGTATATACTTGATCTTCTACATCAGACACGATTATTACTACCTCACCAAAATCAGGATTATTAATGATTTCATCATAAATATCAAATGTTTTTACTACAAAGGCATTTTCTGTTGTATAATTGCCATTTCCAAAGATATAAACCATTCCAGCTCCTACACCCTTGGTATTATTACTTCCATAGATAACACTATAATCAGTATTTAATTCTAGCTTATAATCATTATGCATTATTGTAAGCTCTGGTGTTATTTGTCTTCCATTATCATAGCTTTGATCTGCTATCTTAGCTACTACTACATCATTTGAATCTATTACTGCCTTAGAAATTGTAAAATACATTCTCTTACTTACTGCTTCATAGTTTTCAGTCTCTAAAGCCTTTACTACTACCTCATATGTTCCTGCATTTACTGGAATATTATCTAATAATTTATTATTTTGATAATATTCTATTTCTACACTACCATCACCATCATAGCTATATAATACATTTATATCTTTTGATCTATTATATACCTTATCTAGACTAGATGTTATTTCTAGATTTGGTGTAAGGCGTAGTACAATAATAAAGATATTTCCCTTCTTACTTGCATACCCATCATCAAAAGGAATAAATTCAATACTAAACTCATTTCCTGAAATTGTAGCATTACCAACAGTAGCTTCTTCATTTGTTCTTAATATAACAAATTCCCATCTACCATATTCATTTGCAGGTAGAGTAATTGTTGATAGCTTTGTTCCAACATATGCTACAATACTTGTAACCTTAGCTATTTTATCTTCGCTAAGCTCTTTATATGTTATTACAAATGAAACTTCACTTTGACCACTATAATTGCCTAATCCTGTAATAGTTATAGTTGCTACTCCAACACCTGTATTATTCTTATAGGCTACACTAAAATCTTTATCCAATATTAATAATGTCTTATTATTAAACATTATTACCTCTGGCTTTATTTCAGCTCCATTATAATATTGATTTGCTATCTCTTCAACATTTAATTTAGCTATATTCTTAGCTATTATCTTAAATTCTACTGTTTTGCTTCCCTTATAATTTCCCATTCCTGTTAAAACTATACTTGCATTAGTAGAGATTGATAGCTCTACATTATTTTGATATTTTATACTATAATCTTTGCTTTCCTTTAAGGCTTCATTATAATAGCTTGCTATAAAATTAGGCTTGATTTCTGTTGTCTCATATTCATATTCGTTTTCATTTTCACTATCTGTGAATCTAAATGATACATTTGCTATGTCACATGCTACTATCTTAAAGCTTACCTTATTCTTTGCTTCTGCATATTTTCTATTAGCTGCTACTATTACCTCTACATAATATGTACCTACATTGATTGGGGCTACTATGCTTTGATTTTGCTCATTATAATAATTAAATGTTACTCTATCATTTGCAAATTCTGCTTCATAGCACGAACCATTATTATTTAGCTTATTTATTTCCTCTACGCTAAATAATACATTCTTTGTATTATAAACTTTCTCAATATTGCTTTCTTTAAATTCTACTCTTGATTCATTTAATTCTACTCTTAAGTAGGCATTTAATTCTACCTCATTATAATTTGTATCTACTGGTACAAATCTTACTTGATATACTACATTTCCTACCTTATCTGCTACTATTTCCTCAAGATCATATTCACTATCTGTTTCATTATTATAGAACTTAAATCCACCGTATTGATTATTATAGCTTGTAAGCTTTTCTACTACACTATTTAGCTTTGAATCTACTGTGGTCTCAATTATTCCTAGGCTTGGTATCTTCTTGCTATCTATTTCGCCCTTTAAGATATTAAAGCTCTTAGTTATTTCACCTTGATAATTGCCTTTTCCTACTATTTCTACCAAAGCTTTTCCTACTACCTTATTATTACTATAGGTTGCTTCATAATCACTGCCACTTACTAGTCTCATTAGATTATCTATTATTTCTAGGCTTGGCTTTTGGGCTTCCTCATTATAATATTTATCTTCTATTTCTTTAACCATTTCTTCATTTAGGTACTTGGCTGTTATTTCAAAGCTTATTTCCTTTACTCCAGTATAATTGCCTTTTCCTATTACAGTTATGGTTGATAATACGCCGCTTTTTGCCTTGCTATCTAGATTATTCTTATATGCTACATCTATATCATTATTTGTTAATTCATATTCTGCATATTTTACTACTACCTGTGGTGTAATTGATGCTCCATTATATTCATAGCTGCCTATTTCATTATAGCTTAATCCATTTATATCTTTAGCTCTTATTATAATGCTTTGCTCACTTGATTCACTATATTTATAATAATCATTTTCTTCACTTACTAGCTTATAGGTATAGCTTCCTACATTTACTGGTGTATTTTCTAGCTTCTTACCATTTTGATAATATTCTATACTTATTTCACTATTATAGCTTCCATAGCCCTTTATTTCATATTCAGGTCTATTTATTGCTGCCATATTGTAGATTACATCAACTATGCCTAGCTTATTATAAACTACGGCATTTTTGATTAATCTTACGTTTATTGTGGTACTTCCATCTAAATAATTATTATTTGTTGATTTGAAAATCATTTCATAGCTATATTGGTAGCCATTACTATATATTGCCTCTGTTAGATCATATTCACTACTAAATACTAAATAGCCATAGCCTGAAACAACATAGCTACTTATATCTATATCGCCTATTGTATTTAATACTGCTTTATTTTCTACATACTTTAAAACATTTATTTCTATTGTCTTAATCTCTGGTATAAAGCTTGCTATACTTGCTTTACTTATTTCATAGCTGCCCTCTATATTATCCTTATAATTTCCTATTCCTTTTACAGCTACTACTACATTGCCGGCATTTATTACATCGCCATATTTTAGCTCATAATCTACATTATTTTGTAATAATGTCTCTTCTCCAAGGCTTATATAAACTTTTGGATATAGCTTTTGCTCATTTCCATTATATTCTACTCTTGCCTCTGTAAATTCTACTCTTGCTTCACTTAGGCTTCTTCTATTAATTGTTAATGTGCCTAATTCATATGATACATTTATTTCATAATTATCTGCTTCAAAGCTGATATTTTCTAGCTTTATATCATATATTCCAGCATTTTGATTTAAGCTTGTACTATATTCATTTTGCTCGTGTAGACTAAATTTATATATTGCCTCATTTTGAGCCTTTATTCCTTCTACTGTATCACTACCTAGTAAGCCTACTACTGATTTTATCTTATAGCTGCCATTATATTTGACATTTCCACTATATGTTTCCTCATAATCAGTAGCTGCTACACTTATTGATAGACTTGCCTTACTTATTTCAATAGTAAATGTGCCTTCATAGCCTTCATGATTTGCAGCCTCTACATAATAATAAATCTTATTTACTCCTACATTCTTTATTATTATTTCTTTACTATTTTTCTTTGTCTTGGCATCCTCTATTGATACATTACTATAATATACTATAGCTTGCATATTACCTTTTGTTTTAGCACTTACTTCACCACTATGGCCTATGCCATCATATATTCCCTTATAGCCCTTACTACTTACTACTAGCTTAGCCTCACTTATTACTAGACTTGCTGTATTATAGCTTATATCGCCTATTACATAATTTTCAGCTTCGCCATTTAAGCCTCCCATACTTATTGTATAGGCTCCTACATTTTGATTTATTGTTGTACTTCCATCAAAATAATAGATTGCATCTCCATTTAAGTTTATTATTTCATTTAAGTCTAATTCTAAATCATTTTCAACTATGCCTACTGCGCTTACTATACTATAATCATTCTTATATAAATATTCTACATTTCCACTATAGACACTATTTTGTCCTCTTGGACTTACTACTATCGAAATTGTCTTCTTATTTATTGTTATTGTATATTCTACTGTTTCACTTTCGTGATTCTTTGCGCTTATTGTACATTCTACAGTTGTTATTCCTGCATTTGTTCTTGATGGTGTTACATTATAGTTATATGTAATCTCACTTCCATCTACACTTTGAGCACTTACTGTTCTTTCTAATGGCTTTCCATCATATGTCTTTATTCCATCATTACTATAGCTTATATTATTTAACTTCGCATTTGTAATCTCATAGCTTCCTGATACATTTGTTTGCTTAGTTATCTTATAATTTTCACTTTCAATTTCTAAGCCTACTATTGTAATCTCATAGCTTCCTACATCACTTACAAATTCGCCGCCATTTGCCTTATATTCTACATCTTCATTTACCGCAAATATGCTATTTATTGTATCATTCTTAGCTAAGGCTGTTACATTTTCAATTTGATAGCCCTTTACATAATCAATTCTACCATTATATACCTGCTTATATGAATTTACGATTACCTTTATCTCTATTTCCTTTTGATTTACAACATATGGATATTCCTTATCTATATTTGTTCCATTTTCCCATTCATAGTTTATGGTATCCTTTATTCCTACTACTGCTTTATAGCTTCCGGCATTTTTATATACATTTCCACTTATTACCATTGTCTTTTCATCGTAATTTGTTGGTATATATTCATACTCTTGGCTATCATATACTATTGTTTGATTATTAGCACTTGGTATTACTAGCTTGGCCTTTGTTATTTCCATTTCGCCGTTATTATATTCTATGCTTATTTCATAATTATTATTGCTTAAATATAATCCACTTAATTCTACTACATATAATCCGGCATTTACTGGTGCTTCTTCACTTCCATTATATGTATATTTATTATTTGCGCTACTTTCTGATATTACATCGCCACTTATTAATCTATCATAGCTAATATCTAAGCTTCCCTTATACATACTTGAAAGTCCTGTATATTCTATCTTATAGCTTTCTAGTACTACATTTGCTACTAGCTTTCTTCTTAAGATATTAATACTACTACTTCCTACTGCTTCTTTGTAATTTGCTACATTTATTTTATAATATACTGTCTTTTCGCCTTCTGTAAAGCCTGTATACTGATGATCTGTAACATTATTTGAATAGCTGCCGTTTTCTTTATCACTATAGCTTATAGTTGCTCCGGCTATATTACATACTACTTCGATATGATGGGCTTTACCATCATATTGGGCATTATAGCCTGTAACATTATAATCGCTTCCTAGTACTAATGTTCCCTTTTCTATATTTAAGGTATAATTAACATAGCTTCCTTTATAATTTGTTCCCTCTTTTAAGGTTATTGTTACTACTACCTCTCCTATTCCTAAAGACTTTAGGCTTACTACTGGATCACTATAGCTTATTTCTACTATTCCTTTATTACTTTCTATAGCTATTTCTCCATCTCCTACTTTATTTGTGATGGTTACTTTATCTACATTTGGATACTCTATACTGCCACTTGTCTTATCTATTGCAAATGAGCCTTGGGCCTTTTCAATAACAAACTTCTTTGCTTCTGTTACAGCACTATTATAGTTTGCTGTTTGACTTATTACAGCATAAATATAATATTCTCCAGCATCTAGGCTTGTTCCTATTATTCCTACAAACTCTGTACCTTCACCATCCAAGTTCTTCTTATAATAGTAGCTAATTGCTCCTTGCTCTATCATTCCTGATACGCTTGGGGTTGATACCTCTCCTGCATATACATAGCCTTCCATGTTTATGCTTGGGGTTATTGTAGCTCTTAATACACTAAATGTTATCTTAGATGTTGTATAGCTCTTATAATTATTGCTTTCCGCTATTACGGCATACATATAATATACGCCTGCATTTAAGCTCTTATTATTCAAGCCCTTATATTCATTATATGTTCCATCAATACTATTTGAATAATAATATGTTACTCCACTATTTCCTGGATTATTGGTTATACTTGGGGTTGATACTACTCCAGAATATGTATATCCACTATTCTTTACTTCTGATGTAAAGCCTGCCTTTTCAATTGTCCATATTACTTCCTTTGGAGTAATTGTTTTATCATTCCAACAAGTATTATCAGTATCTAGCAATGTAAATGTTAATGTATAACTTCCAGCATTTGTACCATTTGCACTACCACTTTGACTCATATATTTTTCAATTACATTATTTAATACAACGTTTTGCACGCTCTTATTATATACATAGCTTCCTGATATAGTTGGAACACTTAGCTTTAATGCTACTACAGTTATATCTATTTCAAATGTAATATTACTATAATTTGTATTATTTGGTTTAAATACTACATTAGCAGTCTTATCTGCTACCTTTGGTAATAAATTTGAATTCTCCCAAATGAATACTCCTTCAACACTTCCGACTCCACCATTCAATAAATACTTACCTAAATTATTTGAATAGGTTATTGTATCAGTTTGTGGCTTTGTAGTAATACTTGGTGTTGCTTGTCTTATTCTCCAAGTTACTACTCTATCAGCTATACTATCATTTATCCAGCAGGTATTATTTGTATCTAATAATTGATATGTTACTGTATATTCTCCTACATTTGTTGCCTTCCATGTTGGATTTACTACCTTCATATATGTTAAATCAACATGATTCATATATGCTTGCTTTTCAGTTCCATCATAGATAAAATCTTTTGTTTGAGCCGGTAATTCCAACTTCAATTTAAGTACCTTTATCTCTAATTCAAATTCATATTCATTATAGTTTTCTGGAAATTGTGGCACATATACTACAGTTGCAGTTTGCTCTGAAACAGTTGGCTTATGGCTTCCATCCTTCCATTTAAATGTACCTAAGGTATTTGTAGCTCCACCAGTAAGCTCATATTCACTTAAAGCATGTGAATATGTTATATCGCCTACTGTTGGCATTGTGGTAATTGTTGGTTTTACCTTATTTATAGTAAATACTAATATCACATCAGCTATACTACCATCAGTTGCCCAGCCTGTATTTGCTGTATCTAATAGCTTTATGGTAATATTTTGACTTCCACCATTTCTTCTTGAATTACCAGTTATACTCATATATTTAGCATTATAGTTAGTTGGAATACATGTTTGATTTGTACCATTATAGCTATATTTTGTAGTAATTGTTGGTTTCGTCAACAATAGCTTTGATACACTAATAGTTATTGTTACTTCTTTAGTATTATAATTGGCCGTATCAGTTGGTGTAAATACAACAACTGCTGTAGTTGTAGAAACAGTTGGCATTAATGATCCATTCTTAAAAGCAAATGAACCAGATGTAGACGCACTTCCACCATTTAATTTATATTCACTTAATTTATGTGAATAAATAATTCCACTCACTGTTGGATTTGCACTAATTGTAGGATTTGCCTTAGCAATTGTCCAGCTTAAGCCTTTAGCTGTAGCTGTATTATCGCTCCAAATAGTATTTGCTGTATCATTTAATGAAACACTAAATGAATAAGTACCTGCATTAGTTGCACTTGTTGTACCACTTTGTTTCATATATGTTGCATTATAATTATTTAATGAAACAGTTTGAGACTTTGTATTATAAGTATAACCACCACTTACTGTTGGAATACTTAATTTTAATTTAGTAACTGAAATATCAAGATTAAATGTAACAGCTTTAAAATTATTGATAAAATCCGCATTTGGTGTAAATGTTACACTTGCTGTTTTAGTTGAAACGCTTGGCTTAGCATTGCCATACGTCCAACTAAAAGTACCTTCAACTCCATAATCTTCATTGCTACCCAAAATAGCCGAACCATTTTTAAGAGTATATTCATTTAACGAATGTGAATAAGTAATTGTATCAACATCTGGTGTAGTATAAATACGTGGTGTTGCTTTTTGAACTACCCACGTAACTTTTTGATTAGCAATAGTATTTGTTGACCATATTGTATTTTCTTTATCATCAAGTTCAAATTCAACGTAATATGTTCCAGCATTCATCGCAGTTGTTCCACTTATAGCATCGTACATTCCATAATCATAACTAGGACTATGATAATCATCATTAAATGTATATGTTCCCTTTATAGTTGGCACTTGAATTACTAATCTTGCAACTGAAATTGTAATTGTGAATGTTACTGAATTATAATTTGAATTACTAGGTGTAAATGTTACACTTGCAGTTTTATCAGCAACCTCTGGCTCCAATGAGCCATTTGTCCAAGCAAATGTACCCGCAACGCTCGCTACACCACCACTTAATGTATATTCACTTAATTTATGTGAATAAGTCATTCCACCAACAGTTGGTTTTGTAGTAATTGTAGGATTTGCCTTAGCAATTGTCCACTTTGCATTCTTTACTGCTGTTGTATTATCGCTCCAACAAGTATTTGCTGTATCCTTTAATGTAAATGTAATTGTATAAGTACCAGCATTAGTTGCGCTTGTTGTACCACCTAATGTAATATATGTTGTATTATTATTACTTACTGTTACAGTTTGTGCCTTTGTATTATAAGTATAACTACCATTAGTAGAAGGAATAGTTAGCTTTAATTTTGATACACTGATAGTTATAGTAAATACTTTTGTATTATAATTTGTAGTATCAGTTGGTGTAAAAGTTACACTAGCTGTTGTTGTTGCAACAGTTGGCTTTGTTGAACCACTTGTCCATTTAAATGTACCAGCAACACTTGCTGTACCACCACTTAAAGTATAAGCACTTAAGGCATTTCCATAAGTCATTGTTGAAACTGTTGGATTTTTACTAATTGTAGGATTTGCCTTAGAAATTGTCCAAGTCGCGCTCTTTACTGCTATTGTATTATCACTCCAGCAAGTATTTGCTGTATCCTTCAATGTAAATGTTATTGTATAAGTACCAGCATTCATCGCACTTGTTGTACCACCTAAAGTTTCATATGCAGAATTATAATTCTTAAGTAATACGCTTTGATCTTGCGTAAAATCATTATAAACGCAATTTGATGTGGTAGGAATAGTTAACTTTAATTTTGATACACTAATATTAATATTAAATGTTATAGATCTATAGTGAAGAGTATCAGTTGGTTTAAACGTTACACTAGCCACTTTCGTTGCAACTGTCGGTTTTGTTGAACTACTCGTCCAAGCAAATGTACCTGCAACACTTGCTGCTCCACCACTTAAAGTATACGCACTCAAAGCATTTCCATAAGTCATTGCTGAAACCGTTGGATTTGTTTTGACTGTTGGTGTTGCAGTTACTATTTTTATAGTCATAGTTTTCGTAACGGCAAGATAAGTTGAAGTTGCAGCTCCTGTAACAGTAATCGTGACTGTATTTCCTACATTCAACTTATTTAAATTACTAACTGTAATGACCTTAGTTGATGAATTATAAGAAGCAGTAACATTAGAATTTGATGTAGTAACTGAAAAAGATGTCGATGTAGATGAACTAATAGAAAAAGTATAGTTTGAATTTCCCCATGCAAGATTTGCACTATATACTGATAAATTAAGTGTTCCAGCCACTGCATCTGTAAGTCTAATAGATTCAATTTGACAATATTCTCCATTTTCACTATTAGAACTATCCTTTTCATAAATCGCACGTAATTCATAAGTACCTGAAGTTAACTTAGTAAAATCATAGTATTTCTTTTGTGAATCACCTGAGGCCTCACATTCATCTCCAGAGACAATTGTTCCACCTTTATATAATCTCAAGTACAAATAATCACAATCTTCTTCAGAAAGAACTGAATAATTAACTCTAATTGAGCCATTATTTGATTTTACGGTTATTGAAAATCTAACCTCATTGCTTATGTCATCAGCATAACTTGATGGCACCATATAGCCACTTGAATTTGTTTTCCAACCATCGTTTCTTGAACATGTAGAATAAGAAAAGCCACTAAATGTTCCAGTTTTTGTAAAATTATGGCCAAGTGCACTGCCGTCAACTTCTTTTATCCCTTCATATCCAAATGGACAATCGTCACATCTATATTTTGCAGTGGCCGGATTAGTACATGTTGCAGGAGTTACAGTGCTAACAAAGACTGATAAATTGTGATACAAATTTGCACACCATACAACATTGTCCTTAACAGTAATAAACCTACTAGAAACTCCATTAATATAATATTCACCGCAATCAGTATCAGCAATAACAGAAGAGGCACCACTACAATATGCAATCGATCCACTTCCCCAAGCAAAGGAAAATGAGACATAAGTACTAGTATATAAGTCTAACCCTCTAAAAGTAGTACCTTGTGGAACATGCGCTGTAGTATTACCGCTCTCAAATGTCATTATAGCTTCGCCATCATCATCAAACGTTATAATCCAATATGTACCATAACAATCTGCGATTTTATATTTAATATCATTTTTAACATCATCTAATATTTCATCAGTTTCAATATTTGCAAGCTTTTCCTTATGAATATGATCATGACCACAATCATCTATTTCTTCGCTTGATTCTTCTTTTAATGCTTTATTAGGTAGGCTACTACCTAAAACAAAAGAAAATAAAAAAACAAACATTGATACGAATAATACATTTTTAAAAATATTACTTATCTTTTTTTTCATTTAGATACCTCACTTTATTAAAAGTATGAATTTATAACGTAATTAAATGGGAATAATCTATTTATTCCTCCTTATTAATTCTATTTAGTTATAATTGAATCCTATATCTAAATTATACCATAATTCGACATATTATACAAACAAACATTTCACATTTCTATCTCTTTCGACATATAAAAGTGTTTTCTGTGGGCTTTTTTTGAAAATCTAAATAAAAAACGACCTCTTTTATATTTTTTTAATAAGAAAAAAGTAAGTAAAAGCTGTTTTAGCAATTACTTACTTTGTCAATTTCTTATAGCTTAATCTATCATATAAATAAATTAAATAGGCAAGAATAGAAAATACCACAACCAATATTATGCACCATATTGCAACACTACCAACACCAAGTTTGTCAACATCAATAAAAAAATATGGATACTTTACCTGTGTTGTATTAGGAGCTAAAATTATAGCTCTAATAAATATAAATGGTAAATATAGCAATGCTGAAAATACCCAAATAATTGGATGATACCATTTAATCAATCCCTTTTCATCAAATAAAAAATAATCAAGAATTGTCATTAAAGGAATTATATAATGAACTGATAGATTTTGAACTGTATAATTACTCTTTTTAGAATAATCAGCTAATAAGAATGCATAAACAAGTCCTGTAACCATGATACATAAGGTTGCAACTCCTTTAATTCTTACTAGATGCTTATTTGCCTCATTATATTTTTTATGACAGCATACATCCTTAATCGTATTTATCCAAACTATAAGCATTATTACAAAAACAAGAACATTACTTAAATTTGTAAAATAAGCAAAGGTTGATGGATTTATATTAATAATCATTGTATAAATAGCCATAAAAGAAATTGTAATCATTATTGTTTTGTATACCAAAGATACACGTTTGTTTTTTATCATCTTTAAATCCTCCAAGGTCATAGCACAAATTTTATTATAAACGAATTAATAAGTCAATTATCGACATAATAAAAGAAACAAATTTTGTTTTTTGTTTCTTTTACTAAAGTGTTTTTTTATCAAAATAAATAAAAAAAATTGCAATAAGGCACTTCTTAAAGCAAATGACAAATTTTTATCCTAGTCATATAACATTCAACTACTAAATTATAGCTATCTATTATGCATACATATTATCACATATTGTATTTCTTTCAATTTTATAATCGACAAATTGAGACATATTCTACTTTCAATCTTTCTTTTTTAAAAAAATGTGCTATAATAGATTCTTAAAGAACCAGTAGATTTATCTAACAGGCTTTACTAATTATTATTTAAGGAGGAAGCCATGAAGATTAATTTACGGCTAGACGTCAGATTATCAGACGCCAAAAACATTATAATGTGGCTAGATAATAAAGATGTCACAAAATATTTAAATGAGGATCCAAATAGTGCATCATCATTAGAAGAAATCATTAATTCCGGAAGAGCTGATCTTTTAACCTATTATTTAAATAGAGATGCTCGCTTTTTCTTAATCGATACTCATGAAGAAAAATGTGTAGGATTCATTACTCTTGCTAAAAAAGCAATTAAGGATTATGAAATAATTATTGCTATTGGAAGTCCGAATAATTGGGGTAAAAAAATTGCTTATCACTCCATTTTAGTTATTTTAAATGAAGTGTTTTTTAAATGGCGTATAAATAAACTAATATCTAAGGTACATATTGATAATATTAGAAGTATTAATTTATTTAAGCACTTAGGCTTTAAGGAAACCACCATAAAGAATAACCATATAATTTTTGCAATCACCTTTGACGAATATCTTTCATATTTAAAAAGCAATTAAAATTTAAAACCAGACATAAATTGAGTCTGGTTTTTATAATTACATAATGTATTGATTCTTCCCGTTGTTTTTAGCAAGATATAGCTTTTTATCAGCTTCAATCTTGGCCTTTTTAAATTCCTCCTTGGAATTCATTAAGGCAACACCAATAGAAATAGTTATATTAATTCTTGAATTGTTAAAATTAATATTCATATTTCTAATCTTATTAAGCAACTCATCTAATTTATCTCTTATATCATCCAAATTAGCAATAAAGCCAACAAATTCCTCGCCACCAATTCTTGCAACATTTTCAGCACCTAAAAAATCATCCAAAACCTTAGCGGTATTTATTAATACTAAATCGCCACATTCATGACCATAAGTATCATTTATATTCTTAAAATTATCAATATCTATCATCAGCAGACAAACATTTTCATTACCCTTAAATTGTTTATCTAAAATATAATTCAAGCCATATCTATTATAGATTTTAGTTAATTCATCATGATTATAATTAATCATTGCCTCATTATATTTTTCCATATGTAGGAATATTGGGGCTACAACCTCCTTAACAAGCGAAAGCATATAGCGCATTTCCTTCTTCTCTACATTACCAAGTGCTCCATAGCCAACTACAACATAAAAATTATAATGAAGATTAATTCCACTCATTCTAAAGGCTAAAACCTCATCACAATCACTAAGCTCACTAGATAGCTCATTTTTATTAAAAATCATTAAATCAGAATTTTTTTCTAAAATAATCCCCTTGTAATTACAATCATCTGTGGCTAAAATTAAATCAACAAATTTAGCCTCCAAAATATCCTTTAAATCCTTAATAACAATATTTTTAATATCTTCAAAGGCTGATGTCTTATTTATTTCCTTAATAAAGCCTGTAAGCTTCTTCATTTTCTCAAACAGATATTTATATCTGAATTCTGAAAAATCATCATATATTTGTTTATTTTCATTAGCAATAACCTTTAATGTCTCATTTATTTCTATTAATAATTCGCTTCTTGCTTCGATGGCCTCATAATATTTGTTAATATTATATTTTTTAAATATCACGATAGCCTCATCTAAAAAGATAAGCTTTGCTCCAAGCAAATTATTATAATTTTCAAATATCTTTAAATAATATTTATAAGCATTATCATAATCTTTAATATAATTATAAAATCTTGCTAGGGCAAAATAAGCCTCAACTAAATCTGTACTATCTGTTATTTCAGTAGAAATTTCCTTAATCAATATATCAGCATACTTTTTAGAATTAGCTTTATCATCTAGTTTCACATAAGACTCAAGCAAATAGCTAGCAATTAAATAGTCATCAAACGCCTTGTTTTTATTATTAAATTCTTGAAGCTCTAAAATTTTCTTTAAACATTCATTGTTATTATTCAAACGCCAATTAATTTTAGCACTTAAACTTAAAAGAATTGCCTTATCGCTATTAGACAAATAAATATTATCACTATTGATTTTATTTAAAATTTCATTTGCTTTATTATATAAGCCTAAATCCAGTAACAAATAAATGGCATTAATTGAATAAACAAAATAATAATTTATATTTTGTTTATTGCTAGTAAGCTCCATTGCCTCCTTCATAACCATATAACTATCATAAAGCCTACCTGTATAATTATTAACAATAAATTCATTATTTAAAATACTTAAATAGCCAATTTTTTTACTATAATCAGGAATTGTATGATATAGCTTTAAGGCTTTATAATTATATTCATGTGCAAGCTTAAAATTTGTACCATGATATACCCAAAAAAACATACCATTAGCTAAGGCGCAGCCAACATTATCCTTAAGAAGAGTAGCAGTATCCAAAAACAATTTAATATATTCATCTATATTTGGTGTTGAATAGATATGATTTAACACATATATTCTAATCTTTTCTACTGCACTTCTATCAATTTTATATTCTTCAATCAATGCTAAGAAATCGTTATCCATATAATCATCTCACAGTTCTTCAAAGAAATAATCAAGTATATTTTAACACATTTGTTAAATTTTGTCATTATTTTTAGAATATGATAATTATCGCAACCAATTTGCAACGATTGATTAATTTTTGCAAAAATATTTACAGCACTTATTTCTTTTCATAATAAGTATTTTTAGTTTTTCCAGTTTTATATACTAATTCTTTTTCACACAATACATTTAAAATTCTAATTAAAGTATCTTTCTTAAATCCACTACTATTTTCAAGATCATTTCTACTATAATGATAATTCTTTTTCATACTACTTAAAACCTTTAACTCTTTAGTTGTTAAATCACTATAATCAATTAATGGTAAAATAACTCTTACTGCTTTATTTGTCACATCAAAAATCGGTTTAGCTAGAGATTCTTTATATGCTTCATTTATCCTTCTAATTCCTGTAGCAAAAATTTCCACAATTTCTAAGCGATGAAAAACATTTGCAACAATAGGATTTCTTAAATAAGAATAACTTCCTTTTAAAAAATCATCTTTAGAAATTTCAGGCAAAAGGCCTCCTGGTGATGTAATTATAATTTTATCCTGATACATTTCAATTTTTGAATCAGCATTAATATCATAGGTACGATGAATAATAGCATTAGCTAAGGCTTCTCTATACGCATTTAAAGGAATTAGTTCAATTTTTTTACGAAAGCCATCTTCAATTCTTTCAATTATATACTCATTTTTAAATATTTCTAATGCTTTTTCATATTGACTAATAAGCGAAATTCCCTTAATAGTATATCTTTTTTTAAATTCATTAAAATTCGCCCCGAATATAACAACATCTATTCCAGGAAACTTATTTGTATCTGCCAGCAAAGCTCCAGCATTATTATAACCATTTTTATTACTGTATAAATTTAAACTAATTAAAGTATCATTATTAAATTCTTTTAAGCCTAAAGTTTCTGTAATTCTTTTACCAATTATTTCAAACGTCAAATCCTGTTCCTTTGACTTTAATTCTTCAAAATTCAGATTCATTCCCTCTAATACTAATCTTTTCTCTCCTAAGGAATCAACTTCAACTGTTGAAGAATCATTTCTTGTATAACATTTTCCATTATATCTATAGGGAGTTTCAAGTCCTTTTTTAACAAATAAGCTAATTGTTTGATCATCATTTATTTTTAATGCATAATCAGGTCTTGGCTTTATACTATCATTTATTTGATTTTCAATATTTAAACATTCATCAATAGGATTAGAAATGCCTACAACTTTTAAATCATCAGTAATTCCAAAAATAATAACACCATCATTATAATTAGCATACGCACATACAGTCTTTAAATAAGTTTTATTAATACATTCTTTATATTCTAATGTTTTGCTTTCTTTTTGCATAATTAATCACCTTACCTATTTATATTATACAATCATAGCAGGCAATTTGCAACGATTGATTAATTTTCGCAAAAATATTTGTAACGATTAATTAAAGCATACAAGAAATTTTACTTATTTAAAATATCCTATTATGTCAGTTATTAATTATTTTCTAAATAAAAACAAAAAAGCCAAGATTCAATTGAAACCAGGCTTTCTTAACAAATATTCATTTGCTGTGCTTAGTTTTAAAAAAACTAATCTGATATAAACGCATGACGCCATATCACCTTTTCTTGCAATGATTGTACCACATGATCAAACATATGTCAACCATCATTTTATATTATGAACAAAAAAACAAATAAATTACCTTATTTTATGAAATATTTAATTTCTCTATCAATATATACTTCTATATAACCATCAGTAGAAATTTTTATAGCTAATCCACCATAATCAGACAATTTCTTTGCTGCAGCACCTCTACCACCACCAGATGATCCCTTGTCATTTTGAATTATTGCCCCAAACGCAACAATATTTCCATTCTTATCAATTATTGTTGCGCCATCTAATCCAGCCAATTCGCATCTTAGTTTTCTATCTATTTGGGAAACTTTATTCTTTCCACTTAATAATTCAAATAAAATTTTTCTCTTTTGAATTCGTTTTTTTATATCTTTTTCCTTTTCTCCTTCATTTCTCATTTTTTTCTCTAGTTCATCATAAGGATAGTTATTTACTAAATTATCACAATCACTTAAAATACTTTTTTTGTTTTGATCATCAAATAATTTTTCCCCATCTTTTACAATTGCTATTATGCCACCAGAATGAGACAACGATACATCAATGGCTGTTGCAAAAACTTCTTTAAGTAAATCTTCTGGAATGTCACTTGTATTTGGAAATCTACTCATAGCATTTACAAAACTAATATAACTAAAATTAGACCATTGGCCATTTCGTTTTATAAGCTCTACAACCGAATTTCTAACAATCATTATGTCACCACAAGTTAGTAAGAATACACCAACTCTCATAGAATCTTCTTTTATATTCTCACTAATTATTTGAGCAAACCTAAAAGGCAAACAATTTGTTATTTTGCATGATGAAAAATTATTATTTTCAACTAATGATGAATATTTTATAATATTTTCATTTTTATCAATAATTATAACAGAAGTAATTCCATCAGTTAAAGTTGCAGAAAATTCTTCAGCCAAAAAATCTAAGTAATTAACTTTTTCCATAGATTTTGATTCTTCTTTTAGATCAACAACAAAACCAAATGGCATTCTTCTTCCTTCATACGTCTTTGTTGACCAGTTTTCTAAAAGGTCAATCAACTTTTGCAATGTATTATTTACAATTTTCCCATCTTTTTCTGTCTCATCTTTACCAGTTAAGTGATTAACGATTGCCTCTTGTACTGCAACCTTATAATTTGAATAACATTGAGACATACTAGTATATCTGAAATTTTTCTTTGTACCTCTATAATTATTATATGATACCTTTATTAATTTTTTCAAAACTTTGTTCACTAAAGTTAAATCTAAATCACTATATCGTGTACTAGTTTTTATTGAATAACCAAAATCACTATTTTTATATGGTATGAAATATATCATTCCGTCATCAAATGATATTAAATCTTTAAGTTTTGCTTCTATTTTGTCAAATTTAGTAAGATTATTATCTTTCAATCCTAATAATACTAATATATATTTTTCTATAATTTCTTTAAATTCTACAACTGGTGTATATTCACTCAAATTCATTCTTATCAACCCTTTTCTTAAAAATCAACTTAGCATAGTTTCTTTGCATTAATATTATATCATATGGCAAAATATTATTCAATATATATGTCATATTTAAAATTTTTATACATTTTTGTAAAAAGATTGTCGAATTTCATGGCATTTCAAATGTTTTTGCGAAAATTTGTAACATATATAATTCATTTTTTAACATTTCCTTATATATTTAAACAACTTTCTAATAAAAAAAAGAATATCAAGATTGGAATTTCTTAATATTCTTTTAAATTTCAACTAAAACTATGCTTCACTAACTAATGACAAGAATATAATTCCCGCTAAAATTAATAATATAAATATATATTGAAGTTTAGTAAGCTTTTCTTTAAGAACTATACGTGATAATATTAAAGAAATAATTACCGTACCAGCTCCAAGAATTACAGCTGCTATACCTTTTCCCTCTGATAAGGCAAAAATATATGTAGCTTGACCAATAGTTTCAAATAAGGCAGCAAGAATCTTATCCTTTTGTAAAGCAACCTTTTGATACCATTTAAGACCTACTTCGCCCTCGACAACCTCATTTGTTTCACTTTCTAAAGAAAATAGCTTAATATGCTTAATCTTAAAGAAAATTAAAATTCCAATGGCCATAAAAAAGAAGGTAAATTCATATGAGCAATTAGCAACATGCTCTAATGTATCAGGTGTTACATCTCTTAAAATAGATGTTAAGGCATCATCAGTATAGAATATATCTAAAAATGTTCCAGTAGCATCTAGCATTGCATAGCAAAATGGCATTGCAAAGGCTAAAATAGCAAGCTTTTTACCAAGTTTTTTTCTTAAATCAGTTTTTCCATTATTTTCAACAAAGCCAACACCTAAAATACCAATTACAACTATAACAATCGCAACTATTTGCAATGCTTCAATTTTTTCATGCATAAATATAGCACATAAAATTGGAACAATAGCCCCTGAGGTATTTTCGATTGGATCAGAAATTGATTCTTCAATAAATCTTACGCCAAAATAAGAACAGGTCATTGAAATAATATAACAAAGTGACACTGGTAAATAAATCAATATATTAATAGGATTATAATTTATTTTTTGCGTTAGCAAAATAACAAGTGCATACACACCCATAAATAATCCAACAAAGCATGTTGTTTTTAAATGAGAATATTTCTCATGGGCAACATTCCCCTTTTTATAATAAATTTCTGCAATGCCCCAGGCAACTGTAGAAACAATTAAAAATATCCATAATTCCATTTCTATAAGCTCCTCTAAAAATATTACTTATTAATAATATCGCATTTTCATTAAACTTACAAGAAAAAACTACAATTTATCTAAACTTTTTCATTTTGCATTTTAATTATTCTTCTTTTATGATAAAATAGAACTCGGTGATTTTAAAATGATATTAGATAATATAGATGAAAAGGTTATTGAATTAAGTAAACAAGCAGAAATTGATTTAAAGGATATTTATCAAGAAATAGATGAAAATTGCTTTTATAATTCAAATCGTATTTTAAGTGCTTTTATTGAAAATAGAGTTGAATATGCAGATTTTACAGACCGTAACGGCTATGGTATATTTGATTCGGGCCGTGAAAAGCTTGAAAAAATATTTGCAAGCATTCTAGGCTGCGAGGATGCTTTAGTAAGAGTTCAAATTATGAGTGGAACTAATGCCTTATATCTTGCCTTTAGTGCTCTTTTAAAGCATGGCGATACTATGATATCACTAAGCGGTAAGCCTTATGATTCTTTATTAAAGATGGTAGGAATTGTAGGAGATTCAACTCAGTCATTAAAAGCTAATGGTGTAAAATATGAGCAAATTGATTTAATTGATAATAAATTTGATTTAGAAACAATTAAATCTCGTTTAGCTAAAAATGATGTTAAGCTAGTTGAAATTCAACGTTCACGTGGCTACTCTTCACGTAAATCCTTAACTATAGATCAAATTGAAGAATGTATCAAGGTAATTAGAAGTGTTAATAAAGATGTAATCATAATGGTTGATAACTGCTATGGTGAATTAGTTGAAAAAAGAGAACCAGGACATGTTGGCGCAAACGTTGTTGTAGGTTCACTTATGAAAAACCTAGGTGGTGGAATTGCCACATCTGGAGGCTATATTGCTGGTGATACAAAATATATTGAAATGATTGCTGATCGTCTAACCTCTCCTGGTGTTGGTAAAGAGTTAGGAGCAAACTTTAATCAAAATAGCAATTTCTTCAAAGGCGTATTTATGGCACCAAATGCTGTTAAGAGTGCTTTAAAAACGCAAATCTTTGCCGCCTATATGCTACAAAAAATGGGCTTTAATGAAATATCTCCTAAATTTGATGAAAAAAGAACAGATATAATTCAAATAATTGAATTAAAAACTAAAAAGAATCTTGTTGCCTTTGCAAGAAGCATTCAAGCCTCTTCTCCTGTTGATTCTGGGGTCTACATTATGCCAGCTCCAATGCCAGGCTATCCATGTGATGTAATTATGGCTGCAGGTTGCTTTACAGAGGGTAGTACTATTGAGCTTAGTGCTGATGCACCATGTGTTGAGCCATATACATTATATATGCAAGGTGGTCTAACCTATGAATACGGAAAATTAAGTATTATGCAAGCATTATCATCAGTATTAAAAGAAATTAATAAATAAAAATTTGCATAAAAATGTCTAATAAGCTCATAATAATTTTGTAGTAAAATTTTTAAAAGGAGTTTTTATTATGACAAACAAAATTACTGCAAGACCATGTAAGGAAAATCCTTCAACATGGGAAATAATGGACCAATACGGTAAAGTAAAGGATAAACACTATAAAACTAAAGAAGAATGTGTCAAATGTGCAACAAAGCTAGCAGAGGAATGTGGCTGTGAACTTTGCGTTTGCGATAAATAAATAACTAAAGAAAAATACTCAGTTTTAAAAACCGAGTATTTTTTTATATACTATTATATTGTCCACCATCAATACGAATAATTGAATTATTAATATATGAAGCATCATCACTTATTAAAAACTTAACAAGCTTTGCAACCTCACTTGCTTCACCAATTCTTCTAACTAGAATCTTATCAAGCTCCATTTGCATAAATTCTTCATCATAATCCTTAATCTCATTTTCCGTATTAATCAATCCAGGCGCTATTGCATTTACAGTTGCATAGGGGGCAAATTCAATTGCTAAATTATGAGTAAGTGAATTTAATGCTGCTTTAGATGCATCATATTCAATACCCATTGGATAATAAGTATTCATACCATTTGTTGAGGAAATATTAATGATTCTTCCCCATTTTTGATCTAAAATGTGACGTTCAGCTCTTTTAGCAGTTAAAAAAGCGCCAATTAAATTAACATCTAATGTCAATTTAAAATCTTCTACTTTCTTATGACTAAAAATATTAGGGATATCGACAGCTGCATTATTAATTAAGATATCAACACCGCCCAAGTTAGCTTCAATAATATTAAACATATTATCTACTTCTTTTTCATTACTTACATCACACTTAATAACAAGTGAACGAATGTTATATTTTTTGATTTCTTCATTTAAAGCGTATGCTTCACTTTCAGACGTATGATAATTAATAACACAATCATAGCCGCATGAGGCTAATTCTTTAATAATGGCAGCGCCAATTCCCTTAGCGCTGCCAGTAACTAAAACAACCTTATTCATTAAAAATTAAGCTCTTCCACAATAGCTTCCATCAATTGTAGAGATAATAACCTTATCTCCTTCCTTGATGAATTGTGGAACTCTAATCTTAAGTCCAGTTTCCAAAGTTGCATCCTTAGTAGATGTTGATGCTGCACCAGCTGCTGCAGGTGGAGTCTCTGTAACTGTTAGATTAACCTTATCAGGTAGAATAACACCTAAAATTTCATTTTCAAAGAAACGTAGGCTTAAATCCATTCCCTCAAGGATATAAAATTTATTATCTCCTAAAGCATCAGCAGATAATTCATATTGTTCAAATGTAGTCATATCCATAAAATAATATGTATCACCTGATGCATAAGAATATTGAACAGGCTTAGTTTCAATCATTGCTTGTTCAAATTTAGTATTAGTGTTAAAGTTTCTTTCAAGTACTGTACCTGTTCTTAAATCCTTTAATTTAGTTTTAAGAATTGCAGCACCCTTTCCTGGCTTAACATGCATAAATTCCAAAACAACATATATTTTTCCATCAATTGCTAATGTTAATCCATTTCTAAAATCTCCAGCTTCAATTGCCATAGAAAAGTCTCCTTCGTAATTAATATTATTGTAACAATATAATTTTATCTTTTTTTTACCAAAAATTCAAGTTATATCTTTATTATTTACAAATAATATCTTATTTTTTCTTCTCTTTACTTCTTTTATCGTTAATAATCTTCATTTCTTTTTCAGTAATTAATACTACATTATTCTCCTTAGCCCATTTTACACAACCATTTAATGCCATTTTCAAAAAAGGACGAGGAACCTTAGTAAGCATCATTAGTGCATCATCACTAAATTTAACAACATCATCTGCTCTATTTGCAGCATATTTTATTGATGTTAAATCAACCTCTTTATCTAAGACGTCCTCCTTATTTGGTTTTTTATAATCGGAGCACCAAAAATATTTTGAGTCTCGATAACCAAAATTAGTTGGAATAGGGCAAAAATTATTGCGATTTACACCATTTATTATTGCGTCATAATATTTTTCTTTCATTAAAATATGATCAATTTTTAAAATAAAATGAGCACCATATTTAGATGTAATACCATTAAAATTATGATATTCAAAATCAGAATAATCATCTAATATAGGATCATTTGTAGCATCATCTAATTTGGAAACCCAACTACATTCAAATACCTGAAGAGCTTCATTAATAATTTTTGGATATTTTTCATTTTGATTATCCTTAACACTCATACCATCGCCCAAATGAAATTTAAAATCCTTCATTTTTTCTTCACTTGTATCACCAGGAAAGCCTAATCTAACATGTTCTTTAAAGTTCTTCTTAGAATATGGTAAAAAATTGATACTACATTTGCCATTTCTTAAAATTCCTTTAGCCGTATTAGAGGTGTTTCTACATTCCAAAATCATCGCATAAAAATCCTTACCAGCAATATAATATGGAAATACCAAAGAATATGCCCCAAAGCTAGTATTTCCATTTTCATCCAATGTACCAATTAAAGTTAATGGCATTGGAAAAAATGCTGATGTTTGATAAAAATTATCAACTATTCTTAAATCCTTAAACCTATTATCCATTTTTTATCATCCTCGTCATTCATTAATTATTTTAAAACTTGAACCCTTATCACTCTTAGAAACAACAATTTTAGATGAAATGCTTCTTTCTAGCTCAGCAATATGAGAAATAATACCAATTCTTCTATTAGTCTGCTTTCCAACATCTAAAAGGGTCTTTTTTGTATTATCAAGCATTTCACTATCCAAGGTGCCAAATCCTTCATCAATAAACATACTATTAAGCTCAACTCCACCAGCCTTAACCTCAATTATTTCGGAAAATGCCAAAGCTAATGCCATAGATGCCTGAAATGATTCACCACCAGATAATCCTGATACAGGTCTTCTTTGGCCATTATATAAATCAAGAACATCTATTTCTAAGCCAATTTGTCCATTTCCACCCTTAGGCTTACCAGGAAGAAGCTCATATCTACCATTACTCATTTTGTTAAACTTAAAGCTTGCAACCTTCAAGATTTCATCAAATATTTGAAGCTGATAATAAACCTCAAAGCTAATTTTTCTACCATTAATCTTTCCAGCTGCGACCTCATATAAATCCTTAACCTCATTATATTCAATTAATTTTTGTTCATTTTCACTTTGAAGCCTTAGCAATGTATTATAAGAATTTGAATTTAATGCATAATTAGAATTAAACTCTTGGAATACCTTATTAAGATTATTAACCTCTTTATCTAAATTATTTACCTTATCATTTATTTCATCTAAATTTAAGATTTGTAGCTTATCATAGCCTTTATTTTTATCTTGAGCAAGTAATTTTTCTTTAACAGAAATATCAATTTTATATTTTGAAGCTTTAAAGTCTAATTCCTTTAATTCTTTTTCATCTAAATAATATTTTGTTGCTTCTTCAAAATCCTTGATACTAGAGGAATCAACCAAATCATTTAATTTTTTATTAGCATCGCTTAGCTCTATTTCATTTTCATTGATTAGCTTAGAATTACCTTTAATTGAAGCTTCGTTTTCGCTAACCTTTGCCATAGCTTCACCCAATTCCTTATTAAGCCTTTCAATATTTTTATTATTTTCTTCATATTCGTTTTGAAGAGCTTGTTCTCTTTTTAAAAGTAAATCCTTATCCTTGCCTGTCAAATGCTCATTAGCTTTAATTTCACCATCAAGCCTTGAAGCAATACCTTCATTTTCTACTAAAGCATTTTGCTTAGCGTTTATTTTTTCAATATTTTTTTCATTTTCTAAAGCTAATTCTAAGGACTTTTCTTTTTGTCTTGATTGTTCCTCCTTACACTCATTTAGTTTGTTTAATTTTTTCTCTAATGGTGCTAACAAATCATCAAATTTCTTAATTAATTCTTGATATAAGCTGACTATATTATCAATATTATAATCACTTAATATTTTATTTAAAGAAGTCTTTAAATTAGTAATTTCAGTACTAATTTGTTGAAGTTTTAAATTCGCTTTATTATAATTTTCAGTAGCAATTTTTTCTTCATCTTTTAATTCATCAAGCCTTGTCTTAGAAATTTCTTCAACCAAAACTGCTTTATTAGGATGATGGATGCTACCACAAACAGGACAAGGTGTATTATCCAAAAGATCCTTAGCTAAAATTCCAGCCATAGATTTGTGATATTTTGTTTCATACTCTAGGCAATTATTTCTAGCCATATTTGCTTTTATTCCTAATTCTTCAGCGTTGCTAATACTTGTTATATATTCCTTGCTTTTATTTATATAGCTACTAACTGAATCCTTGTAATCTAAAATATTCTTCTTTTCATTTTTGATTTTTTGAATTTCTAAATTACAGCTATTTATTTCCTCATCATATGAAGCCACTAGCTTTTTATTAATTTCCTCGATAGCTGATTTATTATTAGAATAATGTTCATTTAATTTTTTTATATCCTCGTTCAAGCTATTCTTCACTTTAATTAATTCCTTAAATTTTGCATGATTTTCATTAAAGCTATCAAGCTCATTTATATCCTTTTTTAAATTAGCAATTTCTTCACTTATTTTTTTGTTATCTGCATTAATATTAGGAATTTTAGAACATTCATTTTGTTTTTGAGCGAGAATTTTAGCAAGATTATTTTTATCTTCAGAAAGTATTTCCCCTAATTTCAAACATTTTTGTACCTTCAATTTTAAATCATTGCATTTTTTATTAGCATCAATAATTTTACTAGCCTCTTTAGCTTTATTAATTTTTATATCAAGCTCCTTAAAATAATCATTTTGAGCTAATAATTCCTCATAGCCTTTTAATGTTTCATTGTATGATTTAATATTATCATTATTTATCTTGGCATTGTTTAAATTCAATTTTTCCTGAATCAATAATTTATTTTTTTCATCAGCAATACCATTTAATTCATTTAATTTATTTTTATCAGCCTCTAGCCTACTTGCAATTAAAGGAATAATTGAGCTTAATATTTCAACATCATTTTTAATTTTATCATCTAGCTCATCGCCAAAATTAAAGCTTGCTCTAGCAGTGCTAATACTTCCTTCAATTTTATTGATCTCATCATTTTGCACTTTAAAGGCTGATGCAAGCCTATCACTAAATTCATTAAGCTTTTCTGTATTTAGAATTTTTCTAAATATTTCTTCTCTTTCTTTAGTGTCAGCATTAATAAGAGAATAAAAGTCACCCTGGGCAATCATCATTGTCATTTTAAATTGGTCATAGCTTAAACCAATAATTTCTTCCATTTTTTTATCAACATTTTTGGCTATAGCATCTCCATTTGGCATTGTAAGGATAGCTGAAGCATTAACCTCTTTAACCTTATATTCGCCATCTGTCTTTTTTTGATTTTGCTTAATCTGCTTAGGCTCTCTTCTTATTATATATTTTTTATTATGGTATTCGAATTCTAAAATAACATAAGCTAAATCATTAATAGAGGCATATTTACTTTTCAAATCATTAATTTCTCTATTATCTCCACTAGTTTTACCATAAACGGCATAACAAATCGCATCAAATATATAAGATTTACCACTGCCAGTAGGTCCCGTTATTAAAAACAAAGAATTATTGAGCATATTAAAATCAATAATATGCTCACCCTTATAGGGACCAATATTAGCAATTGTTAATTTAATTAGTTTCATTTTTTTCACACTCCCCAAAAATCTTTTTTATAAGCTTAAGCTGAAATTCACTAAGCTCTTTACCCTTTTGCTCTAAATAAAGCTTAGCAAATAAATCTTCATTACTTATAGATTCAATATCAGAAATTTTCTTAGTAATATCAAAATCCTTAGCTTCCTCCTTTAAATAGCGTAGACTCATTGCGTAAGGATATTTATTCTTAAGCTTAGCCATAGCATTTTCAACCTCATTACCGATAATAGTGGCATAAACATAATAATTTCTATATTCTTCATAATTATTAATAATATTATCAAAGGTATCTTTAATTTCAATAACGTCTCTTAAAGGCTTAATATTATCTAAGCAAATCTCAATATTATTATCACTTATATTTATTATTGTATATGTCTTAGCATATTTACTCTCATCAACATGATAAGCAAGTGGTGAACCACAATATCTAATTTTTTCATTAATTTGCTGAGGCTTATGAATATGACCTAATGCCACATAAGAAAATTTATTAAAAATATCAGCACTTAAATTTTGAATAGTACCGATTATAGGCTCTTCACTTCCTCCAAGCACACTAGTTCCATCACCATTTAAAACCAGTTGATGAGCTACCGCAATATTAATTTTACTCTCATCAAGCTTTATTAGATTTACCAAATATCTAAATGCCTCATCATAGGTTTTAAATTCTTGATCAAAGGCCTGATTAATTTCAGCAGCACTAGCATAAGGAATTAAATAATAATTAATCCCATCAACACAAATAGGATTAATGGACTCTTTAATATTAGAATTAATATAAATATCACTATCCTTAAATAAGCTACTTCCATATCCGACTCTTTCGCTTGAATCATGATTTCCTGATATTATGAAGGCTTTAATCTTATTTTTCTTTAATTCTACCAAGAAATTAGAAAAAAGCTCAATAGCCTCACCACTTGGTGAAGTGACATCATAAATATCTCCTGCAATTATCAAGTGATTTATATCATTATCATTCATATATAGAATAGTTTTATCTAAAAAATATCTTTGATCATCAATCAAGCTATATCCTGCAATTTTCTTACCCAAATGTAGATCAGCAATATGTAATATTTTCATTCTTTCACCTCTAACAAGCTAATTTTTCTTCTAATTTATTAACATCATCCCAGCTGTGAATCTTAATATTATTACAAAAAATTTGTTTATAAGCCTTCACCATTAATCTAGCAACAATGTCAAACGAAACCATACCAGTTGAACCACCAAAGGCCGGAATTATAATTGATTTTACATTATTATCTAAAGCACAAATAAGCGTTGAGCGCATAGCATTATAAACAATATCACTATCAACAATTGGCGAAGGTATTCGCATTGTTGGTGTATGAATTAGCCTTTGATTGCTAAATGGTATATTTATAATAAATGAGCTTGCAACCATTTGCTCACCATAATAATGCTTAGCAATATAATTTTGTACAGCATTCTGCAAAGATTTACCATAAATCATTGTTAATGCAAAGTCATAGCCACCATCCATTAATCCATAAGAATTAGCTGGAGATGTTATGCACTCAATTGAATGTAAATTCTCATATTCACTAATATCTTCATTAACAATTGTAACATCAGCAAATTCTTTAAAATATTTTTCCCAAGCATTACACATTTCTTTATTCGTATCAATCAAAATAATTTTCATTTAATCACAACCTCATATAAATAATACCATTTAAGCTGTACTAAAAATGGCCCATAATTAATTATTGTTTCTTAACAATACTGTAATAATATTTTCGCGAGGTAAATATCTAAAGCCTGTTTTTTCATATAAATGTCTTGCTGGATAATTATCATTATCAACCTCTAATAGCATACTTTTAGGATAGCTAGCTTCTAATGCCTTATTTATAAGCTTTGCGCCATAGCCTTTATTTCGATATTCCTCTAAAACTATTACATCCATAATATGATTTTCCAAATTTTCCATTCTTATATCTATATAACCAATAGCCTTACCATTAGAAATTGCTACAAAGCTTTTAAATCGTTTATCAGCAATAACCCTTTTGGCATTCCAATAAATATCATTATTATGAATATTAATATATTGATTCAATATTTCATCACTTAAGGCTACAACCTCAGATATTTCTTTATCAATTTTATAGTCTTCACATTTCATTTTCATTTGAATAGGCCAAAACTTTGCATTCTTCTTTGCTAGCATATCATTTAAAATATTATTTAAAGGATTATATACAAAATAAACATCATAATTATGATAATTCACATCTATATAGGAAAATAATTCTTCATATGCTTCGATATTTTTAGAGGCAGCAAGTAATAGCTCAGCATATTTATCATCTTCAATAACCAAAAAAGAAAAAATTCCTCTTATCATTTCTTTGTCATCAAATGATCCAAGTACAACATTTTTATCCTTTTGCCCCATTTTAATATAATCATCATTATTTCTTAAAACTGGATCAAAACAATTATTGCTCTTATTAATTTCTGTTATATAATCTAAATAATTTTCGATATTTTTAATAATTTTAATCATTTTTAACTCCTCCAAAAGAATATAAAATTAAACTAATTACATTATATCATTTATCAATAAATTAGACAAAGAAAATCACCATACATTAACAAAAAAGACTAATAAAATAGTCTTCCGATTAAAGTATACCTATTAAATTAGCTTTTAAATTCTCATCGTATATTTCTTTATTAGCTAGCCTAATAGGATAAGTATCATCATTA
This sequence comes from uncultured Anaeroplasmataceae bacterium, assembly GCA_934229535.1. GTDB lineage: Bacteria > Bacillota_I > Bacilli_A > Acholeplasmatales > Anaeroplasmataceae > CAKQDS01. The sequence continues at coordinate 60,315 of CAKQDS010000009.1, forward strand.
TTTTTAATACTTAAATATATTTTACCTTTTTTACCAATATTAGGAATTGTAAATTCTAGTTTTTCAAGGCTTTTTGTCTTATAATTTACCTCATATTTTTCAAGATTTTCATCATCATAAAGAACATAAGCTTCAATTTTTTTATTTCTTAACAAATTACCAAAGCCTTTATTTTCAATTTCTAAGTTAATTTTTATATCCGATTTATCATTATATGATAATGTTGATTTCTTCAAAACGAAACGATATCCTAAATGAGAATTAATATAATCATAGGCACTTATCCCATAAAAATTAACATCATCACCACATTTTTTGTTATAGGTTGTATTTTTCCATTTCTTAATTACCTTATCATTCCAAGCCTGATTTAAATATGAAAGGTTCATAAGCTTCATTTCTAAAACACATTTATCAATATCATGTAATGTTGAATTTGGAACAACAACCTCACCACCATAAGATAAATGATTTGTTTGATTAGCTAACCATTTTGTTTCTAATTCACGATTTGTATAAGTACCAAGATCACTACTTGATCCTAAATAGCCATCATTAAAAATTCCTAAACGATAAGCAATACTATCTTCTTTTATTACATAGCTTGAGATATCATCAAGAGCTATTCCTAAATAGTTGTAAATCATCTTAGGTGTTCTAACAAGAATTGGAATATTATCAACATTTTTTAAATATGCATCTATAATTTTGTTAATTGTTTCTTTGTTAGCACAAGCACTAGAATGCATTTCTCCCCATGGTCCTACCATTCCTGCTTCAATTGCTGTAATACAATTCTCATATTTATTTAAAATTGGTGCTAGCTGTTTTATATGAGCCTCCATCATAGAAATACTAGGCTCTTGATCCTTTTTCCCCTCATAGTTATGATCATAAGCAAAGCGAATAATAACATTTTTTTCTTTTTTTAAATATTTTGACATCATTGCATCAATGTTATTTAAATCCTTATCTCTTAAAAGCATATCCTTATGATTATTAAATTTTTGCGAAAAAGCACTTAAATCCATTCTTAAATGATACAACCTTGTTTTATCATTTATAACATAATCCTTATCCTTAAAATCATCAACAACCTGTATATATACAGGGCTATAAAAGCCTTGATCAGGATTATCTACATACATAGTATCCTCTTCTAGAACACTTTGTTCATAGCTATTTAATGACGCTTTATCACATGATGCTAAAACAAAAATTAAAAGTATATTTACTAATATTATCCTAATCTTTTTCATTTATAATTCCTTCATTCATTTATTATGGTCTAAGAGATGTTATAGGAACAACATATACACCATCTTGTCTTTTATATGCAGCATTAGATAAGCCACAAATTACGCATAATGCTTTGGCTGGCTTTCCTGCTGCTTTAATTATTTGATTATTAATTTTCACTAAATTTGAAGCTGCAGCATCAATTTGATTGACACCAAGTTTAATTTCAAATCCACACCATTTTGGTCCTTCAATATATAAAGCACCAAATGTTTTAAGATACATATCAATTTTTTTATCAATCAATCTGTTTTTATAAAAGCTATTTTCCATATCTATATCACCAATTCTATCATAAAACATTCCGAGAGATTTTTCAATTTTTATTCCGATAGTTTTCTTTTTTTCATTCCAAATGATTTTAATTATATAGATCTCATAATATATAAAATACAAATAATGTTTCTAATTTATTATATTTTTCTTTTCAAAGACCTTCTTTATTTTAACAATAGCTTTAGCTTTATCAATAACATTCTTATCTAGTTTATATTTATTTAAAACTTCGGCAACCTTTTGACAAGCATTAACAATATCATCTATATTATTCCTATTAAAAATTAACCTCACACCACTATATTCGTCAATTACTAATTCAAATTTTACCTTTTCAATAATTAAATTATCAAAATAAATATCATCAAAAATTAACACATAACCTTCCAATCCATTATATATTCCTTCCATATATAATGAACCTAAAATATACCAAACATAATACACATCAATTTCTTCTATAGGCAGTTTTTCAAAGTTGAATAAATATTTGTAACTAGGAAATGAAATGTAGCAATATATACTTAAGTCATCAATTATTAATGAAAGATTAACATCACCATTCACAATTTTTTTGAATATATGCGATTCTTTATTAACAGGAATAATTTTTTTCATTTTTTGATAATCAACTGGAAGCTCATCTATGGCAAGCTCTTGAAAATAATCAACATAAACTTGTTTATATGAACCATCTACATACCAAATAGCATCATCTGCTTTATCTTGTACAAAAAAAGTATATTTCTTGCCTAAATCAGGCTGATAGGTTGCCATAGCACATAAATATCTTTCATCTTTTTTCTTCGCTAAATCAGCAAAGCAATCAATTTCTAGCTTCAATTGATTATAAAACTCTCTAATTTCTTGTTCATTTAGTATGGTTGTCCATTTTTCACCTAAGTATGAACCTTTTGTACGAAATTCAATAGAAATAATCAGTAAAAGAGGATCAGCAACAGCAGCTGCTAAATTATTATCTTTTTCATTTAATTCTACATTCCATGGTAAAATAGCCGTAAAATGTATATCAGGCTTATAGAAGTCTTCATCTAAAGATTTTACTTTTTCACCATTTAAAATTTTATAAAACCAATCCACTAATTCTTCTATTTCATAATTCATTAAAAAATTATCCGTTTTATCAAAATTAATATGATCATTATGAATTCCAATTCTAACAGCACACCACACATGATGTTTATTTTCATCCGAAGGTGTATAGCTTTTAACTTTAAAAATTAATTGAGTTGATTTTTTATTTATAAGTATTTTCGCCATAACATAACAATCCATTTCTATATAATAAAGACAAACACGCTAATAAAAATTGTAAATATCAACTAAAGATGTTGTTTTTTAAATCAAAATTAAAATTTGAATTAATATTTATCACAATATAAAATCAAATTCATTTATAACTTTTTTTGATATATCATCAACATAGTCATTTTCACGTAAACCATTGTAAAAACGCCCATCACCTCGTTCATAAGCAAAAAATTATCAATATTTTATCCTTTAATTCAACTTTTCCACATAATTAAACATAAAAATTTCTAGTCAATAAGTTTAATCTAACATTTTCTTCTAACCTAAAGCAATTTTTAGTAGGTAGTATATGTGGTTCTCCATTACCTTTTCTACATAGTAATACATTTTCTTATCTTTTGCATTAGAATTTTCTTAAACAAATACGACTTTTTGTTTAATTTTGGGATTTATTTTAAAGTTTTTTTATCAGCATTAACAAAAGCCATATGTATCCTATATAAATATGTAACATAACTTTCATTAAACTATCTTAATTTAAATCAACAATTAATAGAAAAATGATATATGATATATGTTATATTTCATTTAAATATTTAATTTCATAATTTAATGAATTCATTTTTCTTATCATCATAGTAATATAGTTCGGAATATAAACTTTTTAAAGCATTTTCAAATGAATTCAAAATGCTATAATTAGAATATTCCACATCCAATATATGCCCGTTTTTAGGTAATATTGCATCAACAAGTTCAAATTCTTTTAATGCTTCTTTTTCAGTTTCAGATTCACCATTTTCATTGACATCATTAATATTTACAACTAATATAGCTTTATTTTTTTTGTCGGCAACCCAAAAATTTTCATATGGTTCAATTCCACCAAGTTTGTATTTTAAACAAGCTGTTTTAAATACTATTTCTAGTTTTTCTTTTGTAATTAATTCATTTGTAACATAAGTAATATTGTCCGTATTTTCATAACCTTTCTTTTTTCTGTTTTTTTGGATCAGAAACAATAATTTTCATTTTAGGATTCTTCTTTTCTTTCAAATATTTAATCAGTGCTTTTTCTTTTGAAAAAACATTAAAGCCATCCTCATTTAATTTAGTTCTTTCTCTATTATTTAGATTAGGTGCCATACCAATTGGTTCTTTAGAAGAATATTTTTGATATTTGTGTAATTGCATTCCTAATCCAGATTTTCTTTCACAAGTTTTAACCTCAATATTAGCATACTGAGTTTCAATGTCTATGTCAGTGATTCTTTTATTTCCGTCATAAATTTCTTTATTAATAGCCAATATTTTAATCCCACCAAAACGTAATTTTCTAGCAACTTTTTTTTCATATGTAAATGGTATTATTAAAGTGTAGGTTAGGGGATGCAGACATTTTTTAATTGACATTTACACGTTGTTTATATTGGAATCATATTGTCAAAATTAATGACGCAATTTCTAAAAAAGAGGTTGTCTTAATTAAAAATACACGCAGTACTGAAATATTACTACAACCTTTAAACATTTTCATTTCAGCCGAAGAAACATATAATTACATTGTTGGAAAAAATATTGTTAATAATTCTAGTACTAATTTCTCCATAAAATTATCAAGAGTAAAATCAATTACAATTTTAGATAAGTACTATGATTTTACTCCAAAAGATTATGAAAATTTTAAGATTCAACTTCAAGATGGTCCAGAATTTATTTGTAAAGAAACAAGTCACGCTGTAATAAAATTTACTAAAGAAGGTATAAAAAAATTTACTTCTTGTTATAAAGATAGGCCAGTTCCAACTGATTATAATACTGAAACTGGTGAGTATATATTCGATACCGATTTAAACAAATTATATCTATACTTATTACAATTTGGCAGATATGTCAAAATAATCGAGTCAAAACAATTAAAAGATAAGCTAAATACTTTTCATAAATTAGCCATTGATGAATAATATGTATTTTAATAAAACCGCCAAAAATGTAGAACCTTAAAATTTTTATAATTGTCATAGTTTCAAACTGAGCCGTAACACAAAGTATAGAAAACTATAGAATTCATATACTTCAGCCCTTACGGTTAGGCTTTATAGATTATAAATTTATTCTATTCTCCAAACAATAATTTCTTATTATTTGGGGTATACATAAAATTATATTACA
>CAKQDS010000010.1 GCA_934229535.1 uncultured Anaeroplasmataceae bacterium
CCTGTAATTCCTATAAGCTTGTCTCCATAAAACATAACATTATCAAAATCAAATATTTTCTTTTCCTCATGCTTAGTTTTATAAATCTTTTTAATGTTTGATAAACTTAATTTCATATATTACTAATCCTCCTTTTTCTATAATTATAGAATTAATTTTACTTAATGACAAGATAAAAAAACAAAAAGTACTATAAAAGTACTTTTTATCAATAAAAATATTTTAGTCATTAAATTTAACAACTAGAACCAATCTTTGTAGTCTAGTCATAATTCTTGTGGCTTTGGTTTTATCCTCATCAACATTTGTAGAAGCAAAATGATTAGTTAATGAGCTCATAGATAAATTAGTAGAAATGAATACTGGTTTTTCATCCATCATTCGGAAATTTAATAGTGGTGAAATTATTTCATCTCTTACCCAAGGACTCATCATTTCACTACCTAAATCATCAAGCATTAAAACTGGAACCTCTTTAAGCATATTCATCATTTCCTCAAGACGAGGTGTACCAACAGCACTTTTTAGATCTCTAATTAGATCTGGAACATATATTAATAAGGATTCAACATTTATTTTGGCTAATTCATTAGCAAGTGCTGCAAGTAAATAGGTCTTTCCACATCCACAAGGTCCTGTTAAGCATAAGCCTTGAGTAAGATGATCATTATCTTTATAACTATCAATAAATTTTAAAATATAATTATAGGCCTTAGTTCTTGCTTCACTTGTTAGGTGAAAATCACTTAATGATGATTTCAAAACATTTTTTGAAATATAAAGAGTATTTAGGCAGGTTTTTTGACTTAATTTGTTTTCATATTCCTGCATAAAGCTACAAGCTTTAGTGTTAAAATAATATCTATCATTAGCTAAAATAACGTTTTTCAAATAGCCCTTAGGATTATTTTTACATTCAGTTAAGCTCTTGCAGCCTTGACAATTTTTCCAATCTCTTAAGGCGTTAGCAAATTCAATATAATTATCACTATTAATATCAAAACTTTCAAGAAGAGGCTCAGCCTTTAATTCATTAATATAATCTTTATCAGCATTGTCCGGTTCGAAAATCTTTGCTTCAAGCTTTTTCATAGTTCCTTAAAGCCCTCCTCTACCTTATCAATTCTTTCATTTACCCAATCATCTGCAGGCTTTTCCTTCTTATTTGCAGATTTTCTTGCTGTCTTCTTTGCTTCAATTTTATTATCAACAATAAATTTAACTGCATCCTCGATTGTTTTTATTTGATAATCATTAGTCCAAGTATCTGCCATTTTTATAAAATAGGTGTTTTTTGGTAATTCATAATCATTATTTTGCAGTGCATAAATAATCATACAATTTATTATTCCTCTTGGAATATTATTTAATTTTATATATAATTCATCTATTTGCTTCAAATAATCAGCAAAATAGCCAGTTTTAGAATCATCAGTAATAACTTCATTTAATAAATTAACACTTGTTATTGTCTCTAAAGCCTTATAGTCACCAAATGCTGCATATTTATTTTTAAGTTTTGGTGCTGAATCATGAATAAATAAATATTTAATTGATGCCTTCTTACGAATAAGAGTTGGATTATAATAGCCAAGCTTATCAATTGCTTCTTTAGTTACACTAGCCATTTCATATTCATCAAAGCCATAAACATAGGCCGTATTTAAAATTGCTCTCTTAAATTGCTTTTTATTGGGTGGAATCTTATCCTCAATAATTAAGTGCTCAAATTTATTATAATCAAATTCTAAATTATTAATTTCAACATCACTTGCATTTGGTTTACCAAATAATTCAGCTAAAATTTCCTTATCATTATTTGCGACCTTATCAGTATATACCTCATCAAATTTCAAGGTTTTATCAATATAATCATCCTCTACAAGCTTAGGTAGTACAAAATGATTTAAAATATTTTTATAACAGGCCTCGCCCACAGTTCCATATAAATAAACACCAAGTACTCCGTCTGTTAAAAAGCTTTTAGCTGACTTTGGTGGTAATAAAATAAATATATATTTATCTAATTCAATATATCTTTTTAAAAGACCAATGCCTTCTAGCTTTTTCAAGGCATTATTAAATTCTGTTGGTGTATAATTATATAAATCACAAAATTGACTAATTGGATATTCCTCACTAGACATTCCACCTCTATTTAAAAATGCTGACATACATAAATAAATAGATAATGCCTTAGGTCCCATTAGTGGAGCATATAAAAGGGTTAAGGCATTATAGTCATCAGGTGATAAATTAAAATTTGATTTTATTAATGCTAGCTCCTCGTATTTCATTTTAATACCTCAGGATGAAGCCCTAAGCCTTTAAATTCAACCTTTTTATTTAAATTAACATAAATTGTTCTTAAAAGCTTTTCAACCTTTGTCTTCTTCATAAAAACATAATAAGCATCAACAAATATATCAAGTGATGTTTCTCTTTTATTAAATTCATTAAATTTAATAGTTAAATTAACATCATTTCTTTGTTCTAAAAGCTCAAAATAATCATCATCCTCATGAGTTAAATCAAAATCAAGAGCCTTACATACCTCAATAACAGCCTTCTTTAATTTTAAATAATCACATTTATAATAATGTGTCTTTAAAAAATCATATTTAGCATTTTCACTTGTTTCAACATTTAATGGCATGCTATAACCTCCAATACATCTAAGACCTTTTTTCTTGTTTCTAAAAATGTTCCACTTGTATCAATAACATAATCAGACATTTTAGCCTTTAAGTTTAAATCCATTTGCTTATTAATAATATTTATAGCCTCAGCCTTAGAAATATTATCCCTAAGCATCAATCTTTCAATTTCTAAATCTAAAGGTAAATAGGCACATATTATTATATCACAAATAGTATCTAAATTTGTTTCAAATAATATTGGTGCATCAATAAAAATTAATTCTTCCTTTGATTTTTTTATTTCTTCCTTTATTTTTTTAATTATCAAAGGATGGAATAAATTATTTAACCAGTTTAATTTTTCTTGATTATGAAAAACTATTTTACCAACTGCCTTGCGATTTATTTTATTACCTTCTAAGATTTCATTTCCAAAATAATTTAGGGCCTCTTTAATTATAAATTTATCATCCCATAGGCTATGAGTAATTTCATCACAATCAATCAAATAATATTTTTCTTTAACAATATTGCTTATGTTAGTTTTACCACAAGCAATTCCCCCTGTAATTCCAATAATCTTTTTCATCTATTTTTGACAATTAGAACAATAATATGTTGTTCTTCCTCCAACACGCACGATATCTAAAGGATGTTTACATATTGGACATTCCTTTTTAGTATGAACATTTAAGAAATTTTGATATTCACCACTTACTCCAAGTGATGAGGTATAGCTTCTAATGGTTGTCCCCTTATATTCAATTGCCTTATTAAAGATTTTCTCTGCTTCATCAATTATTTTTTGACATTCATCTTTAGTAATAGATGAAGCAATTCTTAAAGGATTAATTTTAGCACTAAATAAAACCTCATCAACATAAATATTACCAAGTCCTACTAAAATATGCTGATCTAAAAGAGCACTTTTAATAGGAATATGTTTATTTTTTAGTTTATTGAATAAATCATCATAATTTCTTTTGAATGGTTCATAGCCAAGCAAAGATAGTGGTGGAGTAATATATAAATCACTATTTTTCTTATATTCAAGCCTACCAAATTTTCTAACATCCTGATACATTAGCTTATAGCCATTATCAAAGTAGAAAACTAAATGAATATGTTTATTTAAAGGAAAATCATTTTTCTCATAAAAATATTTACCTTCCATTCGTAGGTGACTTAAAACATAATTATCATCATCAAGCTTAAAAATCAAATATTTACCAAGTCTATTAATTTCTTTAAAATAATGATCAACTACATTATTTATAAAATAATCCTTATCGCCATCAATAATTTTATCATAGAATATTTCAATATTAATGATTTTTTTATTAAGTATTTCTGATTCTAAAACCCTTCTTACGGTTTCAACCTCTGGTAATTCTGGCATTATTTCACCTCATTATAATAAACCCTTGTATAATCCTCTTTTTTAGCATCATAAAATGCCTTATCATCATTTGGATAGCCTAAGACTATAAGTGAAAAAACAAAGCGGCCATCATTGATACCTAATATTTCATTAGCCTTGTTCATTCTTTCTTCAATTGGTGAAATACCAATCCAGCATGAGCCTATATTTAAGCTTCTTGCCATAATTAAAATAGCAGTTGTAGCACTAGCTAAATCCTGGTCTGCCATTAAAGGAGTTAATAGCTTATTTTTATCCTCACCAACTACAGCAATACAAAGCGGTGCATCCTTAATAAATAAAGAATGATTAGATACCATAGCAAGCTTATTTAAAACATCCTTGTTATCAACAACCACAAATGCCTTTGATTTTTGATTTCTAGCAGTTGGCGCACTAAAGCCAGCTCTTATTAATAAATCAATATCATTTTTATTTATTGATTCATTTTTAAATTTTCTAACACTTCTTCTTGTTAAAACATAGTCATCCATTATTTCACCTCATACCAATTAGCTCCAAAGGAATCAGAAACCTTAAGAGGAACTCTTAGCTTCATTGCATTCTCCATCTTGCTTCTAACAATATTTTGAACAATTTCCTCCTCGCCCTTTTTAACCTCTAGTACTATTTCATCATGTACTGTTACAACCATATAGCTTTCAAGCTTATTTTTTTCAAGCTCACGATCAACATCAATCATAGCTATTTTAATAATATCAGCAGCACTGCCTTGAATTGGGGCATTCATTGCTGTTCTTTTAGCAAATTCTCTTTGCATAAAAGCCTTAGAATTTATATCAGGAATATATCTAATACGATTTTTAACTGTTTTAACATAGCCTTTTTCACTGCATTCCTTTAAAACATTTTTCATATAGATATCTATTTCAGGATAAACGCTATTATATTTTTCTATAAAGACTTGAGCCTCCTTGTTAGATATTCTTAAATCTGTTGCAAGGCCATAAGCACTCATACCATAAATAATTCCAAAATTAACAACCTTAGCTTGTCTTCGTTCCTCTTTAGTAATTTCATCCTTACCAAAGATTTCCTTAGCTGTTTCGCTATGAATATCCTCATCATTATTAAAAGCCTTAATAAGCTTAGAAACATTAGCTAAATGAGCTAAAACTCTAAGTTCGATTTGCGAATAATCCGCACTATAAAAGCTATTACCTTCAATTTTTGGAACATACATTTTTCTTACTAAATGCCCTTCCTCACTACGAATTGGGATATTTTGAAGATTAGGCTCAACTGATGACAATCTACCAGTTTGTGTTAAAGCCTGTTGGAAAATAGTATGAACACAGCCATCAGGATAAATCATTTCCTTAATGCCACTAACATAAGTAGAATTAAGCTTAGTTAGCATACGATATTCTAAAATTTTTGAAACAATTGGATGAAGCATAATTATAGAATTTAGGATATCAGCATCAGTTGAATAGCCATTTTTATGATTCTTCTTAGGATATGGAATTGCAAGCTCATCAAATAAAACACTTCCAAGCTGCTTAGGTGAAGAAATATTAAATTCATGACCTGATAGTTCATAAATTTCTTTAGATATATTAGTTATTCTTTCCTCTAATGATACTCTTTGACGTTCAAGCTCAGCTGTATCAATCTTCATTCCTCTAAATTCCATCTTAGCAAGCACCTTGCTTAAAGGAATTTCAATATCAGTTAAAAGTGAGGTTTGATCTAGCTCTTTAAGCTTATTTATAACCTTGTCCTTTAATTTATGAATTGTTAAACATTTTCTAATTAAATGGTCATAAATAACCTCTTTATTAGGTATAGTCTTTTTACTACCCTTGCCATAAACATTTTCCTCATATAAGGCGATAGATGGCTCATAAGAATCACAAACAACCTTAAATTCTTCCTTACCAAGAGAGGGATTTATTAAATATGAGGCCATCAATAAATCAAAATCTATACCATTCAATTCATAACCAAGTCTTTTAAATAAAACATAATTTCTTTTATAATCATAAGTAAATTTATGATTTTTATCATCAGCTAAAAACAATTCTAAATCAATTGATTGACCAATTAATTCAAGAGGAATAATAAAATTACCTTTTTCATTTACAAGACCAAATGCTAAAATAGGTGATTTATGATAATTATAATCACTAGCCTCTAGCATAATTGTACTATTTGGTAATAAGATGCTTTTTAAATCTAAAAAATCAGCTACCTTATATTCAATATTTTCATTATTACTATCCTTAGACATTTCCTTTAATAAGGATGTAAATTCCATTTTTTGATAAAATTCAATTAATCTATCTTTATTAATTTCCTTTTTTAAAATTTCATTAACAGTTAAATTAATTGGTGAGTCGGTATTAATTGTTGCCATTTTCTTACATAAAAGAGCTTGTTCATAATAGCTTCTAATATTTTCTCCATCAGCGCCCTTAATTTCATCCTTATGTTCAATAATACCATCAAGACTACCATAAGCAAGTAAATATTTAATTGCTTTCTTTTCGCCAATTTTTGGAATACCTGGTAGGTTATCTGATTTATCACCCATTAGGGCCTTTAAATCAACAAACTGTGTATAATCGATTTGATATTCCTCCTTAAAGGAATTAATATCAAAATCCTTTAAATCTGTCATTCCTTTTTTAGTTAAATGAACAGTTGTGTTTGGACTAATAAGCTGTAATAAATCCTTATCAGATGAATAGACATCAACATGATAGCCATCACCCTCACCCATCTTTGCCATAGTACCAATAATATCATCAGCCTCATATAATGGCATCTCAAATCTTTTGATACGCATTATATCAAGATATTCCTTAATGAATTCAATCTGCATACGCATTTCATCTGGCATTGGAGCACGTCCGGCCTTATAATCGGTCATAAATTCATGACGGAATGTTTTCTTACCAGCATCAAACGCAACTAAAATTGCATCATAATCTGAAGAAATTAAATGATTTATCATTCTAGCAAAGGCATAAATTGCATTTGTATATAATCCCTTAGAATTAGTTGTTAAATTACCTACCCCGGCCATACCAAAATAGGCACGATACATTAATGAATTACCATCAACTAATATCATCCTTTTCATATCTTTTCACCCCAACTATTTCTTACTCTTTGGTAAAACAATAGGCTCCTTCGCCTTTGATGAATGCTTATATAAAACAATAATATGGCCAATAATTTGCACAACCTCAATATGATAGCCTTCAAATATATTAGAAGCCTCCTCATAAGAAATTGTACTATTAGCAAGCATATTAACCTTCATTAATTCGTGTTTAGCAAGATATGAGGAAATCCCTTCCATCATCTCTAAACTAATTCCTTCCTTACCAATTTGAAAAACGGGCTCTAAATGATTAGCAAGTCCCCTTAAATAAGCTTTTTGTTTTGGATTTAGCATAAAAATCAAGTCCTTTCTATTCCTTAATTATATCATACTTTAAAACATATGTATATGAAAAAAATGGATATTAAAATCCATTTTCATTAAACTAATTTTTAATATTTATCGTTATTTCTCGGCCATCTAATAAATAAAAACTATTTTCTTTAGCATTAAGAACACTATTTATATCAAGACGAAGAAAGCTCGCTGTATAATAGAATAATTTTTTAAGTCATTTTCATAAAAAAAGGCGCCTACAAGTAGTAAGCACCATTTTAATTAATTAATTTTCTTTTGTAAAGAATTCCTCAGTATAATATGCTTCTGTTAAAATCTTTTGCATATCCTCAACCATAGGAACACGTGGGTTAGCAGGTGAGCATTGATCCTCATATGCTAAATATGAAAGCTTTTCAACATTAGCAAGCCATGAAGCCTCATCAATTCCTTGAGACTTAAAGTTCATCTTAATACCAACATTCATACCAAGCTCTCCACAAGCCTTAGCATATGATTCAACACCTTCTTCAACTGTTGAACAAGGAAGACCTAAAATACGAGCAAGCTCAGCATATCTTTCATCAGCTCTATAATAATTATATTTAGGCCATGTTGAAAGCTTTTGAGGCTTTTGACCATTATAACGAATTGTAAATGGTAATAAAATTGCGTTAGCACGACCATGAGGTACATGGAATTCGCCACCAACCTTATGAGCCATAGAATGGTTCATACCTAAGAAGGCATTAGCGAAGGCCATACCAGCAAGGCAAGATGCATTATGCATTTTCTCTCTAGCCTCTGGATCATTAGCACCATTCTTATATGAACGCTCTAAATACTTAAATACCATTTTAATTGCTTGAATTGCAAGACCATCAGTAAAATCAGATGCAAGTGTAGAAACAAATGCTTCAGTTGCATGAGTTAAAACATCCATACCGGTATCAGCAGTAATGCTTCTTGGTAAAGTCATTGTTAATGCTGGGTCAATAATAGCTACTGTAGGAGTTAGGGAATAATCAGTTAATGGATATTTCTTATTCTCCTCCTTATCAGTAATAACAGCAAATGGAGTTACCTCACTACCAGTACCTGATGTTGTAGGAATACATACAAGATGAGCCTTTCTACCAAGCTCAGGATATTGGAATGCACGCTTACGAATATCCATAAATTTTTGTTTTAAATCGTTGAAATTAACCTCAGGATGCTCATAGAATAACCACATTCCCTTTGCTGCATCCATTGATGAGCCACCACCAAGAGCGATAATAGTATCTGGCTCAAAGCTACGCATTAATTGTACACCCTTTAAAACAGTTTGAATTGATGGATCTGGTTCAACATCACAGAATAATTGATATTGTACCTCATTTAATCTTAATTGTAATTGGTCAGTTACACGATTAACATATCCTAAATCAACCATTGAACGATCGGTTACAATCATAACCTTCTTCATTTCCTTCATTTGGTGTAAATATTCAATTGCATCTCTTTCAAAGTAAATCTTGGCAGGAACCTTAAACCATTGCATATTATTTCTTCTACGACCGACTTTCTTAATATTTAATAAATTTATTGCACTTACATTTCCAGCAACTGAGTTATGTCCATATGAACCACAGCCTAATGTTAATGATGGAATAAATGAATTATATACATTACCGATACCACCAAATGTAGATGGTGAATTCCAAATAATACGAATTGCAGGAATTAAATCGCCAAATTTTTGAGCCAAAGCCTTATCTGCTGTATGAATTGCAGCACTATGTCCTAAACCATTAAACATAACCATTTGTTTTGCAAGGCTTAAGCCCTCATCAGTTGAATTAGACTTTAATACAGCAAGAACTGGAGAAAGCTTTTCTCTAGTTAATGGCTCTTCAACACCTACACTCTTACAAGGAACACAAATAATAACTGTGTTATCTGGTACATTAAAGCCGGCCTGTTCAGCAATCCAAGTTGCCTTCTTACCAACAATGTTAGGATTTAATTTGGCTAAAGAAGCATTTTCCTTGCTATCAACACCAAACATAAATTTCTCTAATAGCTTCTTCTCATTTGCGTTTGCAAAATATACGCCAAAGCTCTTAAATTCCTTAACTGCCTCATCATAAATTTCCTTATCAATGATAACAGCCTGCTCTGAAGCACAAATCATACCATTATCAAAAGCCTTAGACATAACAATGTCATTTACAGCCTGGCGAACATTACATGTCTTTTCCATATAAGCAGGAACATTTCCAGCACCTACACCAAGAGCTGGCTTACCACATGAATATGCAGCCTTAACCATTGCATTTCCACCAGTTGCTAAAATAGTTGAAACACCTGGATGATTCATTAAAGCTGTTGTTGCATCCATTGATGGATGTTCAATCCATTGAATACAGTTTTTAGGAGCACCTGCAGCTACTGCTGCCTCATAAACAACCTTTGCAGCAGCAATACTACATTGCTGAGCATTTGGATGGAATCCAAAAATAATTGGATTTCTTGTTTTTAAACAAATTAATGATTTAAAAATAGCAGTTGATGTTGGGTTAGTAACAGGCGTTAGGGCACAAACAACGCCAACAGGCTCAGCGATTTCTGTAATACCTGTAACATCATCCTCACTAATAATACCAACTGTTTTTAATCTCTTCATATTATGAGTAACATATTCGCAAGCAAATAGATTTTTAGTAGCCTTATCCTCAAATACACCACGTTTAGTTTCTTCGATAGCTAGCTTTGCAAGATTACCATGTTGATCAAGGGCAGCTACGCTTGCCTTTGCAACAATATAATCGATTTGCTCTTGAGTAAATGATGCATACTCATCTAAACATTTTAATGCTTTATCAACAAGCTCATTAACCTCTTGTTGATAGCTAGGAATATTATTTTCCACTTGACTATACCTCCACACGCGAAAAACGCTTTTCTTCAATTCAATTATACATTATTTTAAAAAATAAATCTCTACTTGACCTCTATAAAAACGATTTCAATATTAGGTAATCGTTTTCAAGCTTTTTATAAAAATCAAAGAGAATCTGCTATAATAGATTCTCTTTACTAATATTTATTCTTGGTAAATTCCATTTATAATGATAAGCTAAAAATCTAATAATAATTACGCTTATAACACTAATAATTGTACTTATACTCTCATTTAAATTTACTTTTATTAATATATAAAATAATATTGCTCCAAATAAAGCGGCTACTGCATAAATATGCTTACGAAAAATATCTGGGATTTTAATAGCCATCATATCTCTTATTGCGCCACCACCAACACCTGTTATTACTGCACAAAATAAGATTAAAAAGGCATTATCATTTTTAGTCATAGTCAACTTAGCACCAATTACTACAAATATGCCAAGACCAATTGAATCAATAATATTCATAAGCCTTAAATACCATTTCTTTTCTTGATATGAGGTATCCTTAAATATATAGCATATTATAAAAACAATTATTGAGGTTATAACTGCAATAACTGGACACAAAATAGCATTAAAGACAGATGGATAATCAAAATTTAAAATTATATCTCTTAAAAATCCTCCACCAAAGGCTGTAACTGAGCCTAAAAGTATTACTCCAAGTAAATCCATTTTCTTTTCAATTGCTACCATTGAGCCACTTATTGTAAAGGCTATGGTACCAATAATTTCTGCAATGTAAAACAATAGCTCCATTAGATCACCCACATAAAATAAATCTAATAAATTATACATCATATTTCGACACCTTGCAACATATTATTTTAATGGTGATGAATTTGAAAAATTTATTAGATTTAATTAAGGAGAGCTATCCTATTATCTTAATTTCTATTCTCGTTTATCAAATATTTTTATGTATCTTTTTCTTTTCAGTAACCAATCTAGTTATATTAGCATTTATGATTATTATTTTTTCAGCAATCTTCTTTGCCGTTAATTATCTTGATAAAATCAAAGATTTTTTTCAAAGAAAATAGTCCTTATATTCGTTTAAAAAAATTTCAACACTACTTGCTATTTCATTAAATTTAGTTGCTGAGATTGTATTAATTATTCTAATATTTCCTAAATTCAAAATATATGTATATAAAACTATAAAACAAAAATGTAGCTTATAAAAGCTATGATCATAATCTATTAGAATATTATCAAATTCAGCTTTAAAGCTATTAAGATGTGAATTTTCTAAATAAAATCTAGCCATAAGCTCACTTATAGGAGCATTAATACTTTTTAAATAAAAATTTATTTTGCCATTTTTATAAAAATTAAAATTGGGGTATTTTAACATTAGACCAACCTCAATTGGAATTTCTTCCTTAACAAGCTCAAAAAGCTTAGATTCAATTTGACTTAAATTCATTTTAGCAGCCAGTATTAAATGATATTTGCTTAAAAACAGCCAATCATTATCATCCTTAGGACGTTTTGTTTCGATTTCTCTTATAATATATTCTAATCTTAAAAAATATTTATCTAAAATAGGATAGGTTTTACTCATTTCCTTCATATCCTCTTTTTTTAAGGTTCTAGCGGTTTTAGATAAAGAAAATATTTTTAAGCATTCATTTAACAAAAGCTTTGAGGCTGCTAATTCTTCTTCAGCAAGAACTGCCTCAATATAAATAAGGTAGGTTTTAGATTGATCATTAATAATCTGAATTGGCTTATTTATTTTTTTAGAAAGTGTTGAATAATATTGATTTAATTTAATTTCAAAGCTATTAGCTTCGATAAGAATATAGCTTGCATCACTAGTATAAAGCCTATAATAGGAAAAAATTATAGGCTTTATTTCTATTATTTTGAAGGGAAGCTTACTAATTAGACTTTGATCTAGCATTGAACAAAACATAGCCTAAGCTTGCGTCATAGCCCTTATATAAATCATCAAGCAGTATTTGATATTTTTCACTAATGACCTTCAATTGAGCCTCATCCTTAACTCTTAGACATTTAACACTATAATGTCCTTCTTCATTTTTAAATAAATCTAAGAAATCATTTTCGTTATTATTACCTCTAGTTCTAACAATAGCTTTTTCCTTAATTTCAGGAACCTCTGGTTGAATTAGTGCCGGAATAGGAGATGCACCATCCTTCTTTTCATAATTTAATTCTAATTTAAAATTAGCTGTAACACCTTGACCTTCAATAACCTCAAACTTTAGTTCTTTAACTACTATTTTAGGATTATAAACACTAGATTCACTAAAAATTTCTATTGGTATGACTAATTTTTTATTAATTAGCTTACCATCCTGATCAAAATAAAAAAGCTCGATGAATAAATTAGATGTTATGTCTGTATCATTTATTTTCACTTCATCAAGCTCATAATTATAATTTTTGATATTAGAAATTTTTTTAATTTCAAAATAGGTTTGTTTTTCTAAATCAAGCTTCATAAATATCACCACTATAATTTATGCAAGCTTAATTAAATTAATGACTATTTAATACTTTTAACATAGATTTGGCAAGGAATATGAGGGGCCCATAGATCTTTAATAATTTCTAAGTTCTTAAATCCCATTGCCTTATAAAAGGCATTAGTTTCATCATATTCAGAATAATGTCCACTTGCAACAGTCTTAACCTCGAGTAAACTATATCCTTCCTTTTTAGCATAGTCAAAAGCATATAGAATTAGTCTTTTACCAGCACCTTTATTACGATATTTATATAAAACACCAATAACATCTATTTCTAAGGTATCAGCGGAATTTTCTTTAAGTGTTAAAAAGCCAATAGGTAAATCATCTAAATAACAAGCAAAGAAATCTAAATTTAAAGAATCTTCTATATATTCATTTTTAGATTCAACATCACCAAACCATCCTGGTAAATCATCTAAAATCTCTTTAGCTATTTTTCCTTTTAAATCCTTATTCTCTATTTTCTTTATTTGCATTTATCAATACCTCATCAATTTTATTATAAATTTCATCAATTCCTATTCTTTTTAATGATGATGCATATATTAAGGTATCATATTCTGTAAGCTCTAGCTTACTAGTAATCGTCTTTTTGCTTAAGGCCTTTTCTTTAGCATTAAGCTTATCACATTTAGTAGCAATAATAACAATATTTTCAACATATTGCTTCAAAAATTGAAACATAAGATAATCATCATTTGTTGGTTCATGACGTGAATCGACAAGAAGAAAGGCCATTTTAAGCTCCTCTCTTTTTTTAACATAGGTTTCAATCATTTTTCCAAAGGTGTTTTTTAAGCTCTTACCAGTAGCTGAATAGCCATAGCCTGGAACATCAACAAAATAAAAATCCTGATTAATTAAATAAATATTTAGAGTTTGGGTCTTACCAGGAGTTTGACTCGTTCTTGCAAGCTTTTTCCGATTGCATAATAAGTTTATAAGTGAGCTTTTACCAACATTACTTCTTCCACATAGCATAATCTCTGGCTTTCCATCCTTAGGAAGAGCCACATAATTTACTGCTGAGGTAATAAATTCTGCATTTTTTACAATCATTTTAAATCCTCCAATCTAAAACCAATTGCCCTAGCAAGTGGTTTAAATTCTTCTTCATTTAAATAACAGGTACCAATATTGGCATGAGATTTATCACCATGACAATCTGATCCTGCACTCCACATTAAATCATAATCTTTGGCCTTAGCTTTAAAATACTCCTCATCACCTGGCTTATTAGCAGGATAATAAACCTCAATTCCATCAAAGCCAAAGCTTAATATTTCATCAATATATTCTCTTTTAACAAGGCACGGATGAGCAAAAATACAAACAGCATTAGCCGCCTTAGCCAAAGCTAGTCCATCCTTAGTTTCAAGCTTTGATGAAGGAATATAAGCCTTTGAAGCACTAGAAATATAGAATTTAGCTTCCTCAAAGCTCATATTATTAGCAATTACTAAATTTCTTAGCATATTTCCTCTAGTAATTACCTCACCCGTACTAAAAAGTAAATCCATATCAATTTTTAAGCCATAAATATCTTTAATGTTATTCATCATTTTTATAGCTCTAGTTTTTCTATTTTCTTTATTTTTTAATGAAAATTCATACATACTATCAGGAATAATACCATTTTTAAATAAACAAACGATATGAACATTCTCGCCCTTATAAAATGTTGAAAGCTCAATTCCTGGAATAACATATATATCATTGAAATCCTTAATTTCTTTTTTTATTTCCTCAATACCAAAAACACTATCATGATCTGTTAGGGCAAAAACATCAACATTTTGCCTCTTTGCCTCAGCTATAAGCTCTCTTGGTGTAAAAACTCCATCAGAATGATTAGTATGATTATGCAAATCAATCTTCATAGCTCACCTCATAAATTTTACTGAATTTTGATATTAAATATTTAAGATAATAATTTGGGTTAAATTCCTCTCCAGTAGCATTTATAATTAGCTCCTTAGGAGTTAGTGAGGCACCATATTTATGAATTTTATCCTTTAGCCATAAATTGATTTCTTTAAAATCCATATTTTCCAAGGCCTTATTAAAATTGATATCCTCTTGCATTTTATAATATATTTGGGCAGCTATAGCACTACCAAAAGCATAGGTTGGAAAATAGCCAAAGCCAGATGACCAGTGAATATCTTGATAACAGCCTTCTTTTTTATTTTTAGGCTTAATTCCTAAATATTTTTCCATAAGCTCGTTAAATACTCTGTCAATATCTTTAACTAGAATTTCATTATGGAAAAGCATTTTTTCAATTTTATAACGAATTAAAATATGGATTGGATAAGTTAATTCATCAGCCTCTGTTCTAATTAATGAGGCTTCAACATTATTAGCATAATAATATAGGTCATCTAAGCTAATATCCTTTAATTCTTCTTTAAATATATCCTTTAAAATGGGATACAAAGCTTTAATAAAATGGTAATTTCTTCCCACATAATTCTCATAAAAGCGTGATTGACTTTCATGCAGTGCCATACTTGCTCCACCTCTTAAAGAAGTGTTATTTAAAGCATCATCATTTTGAAGCTCATATAGAGCATGTCCTGTCTCATGCATTATTGAATATAAATTTGATAATAAAAGCGATTCATCATAGCTTGTAGTTATTCTAATATCCTTATTATAAACTCCTGCAGTAAAAGGATGAATTGTTTCTCTAATACACCCAACATCATTACTATAGCCCATTTTTTTAATAATCATTTCTGTTAATTCCCTTTGTTTAGAAATAGGGAATTTTATATCTAAAAGCTTAGTATTAAATTTTTTAGGCATTTTAATAATTTTTTGAATAAAAGGAACAAGCCTTTTCTCAATTAAGGAAAAGAATTCATCATACATTTCCTCACTTGATCCCTCTTCCATTTCATCAAGTAAAACATTATAGCCGAAAATATCCTTAGTTTCTTCAATTTCAATATATTTCTTATTATAGCTAACTAGCTCAACAAGGGCACTCTCAAATTTAGAATAATCAAGACTTTCTCTTGCTTCCTCCCATAATAATCCTGTATTTGCTAAATTCTTCAAATGATTATTAAATAAATCCTTAGGTAGCTTTTTGAGCTTGTGAAGATTCTTACATTCTTTTTTAATTGATAAAGCTACAAGCTTATCTAAGGAGCTATCATTTTCAAGAGCAAATAAGGTATCCTCGTAATTCTTACACAAGGTTATATCATAATATTTATTTTCAAAATATTGAAACACCTCAAGTGAATGAGCCTTAGCAAGCCTTGGACAGTCTGTTTCCTCATCATATGATAAAACAAATAATGCATATTCATAATTTTTTAATTCACGCTGATATTCATAATATTTTTCTAAATTTGTCATATTTCCTCCATACTTAAAATAGCACTTTTAATTCCATCTAAGGCTGCACTTGTTATACCACCAGCATATCCTGCACCCTCACCAATAGGATAAATCATTCCTACCCTATGCTTAGCATCTCTATTAATTCTAACTGGTGAGGAGCTTCTAGTTTCAGGAGCAATTAAAATTGCATCTTTATAATTAAAGCCCGGCATTTTCTCATCCATTTTCATAATACCTTCCTTTAAAGCCTTAATCACAAAATCTGGTAAAACCTTAGCTAAATCACATAAATTTATACCATGAGGATAGGATGGCTTAACACTTCTAATACATTCTGCAACCTCATCAGCTAAAAATTCCTTAACTAAATTAGCTGGTGCTCTTAAATTACCACCAACAAGATAAGCCTTATGCTCAATATCATGCTGAAATTTAAAGCCATCAAGTGGTGAAGATACAAGATAATCACTTGGATTAACCTCAACTAATAAAGCTGCATTAGAATTAATAGCATCTCTTTTATAATTACTCATACCGTTAGTTACAATTGCTTCCTTATTATTAGAGGTAGCCATTACATAGCCACCAGGACACATACAAAATGTATAAACACTTCTTTTGTCTAAATGAACTGCCATTTTATAATAGGCAGCTGGTAAATATTTAGCAAAGCTTGCATATTGTAATTTATTGATATATTCTCTTTCATGCTCAATTCTTACCCCAACTGAAAAGCTTTTTGCTTCCATTTTTACCCCTTTATTATAAAGCATACTAATCGTATCGTAGGCTGAATGACCTAATGCTAAAAATAAATGACTAGTCTTAAAGCTCCCATTAGTTGTAATAGCTTCAATTTCCTTATCATTTTCTTTATAATCAATAAGCTTAGTATTAAAATGAACCTCGCCACCAAAAGAAATAATTTCTTCTCTTAAATTTTTAACAACTTTCCTTAAAATGTCACTTCCAATATGGGGCATGGCATCATATAATATTTCCTCACTGGCTCCAAATTTAACAAAATCCTTTAATATTTGCTTAATAATTGGGTCATTTAGTGTTGTCGTAAGCTTGCCATCAGAAAATGTACCTGCTCCACCCTCGCCAAATAAAACATTATCATCCTCATTTAATTTTTTATTTTGATAAAAGTTTTCTATATCTTGGCTTCGCTTTTCAACCTCGCTACCTCTTTCAATAATAATTGGTTTAGCATTACATCTTGCAAGTGTCAAAGCACAAAACATTCCTGCTGGACCAAAGCCAACTACAACTGGTCTATCATTATTATTCCAATTAGGATAAATAAATTCTTTATCCTCCTCATAGATACTTGCATTTTTAAATTTTAGTATTTTTTTGTTATTTGTTGTAAAACAAATAGTATATACTAAATAGACATTTTCCTTATCTCTAGCATCTATGCTTCTCCTTAAAATCTTTAAATCCTTAATATCATTAATTTTATATTTATTCTTTAAATATTCATAAGGTGTAATATTTTGATTTGCTAATATTTTAATATTACTTATTTTTATTTTCATTATCAAGCACCTCAAAGTTTTTTAAAGCCGTAGCAAAGGCAAAATGAAGATTATAGCCACCACATCTACCATTTATATCTAACACCTCACCCGCAAAATGAAGGGTTTTATTATCTAGATACTCTAAGTTATCATTTATCATATCCAAAGAAATACCACCATTAATAACCTGGGCATTATTATAATCATATGGTGATAAAATATTAAATTCTAGATTTTTCATAGCTTTAAAGCTTTGTAAATACCTTGCAAGCTTTATTGGTAAAATTCCGTCTAGCTTATATTTATTTAAATCCTCTAGACTAAAATCCGGACAAAAATCTAAGCTAATTTTAAAGCTATCATTTTTTTCATAATTTTCTAGATAAATTTCTTCAATATTCATAATAACTATACCAGATATCCCATCATCCTTAAAAATTACCTCGCCAGCCTCAGAATATATCTTTTTATTGTTTTTTATAAGCTTGACAAGAGCCTTAACTCTAACACCACTAATAGCCTTAACATTTTCCTTAACCTTAAAGCCACATAATGCAGGATAAAGCTTTGTAAATTTTAAAAAATTCAAATAGGAATATACTCCATCCTGCTTTTGCTTATCAATTCCAGCAATACTACCACTTGTAATAAATAGATGATCAAAGCCAAGATTATAATCATTAATATACCATTTGTTAGTATATTTAATATTCTGAACTAAATAATTATAATTAAAATGAACATTTTTGCATTTATTTAAAAGTGCATCTAAAACCGTTTGACTTGAATTAGAATAAGGATATATTCTTCCTTCATTATCGGTTTTAGTTAAAATTCCTAAGCTATCAAAAAAATTATAAATTTTTTCCTTAGGAATACTACTATATAAACGCTTAATAAAATCCTTGTGATTATAGAAATCCTCATTCATATTCAGATTAGACATATTGCATCTACCATTACCAGATGCTAAAATTTTTCTTCCCGGTAAGGCCAAGCGTTCAAAAACATAAACATCATAATTTGTAGCACATAGTCCAGCCAAGGCAAGACCAGAAGCACCTGCACCAATTATAGCAATTTTCATATAATCACATCCATTCAAATAAATTATACTTTAAAAGCACAAAAATTACCATATTTTTTTACCTTAATAGCTTTCAATCACTAAGGGAAATTTAAGAAAAAAACTGCAAAATGCTTGCAGTTTATTCTAATTATTAAATTTCTTCTTTTCAGATTCTAATATTTCCGCAATATGATTTCCATATTCTAAAGCTTCATCGTATTTAAAAATTAAATCTGGCATTTTTCTTGCATTAATTTTATGAGCAAGCTCACGACGAATATAAGGCTTTAAGGCTTCTAAATTGTCAGCCATTTTTTGCTTATTTTTATCATCTAAAACTGTATAATAAACAGTCATATAGCTTAAATCATTAGTTATTCTAATTTCAGTTATATTTAATAATCTAATACTATCAAGTCTTGAATCACTTTGAATCATAATTGAAAGCTCACGAAGTGATAAAGACTCTAATCTTTTTAATGATACACCCATTAACGCTCAATCTCCTTATCAACAGAGGCTTCAAAAACGTCACCCTCCTTGATATCATTATAGCCTTGAATTGTAATACCACACTCTAGACCCTGACGTACTTCCTTAACGTCATCCTTAAATCTCTTTAATGATGCCATAACACCTTCATAAATAACAGCACCATCTCTTAAAACACGAATTTTAGAATTACGCTCAATTGTTCCATCTGTAACATAACAACCGGCAATTGTTCCTACCTTTGAAAGCTTAAAGATACTTCTAACCTCAGCTTGACCAGTTACAACCTCTTCATATTCTGGCTCTAGCTTACCCTTTAAAATTCCTTCAATGTCCTCTAAGGCCTTATAAATAATGTTATAAGAACGTATTTCAACATGCTTTTCATCAGCATCCTTACGAATGTTTGCAAGAGGTCTAATATTAAAACCAATAATAATGGCATTTGATGCCTCGGCAAGCGAAATATCAGTTTCAGTAATAGCTCCTACAGCCTGACGAATAATTGTAACCTTATAATCCTCAACATTAATTTTTTGAAGTGATGCGCATAATGCTTCAACAGATCCTTGAACATCACCCTTAACAATAACATTAAGCTCCTTAGTCTTATCTAGGGCCTCAACCATATCTGCAAATGTCTTTGGCTTTGATGATAAAGCAACCTCATCCTTACGACGATTAGCACGAGCCTCAGCTATATCTCTTGCCTTATGCTCATCAGAGAAAACCATAAATTTGTCTCCAGCAAGTGGAACAGCATTTAATCCTGTAACAACTACGGCTTGACTTGGCTCTGCCTTATTATATTTAATATGACGATCGTCCTCCATAGAACGAACCTTTCCATAGGTATCGCCACAAACAATAACATCTCCAACCTTTAAAGTTCCATTTTGAACTAAGAATGTTGCAAGAGGTCCACGTCCACGATCAAGCTGAGCCTCAATAACAGTACCCATAGCCAAACGATTAGGGTTAGCCTTTAAATCAAGCATTTCTGCTGTTAGTAACACCATTTCTAATAATTCATCAACACCTTGACCCTTTAAAGCCGAAATATTAACGAAAATAGTATTTCCACCCCAAGTCTCTGGTACTAAATTAAATCTAGATAGCTCCTCCATAACACGTTCTGGACGTGCGGCTGGCTTATCAATTTTATTTACTGCAACAATTATCGGACAGCCTGCAGCCTTAGCATGCGCAATGGCCTCCTCAGTTTGTGGCATTACTCCATCATCAGCCGCAACAACTAAAATAACAATATCAGTTATTTGTGCTCCACGAGCACGCATATCTGTAAATGCAGCATGTCCTGGAGTATCAATGAAGGTAATTTTATTACCATTTTTTTCAACCTGATAAGCACCAATGTGCTGAGTAATTCCGCCAGCCTCACCACTTGCTACACGAGAATTTCTTATTGTATCAAGTAAGGTTGTTTTACCATGGTCAACGTGACCCATAATAGTTACGACTGGTGGTCTTTTAACAAGATTTGCCTCATCATCCTCAATTATGATTTCATCAAATCTTGTTTCGTCTGTAATAATTTCATCTTTAATTTCAAAGCCATATTCAAGAGCTAATAATTCAATAGTTTCTCTTTCAAGACTTTGATTTTGGTTTGCAAAAATGCCGGCCTCTAAAAGCTTTTTAATAATTTGAGCATTGCTCTTATTTAAAGCAGCAGCTACCTCTGCTACAGTCATACCTTCCTTATAGATAATTGTAGTATCAGTTGCTTGGTTAGCCTTCGCATTAGGAATGTTCGCAACGCGCTCTTCCTTTTTATTCTTCTTACCCAATATCTCACCTTATTTCTTTAAAATTTTTAGAAAACCCTCATCCATAATCCCTATTACATATCTTCCCTCTTGGCCAATCGCCAAAGATAATTCAAAGCTAGTATAATCCTGATTTACCAAAACATCATAAAATTTAGCTTTATCTAAAATCTTTTTTTTACCTGTATTAGAAATATCTTTCGCTAGAAAGATGTAACATACCTTATGCTTACGTAAATTTGCAATAGTTAAATCTGCTCCACTACATAAGCCACGTGCTCTAGCACATAAGCCTAAATTTCTTAAAATATCATCCATTATAATAAATTCCTCAATTCGTCATAAATTTCATCAGGAATTTTGCAATCTAAATGACGTTCAAGAGCCTTTGTTTTTTGGGCCTTGTCAATAATGTCCTTGTCCTTTTTTAAATAAGCACCACGACCATTAGCCTTGCCTTTTAAATCAACACTAACGTTGCCATCCTTATCTCTTACAATTCTAAATAAATCTTTTTTTTCAAGTGTTTCTCGACTAACAACACAACTTCTTAATACTGGCTTTTTATTTTGCATCAATATTTAGTCCTTCGTTTAATAAGCCTTCTTCAAATGCTTTACTAGTAGGCTTAATATCAATCTTCCAGCCACATGATTGAACGGCAAGTCTAACATTTTGACCAGATTTACCAATTGCAAGTGATAATTCATTATCAGGAACAACAGCAAGTGATGTTTTATGAATAGGATCAATCTTTAAAACAGTTGTTACATGAGCTGGCTGTAATGATTTTTCAATAAGCTTTGCTGGATCATCACTCCACTCATATAAATCAATTTTTTCACCATTTAAGGCCTTGCAAACCTCTTTAATTCTTGCTCCACCCTCACCAACACATGAACCAATTGGATCAACCTTTGGATCATTTGAATAAAGAGCAATCTTAGTTCTATCACCAGCATCACGAGCGATTCCTTTAATTTCAATAATACCATCAGCAATCTCAGGAATATAATTTTCCATTAAACGAATAACAAGATTTCTTTCACTTCTTGAAACACTAACCTTAGGATCCTTAGTAGTTTTTTCTACCTTTTTAATGTATACATTAACATAATCCTCATCATGAAGATCATCATTTGGAAGTAAATCACTCTTTGGTAGGAAAGCATAAACATTATGTGATAAATCAAGAGTAATAAATTTTCCTTCTGGATTTATATCAACTACTCTAGCCTTAACCATTTCATTTTCCTTTTCTTTGAAATAGTCATAAGCCTTTTCACGCTCTAGGCTCTTTAAATTTTGTGTCCAAGTACTCTTAGCAGCACCAATTCCCGTTCTTGAGAAATTCTTAATGTTAATTGGTTGTTCAACTATATCGCCAACCTTATAGCTAGGCTTAATCTTTATTGCATCTTCAAGTAGCATTTCCTCAATTGGATTTTCTTCTTCAGTTTCTTCCTCACTATATTGATCTACAACCTTGTGAACTGAATACATCATTATTTCACTTTTTTCAGGCTTCATTTCAACACGACAAGACGCATGACCATAAATCTTTTTAAATGCGTTTTGTAATGATTTAGCAAAAGTTTCATAGATAGATTCTACGCTAACATTTTTTTCCTTTGCTAATTCCTCAGCCTGCTTAAAAAATTCCTTATTAATCATTTTTTTTACTCCTCCTATATTTTTACCGCAAGTCTTATTTTTAAAACATCATCATACGAAATATTTACCATTTTGATTCTACCCTTTAAATTAATCTTTAAAGTAAGAATATTATCCTTAAAGCCTTCTAAGTAGCCCTCGTAAACCATTTTATCAATCTCAACGTGAACATATTTAGAAACACTTTCAGCAACCTCAGAAGCATTTCTAAGAGCCTTTTCTGCTCCTGGTGAAGAAACCTCTAGCATATATTCCTCCATATCCTTATCATATTGATCAAGCTTTGAGGATAAATAATCATTTGCAAGTGCTAGGGTATCAACATCTATTCCACCCTTTTTGTCAATTAAAACCTGTAAGGTCAAATAGCCGTATTCTCTAACAAACTTAATATCATATAATGATAAATCATTTTTATCACAATAATCCTGCATAATTTTTCTTACAATCTCTAAATCCATTTCCTCACCTCTATTAATTAAAATGAGTGAGCAATGCTCACTCTAGTTTGACTCCTATTAACTATAATATAGCATATTATTAACTTATATGCAAGTATCTTACAAAAATTAATTGTTTTTTCATTTATTTTCACTTGATTTTCTTGAAGAAAACAGCATTTTAGGTTATACTATTAGTAATTATTAGATATAATTTGGAGGCAATATGAAAGCAGTATATCCTGGGTCATTTGATCCACTTAGTAATGGACATTTAGATATAATAAGACGTGCAGCAAAAATGTTTGACGAATTACATATTCTTGTTTCTTATAATATGTTTAAAAAATCAACATTTACACCTGAGGAAAGAGTTGAAATGATTAAGCTTGTTACTAAGGATTTAAAAAATGTCTATGTTGAAGAAAGT
The DNA here is from genome assembly GCA_934229535.1 of uncultured Anaeroplasmataceae bacterium. Lineage (GTDB taxonomy): Bacteria > Bacillota_I > Bacilli_A > Acholeplasmatales > Anaeroplasmataceae > CAKQDS01. The sequence goes on from CAKQDS010000010.1 coordinate 23,708, forward strand.
CAAGATTTAGTTGTTAATTATTGTGCTAAAAACGATGTGGGCTGCATAATTAGGGGCCTTAGAAATTATCAAGATTATGAAAATGAATTTAGTTTATTCCAATATAATCATGATATTAATCCAAATGTAGAAACAATGCTTTTATTTCCTTCATCAAAAAATCAATTTATATCCTCATCTGCTATTAAGGAGCTAGTATCCTTTGGTGTAGATATTAAAAATTATGTACCTAGTGAATTGGTGGAAACTATTACTAATAGATTTAAGGGGCTAAAATGAAAAATATATTATTAATAACAACAGGTGGAACTATTTCTTCTATAGTATCTAAGGAAGGACTTGTTCCTTCCAATAGCCAAGAAATTTTAAAGGAATTCGGGCTTCATAATTTAGATATTAATTTAAGCGTTTTAGATTTAATGTGTAAGGATAGTACTAATATTTCTCCTAAGGATTGGGTTATTATTGCTAAAGCCATTTACAATAATCTAGAAAAATATGATGGTATTGTTGTAACTCATGGTACAGACACTATGGCCTATACAACCTCAATGCTTAGCTATATGCTACAAAACCCTTCAATTCCTGTAGTATTTACAGGCTCACAGCTACCAATATCACATCCTCTTACTGATGGAATAAATAACTTACACTATGCCTTTGCAATGGCATCTAGTGGTATTTCTGGTATTTATATGGCCTTTGATCGCAAAATAATTTTAGGCTGTAGAGCTGTAAAGGTTCGTACGACTGGATTTCATGCCTTTGAATCAATCAATATGAAATCCGTTGGGACAATTGATTCAAAAGGCTTAGGTATTTCTAAGCTATTTAAAATCCCTGAAAAAAAAGAACCAATTTTAAATACCAAATATGATGATAATATCATTTTAATCAAATTAATTCCTGGATTAAATCCTAATATCATCTCTTCTTTAATTAAAACAGGTATTAAGGGTATTGTTATTGAAGCCTTTGGTATTGGGGGAATTCCTTTCGAGGACAATGATTTTACAAGCCCTATTAAAGAAGCAATCAATAAAAAAATACCAGTTGTCGTTACAAGCCAGTGCCTTTATGAAGAATCAGATTTTAGTATTTATGAGGTAGGTAATAAGGTTTTAGAGCTTGGCGTTATTCCTGCTTTAGATATGACAACTGAAGCCTGTGTTACAAAGCTAATGTGGGTTTTAGGTCAAACAAGTGATTATAATACAATTAAAAATTATTTTAGGCAATCAATTGCTGGGGAAATAAATGTAAAGGAACTATGAAAAACATAGTTCCTTATTTCATATATTTTTTAATTTTTTTAACTACTTCAACAACATCCTCATTAAAAACAAAATCAGCATTATAATCTAAGAATGTTTCACTCTTATTAATTAACACCAAAATCCTGCCATGAAAATATTGAACAAATGAAGCTGCCGGCTGAACTATAAGGCTTGTCCCAACAACAAACATCATATCAGCATCATAAATTGCTTTACAGGCTCTTTCAATAGTTGTTTCATCAAGACCTTCCTCATATAAAACAACATCAGGCTTAATTAAACCACCACAGCTACACATTGGCGGATTTCCACGAGTTAAAATTCCATCAAGATCATAAAATTTATGACATTTCATACAATAATTGCGATGAATTGAGCCATGAAGCTCATAAACACTAGTACTTCCTGCTGCCTGTTGAAGTCCATCAATATTTTGGGTAACCGTATTAACAATCTTTCCTTTTTTTTCTAAATCAGCAAAGAATTTATGAGCTTTATTATATTTAGCATTAGGATAAACCATTTTGTTTAAGTAAAAATCATAAAATTCCTTGGGATAATTCATAAAAAAGGTATGTGATACAACCTGTTCAGGTGAAAAATTACTTTTTAGCTTTTCATTATAAATACCATTAGAGGATCTAAAATCAGGAATGCCTGAGGGAGTAGATATTCCTGCTCCACTAAATAAAACAATTTTTTTAGTTTCCTTAATGTAATTTGCTACCTCTTCATATTTATCCATTATTTTCTGCCTTCAATAATTGCCTTTTTAACAGCTTCTACTGCTTCCTCATATGGCATTTCAACCTTTTCAAGAGTTCTACGGTTCTTAAGCTCAACAATTTCCTCAGAGGCTCTCTTACCGCAAATAATCATATAAGGTATACCAATAAGCTCCCAGTCCTTAAATTTAAAGCCAGGCTTTGCATCCCTATCATCCAAAATTGTTTCAACAGTTCTGCCAAATGATTCCTCAATCTTTAAGGCTAATTCGCGTTGTGCTTCATCCTTAAAATTAATTGGAACAATTACCGCCTCATATGGTGCAACATTTATAGGCCAGCAAATACCATATTCATCATGATATTGTTCTACTATAGATGCAAGTGTTCTTGTAACACCAATACCATAGCAGCCCATAACCATAGGAATATTTTCACCTTTTTCATTAACATATGTACATTTCATAGGCTTTGAATATTTAGTTTGAAGCTTAAAGATTTGTCCAACCTCAATACCTCTATCCATAAGCATTGGCTTACCGCAGCAAGGGCATTTATCTCCTACTACTGTCTTACGTAAATCTGTAACCTCACAAATAAAATCACGGCCAAAATTAACATTAATATAATGCTTGTCTAATTGATTAGCACCAACAACAAAATTATGCATTTTGCTAACCTCATTATCGGCAATAATTTTACAATTAAGACCAATAGGTCCACAAAAGCCATGATATGTGCCAAGAGTACGAAGCTCCTCTGGTGTTGCAAGCTCAAGGTAGTTTTCATTAGAATTAATAGCATTAATTAGCTTTATTTCATTAACCTCTCTATCGCCTCTTACAAGCACCGCAACAAATTGATTATTAACATAATCATGATAAATAATTGTTTTAACAGTCTTTTTAGGATCAATATTTAAAAATGAACTAATTTCCTCAATTGTTCTTTGATTTGGGGTATCAACTAAGGCTAACTCACAAGATGCTTCATCATTTTCTACCTCTGGAATGGCTATAGCTTTTTCAACATCAGCAGCATAGCCACAGGCCTCACAATAAGAAATTGAGCTTTCACCAACATCTGATAAAGCCATAAATTGATGACTTCCATTACCACCAATATTACCTGTATCAGCTAATACAATTTGATAATTTAAGCCTAATCTTGAAAAAATGCGTGAATAGGTATCATACATATTTTTATAGCTTGCCTCAAGACCAGCCTCATCCTTATCAAAGGAATAAGCATCCTTCATAATAAATTCACGACTTCTCATCAAACCAAATCTTGGTCTTAGCTCATCACGGTATTTAGTTTGAATTTGATAAATGTTTAAAGGTAAACTCTTTACAGATTTTACAACATCACGAACTAAAGCTGTAAAAATTTCCTCATGAGTAGGACCCAAACAAAATTCACGCTCATGACGATCCTTAAAACGCATAAGCTCGGGGCCATATTTACTCCATCTACCACTTTCAACCCAAAGCTCCTTTGGTTGAATTGCAGATGATAGAATTTGTTGTGCTCCTGATTCATCCATTTCCTCTTTAATTATTTTTTCAATTTTATCTAATGTACGTAGTCCAAGCGGTAAAAAGTTATAAACTCCCGCTACTAAATTTTTAATCATACCTGCACGAATAAGTAAGGCGTGTGATGCAATCTTAGCCTCCTGTGGTGCTTCCTTAAGTGTAGCTAAAAGCATTTTACTTGCTCTCATAAAAATCTCACCATAATCCTTTCAACATAGTATAGATTATACCATATTTTTTTTCTATTTAACACTTATTTTCACTTTTTTTAATATTTTGTTATGATACACTAGATATTTACAAATAATTATTGTATAATAAGGTGTGATTTTTCGATTGAAATCAATAAGGAGGCATATCTTTTGAAAGATACAAAAAAAAGTAAGTCCGCTTTTTCTTTTTATGCTTTAGGCGGTTTAGGCGAAGTTGGAAAAAACATTTATTGTTTTGAATATAATGATCAAATATTTATAGTTGATTGCGGAATTTTGTTTCCAGATGAGCATTTATTAGGAATTGATTATGTAATCCCTGATTTTTCTTATTTAATTGAAAATCAAGAAAAAATTGTTGGATTATTTATAACTCATGGTCACGAGGACCATATCGGTGGTATTCCTTTTTTATTACGTCAGGTTAAAATTCCCAAAATTTATGCATGCGGTATAGCTGTTGATTTAATTGAAGCAAAGCTTGAGGAAACTCCTCTTTCTACACCAGTTCCAATCGTTGAATTTAAAGCCCATTTTAAATATCAATTTAAAGGTGTTGAGGTTTCCTTTATACGTTTAAACCATTCAATTCCTGATTCATTTGCTATCGTTTTTAAAACTGATTTAGGAGTAATTATTCACACTGGAGATTTTAAGATTGACCTAACACCTGTTGGTCCAGCTGCTGAATATGATAAGCTTGCCAAATTTGGTAGCGAAGGAGTTTTAGCAGTTTTAGCTGATTCTACTAATGCTTTAGTTGAAGGCTTTACTATCTCTGAAAGTAAGGTTGGTGGCTCATTAAAGGAGCTATTTAAAAGAATTGAGCATCGTGCTATTGTTGCAACCTTTGCTTCTAACATTTATCGTATTCAACAAATTATTGAAGCCTGTCTTGCTACAAATAGACATTTAGCAGTATTTGGTCGTTCAATGGAAAAAACAATTGAGGTAGGTCAACAAATTGGTTATATCAAATGTCCAAAGGGAACAATTGTTGAGGCTAGTGAGATAGCTAATTATCCACCAGAGCAAATTTGTCTTCTTTGTACTGGCTCACAAGGCGAACCACTTGCAGCTTTAAGTCGTATTGCTAGTGGTACTCATCGTCAAATAAAGCTTATTCCTGGTGATACCATCATCTTCTCATCTTCTCCTATTCCTGGAAATCAAGAAGGTGTAAATAAAACTATTAATCTATTATTTAAAAATGGTGCCAATGTAATTACCCATTCACCATTAACTGATACTCATACATCAGGTCATGCCTCACAGGGTGAATTAAAATTTCTTCAGGCTCTTTTAAAGCCAAAATATTTTATTCCTGTTCATGGTGAATATAAAATGCAAAAGGCTCACGCTGAGCTTGCAATCGAGTGTGGTGTCAAGCGTGAAAATACCTTTGTAGTTGGTAATGGAGATGTTATTACCTTTGATGAAAAGGGTGCACGCTTAAATGGAACTGTTCCAAGCGGTGAGGTATATATTGATGGTAATGGTATTGGTGATATTTCTTCTTCTATTATTAAAGAAAGAAAGATTTTATCTGAGGAAGGATTATTCTCATTAATCGTTACAATTGATATGAAAAAGAAAATTATTTCAATTGAACCTCAGGTTGTTTCACGTGGCTTCATCTATATGAAGGATTCAGAAGCTCTTACTAAATATTTTGTTGACTATTCAAAGGGATACATCCTTTCTGAATTTAAAAAGAATAAAAATGTTTCCGTTTCTTCTTTAAAGCAAGGCTTAATCGAAAAGCTTAGCTCACTAATTTATGAAAAGACTGATCGTAGTCCTATTGTAATTCCTATTTTTATGGAAGTATAAAAGGATTTTTAGGAACAATAGTTTGATGATTAAATTTATCCTTTATATTTAAAAAATGGGTACAGCCTAGCAATATAGCACAACCCTTAGGGATAATATTATCAATGTTTTGGATACAGATTGCTGTATCCTCTTTTTTTTCAATTTTTCTTATTAGCTCATCACATTCTAGGCATGGATAAGGATAATAGCTTTTATTTAGATATTTTATTGTATTACTAGTTCCTAAAAAAAGTGTATCCTTATTACTATATATTAATAAATTATCAATAATCCCTCTAATTTTATCCTTATATTTTAGCTTTAAAAAAGGTAAAACAATAATTGATAGAGTATTACAGGCAAGAAGGATATTATCACAATAATTAAATAAATAATCACATAAATAAATGCTTCTACATAATAAAAAGAATTTGGATTTTCTGCCATAAGGAAAAAAAGCCTTATCCATTAGAATCATAAAATTTTCAAGCTTATATTCCTTTACAACACCTATCGCACCAAGACCAGAATCTATTAATCCATACATATCAATCACCTAAAAAAATATATGAAAAAAAGAAGATATTATTCTTCTTTTTCAAAATCAGTTAAATATTTAGCGATATCTCTTTGATCATCAAAGGCATGAATATCCTGTCTTAGAATATGTCTTACTAGCTTATAGCAATAATAGGCATCAACTAAGTAGCTTCTTGCATAGCCAATTGTTCCTTCCTTTGCTATACCAAACTTTAGCATAAAGGGTAATAGCTTTTCGTAATTATCAGAAATATGCGGACATTCCTTATTAAAATGCCTTGGCATATAATAATCAAGCTTCTTATTACCAAATTTAGTTATAAAATGGTATCGATGCTCTGTAAAACGATTAGGAACATTAGAGGCCTCTTCTATACTATGAACAAAGGTATTTTTAGATAATGGGGCCCCAACAAATAAAATCTTTGCTCTTAAATTCCTTAAAACTCCAAAGCAGCCCTTAGGAGAAACAGGTGAATTGACTAATAAATCACAAGCTAAATACCTATCTCTATTTTTACCATAGGCACAAACAGAATGAGTTGGATGAAAGCTTCTTTTAAATCTTTTATCATTTAAAGCAATATTTGTAAGCATTCCTACATTAGATGGTGTCTTTTTAACATCAAAAATTTGACCATCCTCTTTTATTATTCCCCAGGTATGAGTTGGAAAAATTAAAAGTCCATCATTTAAATAATCGCATAACTCATCAATGAAGGTTTGACCATCCATACCTAAAGCCTTTAATGAGGAATGAACCATTAAAGTATCATTATTTTTTATTCCTATTTCTTCTAGTTGCTCTTTAATCACGAAAATAACTCCTTTGGTAGTTTTTTTCCATTATTAATATTTTCTAAGAAAGCCTTAAATACCAAATAAGTAACATAGGCATCATCCAAGGCATTATGAAGCTGAATTTCATCAGTATTATAAAAATATTCATATAGCTTAAATAAGCCTGGATCACTTTTCAAAGAATAGAATTGTTTTAAAATTGAATTTAAATTAATAAATCTACATTTATCTTTAAGTGATGGCAAGCTATTTAAATTATAGGAATTATCCAAAGCTATCATATCATTTTTACCATATACTATTATTGTTGGCTGATATTTTTCTAGCATATCCTTAAAAATATTATAAAATTCTTTATATTTAATACATTCATTGCTGAATTTGTCTTGAGCTATTTTTAAAAAATCAATAGTTCTTTGGCTAAGCTTTTTAGATTTTTTAGGGGAAATATAATAAGTATTTGCAGCAATTTTTTTAAAATCTGAATCAGTTAGATAAAAACCTGCTTGAATTATTTCTGATGAATAATGACCACTTTGATGATATTCAGGCATTGTCATTTCTAAATCTAAAAATAAAATATTATTTAAAGAATTTAAAATCTCCTTTAAGGACTTATTAATTGTATTTTTATTGTAAAACATAGCATTTGCTAGTCTATTTTTCCTAGAAACCTCATAAACATCTGTAATCAAATAAGCCTCACAATAGCTTTTAAAGACTAATTTATTTTCATCATAGGAAAAATCTATAAATATACCCTGATAAAGATATCTTTTAAATAAATGCATTAAGCTATTTTGAAAATAGAAAAAATATAACTTATGAAATCTTTTAATGCTAATTAGCTTATTATTTAAATCTACTCCATGGATTAATCCATAAAATCGCATTTTTCATCACCTTTTGTAATTTTAACATAAATTCATTTATTAAACAAGTATATAATAAAATCCTATAGAATTCTATAGGATTAATATACTATTTCATTAATGTTCTAGCAATAAATATACCAACAATCTTGGCAGACTGAGTAATGATTTCGCCTTCTTTTGTTGTCCATTTACGCCTATCCTTGCAGGTATCAAGTCTTAAATAGCCTATTGTCTTACGATCCTTCTTCAAAGGAACTAGATAAACAGAAATAACATTTTGTTTTAAAAGATATTCATATAATGTTGGATTAATTTTTTCAATATTTCCTACATATCCCATTTGACAATTATCATTTACAATGTGCTCATCCCACATTGAAAGATTAGTCAATTTTTTCTCTACATAATTTAGTGAACAATGCTCAATAGTTGGATTAACATAGGAAGCAGCTAAATCATACTCATCATTTTCAGATTTTAAGAATATTAAAGCTCTATCAACAATAAAGAAACGACCAAAAATTTCTGCAACCTTACTTAAGATAGTATCAAAACGATATTTTCTTGATAAAACATCATATAAATCAACAAACAATTGTAAGCAGATGCTTGTATTATTTAAATAAGATCTTTCATCTACTGTATAATTAACACTTATATTTTTATGAAGCTCTTCTTTATAAATAATAAAACAATTCTTACCCTTTGATTTTCCACGATATAATGCCTTATCAGCCTTCAAAAACAATTCAGTATAATTTTCACCATCAATGCCAAATCTTGAGCAGCCTATAGTAATTGATACATCACAATTAGGATAATGCTCTTCCTTCAATTCATGGACCTTAGCACATACCTCATGAAGTTTTTTCCATACGGCATCATATTCAGCATTATCAAATGATAAAACACTAAATTCATCGCCACCATAGCGACATACATAGCCATTTTTAAATTCAGTTTTTAATAAAGTGGCAATATCCTTAATAACCTTATCGCCAAATAAATGGCCATGTTGATCATTTACACGCTTAAAATCATCAATATCAATTATTAGAAAATAAAAAGGACGATTTTTAGCATTAACAAGCGCATCAGATACAAGAGAACTAAATGTCTCCTTTTGATATAAATTAGTCATTGGATCGTTTATAGAATACAAATATTCCTTATCTAGCTTCTTAATTAAGCATAAAGCAATATTATTTTCTGCATCATAGGTTTTATTCATTCTAATTCTTGCCTTTTCATCAGCATCATCCTCATAATCAAAGCACATTATAGCATCCTCACGAGAATTAAAAAGCCAATTGGTAATTTCATCTAATGACACAAGTGATTTTTTTACATTATTCTTAGTAAAGATTAAATTTAAGAAATCCTCACCATTTATATTACTACATATTTCTTTGCCATCCTGATATGCTACTCTAATGATTTTGTTCTTTAAATCAATTTCTGCGACTATTCCTGTCAAAAGATTTAAAATCTTATTTGAATCAAAGATCATAATAACACCTCTATTAAAAAAATAATTATATGAAAGCGTAACCATATTTACATTTATATTATAATTGTTTTTTAGAAAAAATCAAGTGCTATGTGAAATTTATGTGAAATTTTAACCGAAAACAACATCTAAAACCATCATTAATACAAATCCAACAGCAAAAGCTATTGTTGTTAGATTACTATGAGCACCACTAGAGGCCTCAGGAATCAGCTCCTCAACGATTACATACACCATTGCCCCGGCAGCAAAAGCCAAAATATATGGCAATATCGGTGAAACAAAATTTATTAATAAAATGGTTATTAGCGCTGCAATAGGCTCTACTATTCCCGAAAGCATTCCTAAAATAAAGGATTTAAGCTTTGACATTCCTTCTCCCTTAAGTGGCATAGAAATAATTGCTCCCTCAGGAAAATTTTGAATAGCAATGCCCATAGCTAAGGAAATCGCCGAGCTCAAAGTTATTAGGCTATCATTTGCCAAAACTCCTGCAAATAAAACACCTACTGCCATACCTTCAGGAATATTATGAATTGTAACAGCTAATAACATTTTTGTAGTCTTTAAAGAATTACTTTTTAAGCCTTCAGGCTTAGTTGAATTCAAATGAAGATGCGGAATTATGCTATCAATAAATAGTAAAAAGAGAATGCCAATCATAAATCCTGATGCAGCAGGAATAAAGGAAAGCTTATTAAGATTTGAGCTTAAATTAATAGATGGTATTAATAATGACCAAATTGAGGCAGCAAGCATTATACCAGCTGCAAAGGCTATAAGCTTATTTTCAAGGCTTTGTTTGATTTTATTTTTTAATAAAAATACCATTGCTGAGCCAAGTGTTGTTCCAGCAAATGGTATTAATATCCCTATTATTAATTCCTTCATAGGCTAAAAGATAAATTTTTTCTTATATTCTTCGGTTTTAACGTCTAAAACATTATAGCCCATAGCCTTAATTTGCTCTATAACCTTAGATATATCAGCATCATTATCTAAAACAAAGCTTGCTTCATTTTTTTTATGAGAGGCCTTAACCTTTTTAGCTTCAATATTTTTTCTAATAATATCACAAACATGAGCCTCACACATTCCACATTTCATTCCATCAATTTTAAATGTATATTTTATCATTTTAATCAATTCCTTTCAAAGCAGAAACCATATCTATTCTCTTATTTCTTCTTGCGACAACTATTGCAACAACAAGCGATACAAAAAATGTTAATAAAATACTTACAAGATAGGTTAAGGCTCCCGCTTTAACCTTTAGTTCATATTCAGAGGCTAATGATTTTACAACCTCATTTATTGTAAGAAGACCTAAAGGAAGACCAATAATTATACCAATAATTGTTAGCCACATATTTTGACTAATCAATAATCTTGCAATTTTTCGATCATTAAAGCCTACAACCTTTAGCGTTGCCATTTCCTTAAAGCGTTCGATATAGCTCATCATCCCTAAATTATACAACACTACTACTCCTAAAACAACTGAAGCAATGGTTAAAACTGTAATTGATAAATTCATCATATCAGTCATTGAATTAAATGATTTCATTATTGCTTCCTTGGTTTGAATACTATCAATAAACTCATTTTCACTAATATCACTAGCCTTAGTTTTGGTATAAAGATTTTGAATTTGATAATTTAAGCTAATATTTTTAGCATATTCACTATTAATTATGACATTCTTCTCCATAAAGCTTCTAATTATTCCTTTAATAGGAACCATATATTTTTCATTTGTACCATAAGGAGCTATCGTAATCACATCGCCAACCTTAAAGCCCATATCAGCAACTCTCATACAAATAAGAGCCCCATCATTTGGAATAGCTATTCTTTTATTATTCTTATCCATAATATTTATGTTATTGTATTTAATATCATAAATATCAAGGCTTATTGCTTCATCATCTAAGGAAATGCTTAAGCTTCCCTTACTATCAGCCTCATATAAATCCATTATCTCCACTGCTTTAGAATTAGTAGTATTAGCTGATAAGCTTATTTGACTATTATAGCTATAAATATCATTATCAATAGTGTCTAGAAAGCTTTCAAATGTTTCCTTCATCGCAAAGGCCGCAACAAGTAAAATCATACAGCCAACTACTCCAAACAAGGTCATAAATGATCTTGATTTATGTCTTTTTAAATCACGAATATTATAAACATTAGCAAATCCTAAATGACGACCAATTGCCCATTTATCTAATAATCCTCTTCTAACATTACCAACATTTTTTCCTCTTAGGGCTTCAACAGGCATTCCCTTTAAATTACTATAAACACTTAAAAAGCAGGTTAATAACAAGAACAAATTTAAAAGAATTAAAGAAACATAACAAAATGCTGGCATCGCCCAATACCATTTTGGTAAATCAAGATAAATACTCATCATATTACCACTAAATATTATATAATAAGCAATTAAAAAGCCAAAGGCAATACCAATTATACTACCAATTACGCCAATAAATAAGCCATATGCTGAATAATGGAAAATAATTTTGCTATCCTTGAATCCTAAGGCCTTTAGGGTACCAATTTGAATTCTTTCATTATTTGTAATACGATGCATTGTCGTAACCATTGTTAAAATAGCAATAACTAAAAATAAAACTGGAATAATTGAGCCCATAGTTTTACCTTCTTCAATTTCACCAGATGGTCCTGAATAATTGATATTGGCATCACGTCCTAAAACAAGCGTTGTCTTAGACAGAGCCTTATTTATTTCTTCTTCAATTACCTTTTTTTCAAGCTTAGAGGAAATGATAATTTCTGGATAGCTAATATTTTGAAGACCATATTTATTAAATTCCTTTATAAGGCTCTTAGGACTAATAAAGAAATAGCCACAGGCCTCATAATCAGGCATAAGCTGAGAGGTGGATTGCACACAAATTAAATACATTGAAGATTTAATAGTACCAATTACCTCGCGTTCAATCGTTATAGTATTATATTTCACCTTAATTTTATCGCCAATTTTAATATTATTTTTTAAAGCATATTTATCAGATAGCCAAATACCATCTAAATCAACATTATATTCTTCACCTTCAATATATTTAAAATCAAGATATTTTTCATTCATACAGGTTAAAAATAAGGTTTTATCAGTATCAACGACATTAGTCTGCATACTTAAATAAAGGCTAGCATCACTAACACCATCAATATTTTTAATTTTTGTTAAATCATCATCATTAAAGATATTTTCACTATAAACGAAGTAATCAGGAAAATTTGTTTCTTCAAAATAGGTATTAACACTTTTATCAATTATCTTCCATTCCATATTGAAACCAACAAAAACGCCAAGACCAATAGAAATCATAATTATCATTGATATAAATTGAGCTTTATAGCTAAAAAAGGTTCTAACAAGCTTTTTAAATAACATATTACCAATCCACCTCTTCAACACTAAGTGGCTTATTACATGACTTTATGTCATCAATCTTACCATTTTTTACATATACAACCATATCAGCCATTTTAGCTATATTTTGATTATGAGTTACAATAATTATTGTTTTTCCATATTCTCTAGCTAGGCTTAATAAAAGCTTTAAAACCATTACACCGCTTTTACTATCAAGGGCTCCTGTTGGTTCATCACAAAGCAATATTTTGGGATTTTTAGCAATTGCTCTTGCAATACTTACACGCTGCTGCTCACCGCCACTAAGCTCACTTGGAAATTGATTTAAATGATCTAATAAACCAACACTATCTAAAATCTTTTTAGAATCTAGAGGATTATCAGCTATTTCCTTAACTAAATCCACGTTCTCCAAAACTGTTAACGTTGGAATTAAATTATAAAATTGAAATACAAATCCCACCTTATTGGCACGATATTTAGCTAATTCATTTTTATTAAGCCTAGAAATATCTAAACCATCCACAATAATGCTACCAAGGCTTAAGGTATCAAGTCCTCCAAGTACATTAAGCAAGGTTGACTTACCTGCTCCACTTGGTCCTAAAATAACTACAAACTTTCCTTCATCAATGGCTAAGGTAACATCATCTAAGGCTTTTTGCTCATGAGCTCCGTTTTGATAGATTTTACTTACATTTTTTAATTCAATTATCGACATATTCTCCTCCATAGTTAGCTAAGACTAACCTTTTCTTAAAAAATTTATGAACCAAAGTTCATAAATCAAAATTAGTCTTCATTTTTTTGTTCATTAATATGAGATAAGCCACATTCAAGAATTTGACTTACATGATCATCATCAAGTGAATAATAAACAACCTTGCCAACCTTTCTAGGTTTAACTAGCTTAGCTGTTCTTAATATTCTTAATTGATGAGAAACTGCAGATTTAGTCATATTAAGACATGAAGCAATATCACAAACACATAACTCACTAATCTCAAGCGCACTTAAAATCTTCGTTCTTGTAGAATCACCAAATACCTTATATAATTCAGATAAATCATAAATTGTATCATCAGAAGGCATCTTCTCTTTAACGCTTGATACAAGTGTATCATTTGCAACCTCTTCATTATCAAAATCCTGCATGCTTTTCACCTCTTTTAAGTTGAATAATTGCTCAACTATTAATAGTTTACTATATTAGATTTAAAATGTCAAGTAATAAAATTAAATTTATATAACTCTTTGTAAAACAGTTACCTTATAATCCTTCATATCAATCTCTAAATTCATCGGAATAAATTTATTTCTTAGCCAAAAGCCTTCACTTTCCTTATTGCCAACAACATAGGCAAGCCTTATATAAGAAAATTGATATTCTTGAAAGCATTCTACTAGCTCTTCTATTATTTTTGAAGCAATTCCCTGATGCTGATACTCCTTTTTAAGCATAAAAAAGCCAATAAAAACCGTTTGATCATTAGGATAATCCTGAATTATATCACTTACAGCAATTAATTCATCATTTTTATAAAAGCCAACATAATATTTATCCTTCTTTTCCTTACCAGGAGGTAGAGCCCTTAAATCACTTCTAATGGAATAAGGAGTTGGATCTGGTGGACAATATTTATAATAGGTTTCATTATTTTTACAAAGCTCTAATAGCTCATCAATATTATCGCTTTCAATTCTCCTAACCTCATAGGTTTTAGAAAAATTATTAATATCCATTTAGACCTCCTTATTCATCATAGACAGTTATATTTTTTAAATTTGTTTCATTTCCTTTAATTAAATAGGTATCCTCACTTTTACAATAAGGACAGGTTTTACCATATTTAACCGTTTCATAGGTTTTTCCACAAGTATTGCAAATAGTTTCTGCTTTAATAGTTTCAATTTCCAGCTTTGAATCCTTTAATACCTCATATTTTTTAGCATTCCAGTTCCAGCAATCCTCTAAATAGGAATTAACAACCATAGAAACCTCACCAATTTCTAAGGTGACCTTAGAAACATGCTTGACATTGTTTTCCAAAGCTATATTATTAACCATTTTAGCAATATGAAAAACTATACTAAGCTCGTGCATTTTTCTTTTCTTCCTTCAAAGACTTCTTATATTCTTTATTCTTTTTAATAGCCTCACGCTCTGCATCATTCTTCTTAGCAAAGATAATCTTTACACCACGCTTCATAGCATAAGGTAGGATAGCTTTAAATTTATCCTCACTCTTAATCATTTTAGAAGCCTTTGGATGATCACGAACTAAATGAATCGCATCAAATTCACACTTTGTTGTACAAATTCCACAGCCGATACACTTATTTTCATCAACAACAGACATTCCACATTCTAAGCAGCGCAAAGCTTCCTTCTTAGCCTCAGCCTCTGTTAAAACAATTCTTGCATCCACTAGACTCATACTATGATCAATACTAGAATCATAATTTATAATAACACGCTTTGAGTTATCATAACTTTCAACTAAAATATCATCCTTATCAAGAGCTTTAAAATCACGTCTATTTCTACCAATAGTAAGGCTAGCATTTTCATGTACAAAGCGGTGAATAGATTCTGCAGCACATTTACCTGCTTCAATGGCATCAATTGCAAACCTAGGTCCTGTATAAACATCACCACCAACAAAAATGTCAGGCTCAGCTGTTTGGTAAGTTAGCTTATCAGCAACTGGATAATTTCCATGCCAAAATTCAACCTTTGTTCCCTTTAATAAATCATTCCACATAATTGATTGACCAATTGCATAAATGATATATTTAGCATTTAGAGTAATATTATCATTTTCATCATATGTAGGATTAAATTTAGCATTTTCATCTAAGGTATTTAAGCATTTCTTTAAAACAATTGTAGATACAAAATTATCCTGATCCTTATTTATTTGTTTTGGTCCATAGGAATTAATAATTTCGATATTTTCACTAAGAACCTCATCAATGCCTTCCTTAGATGCTGGCATATCCTCACGCTTCTCTAAAACAACCATCTTTACACTCTTAGCACCTAAACGATGAGCATATCTTGCGCAATCAATACCAACATTACCACCACCGATAACAACAACATCACCATCAAGCTTAATTTCATTTTCAGTGCATTTTTTCAAGAAATCAACAGCAACCATTGTATTTTTAGCATCATCGCCAGCTACATTTGGTAGCTTTCCACCTTGACAGCCAATTGCGACATAAAAAGCCTTATAGCCATCATTTCTTAATTCCTCAATTGTAACATCACTACCTACATTAACACCACATTTAAATTCGACACCAAGCTCTCTTAAAACATCAATTTCCGCTTCAATAACCTTCTTATCAAGCTTAAATGAAGGAATTCCATAGGTAAGCATACCACCAAGCTTAGGATTCTTTTCAAAAACAGTTGGCTTATAGCCTCTTGTAGCTAAATAATAAGCACATGAAAGTCCAGCAGGACCACCACCTATAATAGCTACCTTAATATCATATTGCTTAATAATATTGGAAGGAATAACCACCTCGGGAATATATCTTGTTTCTTTATTTAAATCAAGCTCTGCAACAAATTTCTTAATTTCATCAATAGCAACTGCACTATCAATATTTCCTCTTGTGCAGGCTGCCTCACAGCGCTTATTACAAATTCTACCACAAATAGCTGGGAATGGGTTGTCCTTTTTAATTAAGGCTAAAGCATCCTCATATCTACCTTCCTTAACCATCTTAATATAGCCCTCAACAGCTATATGAGCAGGACATGCTACCTTACAAGGAGCTGTTCCACTTTCGTAGCAATTAATACGATTATTATCACGATAATTTTCATCATACATTGCCTTGCTCCACTTAATACGATCAGGTAGGACATGCTTAGGATAAATAGTTTCGCTACCATCCTTTTTACGAAGTCTTCTACCAAGCTTAACTGCACCAGCTGGACAATATTCTACACACTTACCACAAGCAACGCATTTATCAACATCAATATGGGCTGTATAGGCACTTCTTGACATATTAGGAGTATTAAATAATTGTGAGGTTCTAAGAGCATTACAAATGTTTACATTACAATTACAAATACCAAATATTTTATTTTCACCATCAATATTAGTAATTTGATGAACAAAGCCATTCTTTTCAGCATTTCTTAAGATTTCCATAGCTTCTTCATAGCTAATAGGATGGCCTTTACCTGTTTCCTTACAATAATCGGCAAAATCACCTACACCAATACACCAATTGCGCTCATCATCAGCACAGCCCTCACCAAGAGCAGCTCTACTAGCTCGACAAGAGCATTGACCAACGCCAATATGACCCTCATATTTCTTTAACCAATATGATAAATGCTCAATATCAATAGATTTAGATTCAGCTGTAATAGCCTTTTCAACAGGTATTACATGCATACCAACACCAGCACCACCAAGAGGTACTAGCTGAGTAATACCATCAAGAGGTACAAATGTCATTCTTTCAAAGAATGAAGCAAGAGCAGGATGATCCTTTAATCTTTGATTAACTCCATCCTTATTTTCCTCCATATTAAAAAGCTCAGCGCTTCCCGGAACAAACATAGGGAGAATATATCTACGCTCTGATTGAGGCGCAGTTCTTCCATTATGATCATAATGATAACCATAATCATATTCTAAAAGTCCAATGTAGCTCATATCATCAAGTAGATGCTGTAAATGCTCTTCATCAACATCCTTATTCATTTTCTTAATTTCAGCAAATGTATAAGGATGACGTAGATCCATCTTTAAGGCTACATCAGCCATTTCATCAGTTACAATTTCTGCAAGTCCCCAATATTCAGGATCACTAATTTCTACACCATGAAGCTTATGAGCAACTACATCAGTAATTTTTCTTCCAAGCTTAGCTATTTTTTCATTCTTTTCCTTATCATTCATATGAGGTGGAATAACACTTTTGAACATCTCTGGCATTTTACTTCTCTTCCTTCCACTTTCTTACTTCATCATTAATCCAATTACTAAATTCTAAAATTCCCTCGCCACTTTTAGCACATATTGGAATTATTTTAGCCTTATTATTAATTTTTTTAATATTTTCAATAACCTTATTCATATCAAAATCAAAATAATCGATTACGTCTATTTTATTAATCAAAATAACATCGCATATACTAAACATCAAAGGATACTTTAAAGGCTTATCATCACCTTCAGTAACCGCAAGAATCATTGCACATTTACTAGCACCAGTAGCAAATTCAGCTGGACATACTAAATTTCCTACATTCTCTAAAAACACTAAATCATGTTCACCTAAATAGCTTAGACCCTCTCTAGTCATAGAAGCATCTAAATGACACATTCCACCTGTATGAAGCTGAATAGCCTCAGCCTTTGTTTCTTCTTTTATTTTTTTGGCATCGACATCACTATCAATATCAGCCTCCATTACCCCAATGCTTAGCTTATCCTCTAAGCATTTAATCGTTTTAATCAAGGTTGTAGTTTTACCACTACCAGGCGATGACATTAAATTTATTAATAAGGTTCCTTTATTCTTTAATTCCTTACTTAAATTTGAAGCATCTAAATCATTATCCTCTAATATCGTTCTTTTAACATCTATAATTTTTACTTCATCCATAATTTTCCTTATCCTTGAAAATGCTTTCTTTAGTTAATTATATCACATTTGATTAAAACTTAAAACAATTATTTAACCAATTAATAACTTCATCTATACCTTCACCAGTTTTAGCACTTATAGGAATAATTTTAGCGTTCTTATTTAAATTCTTAATGTTTTTAACAGCCTTATCCATATCAAAATCAAAGAAAGGTAAAACATCAATTTTATTAATTAAAACTAAATCACAAACACTAAACATTAAAGGATACTTTAATGGCTTATCATCACCCTCTGGTACAGATAAAATCATAATATTTTTATTAGCACCTGTATCAAATTCAGCAGGACATACTAAATTACCAATATTTTCTAATATTAATAAATCAATATCACTTAAATCAACCTCTTTTAAAGCATTAAGAGTCATCTCAGCATCAATATGGCATAAACCACCATTATTAATTTGTAATGTGCTAATACCCGTATTTTTAGCAATTTTAGATGCATCACAATCAGTTTTAATATCTACATTCATAAGATAAATATTAAGATTATTCTTTAATCTATTAATTAAAGAAATTAAGGTTGTAGTCTTACCACTACCTGGTGATGACATAAAATTAACCATATAACAATTATTTTCTTTTAATTTTTCTCTAACCATCTTTGCTGACATATCATTATCAGCAAAAATATTTTCATGAATTTCAATAGTTTTTACATCGCTCATAAACAAAATACCTCACTTAATTATAGCATAAAAAAAACAAATTCAAAACCAATGAATTTGTTTTATTCATTAATAGATAACAATTTTAAACGAACAAGTTCAATAATTGCGGCACATCTATTTTTAACATCTAGCTTTAATATGACATTACTAACATGATTTCTTACAGTTTTATCACTAATACCTAGTTTTTTAGCTATTTCCTTAGTCGTCATATTATTGACAAGATAATTAAATATTTCTATTTCTCTTGGTGTTAAAAATGAATTATTCATATAATCCCCCGCACTAATATTATATGAATATTGTAATTATTTGTTACTTTACGCTTTGAAATTCCTTAAAGAAATCACCAAATAATTCACCTAAGCTTTCACTATTTTTTTGTTTTTCTTCTAAATATAAAAAATCAGCTTCAATTTTCTTTCTTGCTAAATCATCTTCATTAATACCAAGAAAATCTAAAAATTCATTGAAAGAAACAATCTTTATATCCCTACCGCATTTCCTTACTGCCTCTAATCTAGAATCACTAATCACTTCGTTATCTTTATTATAATATTCATAATTAATGAATATATCACATGATGTAGCCTTCATAAAATAGGTTCCACCCTCACTAGCAATTATTTTGGCTAAATTCATTGCTTTAATTATATTAGCTTTAGCATAATTAACACTAAGCGATACCTTTTTACCAGAAAGCTTACCACCTTCTGCTATTGGCATTTTTCTTATATAAAGGTTTGTAACTAAATTCAGCTTACTTTTGCTTATTCTTTTATCTTTAGATTTGTTATTTAAATAATCAATTACTTCTTTGATTGTCTTATTTGAATAGCTAATGCTTGTTTCAAACAAGGAATTATGCTTTGCATCATCGCATTCATTTAAAACTAAATCAAGACTCTTTTCATCGGCAAAATACTTTAAAACAAGCATAGTATCATAAGCATCATTAGAGGCATCATGAGCAGTTTTAGTATTTTCAATCTTTAAATTATCAAGCATTGTTTTTAAGCCTACTGAATAATTCAAATTTAAATAATGATTATAAATATCTTTGATTTCATAATATTCAAAATCAATATTTTCCTTATGGTATCTAACACATTCACATTTTAAGGCATTAATATCTGAATCAAGCGTATGTCCAAAAATCAAATCAGCTTCATCAATTAATGATTTAATTTTATTATAATAATAATTAAAATTGTAACCAAGCTCATAGCTATCAACGCCATGAGTTAAAACCTCTCTTAAAACCTTATCATCCCAATCTCCATACCCAATATTGGGATCAATAATAAAATTATTACTTTCAATTTCTTCAAATTTCTCATTACAAAGAAAATAACCAAATTCACATATTTTATAATTTTGTTTCCTTACACTAGCAAATTCACAATCAAAAAATAACAATTTCATAATTTCACACCCATAATTCAAATATCTATTAAATTATAGCAACTTTTTCTCAATAATGCAATTAAAAAGGAGTGCTTTACTCAAAACACTCCCAAATAATTATTTAGTTAAATTTAAAAGCTTCACCTATGTAAGCAATAATATCATCAGATGAAATATTAGCTTTTTCATTAAAAGATTAGTTTGTAATATTTCTTTTGCTCATTTAAATAATTGCATAATACGTCATTTATCTTTTTCATATTTTCAATTAACCATTCTAATCTTTCAAAATAGAATGTTGTATCTCCTTCTAATTTTTTTAAATGTAAATCTTCTTTAAATAAGCTATGAACAACATAATTTCTTTCATCACACACTTTTTTTAGATACTCTTCTGAATCATTTAAAAAAATACCTTTTTCAAACATTTTATTTATTCCATATCCCAAAGTTTTTCTACTTAACTTTTTGTATAGTTCATCAGCTTTTCTAGCAAATTTATTATAAATGTCCATGTCAACTATTGAATTATTTTCAAAAGGCTTAAGTATTTCATCAAATGCTAATATATTTGCTATATTGTATTCAACCATTTGTGATAAGTTTACAATAAATCCCACTTTACCCCATAATTCCATCAATTTTTCTTCATTCATTTTATCTTTCACCTATTAACTTCTTAAAAAAATCACCAAATAATTCTCCCACTGATAACATACTTTCATCTTCAACATAAGGATCTACCACTGTTTCATTTTGATTATCAAGTATTCTTTTGGTCTTTTTATTTTTTATTATTGCATCATTCGATAATAAAAATTCAAATGATGGTAGTGGCATAGCATCTAATTCTTCTTCATTTATCTCAAATATTTTTAAAAATTCTTTAAATTCAATAATTTCAATATTACTGTCATTTTGATTAGCATCAATAACATAATTATATCTTAAATCATCACATAAATTCCCTTCATCATCATATGTGTCATATTTAATAAAAATATCACTTTCTGAGGCTTTTAGGATAAACTTACCGCCTTCATCAATAATTAATTGAATCAAATTTAAAATTTGTTTAAAATGTGTTTTCTCATAAGACATTGTTATAGAAACCTTTTTATCCTTAAGCTTATCACCATTTTTAAATGGCTTAACATTATCTATAAATTGGTAAAAAAGAATCTTATTATCTCTATAATTTGTATCATTTGATGTAATGTTAGGATTAGCAAGTGCTTGTCTTTTTCTTTCTTTTGCAGCCTCAAGGAAACTTACCTTATAATCATTACATTCATCTTTTGCTGTAGGAACAAGCTCAAGTAAATCTTCAATGCTTAAATTTAATTCATCTAACATTTCTTTTAGAATTAGCATTGTATTATAAGCATCAGCTAAAGCATCATGCTCAACTTCTTCACCATTAATATTTAAAGCTTCCTTAATCTTTGTAACGGATAAATCATGCTTAACATTATCAAATTGTTTATATATTTCCTTAACATCATAAAAAGAATAATTAATACTTTCAAGAGAGTATCTTATACATTCATCATTTAATGCTTTAGCATCAGAGCTTAAGGTATGTCCAAAAACATAATCTACATTTTCAATAATATTTTTAATTCTCTTATAAAAGTAGAAAAAAGAAGGACTGTTTTCATATTCATTTCTTTTCCTTGTTAATAATTTTCGAAGTGCGTAATAGTCCCATTCTTTTTTATCGATATTAGGATTAATTATAAGATTATCACTTTCCAATACATTGAATTTTTCATCAACGATTACATAACCAAATTCACAAATTCTCTCAATGCCACCCTTAGAGCTAGCAAATTCACAATCAAAAAACAAATAATTCATTACTTCTCCTTAAATTCCAAGCTTTAATCAATAAGCAAAGCTTCATCATCAAACATACTAACTCTTTTATAGGTTACATTCTTACAAATGTTTCCTTCAGAATTAGAAACCAATAGATATTTTCTATTTCCACCATCTTCTTTATTAAGCATAGTACATGCATGACCAATAGTTCCAGACCCTGCGAAAAAATCCATAATTAATGAATCTTTAGATGTGGTTGTTCTTATAAGCTCCATCATTAGCTTCAATGGCTTAGGGGTAGAAAAATATTTTCTATCATTAAATATTTCTTTAATTTCATCCTTAGCTGATGAATTAGTTCCAAAGCAATCAAAGACCTTTGGTACCTTGCTTTCTTTTTCTTTTAAAATTCCATTAACTAAATAAGGCTGCATAAGCTTATTAAATTTAGAAGCTTTGCTCTTTTTACAAATTATAATGTATTCATATTTAACTATTTTTTTATTAGGGTCAACATTTCTATTTTTATCAAAATAAGGATGAAGCTTCTTCCATTTTAATATCATTACCTTATAAAAAACTTTCTTACATAAATTAGATAATTGTTTAACCATACCTTCATCTATATTTATGACTAAAAAACCTTTATCACTTAATAATTCATAAGAATTTTTAAAGCATTCATACATATTTTTTAGATACACATCATTTGGTAGTGAATCATTATAATTAATATAACTTATATTTGAATTATAAGGTGGATCAATTAAAATCGAATCAAATTTTTTCTTATAGCTTGTAAGTAAAGATTTTAGTGTATATT
The DNA here is from genome assembly GCA_934229535.1 of uncultured Anaeroplasmataceae bacterium. Classification (GTDB taxonomy): domain Bacteria; phylum Bacillota_I; class Bacilli_A; order Acholeplasmatales; family Anaeroplasmataceae; genus CAKQDS01. The sequence goes on from CAKQDS010000010.1 coordinate 46,825, forward strand.
GATTATCTGATTCAAAAACATAATTAGTTCTGTTTTCTCTTATAGAAATTTTAGCATTTGTTGAACTTAACGCATTATTATCAACAACGCAATCTTTATAAACACTTATTTCTTTTAAATTATTACAATGACCAAAGGCCCATTCACCTATATATGAAACTAAATCTGAACAATAAACATTTATAAGACCATTACAATTGGTAAAGCATGACTTTGAAACAACATTGACATTATGCAAATTTATATTAGTCATTTTATCACATCCCGAAAAAGCCCCACGTTCAAGCTTTAAAACGGAATCTGATATATGAATATCTCCAATTGCATATTTTGCAGGATAGCAAACAATTTTACTAAAGTCACTATTATATAAGACTCCATCCTTAACCTTATATTTATTTGTATTACTTACAAATTCAATATTTGAACATCCCACAAAGGGATTATAGCCAATGTCCTCCAAGCTTGCTGGTAAAATAATCTTCTTAATCCCCTTGCAGTTCCAAAATGAATTACGATTAATCTTTTTAACACTTTCAAGAGTTAAACAATCAGTATTAATTGAATTTAAGCAACCACATACTGATTTTAAATATTTATCATAAATTACATCATCAATAATATTATAAGATGTCGAATTATTAACAAGCTTTAATTTACTACATCCTGAAAATGGATTATTCTCCATCTTCTTAAGACTTTTTGGAAGAATTACAAGCTCTAGATTATCGCACATAAAGAATGTATGCTTACAAATAAGTAAAACTGTAGAAGGAATTCTAAATATTTTGTTTTCATTCTTTATCGCATAATAAATCATTTCTTCCTTTGTTGAGGTGTACAAAGCACCAGATTCAAGAATGAAAAATTCAGATTCATTTTTTAAATCAAGCATAGGACACCCTGCAAAGGGATTATTCCCCATCTTTTCTACATTCTTAGGTATTGTTATCTTTTTTAGATTTTGACAATTATAAAATGTATCGCCACCTAAATTAATTAAACTATCTGGTAAAATAATCTCTTCAATATATTGATTATCCCAAAATGCACATGATTCAAGTTCTCTTATTCCATTTGGAATTTCTACAACCTTACTTTTTCCGTTGTATTTAATAAGCGTATCTCCCTCGATAACAAACTCCTTGTCAGCAATAATATTTACTTTATTATACAATGAGTAGTTATCTTCCTTTTGCTTATTTTCAAAAATACCATAATCGTAGGTTTCATCAGCAAGCTTAATTTTGCTTTTTCTTTCAATAACCCCACTAATCAATCTTGATTCATAGCTAATAGAATAAAAGACATTATTTTTAGAACTAATGTTATTAACATCCATATGATTCCATTCATAGCATTTAACATATAATTTATTAGCACAATAAATATCAAATTCATTATCTAAATCAACAATTATTTCATATGGTGAGTATCCCATACTAAGAAGTTTGTCAATACATTCTAACACAACAAAGCTTTTATGTGAATCAAGCAAATAATATTTATCTGTCATATTACCATTTATTATAGTAATTTTACCCAAATCAGCTTTTCCACTATTTACAGCTATCGTGATTGTATTATTTTTATATTCCTTTTTATAAATATCCTCTTCCACCTCAAAAAAACGTAAGGCTGTATAAAGAGCTGTATATTTAAAATCTCTAGACAATCTCAAATCCACTATACTATTCATTAATCAAGCCTCCTATTTTTTCAATAACCTCATCTACTAATTCATCAGGGCTTTTATTTGCAGAATCAATAATAATATATGGTAATTCCTTTAATTTACAAAACTCAATCATTTTCTTATAACCATTTTCAAAAAGCTCAACCTTCTTTAAATCAAAATCATTAGGGTCACGACTTATAAGACGATTTTTAATTGTTTCACTATTTGCATATAAGATAATTGTAATAGTAGGCTTGCCTATTTTCTTTAATATCAAATCATAAATATCCATATTGTAATCTGTTCCACTCCAGCAATAATTAGAAACAATATGTCTATCTGTAACAATATTAGTATCTTTAAATCTATCATATAAATAAAGATTATTTAAACCATAATACCAAGCTGTAAAATTGCGATCAAGGTCAGCATTTATAATTTTTGCAACCCTTTGATATTCACTAACATTATTTTCACTCTCATCTAAAATATAATGAAGTGGCTTTTCAACAAATTTATAACCAAGCCTCAAAGCTAATTTTTTACATAATGTTGATTTACCAACACCATCCATACCTTCAATTGATATATGCTTCATCCTTGTTTTTCTCCTTAAGTTTCATTAATTCTTTTAATGTTCTTGGCTCAAAGTCTATTACATCGACTCCAGCATTATATGCTTTTAAGTTTTTGTAATAGTCTTTCATTAACTTATAAGCATAGCCATTATTTTCGGTTTTATTATGGATATGTCCATAAACTAAAAGTCCATCTCTATTGAACTCCATCCAATCCATAAGTGGATAATGACAAACACAAACTTTATAATCACCATCAATAATTAGATCAATAAACTTGATGGATTCAAATACATTAGATTTCTTAATAGCATCTATCATATCATAGTCATGATTACCTACTATAAGATGTTTATGGCCTTTTAGTTTTTTAAAGATATCTATTGTAGATGGATCATCATCTTTACCAATATCACCTAGAACATAGACAATATCTTCATCTTTAACTTTTTTATTCCATTTTTTGATAATTATTTCCTTCATTTCACAAAGTGATTCAAATGGTCGTTTACATTTATCAAATATCTTTTGGTCATTAAAATGGGTATCAGAAATATAATAAATCATTGTTTTATTACTTCCTTATCTGTTAATAGTAATTCAATAACTACTTTCTCATTTACAAATCCTTTGATACACACGATTTCAAAGTCATCTTTTTGCAATAATTTTTCTATCGTATCGTTGAAATTCAACTTTAATAATTCTTCGTTTTTCTTTTTCTAAAAAGTATTTCTGCAATTACGCCATTAGATTTTGAAATATACCCATTAGAGACAATTGCTTCAAGCCTGTCTTCAATGAAATAGTCTTCCAAAATATGTTCAATATGTGTTTGGATTATTTTTTCTTCATCATCAATATCATATATTTCTTTTAATGCAGCAGAACGAATTACTTGATATTCATAGCCATCTTCTTCACTAATGTTTTCTATCATCTTTATAAAATTTTCAGTAAATCCTATACTTTTTAATTCATCGTTTGTATATTTCATCCTTAATTTTTCCTCCTATTTTTCTCTTCAGCTTTTTTCCCTTTAGTAAAACCATCTAATATTTCTAAATAACCAGAAACTCTTCTTATTCTTGTTATTTCCTTACTATGACATTTAGGACACTCATCAAAAACACCACTAGTTCCACACTTCTTGCATACATCCTTAGGAAAATTAAAGCCTAAATAATGAATTGAATTTTTTATAGCGATTTTTATATATTCATCTAATCCTTCAGCATTATCAAGAGGGGCTTCACCAAGCTCAACATAGGTAATGCAGCCACCATTACATAATTTATGGAATAATCCTTCAAGTTTTATTTTAGTTATACCTGGAAGCTTAGAATCAACATCAATATGGAAGGAATTAGTATAATAACCCTTTTTAAAAATATCAACACTAGGAGTATATAATTTCTTATCAATATCAATAAATCTACCACTAATTAATTCACCTGCTGTAGCTAATAAAGAAAAATTCAAATTATAATTTTTCCTTAAGAAATCACAATAATCCTTCATATGCTTAACAAGTCCAAGTGCTCTTATATAATTATCCATATCATTATAATATTTTTCACCCGTTAATATTTCAATAGCTTCAGATAAACCTATAAACCCAATAGATAAGGTTCCATGTTTAAAGACATCCTCCAAATTATCTGTGTTAAATGATTCACACCAAAGCTTAACCTCTAAATTGGTTGGAAACATTTCCTTCTTTAACCTACAAAGCTTATGATAACGATCAAGTAAAATATCTTTAACAATAGAAGCGATGTCGTCCCATTTTCCATAAAACATTTCTATTTTCTTATCTTTATCATAGTCGCTATGTTCTTTATCTATTTCTAAAGCAATTCTTGGAAGATTAATGGAAATATTTGCAATATTTCCTCTACCAACTGCTCCAGTATGACCATAAATATCAGCAACAACACGACTTCTACAGCCCATTATTGCAAGATCAGCCGGATTATTCTCTTTATTTGTATCACTATCACATAAAATATAGGTCGGAATCATTTTTTTAGCAGTAATTTTTAATGATTTTATATATAAGTCATAATTAGGATCACCTGGATTTAAATTAATTTTATTGCATACTTTAAAAACAATATTAGGCTTAAATACCAAATCACCAAGATTATTAAATTGATCTAATAAAATTTCAGCAATCTTTCTTGCAAAACTATTTTTTGCAAGTCCTATATTTAAGGTAATATAATAGCTTGTCTGGCCCATCCTTGTATGATCACCATTACACCAAATAATTAATTCTCTTATTGAGCTACTAATAATATTAAAATTAGCCTTTGATTCTTTAACATTTAATTTAGTAAGCATATCGGAAATTTCATTATCAAAATTTGCAAAAGCCATACCACCAGATTGCTCATTTCCAACCTTAATAAATAAATTTTGAATATAATGAAATAAATGCATTATTTTACCAGTGTCATCTAATCCATCAAACTCTGCATATGGTAAGCTATCCACTAAATCTAAGGCTAAACAATTATATGTTAATCCATAAGCATCAAGATCATGAATATGGATATACCCCTCATTATGAAGTAAACGCCATTTTTCAGGTAAGCTATCAAGCACTTCCTTCTTATATTCTTTTTCGCCTATATCATAATTATGGCCTACATAAGATATTCTATTTGCAGCATTTTCATTATTATTTTGTTGCATATTATTCACCAATCCTCTCAAATTTTTGATTACTAGATCCAACATATGGAATTATACTAGTTTTCAACTCTTCCATAAATGGCCCTGTTTTTAAATACTTAATCTTACTTAATATTTCTTCTGGAACATCACTTTTTTCATGACCTGTATATAAAGCAATGTCAAAGCCAGAAAGCATTTTAATCAATTCTATTACTGATTCCTTTTGTAATAGTGGCTCACCACCAGTAATAGTTATTTTTTTGTTGAATGAACCACCTTTAATTAAATGAGCTAATTCTTTAACAGGCATACTTTTACCTTTATTAATATCCCAGGTTGCTTTATTTTGACAGCCCTTGCAATGAAGATTGCAACCTTGAAGAAAAATCAAACTTCTAATACCAGGCCCATCAACAAGTGACCTATTAAATAATATTCTATTTACAACAATATCCATATAAATCCACCTCCATAGATTTTAAATATTCTCTTTCCTTTTTCTTTTTAAATTCAACACGATGTTTTCTTTCTTCCTTACTATATAAAGGAATCCTAAATTCATCGTCAACACAAATTCTATCACTTAAATCAATTAGATTTTGTTGTTGAATATTCTTGCAATTAAGATAAGGATCATTATTGTTAATCCTTTTAATTTCTAAATATTCATCATACATAATCTCTTCACAGCTAATAATTGCAAATTTCCTATTATGCTTAACCCTTGGTAAAGCCCTTGCCACTTTGGAAGCTTCCTTTCCTGATTCAGCATTAATAGCAAATGTAATTGGAATATAACTTTTTCTTCCAACATGTCCACATTTTGTTATTACCTTATAATATTTCATTTTTCAAACATCTCCTTTGTTTACAGCTTAATTATCTTATTTATATAATCTAATATCGAGGACATAAACTGCCCTCCACTAACTTTATATAAATGATAAATTTTAAGCTATTTATTTCTTTCTTTACAACTACATTATCTCATCAAAAACACAATTAATCGAGGACAGGAAATGCCCTTTATAATTATATTGTATACTATTTTTTTTTTTGCAATATTTAAGAAAAATATAAAAAAAGGACATTATTCCTCATTAGAAAAAATAATGTCCTGAACCTTAACATCAAAGCATTTAGCAATACACTCAATTGTTGAGAGCTTATCTACACCATTTTGAACCCAACGACCAACAGTCCTTGAATCACAGCCTACAATCTCCGCAACCTCTTCATATGTTTTGCCTCTGCTGATGAAAAGATTTTTAAGATTTTTGCCAACCTTCTTGGCTAAATCATCTTGTTCCATACGCAGTCTTCCTCCTTTGCGAAGATAACAGACTTGTTAAACAATGCTCCAGAGTCGCGTATTAAATTGGAACAACAATATTATAGCAAAAAAAATCGTATATTGCTATACGACTTAAATATTAATTAAAATTTCATTTTCAATCATTCAATTTTTTTATATTGTTCAAATCTATCAGAAATGATTTTGTATAACTCGGTATAATCTACTCTTGGAAATGCCGTTGCATTTTTATAAGCAAACATACTTCCAACAACTTTATTTAAAGAACTAAAGCCCAAATTGGTATTGATTCTATCTAGAAATAAAACATTACAATATCTTATTTCATTTGGTGATAACTTCTTTATTTCATAAATAAATTTATCGTTTGGATCTCTTTTAGGTTTTTTTCCATCTTGTAGTTTAACATATTTAACATCATTTGGAATGAATAATTGCTCATTATCCATAAATGTTAGTTCAGATAATTTAGGCATATCATATATAGAAGAAAATTTATGTCTAAATTTAAAAAAAGGATCTATTTCTACAATCATTCTTTTTGCTGATATTGGAAACATCATAAAATTTTCAGTAAAATCATGATGCATACATAAACAATTCCAAATTGTTTGTTGATAATATTTATCTTTTTCATTTTTTAGAAGACTTGAAAGAAAATAAGTTTTTTTAACATTATGTACAGTGATTCCATTCCATCCTTTTTCATTTTCCGAAGTCATACCAATATCTGTAATTACAAATTCATCACTATCATAATTAGAATCCCAAAAAGCTAAATAGCCATTATTAATAGCCATTGACCATCTATATGCTGGATAAGTTTTATCAGGTTGATCTAAAATTCCTTGAGGTGAGCCATCACTATCTAATATTACTCTTAATGTTCTCATCCAATAATCAAAACTATTTTCATTTTCAATATTTTTCTCAATAAATGGCGGATTTAAAAAAGGACTTTGTTTAATTACATGTTCAGAAATGCCAGACCTTCTAGCATTTTCTTTAGCATTATCGTAATATTTTTTTTCTTGTAGCATAAATTTTTCTGCATCCATACTTCTAATTACAGAAATTAATAAAAATTTTTTAACTACTTTAACCTCATCATAGCTTAAAACTATTTTATCACTAGCATTATTAATTTTATTTGCAAATAAATAGCCAAATTGCGATTCAATTCTTTTATTTAATGATTCTTCTATTGCATTGCTATAAAATCCTTTTTCTGAATATACAGTTTTAAGGTTAACGTTTTCTTTTAATTTTCCTGTTTTGACATTATAAATACTTATTTTATCACCAAATCTTCTTAATGTAAGCATTGGTACATAATGTGAATTTATCAAAACTAACCTCTCCTTATTTAGATAATTTCATAAAACTTTTTTACAAAATCTTCATATGAATAATATTTACGCATCTTTGAATCAAAAGCTATTGTTACATGAGTTTTACGATTAACAAATAACATTATTGGGTCATAAAAAGTAAAAAAGTCTTTTGTTGATAATGAAGCAACAAAGCTTAAGATTAAAAATAGTAATTCAAAAATTATGGCAATAATCATTAAACCATTAGTTGAACCTATTGGTATGCTTATAATATTTGCAATTACTGCTATTAATGATAAAATTCTAAAAGCTTTTAGATGCTTTTTATCATTCATTGTTGAAACATAAAAGCCTTCTTTAGTTAATTCATAGGAATTAACAGAATAAACAGATAAATTTGTATCACGCATTTGCTTCTTACAAAGCATTACCTTAAACATATAAATCATAATAATAATTGCATATATGTTTTCAAATATAGAAAATGTTGAATATAAATTAAATGCTAATGATGTAATAATTGTAGATGCAATTCCTAAAATGATTGTAATAAATGAGAATAAAATAGCCTTTTGTTTATCGTGATCAAAATCACTTTTGGGTCCAATCCATAAATAAAATGCATTTGAATCCAACAAAAATTGCTTTAAACCGATTCTTGCTGCTTCTTCCTTCTTTTTTAAATCCTGATAATTAATTGTTTTATTTTCATCAATCTTTTTATTCAAATCATCTAATTTTTGATTTAAAGAATCAAATTTATCTTCTAGATTCTTACTATTCAAAGAAATAATCTTTTGGATTATATTAATTCTCTCCTGTAAAGCATTATTTTCTTCTTCTAAATCAGCATACTGTATTTCTTTATTATTATATTTATTTTTATAATCCTCTAGAGCTTCTTTAATCTCATTATTTTCATTTGCAAGTTCATTTGCAATTTTTAATGTTTCTTCCATTTTATTTTTTAGAGTATTGTGTAATTTTTCATTTTCACCAAATATTTGAATATAATAATTATCATCAAATTTCTTCATATCAACACTCAAATAATTAGTTAAATATCTAGAAACAAAAGTATAATATGTTCTCATTTGATTAACTACAGCTTCAGATGTAACATTTTTCTCTTGCTTATGCTTATGATCATTAGCCTTTTTAGTGTAATCAAGAATTTTATTATATAATTGTTCTTCAACACCAATGCTCTTTAAATAATCAATTACATTATTACATTTTAAAAGCATTCCAAATGTTTTGGAATTATCAAATTCAATATTATTTTTAACTAATAAAACCTTTAGAGTACATTCAAATAAATCTAAATATGAATCATAATAAGAATTACTTCTATTTTTAATATTTTTTTCTAAGGTTTTATATCTAGCTAAAATAGATTTATCTAATAAACCTAAATAATTAATAAACTCATTCAAATTATCCTCTCTCCAATTCCTCAACTATATCTCTTTTTATATTTTCAGGAAAACAACTTAAAAATCCTTTTAAATTTTCTTCATCTTGTAATTTGTTCATATCAGTTTCATTTCTAAATAGAAAATAATATTCCAAATTATTAATGACTTTCATTAAATCATCATTTAAAATTGAATAATTAACACTATTCTTAAATTCTTGAACATCATTAATTTCATTATTAAGGATTGGTTTAATAATACTTAAATATTCTTTTTTTTCATACATATTTGCCATTAATAAACCCTCAATATATGCTACGCTTCTATAAATTAATCCTTTAAATTTTTTATTATCCATAACACCAACTCATTTCTAGGAATATTTTACCATACTTTTTGTTTTATTGCAAATATTCAGAAAAGCATAAATTTCATTCATCTGTTGAAAAAGAGAACCACTGTATTCTTTCC
>CAKQDS010000011.1 GCA_934229535.1 uncultured Anaeroplasmataceae bacterium
TGTCGTGCTTTTAAATAATCATAATTATTTTTTACCTTTTTTATCAAAAATCTCTTGATTTATTTATAGCTGGCTCCTAAAAAATAAAGGGAATCTATAAGATTCCCAAATTTATTTATCCCAATATTGAGTTTCAAGAAAACCTAAATCTCTTGATATATTCAAAGCACATTCTCTTACAAATCCACCAATTTCTTCATCTGAATAATCATTATTTCTAACATCAGAGAAGGAAATTGCGGCTACAATATTTGAAGTTGAGTCAAATATTGGTGCTCCATAGCATATCATTAAATCCTCGTTTTCTTTACAATCAATTGAATATCCACGTTTTTTGACAAGTTTTAAGTTTTCAATCAATTCCTGCTTATTTTTAATAGTATTGTTAGTCTTTTGAATAAAATTTATTTTATCAACAGTAGCAATTCTTTCCTCATCAGGTAAATAAGCAAGATAAGCTTTTCCTAAAGCAGTAGCATATGCAGGATGCTTAGAACCAACACTACAGGTCGCAAGCTTCGCACCATCACCAGCATACTTATAGATGTAAATTATATCAGTTCCATCAAGTGTTCCCATAAATGACGTTCTTTTTAATTTGTCAGCAAGACTATTCAAATAAGGGGCAGCCACTTCAAATAAACTTCTATTTTTAGTATATTTACTTCCAAGCGAATATGCAGCAATGCCAAGAATATATTTACGATCATTTAAACGATGTTGTTCTAAAAGCTTTAATTCTAAAAGTGATTGAACTATATCAAAAACACTACTTTTTGGAATCATCATATAATTAGTTATCTCTTTTAAAGTAACTCCATCTCTTTCACCAACATAATTTAATATCTGTAATGCTCTTTCTATTGTTCTATTCATATACTTCTCCTCATAATATAACCCACAAATTATTTAATATTATTTTAAAACAATTTACATTTTTTGTCAAGTATATTTTATAAGAAATCTTGTCCACCGTTAATTTGAACAACTTCGCCAGTCAAGAATGATGCCTTATCTGAAGCTAAGAATTCAATAACATTAGCAACTTCCTCAGGACGACCAAAACGTTTCATAAGAATATTATTTTTCCAAGATTCAAATAATGCTGGGTTTGTTTTTCTAATATTATCATGGAATGGAGTATCAATAGTTCCCGGAGCAACAGCATTACAACGAATATTATATTCAGCTAAATCCTTAGCTAATGCTCTTGTAAATGTTACAATTGCAGCCTTAGATGTTCCATAAATTCCAGCACCTGGTCCACCAGCATTCCAGCCAGCATTTGATGAGAAATTGATAATTGATGGGTTTTCGCCCTTCTTTAAATATGGAATACAAGCTCTTGACATAAAGAATGCACTATCTAGATTTAAAGCCATTACACCACGATAAAATTCAGTAGTCATAGTTTCAAATCTTGATCTGCCACCAAGACCACCAGCATTATTAACTAAAAGATCAATGTGACCATATTTATCACCAATCTTTTTTACATTTTCGTTAACCTCTGCCTCGTTAGTTACATCAAAATGATAATATTCAATATCAATATTTAAAGCTTTTAATTCCTTCAAAACCTTTTCAGCTACTGGGTCATCAATGCCATTTAAAGCAATTGTATAACCATTTAAGCCTAAAACCTTTGCTGTAGCAGAACCGATTCCACCAGTTCCACCTGTAATAATTGCGACTTTCTTCATTATTTTAAACCTCTTTCTACTTTTTTAAAAAGTCTTTTCTTTCTGGAGTGAATATATCAATTAATTCGCCTTCCTCTAAGCAAACAGCACCATGTAAAACGTTTGGCTCTTTATATGTTGAGTCACCCGCAGTCAAAATTTGCTTTTTGCCATCGATATCGAATTCAAATTTTCCAGAAATAATGTATGTACATTGAGAATGTATATGCTTATGTAGAGTTCCAACTGCACCTTTTTTAAAATGTAATCTACATACCATTAATTCTTCATTGTGCGCTAAAATTTTTCTTTGAATGCCTGGATCACAATCACGCCACTCTATATCACAATCCATAAAATAATTTTGAATATCCATACTTTTACTCCTTTATTTCTAAACGCATTTTATAATCAATTAATTTTCCAAATGAACGAACAAGTAATGTTGTTCTTGTTTTATTAACAGGATTATCCATAGTTTTTAAGATATATACGTCCTTGCTATTTAAATCCATTAAGCAAAGCTTTATTTCTTTATTATCTAGTGAAGCATTAATTGTTAATTCATTTTGGGTATTAACTCGATATGCTTCTAAAATATGCTGATAGCCATTATCATCAAAGCCCATATTATTTTCGACTTTCTTAGCATTATCAGGTATTACTACATTTATGTTAGCCTCCAAATGGAACACATAATCAAAATTAGCTTCTTCTTTAGCTTGAACTAAATAATTATCCCATAAGATATTTTCTTTAATTTCGACATCACGAGTATAACATACACCTGGATAAACATCCTCGTGCTTACATACAATATGGCAAGGGTTATAGAAAATTGTATCGCCCTTTGTTGTTGATAAAATATTTTCACCATTTCTAATAATTGTATTATGAGCTAAAGACATTCTATGCCATTCCTTACACATCTTTGATTGATAGCCAGCATTAGATAAATCTCTACTGATTCTATCATTCTTATACATTACTTCAATATTAATTAAATCAGGATGAGCATGAGATGGTCCATTTAATCCATACTTTACAAATACATTTAGATAATCATTTCTAAGCATTGCATAATTAGAATTAGGGAAATTCTTAGTTGATTGCTTAACTTTAATAAAATCATCATATTTATAATCAGTATTAAGTAACAATCTTTCATACGCAATTTTATTATCTATATAATAAGGCTTAGAAAGTGGAAGCGGCGTTCTTGGATTAGAATTTGCTTCAATATTTTTTAAGATATTTCCGACCTCACTATATTCACCAAAAACATGACTTGCAACATGATAAATATAACTATAGGTCTTTAAATTAATGCTTGGCCAACCATCATTAGGATTTGGTAGATATTGATTAGCAAATGAATAATTATAAGCATTAATAAACATCATTTCAATCTTATCCTTTGCTTCCTTAATAAATGGCTGATTATAAATTTCTCCAAATAAAAGTAATGGACTAATTCCTTCTAATGTAAAGAAATTATAATGAATAGATCCTTCATACCAGAATCCATCAGATGTAACGCCTTCTCTTATTTGACGATAAATATTAAATTCACCATTAAAAACAAAATCCAGCATTTCTTTATCATTAAAATATAAGCCAATTAAACCAATTGCAGAAATATTCCAACAACGAATATTATGGATTGCATTAACCTGTGGACGTAATAAATGATATATTTCCTTAAATAAATTTTCATAAACAAAATCTTTAAATTCTTTATCAATATCATTTTTTACAATTTCTAAGGCTTGAATCATTCTAATTGCTATAATTGATTCGTTTAAGCCCTGAGGAAGTATTCTTCCACATCCCCAATTCATATCATCATATGAATCAAATACTTCTCTTTCTTTGTTATGAATTTTAAATTCCTTATAATGCTTAGCATAAAAGCTCATAAGGTCCTTTAAAATCAAAAGATAGTGCTCATCTTTATTGAAGGCATAAACACCAGCAGCCTTCCACATTGTTAAAACAGCTTGATTACGATAGAAATAGGTCCAAACACCATCATAAAGCTCACCCTTGTAATTTTTACCACAAACAGAGCAAATATGATCATGAGGTTTATGAATATCAAATATTAATCTGCCACCATCATAGTCGCAAAAATAATTGTGTCCCCATTCACTATTCTTTGTTGGATCATCATGAAATTCACTATAAAATTCATCAACCTCTTTTTTAATCTTATCAATTACGCCCTTATATTCTTCATTTTTCAATAGGCATTTTCGATAATTATCATTCAAATATTTCATTTAATCCTCCTTGTTTTATATCTTGTTTCATATTAGAAGAAATAACATTTCTTCCATTAATATTTAAATAGCTAGCATTAAGCATAATCACATTTGTTATTTTATTTTCCAAATAATCAGCAATTAAAAGTTCACCATCAAAATCGAAGGTTTGATCCTTTTTATAACAAATAATTCTTTTATTATCGATAATAACTCTATCATTTTCATACCTTATATCTACATTATTCAAATTAATTATTTCAACACCTATAGCTTCCTTACATGGTGTCAAAGTTTTTGCCTCTAATGTATAAAGAGTTGTTTTACAAACCTTATCTGGCTCTTGCGTTGTCATAATGCCTGATACATCCTGAACGTATTCTTTAATTATGTAATCCGAATCAAAATATGCCATATATTTCATTGACTCAAGACCATTTTTTATATTATAAACATTCTTATTCTTATCTTTAATTGCCTTTGGTTCAGTATTGATGATACTTTGATAAATATGCTTATCTTCGCTTACAAATCTATTTATATAAATTATATAATCAAGATTATCTGATATAAATGTTCTACTTACCTCATTCATCCTAAACTCTAATGGATAAATAGCTTGATTGGATAGTTTAGCTATATATAGCTTATCAAAGCAATAAAATTTATCTACACTACCATAATACTTACTGATATTATAATTTGGATTTTTCTCAAGACGTTTTTTCAACGAATCCAAATATACATCGCTACAATTAGCTGCATCACTATAAACACCATCAACTAATAATACACTATGATTTTGGGGCATAATATTTCGATTATATCCATCATCAATTACCATATAAGAATTGCCCTTAGTGATAATATAGCTTAAATTATCAGAATGATGATGACTAAGAGCCATAATTTTATTCTTAGTCTTTTTATAATATTCTGTACCTATTTTCCATTGCTTTTTACCACCAGGATAGCCACATTTAATCGAAAAAGCTATAGAATCTTCATCAAAGCCATTACGTATAGCTATTAACCCTAAATCATCGAATTTTCGATATAATGGCAATTCATTAGGATTTTTCGAAATAATGCTTGGATTATACCATAGAAAGCTCAACCATGCCTCTGGCATAATACCAGGCTTAATTTTACTTAAATACTGTTCTTCATAATAATGATCATTTAATATTAAATCACCCATATATTGTGCATAGCCATTATTATATTCACTTGCAAATTTATAATACATTGCTATACTATTTGAGCTATGTCTATCATGACAATCACCAAAATTTAATTGCATATGAAGATTACTAGCTGATTGATATAAGCGGTAAAAGAAGGTATTTTCTAAGAATTTTGATTTCTTAAATAAATTCTTTTTAGTTCTATCATTATACAAGTCTGCATAAATCATTAGCCATAATACACCATATCGCCAATAGGTTACACCCTCATAATCGCTACCATCATCTGCTAAGCAATCAAATACAGTTGATATATCATTTTCAGCAGCTTCTATATAGCTTAAAGCCATAGGAAATTCATCCTTTATTGCATAGCCACAGGCAGCTAGACCAGTCATATTAATCCAGTTATGATTTTGAAAATAATTAACTGGCCATCCAGTATCATTTTCCATTTTATATTTATACATTATTTGAGACTGAAGAATAAGCTTATCCAATACAATCTTTCTTAATTCCGAGCTAAACAAATCATTTAACCATTGGTATGAGATTGATAGTCCAAATAAAATCCAAGAAGCACTCAAATCAACATTTACCAAATGAGCATTTCCCCAATAAGGATATGAGCATACAATTTTAATAAATTTTTCTAAGTCATTCAAATATCTTTCTTCATCAGTTAGCAAATAAAGAAGTGATAAATTCATAATTGCTTGACAAAAATAAGTTGTGCTTTCTTTAGGTGGCGTCAATGACAAATTCATCGTATGATATAATTCACCCTGCTCGACAAGCTTATAAAACAATTTCCTTCTTGGTCCATTAATTTCTTCTTTAAGCTTATCCAAAGAATCAATTAAAAAATATTCTTTCATTCTTTATTTTTTCCTTTCTTGATTTTCCCAAAAATATAGACAACAAGCTCTTCTATTTTTAATAACAAATAATAAAATATAACAAAGAATGTTGCATAAATAATTGGCTCACCCTTTAAAGGTATTCCATTATAGCCAGGCTTTATAAATTTAATTATCAAATAGTTAATACCCTGATATACTAAGAACACTAAAATTGTAGATATAAAGCATCTAAAAAATTCTAATATTTTTAGCCAAGCTCCTTCAAGAATAGTTCTTTCATAATATTTTTTATTAACAATTTTACCCTTACGCTCTACCTCAAAGAATCCATAAATAATCGGATCAAAAAGTATTATATGAACACCAGCAGTAACTACACCTAAGATAAAGATTAAGTCAAAAGCATCTGAATTAAGTCCCAAATTTGTTCCCCAAGCTATGAAGAAGTAGATAGCTCCTACAAGCCACCAACGAAAGAACATTATTTTAGTATTATCACTAATTTTTGATAGGAAATTACTCTTCTTTTCTTCTTTATTCTCCATATTATCCCTCATTTCTTTATTCTACCTTTTCATTTATTTTGCCATTTTTTGCGGCAACGACAACAGCAATAATCGTTTCAACTAAGCCAAATAAATATAGTCCAAGCATTACTGAACTCAATATTATACCTGGCATAACCTCACTAGACTTCAATAGGTTTTGATGACCAATTGCGTAAACATAAATATATACCAAATATGATCCGACACCAATTACAGCAAGTAGCATTACTATAGTAAGAATTATCTTTCTTATTGTTAAATCCTTAAATCTAATTGCATTAAATAGACAAGCTAGACCAATAAGAATAAACATAAACATAACAAAGCCTGAAATTTCATTTTCCAAAACTGTTAATGTTTTAATTTGAATATTACTTAAAATCAAATGAATAATTGCTGTAAAAACAACGATTCTTGTAGCAGTTTTAGTTGGATTATCTTTAACATCTAAAACAAGCTTCTTAAATAAGTTAAATAATCCAATAAAAATTTTTGCTAAAGTATTCTTAAGTCCACTCCAAAATGAACCTTTTTTATTTTTTTCCATTTAGAGCATCTCCTTTTATTCTTAACTGAGTTTCTTGATCAAAGTAAAGCACCTTATCCATTCTAAATACAATCTTAAGTACGTCGACGTCAACATTAATTCTACTATTAATTTTAGCCGTAATTATCTTATCATTTAATTTTAAATCAACGTAATAATGCTTTCCTAAAAATTCTTTAGAGTCAATAGGTAAATCTAAGCAAGCACCTGGAAATTGTAAAACCATTGCGTCTGATGCATCAATAAATTCTGGTCTAATACCAAGTGTTACCTTCTTTCCATCATATGCTTTTAGCATCTCTTGATCCTTTTTATCTATTTGTAATGTATAATTATTAGAAACAAATTGATTGCCTTGAATTACACCATCAAGGAAATTCATAGGTGGAGTTCCTATAAAGCCTGCAACAAATAGATTGTCAGGTTCACTATAAAGCTCCTTAGGTGTTCCTACTTGCATTATATAGCCATTACTCATAACAATTATTCTATCAGCCATTGTCATTGCTTCAATTTGATCATGAGTAACATAAATAGTTGTTGTTTTTAAATTCTTTTGAAGTTTAACAATTTCACTTCTTGTTTTTTCTCTTAGCTTAGCATCCAAATTTGATAACGGCTCGTCCATTAAGAAAAGCTTAGGCTCTCTTACAACTGTTCTACCAAGAGCAACTCTTTGACGTTGTCCACCAGATAGATTAGCAGGGAATCTATTTAAGTAATCAACCAAATCAAATCTCTCTGCTGCTTCCTTAACTGCACTATGAATTCTATCCTTTTGTTCATGACGAACCTTTAGTGATATACCCATATTGTCATAAACTGACATATTATAATAAAGTGCGTAATTTTGGAAAACCATCGCTACCTCTCTATCAACAGGAGCAAGCTTATTAACGATTTCACCATCCAAGATCATTTCACCACTAGTAATTTCCTCAAGACCAGCGATCATACGAAGTGTTGTTGATTTACCACATCCTGATGAACCAACTAAAACGATAAATTCACCATCGTTTATTTCAAGATTAAAATCGTGAACAGCATGAAAACCATTAGGATATATTTTATTAATATTCTTTAAAACTAATTTTGACATACTATCACCCTACTTTGACATTTGCTTAAAGGAAATTTTACCTTCAGCAATATATTTTTCTTGATTTAATACCTTTCTATATGAAGTAATACCAATTAAAATACCAAAAATAATCATATAAATATTAAAACCATAAATAAATATTTGCTTAGTAAGTGTAGCTCCAGCAATATTAACATGCATAAGTGGAACTAAAATTAATGTAATTCTCAAAACACAATATATACTAAAGCCAATTAAATACAAGCTAAATTTCTTTTTATAATTCTTTATCTTAATTGCACAGCTAAATAAGAACAATAAGAATGCAATATTAACAAGAATCATTATACCTACCCAATAATTACGTTCCATAATTGATAGAGTTAAAATCATATAGATTATTTCAAATAAAACCATTGTAAGTGTAACATAATATCCAGAAACATTAGCTCTATAAAATGACAAATCTGTTCTTCTATCTCTTTTTTCAGCCTTAGATAATAATTCAAAAGCTTTATAATCATCATATACCTTTATCTTATGACGTAGCTTAGCTGCTTTGACTTTATTTGTATAAAGATATTTATCATGTAAAGCATTGAATTTATGCTTATTCTTTTCTGTTGGATCATCTTTATATTTCTTTTGAAGAATAGCGAGCTTTTTTAATTCTTTAGAACTAGTATCTGATATTTCTGAATCAATAGAAATATCAATTACTAAATCCTCTTTTTCCTTGCATAAATCAATTTTTTTATTAACCTTAGCAAATTTTTTAGCATATTTTTGTTCAATTTTTTCTTTGTTAAGCATTGTTCTCACCCTTTTCTTCTTGTTTTAAATAAGTAAAATGACTTATAAATAAGCTTACTTGAAATAAAATAATGCATAAGAATGATACAGAATATAATGCATAGCCTAAATAAAATGTTAAATCTTTAGTTTGATATACATAATCCTGATCTAATGTTGGATTTTCTAACCATAGCCATTTAAAATCAAGTCCGTGATATTCTTTAATAAAACCAGGTATTTTAACAATTCCATAGCCACAAAATACTAAAAACACAATACTAAATGCACCCATAATTATTAATGCAACCTTATCTGGAACCTTCTTATTAATTTCAAGTGCAAATAATGGAATTATTGATATAGCTCCTACTACAGCTAAATAAAATATCACTCTATTATATTTTTGAAGTTCATTATGAAAATTTGCAACTGATTCATTTAAAACATTTTCATAACCAAAGAGATCCTGATAAGCCGTCATAAATGATAGTGCATAAATCGCAGACAAAATGAGCATTATAAAGTAGAAAACAAACATTACCTTTTGAAATTTAAAAATTTTATTCATACTATTACTTCCCTTCTTATTTTGTATGATGCTCGCAAGATAAATAGATAACCTAAAGAAGAGGAAAAGGAGAAAAGATCTATTTATCTTGCGAGCATCCAGAGAATTTAATCTCTGAAATACTCTTAATTATATTTTACTTTTGAGCATTCATTACTGCATATGCGGCTTGATATGCTTTAACATATGTATCAAGTCCAGCATCATCAAATGATTTCTTAAACTTAGCATATGTATCAAGTACAACAACACCATCTGGGGCATTACCAGCAGTTTTAAATCTAATTACATTGAAGATATTTTCAATTGTAGCATCCTCTTCAATCTTTGTAGTTGTTGAAATTGCTTCAGTTTGCTTCTTAGTTAATGAGAATACTGGTGGTACTAGCTTATAGAAGTTAGGGTTAGTTCCCTTAATTCCCGTTCCAGCATAAGTTGGAATGTTAGTTGTTGATTCTTGTAATAGCTTCCATGCTGCAAATCCACGCTCAGAAGTGTATTGATATTCGAAGCCGATTTCCTTAGCATATCCAATTGGCATTAAGCATCCAATCCAATTTCTTAAGAAACTTGATAGGTCTCCCTTAGCTCCACAAGTCTTAACTGTTTCAGTAGTCCAAGTGTTATATGAAGGATATTCTTTTCCATCTGGTCCCTTAAATGTCTTAGATGAATCAATCATATTAGGAAGACCATAGTTTTGAAGAACTCTTCCCTTTTCAGAGAAAATATAATCAAATAATGCACATGCTCTATCTAACTTATCTCCTGATGTTGCAGCACTAATTGCCCATCCGTCTGGTTTAATAACACGTGAATTATCAATATAATATTGCCATACACCATTTACTCTAGATACTGGAGGTAAAACACCTACAATATCACTATTTAGAGCATCAGCAGTTGTTGATGCAGTAAAATCAAATGTCATAAATCCATATTGAGGCTTTTCAGCAGTATCACTACCATAAAATTGAGTACGGAAGTTAGATTTGTTAGTTAATAAATACATATCATCATGGATTAAGCCTTCAGCCTGCCATTGTGATAAATATGTAATTACATTATAGAAATCCTCAGTTGAATAAGTATATTGTAATTGACCATTTGCATCAATCATCCAACGAGATTCGTATGAATCTGATCCATTAACTCTAACGCCATCAAAATATGTTGCGAATCTTAATAAATCCTCACGATATTTTGATTGTCTTGCAAAATATGGATATACCTTTTCAGCCTTACCATCAGTTAAGAACTTAGGATTTGTCTTAATAACTCTAAATAATGCACATAATTCATCGATATCATATGCAGCCTTAGCACCTAAATATAAATCTGATGCTTTTTCATAATCATAATTTCTTGCAATGTAATCCTTTAAGCATTTAGCAAGAGTTTCACCATTCTTTGTAGGTAGAGCATTCATTAACGTAATAATGTTTTCATTAGTTTTCTTTGTAACAGTTACTCCTGTCTTAGGTGTTACAGTTCCACCATTATTACCAGTTCTTGCTTTATCGCCAACCCACATACCTTCATACTTAGTAGTAAGAGCAGTTGTTGTATCATAAGTTTGATTTGTTCCATCTAATAAATTCTTAACCCATGTTTCACGCATATGGAAATCACGAGCAAAATTTCCAACCTCAGCGATATAAGGAACATGATAAATATTTCCATCATATGCTGTAATTGCTGATTCAACAGCTGGATTGGCACTTAAATAATTAGCAAAATTAGGAAGCTTTCCTTGTTTAATTAAATTACTTAAGTTTTGGAATTTTCCTTCAGCACCATAGCTCATTAATGATGATGCAATACTATTTCCACTATAGATATCAGCATCTGTAAAGTTAGTTGCTGATGCAGTCTTGATCATTTCAACTGCCTTTTGATCTTGAACTGTTACATCTGTAAATTTGGCATTTAATTCAGATGCTAAATAGCTCCACATTGGTTTAAGTTGTCCAGCAACTACCTTTGATTGACCATCAGCAAGTGTAAGAGGGTTTGCTTGTTGATATGTCATTGTTTGGCTCTTATTACCATAAGCCATATTAAATTTTAATTCTACGTTCTTGCTTAAATCAACAGAATAGTTTGGTGTAGTAGCACCACCTGTTGAATCCTTAGCATCATTTTTAGGTCCACAAGAGCAAAGACCAACTACTGCTACTGCAGCAAATGCTAATCCTAAAAATTTCTTTTTCATTTTCTTTTCCTTTCCTTTTTAAAAAATGTTTTATTAAAATTGCTTTTGCAATATTAACCCTTAACGCCACCAAGATTAACTCCACGAGCGAAATATTTTTGAATGTATGGGTAAATTACTAATACAGGAATTATTGAGCAAACGATAATAGCATAAACCAAGCTATCAGCTGCATAATTCAAAACAACTGGCGATTCATCATACAGCTTTTGATAATTTTCAATAAGCTGCCTTAAATAAACCTGTAATGGTTGCTCATTAGAATTCTTAATTAGCATTCTTGACCAATAATATCCATTCCAACGACTAATTGCATAGAACAGCGTTACTGTAGCAATTGAAGCACCTGACATTGGAATATATAGCTTAGTTAATAATTGGAATTCATTAGCTCCATCTATTGTACATGCCTCTTCAATTTCTTTTGGAACTGCACTAAATGCATTTCTTAACAAGATAATATTATAAGCTTGAACACCAAATCCAATAACCATTCCCCATTTATTATCAACACCTAATTGCTTGTAATTTAGGTATTGAGGAATCATACCAGCACTAAACCACATTGTAAACACAAGTAAGAAATTCCATTTTCTTTTACCTAAAAGCTTGTCCTTTGATAAAGCATAAGCACCAGTTATTGAAATAAACATACTCCAAGCTGTACCAAATACTGTATAAAATAATGTATTTGTATAAGATATCCAGAATCCTTTATCTAAAAATACAATTTTATAAGCACTAATTGTTAAGTCCTTAGGAAACAATCTGATTTGCCCTGTTTCATAAGCTACCTTACCACTAATTGATACGCTAAATGCATAAATTATAGGGTATAAACACATAATTGCAAAAATTGTTATTAATAGATAAGATAAGATTTTAAAAATGATTTCACTTCTACTCATTCGATCCATTTTCATACTAATCACCTTACCATAATGAAGTTTTAGATGCTTGTCTACTAATAGCATTTGCGCCAATTACTAAAGCAAAGCCAATTACTGAATTAAATATACCAACTGCCGCACCTAAGCTAAAGTCTGAGGATTCAATACCAAGTCGCTGTTCAAAGGTCGAAAGTACATCGGCCGTTGAGTAAACATTTGGACTATAAAGCAATAGCACTCTTTCATATCCAACTGATAGCATTTTACCTATTCTCATAATAATCATTATTATTAAGGTTGGAGCCATACCAGGTATTGTTACATATCTAATTTCTTGCCATTTATTACCACCATCAACCTTTAATGCCTCATACATAACTGGAGAAATTCCCATTATTGCTGCAAAATATACAATTGAATCATAACCACTTTCCTTCCAAATACCAGTAATTATATACATTGGTCGGAAATAGTTTGGTGATTGAATTATTTTAGTTCCAAGAGGAACAATATTTAGTTTATATAAAACATCAGCAATAATACCAGTTGAGCTTTCACCAGAATATACTAGAGTAATTACTATACCAGTGATTGTAACCTCTGATAAAAAGTGTGGTAAATAAGTAATTGTTTGCGTAATCTTTCTAAATCCTTCACTTCTAATTTCACTAAATAGTAAAGCTAAAATAATAGGAATAGGGAAGCCAAATAATAGGCCATATGTAGAAATTACAAATGTATTTCTAAATGCTTGCCAGAAATATTCCCTTTGAACTCCAAACAAAATACTTTGGAAATTACTCAATCCTCTAAATTCACTTCCAAAAATTCCTAACGATGAATCATACCTTTTGAACGCTACAACAATGCCAAGCAATGGCTTATAAGCGAATAATGCAAACCAAACCACAATCGGTAAAAGCAAAACATATAATTGCCATTCCTTTTTAACCTCATTGAAGATATCCTTGAATTTTGATTTTCGCATTGTTATTTTGTTGTCATTCATAATTCTCACCTTCTTTTAAATATTGATTCATATCATATACAAGTTGTGATTTACTTTTAATAAATATCATTATAACTATTAAATTAATCACAAAAGTAAAGATCATTGATACAAGATAGCTAAGCATTCCATTTAAATCCTTATTAATTATTAGAATTGCCAAGCCTTTACCAAATGATAAGGAAACAAGCACTAGCAGAACATAAATAATAACTCGTTCTGGATGCTTTATTATTTCATTTCTGTTTTTATTTCTATATAGGAGAATTGGTATTGCCGCGAAACCATTTGCAATTAAATAGTAGATAATTCCTTGCCAAATTCCAATTGGATCTAAAAATAGTGAAGGAATACCTGCGAGCATAAATGGTATTGCAGCTATGCTTCCCCATCTTATTGATAATATCAAAAACAATAATGAAGCAAAGCTAATATAAAATCCTGAATGCATTTTTTTAAAGCAAAATATTGATAGAAATTCACATAAAACAGATAAAATCGAAAACATAATTAAATCAAATAGCTTAAGCTTATTCATTTTCAAGCATCAATATTTCTGTATAAGCCATTACAAATGGTCCAACAGCCTTTCCATCATCATTAACTACTTTTCTTGATACATACATATCATATGTTCCTGCATATTTATCTGTTCTTGAAGCTGTAAGACCAGCACCAATACAAATTCCACCAAGTGTAAATACACCATTTACTTCTTTAAAATATGTATCACATGTTCCTTTGAACATATCAACACCATATTTTAAGTAAGTATCATCTAATGCTTGAAGTCTTACTGCCTTCATTATTGAATAGGCAACCATTAAACTACCCGATGTTTCAGGATAATTCTTTTCTTTTCCTATCTTATCAACTACCTGCCAAATCATTTTCGTTTTTGGATCAATATATAGTATCAAGCCATCAACAACCTCTTTTATTATCTTGGCGATTTTTTGCTTTAAAAAATCATCATCTATTATTTCATAAACATCAACTAGTGCCATAATGAACCAACCATTAGCTCTTCCCCAAACAACCTTTGATTTTCCATTACGACTATCTGACCAAATCATTTTCTTTGATTTGTCCTCATACTGACCATCATAGCCATGAACATTTAGCCTTAATGACTTAACCCAAGTTAATTTGAACGCATTTTCTAATTGATATACAATATCATAATAGCTTCTTTTATCTTCATATCTTTTAGTATACTCAGCAAAAAATGGTTGAATCATATACAAGCCATCTAGCCAAATTTGATTATAATATTTTATTTTATGCCAAAAGTTTCCTAAAACCCTTGGAAGCTTTCTAACCTGCTCATTCATAAAAAACTCCATTGATTTACGATACTTCTCATTTTTAGTTTCATCATAAAGAGTGTACAAAAGTTTTGCCATATTACAAGGATCCGAATCACATCCCTCTGTAGTATAGGTATTATAATTGTTATAATATAATATTTTTACATATCCATCATCATTAACAAGTGGGCCACCAAAATTTTCAATATATTTTAAAAGATCTTTGTTATGATTATACTTATATAGTGTATCAAGTCCTACCATCATACAACCATCGATATATGTCCATCCTGGCTGCTTAAGACCCATAAAAACTTCCTTATTCCATAATGGTTTTTCAATAGTAGAATTTTTACACAAATAAGAAATATAATCTTCAATATTAACTTTTAATTTTCTATCTATAACGTTTTTACTCATCTTCCATCACCTTTATCTTTATTTTATCACAAAGCGTTTTCATGTCAACAGAAAATTCGTATTTTCGTATACTTTCCGCAATTGCGGATATTTACATTATTTTTTCATAAAAAAAGCAAAAAAAACGCCTATTTTTAACAATAAGCGTTTAAAAACAATTATTTTATTAATTAATTGTCATATCCTTAACATAGATATATTTAGGACCTCTATAGCCACGATTTGTTTCAATTTCCTTTGAGAAACGGAATTTATTTTTATCCTCATGAATGTTTCCAGAAATACTAAAGCCAGTTACAGGTGTATATTTTTGACCATCAAAATAGAATCCTAAACGGACCTCGCCACCATAGTAGCCACTATAATTATCAAGCTGAGGTGAAGAAAAATAAACACAAAGAATATGAGGCTCCTTCTTCATCTCATCATAGCTCATTGAGCCTGGCTTAACCTCCATATTAAGATATGAACCAGTTGGCTTTTTTTCACCTAAATAATAACCATAACGAGTATTACCATGAAGCTTCATACATTTACTATTATCAATTATATGGCAATCCTTTAAAGCAACTCCATCATCATCGAAGGCTTGAGCCTTTGAAGCACCAACTACATATGGCTTTAAAGTAATATCAATTGGATCAGAGTTATTAATATCGTTAATCATATCACCAACATTTAAAATATTCATATGCTGATAAACAACTGCATAATTAAGCTCACCCTTAAAATAATTAAAGATCATTGAAGCTTCTTCTGACTTTAAAATAACATTACATTTATGAAGGTCAGCAGGTAGCTTAACAGCATTAGCTCTTGCTTTAGCATTAAGCATTGTCTCTTCAACCTTAGCTGTAATATCATCATAATTAATTTCAGATGTTTCTATATTTTGATATAATTCAACTTCCTCATGTTCACCACGCCAAGTTGGAATTAATTCAATATATAAATCAGCAAATGTTGATTCTAAATCAATTCCATTAGAATTGACAATACGTTTTGACTTTTCTGTAACAAAAATCTCAACACTATTAATCCAGCCATCCTTGTAAACATTGGCTTTAAATATTGCATCAGCTGTTTTACAAGCAACATCCTTAAATGATGAACCACTTATAGGTGAAGGAATATCTACACACTTTTCTTCAGGCTTTGGTAGCTCAAAGAATTTATTTTTAACAAATTTTGCTCGTTTAACAGCAAGCTCAATCTTTTCTTTAATTTGTTCTTCTGTAAATGAAGATGCAACCAAGAAGCTAGATGAACCACGATATTCAGCAAAATCACAGTATACAACAACATCATAAGCCTCAGTATCTGTAACACGATTTGTCTCAAGCTTATCTGTTACATAAAATAATTCAACACTATAGGTAGTTGATTTAGTTACCTTATAGGCACTAACATTTTTATTAGTCTTAAGTAATTCAACAATTTTATTTATCATCCTAATTTCACCTTCGCCTTCAAATGTGGACCACCATCAGAAACTCTAACCCATTCTTTATGGCCCTTACCACAAAATCCTGATCCACTAACCTCAAATTCATCAGACACCATACTTATGCTCTTTAACACATCTGGAACATAGCCACTAATAACTACTGGTGAAACAATCTTTCCACTGAATTTTCCATCAACTATTTCTCTTGCATATTCAGCAGTACATTGAATTTGCCAGTTTTTAGGATCCTCCATACCATTATTAGTATCACATAAATAATAACCATGCTTTATAGACTTAATCATATCACTAACCTTAGATTCTCCTTTTGAGAAGAATGTATTAGTCATACGAGAATAAGCTTTTCTCTTATAGCTTTCACGTCTACCATTTCCAGTAGGCTCTGTTCCAAGCTGTAAGGCACTTAAGGTATCAGATATACCAGTTTGTAAAATTCCTTTTTTAATGATTAGGGTATCATGAGCTAGTACACCATCATCATCAAAGAAATAAGAGGCAACACTTTCAGTAGCACACGCACCATCATGCATATCTATTAAAGGAGAGGCAACATATTCTCCAATATAATCCTTACCCTTTGCTCTATTTTTAACAAACATATCCATTTCAACACCATGACCAAATGCTTCATGAGCAATAAGACCCGTAATAGATGGATCTGTGATTACATCATACACACCTGGTTCAATTGGTTTAGCATCTAATAATTCAATAGCAATTTGACAAGCATCGTTAATCTTATCATTAATTTTATCGAATACATCTAATGTATTTGCACCATCACAAACAATTCTACCCATCTTTATTGTATTGCCTCGTCTTGATACAGCAATAGCATAAACATTAGTCCAGGTATAATATTGATCTAATTCCTTATTAGGACTGATGAAGATTTTAGAAACCTCCATTTTATTGTATCTACCTATAGCATTTATAATTAAATCACTATAGCTTTTAATATCATCACGAATCTTGGTAAGCTTTTCAACAACCACCTCATCACTAACTGGTGATAAATCCTCTCGACAAAATGATTTCTTTATTTTTTCTTCTTTAATTAAACCAACATTAACATGCTCCTGCTTTAACTCTGGCAAAGTGATTTCCGCCTCAATTTTCTTTGCAAGTTCTAAATAATTTTCTTCATTAATGTCATCAAATGAATACTCACTATAGCCTTTACCATTAAAAATTTTAACGACATATCCCACCTCATTAGCTGATTCAGAAACAGATATATTTTTAGTATCGACACCTATTGCTGTACCAGTTACAACGGAGCCTAAAAGTGAAACATATTCATATTTTTTTAATAATTCTTCAACCAAATACTTACATGGCTTTTTTGATTTTGCTAATATTTCATTTAAACTCATTTTAAAACCTCCTATTTATACATTAATTATACTATCTTTTAAAACCATTAGCAAATACTTAGCATATTTTTTTAAATTGCATATTTTAACAAATTGTGCTAAAATAATCATGCAAAAATCAATATAAAGGATTAACATATTAAATGAAAAAAATAATTTTAGCCTTAATTTCTATATTACTACTAGCATCATGTGATATAGCCATTACAAATTCTAAAGATAATAGTTCAACATCTTCTCACGAAGAAGAATCAAGCTCATCTAAACCAAGCTCTAATTCAACTAAACCAAGTTCTAGCTCTTCTAGTTCAACTAAGCCAAGCTCTAGCTCTTCTAGCTCAACTAAGCCAAGCTCTAGCTCTTCTAGCTCAACTAAGCCAAGCTCTAGCTCAACTGCTAGCTCTAGTTTTGACAATTTAGGCTTTAAGGTTATTAGTATTTCCTTAACCTCAACTGATGTAAATGAATCAGGAATTTATGATTCCTTAGAAGAGGTTGGTGCTTATTTATATCTTTATAAAAAGCTGCCTAGTAACTATAAAACAAAATCAAGTATGACCTATGTAAAAAGTAACCATACTGCTTCTAATAAGCTAAGCATTGGTGGCGATACATTTAAAAATAAAGAAGGCCTTCTACCTAAAAAAAGTGGTAGAACCTATACAGAATGTGATATAGCTTACACAGGTGGAAATAGAAATAGTAAAAGAATCGTATTTTGTACTAAAGATGATTTATATTTTTATACATCAGACCATTATGAAAGCTATAGTATTTTGAGGTTTTATTATGAATAGAATTGAATTAGATTGTCTTAAATACCCTAGTAAAAAGGAACTATTAAGCTATTTAAGAGATAATCTTGAAGAAATGTATTCATTAAATTATGATTCCTTACTTGACGCCCTAACAGGCTATGAATTTCCTCTTGAAATTAATATAAAGAATAAGACATTATATGAGGATTACCCAAATTTAAAAGAAGTTTTTGAAATAGTTACAAATGAAAATAAAAATGTAAAGGTGAATTATCTAGATTAAAGGATTGCAGCAGCAATTCTTTTTTTAACAAAAAAAAGCTAAGAGATTATCTCCTAGCCTTTATCTTGCATCGATGTCTAAGTGTACCCTTTTGCCTTCTTTTGAGGCACCAGCATATAAAACCGTACGGATTGCCTTAGCAATATGACCTTCACGTCCTATAACACGACCTAAGTCAGCTTGATTGACTAAAACCTTAAACTTTAGATCATCTTCTGTACTAGCTTCCTCCTTAATGATTTCAAAATCATTAGGATAGGCAACTAAGGGTAATATTAAACTAGATATCAAATTTTCAAAATTTATCATCTAGTCCACCCCGCTTACTTTGTTGACTTTGCAATATTATTCTTCTTTAAGATATTTGCAACTGTAACCGTAGGTTGAGCACCATTATCTAACCATTTTGTAATCTTTTCAGCTTCTAATTTAACAGTAGCAGGCTCAGTTAATGGATTATATGTTCCTAAAATTTCTAAGAATTTACCATCTCTTGGGCTTCTAGAATCACAAGCTACAATACGATAGAATGGGCTTTTATGAGAACCATATCTTTGTAATCTAATCTTTACCATAAAAAACACTCCTTTTTATCTGAATTAACGTATATATTATATCATACTTTTTAAAGCTGTCAAGCACTTTTGCTTAACAGGATGCTTTTTTTATGCTTTAATTGCTTTTCCCAAATTTGTAACTACAACATCACTAAAGCTACAAACAGTTCCACGAGTTGCAAACATACCTATATAATAGTACCTATTATCAATTGCTGTTAAATCAAAATCATAATAATTCTTTTCATAGCTTTTACCTTTATAATTAACCAAAACATTTATTGATTGTCCTAATCTTGTTATCTCTAAATATGCCTCATCATTTGTCTTATAAAAACCTGCTTCAATATTATCTTCATTGCTTAATGAGGTATTTTCTCTCTTATAAATAATATTTGTAAAGCCATCAGTTGTATAAAAGCCCGCTGCTATATAATTGCTTCTAATATTAGAATTAGGAAGATTTTGTTCGACGTAAATATCGTCTCTTATCATTAGGCCAAAGCCTGACTGTTTTATTTCTTTTGTCTCTAAAACCTTAACATTAGCACTTATTTTTATATTTTCATCAATAGAAACCTGCTTAAATATCATTGCAATTCCATCAGTTCCAAGAGAAATTTTTCCTTTAGGAGTTCCCGCATTTTGACCAACAATAAATTCATTATTCTTTTGATAAGCAAGGAAGCAATTACCTTTTTCTATTGGCGAATCACCACAATCACCAAAGGCAGTACCATACCAGCCCTTACTAAAGCCTGTCCAGGTTTTAGGAGTATATTTTTTCTCATCAAAGCCTTCGTAAACTGGCTCCTTATAATCTGGATTACTAGTTAAATCAATTGATTTTGTAGGTTTAATTAAATCAATTACGTGATTTGCCAAAGAAAGCTTTGTATTTTTTATTTCATTGCAAACAAAATATGCCATAATTTTTGCACCATAAATATTTAAATGCGTAACATCAACAGACTTTATTGATGAATTAACCCAAGCATGAAAATAGCAGGCCTCTTCATAGCCTATTGATAAATACAATTTCTTGGTTATTGTTGTTAAATCAATACAATAAACATCCATTTCATTTGCTAAATCAATAATTGCCTTAGGGTAATTACCATTATTAGTAATATGACCACTTATACCGGTATAATCATTTGAAGCATTATTTCTTACAATAGGCGTACATAAAATAGGTATAGCACCTTTTTCCAATGCTAATTTTATATAATATTCATATAAATAGTATTTAAATGAATTCTTATTATCTATATCTAAATTTGCACTTGTAAATCTTAAATTGTCATCACTTTTTTCATCATTATGACCAAAGCCAATAAGCAAATAATCATCTTTACCAAGCATTTCCCTTAATTTTAAATAATTATTCTCTTTAATAAAGCTTTTAGAGCTGCGACCAGATAAAGCTAAATTAATAATATTAACATTAGAATCAAAAAAGCAATTAAATTTTGTTGCATAGCCATATCTTGGATAATAATAAGCATCATGAAATAATGCTAGTGTTGAATCACCAACCACATATAAATTAATTTTTTTATTCTTCATATACTTTCCTCATTAAATACAATTTTCTTAATTAATATTAATACTTTCATTTATTTTAAATTTATTCGATATTGACGCTTTAAGATCATTTAAAAAATCATTAATTTCCTTTTGAACCTTATTTTGCAAGCTAAAGTATTTTTTTACAAGGCTGTTTGAATACAATTCCTTCTTTAGCACCAACAAATTTTTCTTATAATCACTTAAGCTTGGATGGTATTTTCCGTATTTTTGGGCTTCATAATACCTATCCTTTGCTATATTAAATTTTATAATTAAATCCTTAAGCTCAGCATCAATTTGTTTTTTTAGTGATAACAATTCTTGAAAATCATTTGAATCAATAACACTTTTTATGTATGCATCAGTTTTATTTAGAATATTAACATAATCCATTATTACTCATCCTTTTTTAAGAATCCTTTCAACAATTTTAAATATGAAACATTTTGATTAAATTTATCTAATTTATCAACCACTCTAATCTTTAAATCCTTTTTGGCAATGCTTAAAAATGTTGTGAACATATTTTCGTCATAATAAAGGATCTTATACCATTTTGGGTGAAATCGTAAATACATTAGAAGCTCTTCATGTTGATATAAATAATTAAAATAGTCCATTAGTACCACTCATCAAATTTACGATCAAACAAAGGATCAAGAGTACTCTTTGAGGCGCTAGCTACACTAGCACCAGCACCAAATGATGCAAGTAGCTCAATTACCTTTTGAATTGATGTAACTGTCTTTGTAATTTGATCAGGGTCGATTTTTTTTACATAGCCAATAACATTTTTTAGCATTTGTGTAGTATCACTATTTTTATTATAAGCTCTTGGACTATCAGGTTCTACTGCTTTAGGTTCGTCACCTATCAAAATAAACTCTTCGTATAGCTCTTGCCATGTTTTCTTTTTAGCAATTACCTCATTTTTTAAATTAGGATTTTTTTTTATGTATTCCTTAAATCTATCCATATTAGCAGACATATTACCACCTATTATTATAAT
This sequence comes from uncultured Anaeroplasmataceae bacterium, assembly GCA_934229535.1. GTDB lineage: Bacteria > Bacillota_I > Bacilli_A > Acholeplasmatales > Anaeroplasmataceae > CAKQDS01. Next base: position 22,403 of record CAKQDS010000011.1, read on the forward strand.
ATGCAATAAATCTTTGGTTGCTACCTAATACTTTTTATAAAGACTATTGATTTGACTGGCTACATCAGCTATTGAAGCATCATCAACTTCAATTACATAATCACACATATTCTTAATATCATTATTAAAATAGGTATCATCAATATTAAGGCGTTTTTCAACATCAGCAATTAAATCACCACGTAGTAGCATTCTTTTTCTTCTAGTATCCTTTTTAGCTTGAAGAAAAAAAGCAACAAAACTGATTTTATTTTTTTTATAATTTATTAAGCCCTGAGGCTCAACAATAGCAAATTTGTTATTGCTTAAATCTTCAAAGGCTGTACCATAAAAATTATTGGCATAGTTGACAGTTTCTAAAAAGAAATTGCGGCTGCTTAATTCTTCAAATTTTTCTAATGTAATAAAATGATAATCTCTACCATCAAGCTCATTTAACCTAGGCTTTCTTGTTGTATATGTTACTAGCTTATCATATCCAAAAGATATTAATTTTTTTCCAACCTCTGTTTTGCCAACAGCACTAGGTCCAATAAGTAAAATCATTTTAAAACACCACCATCTCAAATTATATCACTGCTTTGCTTATTTTTCCATAAAATTATAATGATTATTATAATTACATAATTCATAAGTAGTAATAATATTTGTAGCACTATATTTTTAACTAAACTATATTTAATTAGTTTAATTTCCAGCATAAGTAGACTTAAAGAAACAATAAAGACAAGAATATATTTTAAAATTTCACATATATAAATACCTAAGATCTTTATTTTTTCAAATCGTAAGATAATTATTGCATAACAAATACATAATAATGCACAAATATTTGTCGCGATTATTGCACCTATATAAGAATATCCTGTAATTAATATTTTATTAAGTGTATATTTTAATATTAAGCTTATCCAAGTTAAGCATACAATTCCATTAACCTTATTGATTGCATGTAATATTCCTAAAATTATTTTATATAGTCCAAAAATAATTATTTGGATTACCATATATCTTAAAACTATATAGCCACCAGCATTTTTAGGGTATAAAAATGCAAATATTTCTTTGGAATATAATAGATATAATCCTGTAAAAAAAACTAAAATTGCATTTAAATAAAGAAAAATAGCTTTTAAATCCTGTTTTTCCTTAAATGATGAAATAAGTGTTGCCGCAAAGCTTGAGGCAATCATAACTGGCAAATAAATTAATCTATTTGCTTCATATAAATAGGCACTTACATATTCAATATCCTTAACGTATTTATATATCATAAAAACATCTATTGCCTGATACAAGGTAAAAAAAAGTGTTGTCATTCCATAAGGAAGACAATAATTAAAATATTTAACAAGATACTTTTCTGATTTATTATTTTTATAGTCAATATTAGCTTTAATATATAAATATGAACTCACAAATGCTAAGAAATTAGCGAATAATGCTAAATATGAAATATTAACATTAATAAAAAAAATTAAACTAATTACACAAACTCTTACTATTCCTTCTAAAATTAAACAGAATGCCACCTTATTCATATTTAATAGACCTTGATTATATCCACGATAAAAATATAGGCTTGGGGTAATGAAAAGGCTACTTCCCGCAATAATAAGTCCTAATGGATTAGAATTTTTATTATATCGTAAATAAAATATTCCTAATAAAAAATAAATTATTATCGCAAAAATCCCAATAATCCTTGTAAGTCGTCTTCCAAAGCCTAAAAATTTAGCATATTCATCTTCGTCTAAGCTTGAAGTAATTTTAGTTGTTCCTGGTATCAAGCCTATTGTCGCAATATCATTGAATATTGAAAAAAACAAATAAGAGGTTTGATATAAAATTGCTCTATCATTGTTAGCTAAAATATAGATAAAAAGCATTCCTAATATTTTATTTATTGTATTTCCAATTGCTAAAATAAAAGATTTTTTTACAAGCACCGCATATCACCATTTTTATTTTTCCAAGCACAACATCTTAATATACACATAAAATATAATGGTGATGTTATGTTTAAAAATAGAAATATGGATGCTTATAATTCAAGCTATGAAATGAATATGCTTCAAAGAATTATGTATGAGCTTGATGATATTAATCGCAAGCTTAGAAATTTAAATAATCGTCTAAAGCGTGTTGAAGGCTTTTTAGGACTAACTAAGGAGGATGACATTAGCACATAAATAAATAAAACCACCTCATATGATAAGATAGGAGGTGATACGATGTATTATTATCAAATGCCAAATGCCTGTGGTTGCAATTATATGCCATATACTACGTGTAATCAAAAGCGTGGTGGATATGGATATGCTTTAATTTTAGTACTATTTATTCTTTTAGTAATAATTGGCGCTGCTAGATGGTATTAGACAAAAATGCAAAATTATGTTATAATTGCATAAGGTGATTATAATGTATTTTGAAAAAGATATAATAAAAGAAGGAAATCCTCTTTTAAGACAAAAATGTAGTGAAGTATCACTACCTCTTTCCTCTTCAGATTTAGAGGTATTAAAAAATTTATATGAATATATCATTATATCTGCTAACGAAGACTTAGTTAAACAATATAATATTCGTCCTGGCGTTGGAATTGCTGCCCCTCAGGTTGGCGTATGCAAAAGAATGTTTGCAATGAACGCTCCAGATATTTTCGATAGCAGTAAACCACCATATATTTATGCTGTTGTTAATCCTAAAATCATAGCCAAAAGTAAAGAAATGACTTATCTTCCTGGTGGAGAAGGTTGTCTTAGTGTCGATAGAGAAACAAATGGTGTAACACCTCGTCACTATTCCATCACCTTTAAAGCTGCTATTTATGATTTTAAAACTAACAAAATTAAATATCTAACAAAAACTCTTACTGGCTTTCCAGCTATCGTATTCCAGCATGAATATGACCATTTAGATGGTATAATGTTTGTCGATAAGCTATATGATCATCTAGATGATATCGAGCCACTTTTTGAAACTGAAAAAACTGAAGAATAATTATCCTAGCCTAGCTGGGATTTTTTATTTTGATCTTGTGAGCTCATACATTAAAATACCACCAGCCACACTAACATTTAATGATTCCATTTTTTTTATAGGAATATATAAATTTTGATAATTCATTTTATTTATTTCTTCGCTAACCCCTTGACCCTCATTACCTAAAATCAATACCATTTTAGAGCTTTTTTGAACCTTTGTTACATCATTACCCAAATTAACATTAGTACTAAAAATTTGATAATCAGTTAAATTGCTTAAATATTCAATAATATTAGCTTTTACAAATGATAGTCTAAATATTGCTCCTTGACTACTTCTAATAACTTTATCATTATAAATATCAACACAGCCCTCATTTAAAACTATAGTATTAAAGCCAAAGCTTACTGCACTACGCATTAATGAGCCCATATTTCCAGGATCTTGAACTCTATCAAGTGCTAAAATATGTCCTTCACTTCTTTTATTTTCAAACATTTTGCATACACCAATTACCATAGTTGGTGTTATAGTATTACACATCTTTTTCATTACGCTTTCACTTACAAGCGTTCCTTCATATTTATCTGTAGTTGTATATGTTTTTAGTAACACTCCACATTTTTTAGCCTCATAAACTAAATGTGGTCCCTCAACTACAAACATATTTTTTTCTTTTCTTCCTTTAGAGGTAAATAGCTTTGCTACTTCCTTAACCTCTTCATTATTCACTGATGTTATCATTTTTCTATCCTTTATATACAAATTTTATTTTTGCTTCTTCATCATTCATATTTTGAATTTCAAAGCTATACTTAAGCTTATTATCATTATCATCATAGATTTCCTCATCTAAAATATCGCCAACCTGATATAGCTTATTTTTACTATTCAAAACCAATTCAACCAAATTATTATATGAACCATCAACACTATATTTTGAAGTGTTATTATTCATAATTTTGTAGCTAATATGACCGAAATCACCATATTTTCTTAAACTTGCATTAATATGATACATTACAATTCCATTATCTTTAAAATAGCTATCATTTAATCCTTCATTTTTATAATACATTAAAACATAATATTCCTGATAAATTCCAAGTTTCTCATCAAAATTATTAGCTAATATAATCGTATCACCAGTTTTTCCATAATCCTTAAGTGACAATGTTACACTACTATTAGTAGTTACAATTTTACTTTTATTTATAAATCCTAAATAAAACTTTGTGAAAGGATTATGATCACCTCTTGTAGCATCCATTATATCTAAATTAAATAGTGGTGTATCCTTAACTAAATATGATGTATCGTAATAATCATCTGCACCTAAAATATGCGAAAATTCATGAATTATCGTATATGTATTTATCTTTTCGTTATTATAGCCTTCTTCATTTTCTCTTAAGAATCCATAAGGACACCAAAAATAAGTATATGCTCTTACATTGTCATATTTATAAAAATAATTACTATCATAAACACTTCCCATTAAATCATAGGTCATAAAAGCCCATTTCATTTCCACATTATAATCAATATCCATTGTATTTACTAAAATAATCGCATCTATTAAACCATCATTATTGCTATCATATTTATTATAATTAATATTATTATCTAATTTCACTAGCATTTCATCTAAAATTATTTCTGTAGAATTAGTAAAATTTTGATAATATGCAGAGCTATGATTAGCCATAATAAAGGAATCTAAGACATCAAAATGAAGATTCAATTTTCCATAGCTTGATTTATAAAAATATTCACTTACACTATAATATTCCAATTCATTACTATTTGTTGAATTAAAGGCTAATTCAATATCTTTTGTTTTATAGCCTAAATTAGCTGCTAATCTGTCACTGAATTCAACAGGAATTACTAAAGCATTAACATCACCTATAGTAGGACAAGAATTATTCTTAGCTACATCACTATATGAACAGCTTGAAAAATCTAAATCATAATAGCCTGTGCTACTTGAAACATTTAAGCCATTAGCTTTTAAAATCTCATCATTATTATCCCATTTAAAAACTAACACATGCATAGTTGGGATGTTATCCTCACTATAAAAGCTTAGCATAATTCTTGAATTCATATAAGCATAATTATACCAAGTTATATCATAATCATCCTTTTCTTCAGCAAGAATAGAATATTGCTTTTTAAATTTATCATTATAACTAGAAAAATCAGATGATGTATTATGATAAGTTTTAAAAGATACATTAAATGTATTTTCATAATTATCCTCTATTTGATACTCATTATTATTCAAATAAGGAATTACAAAGCCAAAATATTCATTATACATTTCTAATTCACTTTCAGTAAAATCCTTATTTTTATAATTTTTATTAATCGGAACAATACATCCTGCAAGCATTAGTAAATTTAAAAAAATAACTAATAAAAATAACTTTTTCTTCATATGGGCACCTCTATACCTCTTATTATACTAAAATTTAGTGATTTTTTCATTATAATTTAAAAAAAGAGTGTTCAAATTGAACACTCAAATCTATAGCTTAGTTTTGTTTACCCTTATTAACTAATTTTTTAGTCATCGAACCACCAACACGACCATTATTTCTTGCTGACGCATCAGGACCAATTTCAACTCCTAATTCCTCAGCAACCTCGTATTTTAAAGATTCCTTATCAACATTTTGCTTACCCTTGTTAACTAAATCCTTAGTAATTTGACCACCAACACGACCATTATTTCTTGCTGATGCATCAGGACCAATTTCAACTCCTAATTCCTCAGCAACTTCATACTTATGATTTGTTGAATTACGTGAAGTATTATTCTTCTTTGTATTGCTAGGCACTTAAATCACCTCCTTGCAATACTTATGATATCCAACAAATAGACAAATTATACAAAAAATTAAATAGTATTTCTAACTTCTAATCCTAGCATTGGAAGATCAAGATCAGAATCAGTTGAAATAATAATCGTTTTAGTATTATTAACTGCTTCATCAACAAATTTCTCGTAATCAAAGTTCTTTTCATAGGCAATACATTTTTCCATTTTCGGAGCTGTAGCTGGGCTTTTTGGTAAATATACCGTACAGCAATCCTCAAATGGTTTAATTGAGGTTTCAAATGTACCAATCTTTTTAGCAATGGTAATTATGTCCTGCTTATCATAGGTAACAAGCGGTCTAATAACAGGAATATTGGTAACACTATTTATAACATTCATACTTTCCAATGTTTGTGAGGCAACCTGTCCTACAGACTCACCATTAATTAAGCATAATGCTTCTCTTTTTATAGCAATTTTAGTGGCTATTCTATACATCATTCTACGCATAATTGTTATAATATAGGAATCAGGGATTTTATCCAAGATTTCCATATGTAATTCCTTAAATGGCACCATATGAACAGTTATTCTACTATGAGGAGCATATTTTGCAATGATTTTGGTTAAATCAACAACCTTTTGAGCTGATTCAATTGAGGTTAATGGTGTTGATTCAAAATGAATACATTCAATTTCAATTCCTTGCTTCATTGCTAGAAAGCCTGCAACCGGTGAATCAATACCACCAGACATCATTAATAGGCCACGTCCAGCTACACCAACAGGGTAACCACCAAGTCCTTTTATTTGACTATTAAACAAATAACAACCATCGCGTCTAACCTCAACATGTAATGTAATTTCTGGATTATGTACATCAACCTTAAGTAAAGGATTAGTAGCTAAAACTGCCCCTGCAATATGTCTTGATATTTCCATACTTTCCATTGGAAAGCTTTTATCCACTCTTTTTGTCACTACCTTGAATATTTTAGTTTCCTTGACCTCTTCCTTCATTAGCTCCTTGGCAAGCTCCTTCATTTGGGTTATTTCCGCATCACATCTACAAATAAGACTATAGGAATGAAGTCCTGAAACCAAATTTAATCTTTCTACAACTAATTTATAATCAACATCATTTAAATCGATAAATATATAATCATGAGTTGTTCTAATATTAACATTTAAGCCCTTCATTTTTTCACTTACTAAATGAAATACTTTATTTATAAAAAATCCTAAATTTCTTCCTTTAAGAGTTAAATCACCATATCTAACTAATATTTGCTTATACAACATTTTATTCATCTCCATACTTTACATATTTTATCATATAATTTAAAATATATCTATAAAGAGGTTGAAAAATATGAACAAAGAAAAAATATATGAAAAAATTATAAAAGAATGTAATAGTTTGTTTGAAGGAATTAATAATCCGATAACAAATATGGCAAATGCTAGTGCTATTTTATTTAATAGTCTTGATAACATAAACTGGGCCGGATTTTATTTATATATGAATAATAAACTTGAGCTTGGCCCATTTCAAGGAAAGCCAGCCTGTATGACAATACCTTTAAACAAAGGTGTATGTGGCTTTACCGCGACAAATAAAAAAACAACAATTGTTCAAAATGTCCATGAATTTCCTTCTCATATTGCTTGTGATAGTAATTCCTTAAGTGAAATTGTTGTTCCTATAAATATTAATAATGAATTATATGGTCTATTAGATATTGACTCGCCTATACTTGCAAGATTTGATGAGACTGACCAAAAATATTTAGAATTAATTGTCGATATTTTAAAGCCACATCTTAAAAAATTTAATTATTAGCTTCTTTTTGAATGATATTAATAATGTCATTCATTTTTATTTTAGGATATTCATAATCCTCATTAGGATCTAAAATAAGATTCTCACCAACTAAATAGCATTTTATGCCAACCATTCTACTACATTTTCCATCCTCAACATTATTATTACCAAATAATATAACCTCATTTGGCAATAAATCATATTTGTTAAGAAGTTCTTTAAAGTACATCGGATTTGGTTTAGTATATTTAGAATTTTCGTATGTTGTTATAAAATCAAACATTTCTTCGTTTAAGTCATTAAATTTCATTCTTGTTTTAGTACCAACATAAGGAAATATCGGATTTGTGCTTAAAATTACCTTTAAACCCAAGCTTTTAGCAAATAATACCGCTTTTTTTGCATATTCATCTTTCTTACAGGCTTTAATAGTGTTTTTAAATTCATTACTATAGAAATCATCAAATATTTTTTTATCAGCCATTCTATCTTTACCATATATTAATGAAAATGTATCCCAAAATGCTTGTTCATTGGTTTTGGAGCCATCATTTTTATACATTGCTTTAGTACCAGCCCAAATAGTTTTTATTAATTTATCCTTTTCGTAACCGAATTGTTGCATCTTATTTGCCAATAATTCAAAATATAAATTAGTGAACTCCTTTTCATCCATTGGCAGCAAGGTTCCGTCCAAATCAAAAAATATAGCCTTTATCATAAAATTACCTCATTTCTTCCTTAAATAATAGCATTTTATTTTAATTAAAGCAAATAAAATTATAAAAATGAAGCATATTAATCCAGATGTTGCAATAAAGTATTGACATCAAAATAAATTTTTAGTATAATAGACTAGCGTGGTTAAAAGGCAGCTGTCTTTTATTATGCAGTAAATATCTTAACCCTATAGGGGAATATAAGTAACCTTCGCTGCTTTCTTGGTGAAAATATTATTACATAGATATCCTGCAAAACAAAAGATCTTCATTCTTTTTTCCATTAAGAAAAAGACATAGGAGGAACGAAAAATGTCAAGATATACTGGACCTACTTGGAAGGTCTCTCGTCGTTTAGGCTATTCAATTACTGAAACTGGTAAAGAATTAACTAAGAGAAATTATGCACCAGGACAACATGGCCAAAAGCGTGGTAAATTAAAGGAATATGGAATCCAATTACAAGAAAAGCAAAGAGTTAGATTCACATATGGTGTAAGTGAAAAGCAATTCAAGAAAACTTTTAACGAAGCAGCTAAGATGGATGGAATGACTTCTAATAATTTCTTAATATTATTAGAGCGTCGTCTAGATAACCTAGTTTATCGTTTAGGTCTTGCTTCTACTCGTAAGCAAGCTCGTCAATTAGTAGCTCATGGTCACATCACTGTTGATGGAAAGAAAGTTGATATTCCATCATACCGTATTAATGTTGGTCAAGTTATTAGTGTTAAAGAATCTTCAAAGAATTTAGTTGTTGTAAAGCAAGCTGTTGAAGCTCGTCAATCTAGAGCTGAATATTTATCATTTGATGCTGATAAATTAGCTGGAAGCCTAGTACGTTTACCTGAAAGAGATGAATTCTTAACAGATGTAAATGCACAATTAATCGTTGAATTCTACAACCGTTAATAAGCAGCAAAAGGAGAACCAATGGTTCTTCTTTTTTTTTTGCAAAAAAAAGACAAGCAATAAAGCTTGTCAAATTTATTCATTACTTTTTGCAAACGTTCTTAGCAATAGGACCCTTTTGGCCTTGCTCAACTTCAAAAGTAACTTCTTCGCCTTCATTTAATGTTTTATAGCCTTCAGAAACTATAGCACTAAAATGTACGAATACGTCTTTTCCGTCTTCACCAACAATAAATCCATAGCCCTTTTCTGCATTGAACCATTTTACTTTACCATTCATACTTTCAAAACTCCTTCTTACAAACTATAAAGAAAATAATTTCTTTATGTGTTAATTATACGCCACAAAAAAACAATTTTCAATAAAAATCAATAAAAAATTAAAAAAAATCATTTGCTTTCCTTTTAAATATGCTAACATATCTTTTAAATATTGCATTTTTGTCGAATTTTGTTAAAAGAAAAAGCGAAGATTCTTCGCTTTAGCTATACTGTTTCTTCATCTCTTCTACGACTTGCGTCATATTTCTTTCTTAAAACAGTATCTAATATTTTCTTTCTTAAACGAATATGATTAGGTGTAACCTCAACTAATTCATCCTCATTAATAAATTCAAGACAGCCCTCAAGTGACATAACAATAGGTTTCTTTAGAACTACTGTCATATCCTTGTTTGATGAACGAGTATTCGTTTGTTGCTTAGCCTTTACAACATTTACAGCTAAATCTAAATCCTTATTAGCAACACCAACAATCATACCTTCATAAATATCCTCGCCTGGAGAAATAAACATTGCTCCACGATCCTCTAAGGCACCAATAGAATAAGCTGTAGATTGACCCTGAGCCATTGAAACTAAAACACCAGCCTGTCTTTCGCCAACTCTAAATGCTTCCATAGGACGATAATCTAAGAAACTATGATTAATTATTCCATATCCCTTAGTTACGGTCATAAAATCAGTATTAAAACCAATTAAACCACGAGATGGAACTACATATATTACTCTTGTTTGAGTTTCCGTATTTGTCATTGTTTCCATAATACCTTTACGATTACCAAGCATTTCAATTACTGAACCGATACAATCACTAGGAGCATCAACGACTACATACTCAAATGGCTCACATAATACACCATCTATTTCTTTAGTAATTACACGTGGACGTGAAACCTGGAATTCAAAGCCTTCACGACGCATATTTTCAATTAAAATTGATAAATGAAGCTCACCACGACCTGATACAATCCATTCTTCACTTTTTTCAACTCTTTGAACACGAAGTGAAACATCTCTTTGTACTTCCTTGAAAAGACGCTCTTCAATTTTAGTTGCAGTAACACTTTTACCATCTAAACCCACAAATGGTGAGGTATTAGTACCAAAGGTCATTTGAACAGTAGGCTCTGAAATGTTAAGCTTTGGAAGTGGATCCTCTTGACCAACAGGACAAATTGTTTCACCAACTGAAATATCACTTAAGCCTGAAACTGCTACAATATCACCAGCATAGCCTTCTTTAATTTCAAATTTATTTAATCCGAAATATCCGAAAAGCTTTTGAATTCTAAATTGCTTAATGCTACCATCTAGTCTACAGCATGATACAACGTCACCACTCTTAATTGTACCACGAGCAATTCTACCAACACCAATACGACCAACGAAATCAGTATAATCTAAAATTGCAGGTTGGAATTGAAGTGGGGCATTAACATCCATTGAAGGAGCAGGAATATATTTAATAATCATTTCAAACAATGGATCCATTCCTTCTTTTTGAGTTGAAGGATCCATATCAAGTGATGATGTTCCATTCATTGCCGAACAATAGCATACTGGAAAATCAAGATCATCCTCATCTGCACCTAAATCAATAAATAGCTCTAAAACCTCATCTAAAACCTCAGCTGGTCTTGCTGATGGCTTATCTACCTTGTTAATTACAACAATTGGCTTTAAATGAGCTTCAAAGGCTTTCTTTAAAACGAAACGAGTTTGAGGCATTGTTCCTTCATAAGCATCAACTACTAGAACAACTCCATCAACCATTTTCATAATTCTTTCAACCTCACCAGCAAAATCAGCATGTCCTGGGGTATCAAGAATATTAATTTTTGTATCCTTATATTGTACAGCAGTATTTTTAGATAAAATTGTTATACCACGCTCGCGCTCAATGGCATTTGAATCCATTACACACTCGCCAACAATTTGATTATCTCTAAATACATGTGAAAATTTTAATAATTTATCAACTAATGTTGTTTTACCATGGTCAACATGGGCAATGATTGCTACATTACGAATATCCATATATTTTACCTCACATTTAAACAATTTATTATATCACAATATAATAATTCTTTACATATGAAAACGCCACCAAATGATTAATTTTACTTCTTAATAATTATCAATGGTGTTATCATTTCTTCGCCTGTCATACCAGCATGATGGCTTTTAAAGCCTGCAAAATCATCATTGTATTCAAAATATTTGTTTGAAATTGCTACTGCAATATAATCACCTAAAAAATCTTTAATTCTTGGATTAAGCTTACTTTTACTAGTATCTCCCAAAAAGCCTTTATTAATAAATTCATTTGAATCATATAAAATATATGAATCCTTATATAATTCGTTAAAATGGTTAACAAATTCTGTTCTTTTATCCTCTAAAACACTAAAGGTTATTGCTCTTGCATCATTACTTGGTCTTCTTTTTAGCATTGAATTCAATTTTAAATCTAAAGTTAAATTAATTGGTTCTACATTTATATGACCATGATCAGCAGTTATTATAACTAATGAATCAGTTGGTAAATCTTTATACATTACCTCTATTTTCTTATTTAAATCATTTATTATTTTATGAGATTTTGAGCAATCACAACCAAAGCTATGCATTGTACTATCTGGCTCTGCCCAATAAAAATAGGTGAATGAGGCTTCTTTAGTCTTCCAAATCTTTTTCAATTTTTTTATTCCACTACTAAAATTTTTAACACCATTTTGTTTATCAAATGGCGGCATAATTTTACTAGTATATATAGGAAAGCTTTGCCAAAAAGGTGTAACTGGTAATATTTGATAGCCAGTCATATTAGTTTGCTTATTAGTATAATAATTAACTCCTGTAAATAAAACAATATTTTGATTTATTTCCTTAACATAATTTTGCCAACCTGTCCAGCCACTTTCAAGAGGAGTGAGTCCAGAAATAGCTGATGTAGTTGCTGCTGCAGTTGTTGATGGATAAATAGAAATTAAGTCCTCAGTATGCATTTTACTTAAAATTTTTTCATCATCTAGATTGTCTTCTAAAACTTTGCTTCCTAGACCATCTAATATCATAAATGTAATGTGTTTATATTTTTCTGTATTTAATAATTCATCTATTGTTTCATTTGAAGCATAAGGATATTCTTCATTAAAATATTTTTTTATTGATGAAATGATAGATAAAAGTGATTTATCATAATTAGGGTAAACAATTTTTGCCATTATATTCCTTCTTTCATCTTATTATAACAAAAGACTAGGTAAATTCCTAGTCTTCATCATATAATATCACCTTATTTTCACATAAGGATTTTTTTACTAAAATCATTCTTTGATTTTTAGAGCCTTTGAATTTTAATTCTAAGCTTTTTTGTTCAAGAATGAATGGACCATCAACCAAAATATCGATTTGCTTCAAAAAGTCCATAATTGCCTGGTTGACTTTACTAAGCTCTAATAGTTGTTCATATAAATACCCAGTATATGCAATTATATTATATTCTTTTTTTATTCTTTTTGCGATATATGCACATTTATCTGGTTGTAAAAATGGTTCACCACCAGAAAATGTAACACCGCTTAAATATTTAGTTTCATTAATATCATTAATTATGTCATCACAGGCTTTTAAGTAACCCTTAGTTTCATCATGGGTATTAGGATTATGACATCCTTTGCAATTATGCTTACAGCCCTGAGTAAAAATAACATATCTTATCCCTGGACCATCAACAACTGATTCATCAATAATACCAGAAAGTCTAATCTGTAGTGATTCCATGTTTTACACGCTCCTTGACCTCAGCAAGCTTAGCGTTATTAAAACGATCCAAAGTACCTACAAGATAGCCTGTAATTCTTCTAATTCGTTCAAACGGAATATCACCCTCACTACGTCCACAAAGTGGGCAACGATCATTAATTATTCCTGTAAATCCACATACAGGGTCACGATCAACAGGGTGATTTACGGAGCCATAGCCAATATTAGAATCATGCATATGCTTAACTACAGCAACAAAAGCATCAAGGTTTTTAGTCATATCACCATCTAATTCAACATAGGTTATGTGTCCGCCATTTGTTAGCTCATGATATTGACCCTCAATTTCAATTTTCTTAAATGCTGATATTTTATAATATACTGGAATATGGAAGGAATTAGTATAATATTCATGATTAGTTACACCAGGAATAATACCAAATTTCTTTTTATCAATCTTAACAAATCGACCAGATAATCCTTCAGCAGGAGTAGCTATAAGCGAATAATTTAGACCTGTCTTCTTTGTTTCTTCATCACAACGATCACGCATATATTTAACAATCTTCAATCCTAACTCTTGAGCCTCTTTAGTTTCTCCATGATGATGTCCTGTTAAAGCCACTAATGTTTCAGCAAGACCAATAAAACCAACTGTTAATGTACCTTGCTTTAAAACACTCTCAAGGGTATCATCCCATTTTAATTTTTCACTTCCAAGCCATACACCTTGTCCCATTAAAAATGGGAAATTATAAACATGCTTGTGAATTTGAATTAAATAACGCTCATAAAGCTGGGCAATTACTAAATTAAGCTTTTCATCAAGCATATCAAAGAACTTAGATATATCACCCTTAGCTAAGATTCCAAGACGTGGAAGATTTATAGATGTAAAGCTCAAATTACCTCTACCAGTAACTATTTCATTATCCTTATCAACATTAGCCGCAACTCTTGTTCTACAGCCCATATAAGCTATTTCTGTACGAGGATCACCAGGCTTATAATAAATTTTATTAAATGATGCATCTATAAATGAAAAGTTAGGGAATAATCTCTTAGCTGATACCTTGCAGGCAAGCATAAATAAATCGTAATTAGGATCATTAGGATAATAATTTACGCCATCCTTAATCTTAAATATTTGAATTGGGAAAATAGGTGTTTCACCATTACCAAGTCCTTTATCAGTTGCCATAAGTAAATTACGCATAACCATTCTACCCTCAACTGAGGTATCTGTACCATAATTCAAAGAACTAAATGGCACCTGTGCTCCAGCACGAGAATGCATTGTATTTAAGTTATGAATTAAGCTTTCCATAGCTTGGTATGTTTGCTTATCTGTATCCTTATAGGCCTCATTTTTAACAAATGTGATAATCTTATCTACAGTATTCTTGTTAACGTCTATTAAAAGATTTCTTAAAATATCCTCAAAAACAGAATTATCACTCATTGATGGTGTTGAAGCTTCAAATAAAGAATCCAATAATTTTAAATCAAAATTAGGAATTTCTAATTCCAAAGCCTTCTCTAAGTTCGCTCTAAATGATTTAATATAAGTCTTTCTTACGCCTGGAGCCATATCATAATCAAACATTGGTATACTTTGGCCACCATGCTGATCATTTTGATTTGATTGGATAGCTATACAAGCAAGTGCTGCATATGAAGCAATAGAATTTGGTTCTCTTAAAAAGCCATGGCCTGTAGAGAAGCCATTATGAAATAGCTTAGTTAAATCAATTTGGCAGCATGTTGTTGTCATATAATAAAAATCCATATCATGAATATGAATATCACCATTATCATGAGCATAAGCAAACTCTTTTTTCATTAGGAATTTTTTAGCAAATTCCTTAGTTGCTTCACTACCAAACTTTAGCATCATACCCATTGGTGTATCGCCATCAATATTAGCATTTTCTCTTTTAATGTCATTTTCTTTAGTTTCATTAAAGGTAATTGACTTATAAACATTCATAAGCTTAGTATTACTTTCTCTTATGTTTGTACGCTCTTGACGATAAACTATATAACGCTTTGCAACCTCTAATAAATCATTTTCAATCAAAACCTGTTCAACAACATCCTGAATATCTTCAACACTTGGCTTTTCAAGGCCAAGTTCTTCAAGCTTTTCATCGGTTTTAATAGCAAGCGACATTGCAAGCTTATCATTACGTTCATGGCTTGCTTCTAAAGCTTTTTCAATTGCTTTTTCAATTTTGGTAAGTTCAAAAGGAACTTCACGTCCATCACGTTTAATAATATACTCAACCATATTTATCCCTCCATAACGAATAGTGTGCCTTTATTATATTCAAACGTTCAATGTTAGTCAAATCAAAAAAATTGTCTTAATTTAAAATGTTGCAAAAAATATTTTTGGCTTTATTGCGCTATAATGTCTCCTCTATACTTTAAATGTTATATCTTTACGCAAACAGCATTTTACTTGTATTTAAGCCAATATTTCACTTTTTTATTAGCAAACGAAACAACTGTTTTTTCATTATCTTTCATTATTTTTTTTAATGAATTTTGAAAAATACCAAAAAAATATTGATAAAAAAAAGAGGCCAAACCTCTTGCATAAGGAATAAAATGCTTAGGCTAGTTAAAACTAGCCTAAGGCCAATTAAAATATTCCTAGTCCTGTATTTCTATATCTACAGCTATTGTTGTTACATTCAATATCAGGAATATTATTAAAATAAGTTTCAATCATTCGTCTAATTAAGCATTCTAAAGAGCAATCCTGGATTATTTCTACAGGATCACAATTAATGAAGCCTTGATAAAATTCAATTTGGTTACAGCTATTTTCTCTTTTAGTAATTCTTCCTACATTATAAACAGCAGTTGGTACGTTACATGGAGTACATACTAAATCATAAACACCATCACTAACATTCACCAAATCATATTTAAATAATGTATTACATACAATTATTTCATCATGCTTATTATTACAAGCCATAAAAAAACTCCCTTCTATTGTAGCCTTAAGCGCTACAATATATATTATGAGAGAGTTTCTTTTAATTATAGACATTTTAAATAGTATGAAGCTTAAACATATCAGTTCCAGCATTACCTACATGAGAGCCACCAGTAATTATGACCTTATCTCCTTTATGAACTAAATTAGTTTCTAAGGCTTTGTTTATTGCATAAATAAATAATTCATCTGTAGAATGCTTTTCCTCTGCATATACTGGATATACATTCCAAGCAAGATTTAATTGTCTAGCAGCCTTATCGTTAACACATATTGCAATAATTGGACAACTAGGACGATACGCTGACAATGTAAATGCTGTTTCACCATTATTTGTAACACAAATTATAGCTTTAGCATCTATTTGATATGAAGCATTAACTGCTGAATTACAAATAGCTGATACAAAGCTATTTCCTAAATTTAAATTATTACGATAAAATCTTTCATGGTAATTAATATTTTCCTCAGTGCATGTTGCAATATCACGCATAGCGGTTACAGCCTCAATTGGATATTTACCAGCAGCACTTTCACCACTAAGCATAATAGCTGATGTTCGATCATAAATAGCATTAGCTACATCAGAAACCTCAGCACGGGTAGGACGTGGATTTTGTTGCATTGAATCAAGCATTTGCGTTGCAGTAACTACTATTTTACCAGCACGATAGCATTTAGATATTAAATCCTTTTGAATACCAGGAAGCATTTTAAATGGAACCTCTACACCCATATCGCCACGAGCAACCATAATTCCATCAGAGGCTTCAATAATTTCATCCATTTTTTCAATACCTTCAGTATTTTCAATCTTAGAAATAATTTTTATCTTATGAGATGTATCATATTCATCAAGCAATTCTCTTAAGGCATATACATCTTCTTTTCTTCTTACAAATGAAGCAGCAATATAATCAACACATTCCTTAATACCAAAAATGATATCTTCTCGATCAATCTTAGATATATATGGCATATCCACAATTACATTAGGAATATTGATACTCTTGTGGTTACTAAGAGGGGCATCATTTAAAACCTCACATTTAACATCATCGCCTATAATTTCAACAACCTTAAAGCTGATTTTGCCATCATCAGCTAAAATTATGACACCAGGCTTAACATATTTAGCAAGCTCCTGATAGGTCAAGCCTATTTTTGTTTCATCACCAATAAGCTCGTGATCAGGTGTAAATGTAAAATAATCACCCTTATATAGATTAACCTTACCATCCTTAAAATTGCCCACTCTAATTTCTGGGCCCTTTGTATCTAATAAAATTGGAAGCGGAATTCCTAATTCTTGTCTAATTTTCTTAACGCGGTCCATTCTTACCTTTTGTTCTTCATGAGTACCATGAGAAAAATTAAGTCTAGCACAATCAAGGCCATGAAGAATCATTTCCTTTAGCTTATCATCATCGTCAACAGCTGGACCAAGTGTACATATAATCTTTGTTTTACGCATTATATTTTTTTCCTTTCGTTTTATTTATTTTCACAAGAAAACCTATTATTATTCTTATCGATATAATCACCTCATTAATATGATAACACAAAATTTAATAAAAGTACCATATTTTACTCAACAAATTGTCTAAAATCAAAAAAAAATGAAATACATTTTCTAGTATTTCATTTGTAAAGCTCCACTATTAACATTACTAAATAATAAATTATTGTAAAGAAAATTCATTTCATTGTATTCACTTTTCATTTTTTGAACTACATCTATTGGCATCAAAATGATAGCATTATGAATTTTAGCAAATTTAATAGCTTTATCAATACCTGTATAAACTTCAACTATATAATAATACTCTAATCCTTCTATCATATTATAGGCAAGGCCAAATTCATCAATGAATAAATTTAAATCCTCTTTCTTAAGCTTTAGACGAATATTCGCTTTTTCTTCATTTGTCTGATTATTAATAATTTCATCTTCCTCATATGCTAAATCAACCATTTTAAATATTTCATACTTAACGCCATCATTGGCAAATAAGTAATTAATACCAGCTAATACCTCTATATTTTTAGGAACAACTATATATTTTTGGCTCTTTTTTTTATTTTTGTATTCATCATAATAAATTAAAGAAAATGATATAGTCTTATTTCTAAGAATTGCTTTAGTTAAAAATGTTAGATTTTCAAAAAGGCTATTAGCTTTTGTTCTTTCAACCTGATATGGCTTTTTTATTGTATCCAAAAGCACTTTTACATCATTATTTAAACTAACTAGCTTTTTTATAATATTATCAGCATCAATGGCACAAATATCTTTTGAATAAAGTACCATATTTATAAGATAATAAACATCCGCTACCTTAAATGTTTTATCTTCAACTAGATAAACTCCCTTTGAGGTAGATTGAATATTAAACCCAGCCTCAACAAGATTATTAATATGTCTACTTATGGATTTTCTTTCAAGATCAATTCCATAATTTTTCCATAAATAATCTAAAATAACTGCTTGAGTTAATTTGTGTTCCTCACTACTATAATTTCTTAAAATTTCTAAAATTCTTAGTGGTGCTAAATTTTTTGCTTCCATATATATCCTCCTATTTTTTAAAATATAGCGAAGATATCCCTCTTCCATAAAAAAATGCTACCATTCTTTATGGAAGCATAATCTACAAATTTCTTAATATTAATTGCCTCCGCCATATGTACTATGGATCACCACCTTACAAATAGCAGGTTGGTAGCACTGTCATAAGGCCATAGCCTTAGGTGCGTTCTTCATACGTTCTATTTCAAGAACAAATACATTATATCACTAATGCTTCATTTTGTCAATTTAAAATTGATATAATCTCTTTATTATTCATTTTTTTCTTAATCATTAGCTCATTTGCAAGGCTAATGACCTTATTTTTATTTCTTTTAATATATTTCATAGCATCATTCTCACATTTCTTTAAGAAGCTTTCGATTCTTTTTTCCATTTTTCTTCTTTTTATAAATGTTTCTCTTCTACGACCAATTCCTAAATCAGGTAATGTTAAATAACAGCCTTTATAACCATTTGCATTAAACATATTGTAAGCATAATTCCTAGCACGCTGAAGATCCTTCTCACAGCCATTACTACCAGTATTTAGGATAATTCTAGTAGCAAGTGCTCCAGACATACTTATTTTTATATCTGCAATCATTTTAGGAAAAGAGTAAAAATTCTTTTCTTTAACCTCTACTGCATTACATCTACCACTAGGACCATCAATAGTCATTTGACAAATTTTAAAATATTCATTAAACCTATTAAGCATCACAGCATGCCCAGCCTCGTGGATAGCAACCTGATAAAATTGTTCGTCACTTACCTTTTTAATGTCATTTTTAATAATGTCTAAAGAATTTTCAACCATTGTCATAGTAATTATTTTTTCATTATATCTTAATGCAAAATCGTTAACAAGTGCTAAAATATCTGTACAGCTTGTGGTTGTTCCACCAATAAGGTCCTTAAGTAATTCCTCATCATAATCATCGCTAAACCTAAGATCATATTTTTCCATAAGTTCATCTAGTAAAACTAAAAGCTCATTTGAATCCAGATAATCTATTCTAATACACTTATCTAATCTACCACTTCTTAAAATCGCATCAGGAATATCAATAATATTATTAGTTGCGGCTAAAATTAATAAATCATCGTTAGCATTAACACCATCAATATTATCCTGTAATATTCTTCTAAGCCTTGTATCATCATCTAAAAGCAAATCTAATTCGTCTATTACAATTATTGAATGACCAACTCTTTTAGCCTCCTCAAAGGCCTTTTGTGTCTCATTTAATACATTATCACTATCACCATTTATAACAATAACATTGGCCTTAGTATTTTCAATAATATCCTTAATTATTAAAGTTTTACCATTGCCAGGAGGTCCATACAAAATCATTCCCTTAGGTGTATTTATTCCTTTTTTAAGTAAATCTTTGTTATGATCAAACCAATTTAAAACATTACTAATCTCACTTAATTGCTTCTTATGTCCCACAACATTTTCAAACATTATTTTTACCTCTTTAATTATATTATAAAATTTTTATGTACCATATTTAGTACATAGTCTTATTAGTTAAATAAATAATACTTGTAGAAGTATATTCCTTTAATAAAACAAGCTCTAAATTTAAATTTTCACAAAGCTTAATAGCTATTTCTAATAGCTCATTTAAATCTAAATTTAATAATTCTATACATCTACTGCTTGTATCAAAAACAAACCCATCCTTTTGACTTTTGTATTCTAAAAAATTCCCTATTTTTAAACATACCTTAGAATTTATTGAAGCTATATAATCACCAATTTGCTTAATATTATTATCATCAAACTTAACAATGTTTGGCAAAACTATAACCCCACCATTATCATTTTGTTTTTCTCCATATTTAAATGATAAATCATTGTTAATCCTTATCATTTGATATAAAAGCCTTGAACCACCATTTAACCCTGTTAAAATCATCTGAATATGCTCTAAATATTCCTTATTAATACTTTTTCTAATATCCTGCATAACTTCCTCCTTACAATATTAATTATAAGAAAGATATGGTATAAAAATGGAACATAAGATAAAAGAAAATATTTTAACTAAAATAAAAAATTCCATCCAAGCTATAAGCCTAGATGGAATCATTTAAAGTATTTTTTTCACCATAATAATTTTAGATGCTTCATATTCAATTTCAAAGCCATTACTTAAAAATAAATTAATACTTGAATTATCCTTAGCAATATCATCATATAAATATTTAATTTTGTTTTCTTTAGCTATTTTACATAATAAATCTAATCCTAATTTACCATAGCCATTATGACGATATTTATTCTCAATAATAATACTACAAATATATTTATCTCCTTCTAATCGGTAGCTAATTTCACCGATAAATTCTCCATTCTCATTTCTTAAATAGGCATAATAACGATTTTCCTTATTAATCCATCTATCATACCAAGCTTGCCATTTTTCTTCATTAAAATCAATTGTTCCACCATAGTCATGATTATATTTCATCGTCAAATCATCACTAAGAAGATGCATACGATAACATAAATCCTCTAATTTAGGAATATAAGCTTCCACTTTTTTCATAAATATCACCAAAAAAATTATATTATGAAGAAAAGAAAAAAGCAAATCCATTTTAATCTGCTCTTCTATAATGAAACCAAAATATAAAAATTATCACTATTAAGAATAATAATATACCTACACTAGATATTATCGATAAAATTACCATATTACTATCATAACTATTTTATAGGTAGTATAGGTGGCGATAGCAATTGCAGGAATAATACTAAAGCTAATATTTCTTTCATTCTTAATCATCAAAATTGCTGGGAAAATCAAAATGATAGTAATTATAATACTGGTTACTTGGGTTATATTAAACATAGCCTTTGATTTTTTATTAAATGAGATTAATACTCTAAGAATAAGCAATATTATATAATAAAAGAATATTGAGAAATTCCAAACAAGCTTATATTTAAAACCAAAATAGCCATTATAGATACTAAACAAAGCTCCTGTAATAATTGAAATATAAAATGATAGATTGATTCTATTTTTTTTACTTCTTAAATAATTAGCTATTTTCTCCATATTTTTCATTTATTTCTTTTATCATTAGACATTCAGAAATCAAATCAATCACCTTATCAATTTCTAATTTACAATCATCATCTAACCACTTCATAATTATAGCAATCATTCCATGACAATAAAAGCTCAATATATATTTATGCTTAAATAATGGTACATTGTACATATCTAAAATTGGCTTTAAATAATCACTATACATCATTTCAAAGGCTGATGAGGCATTAAATAATTCTGGCTTATTGACAGTTAATTTAAAAATATTCCTATTTTCTTTAATAAATTGTAGATAAGGTTTTAAATACTTAGGTGTAACTAATATAAGCTTTGATTTTTCTTTATTCCTGATATTTTCAGAAACCTCACCTGAATTCTCAAAGCTCGAATAAAACCTTTTATTTATTAATTCTATGGTTTCACTTAATAAATCGTCAATTGTTTCATAATGTAAATAAAATGTAGAACGATTTACCATCGCTTTATTACAAATCTCTTTAACTGTTATATAATCATAATCCTTTTTAGCAAGTAGCTCAATTAAAGCCTCATCCATAAGCATAGCGGTATTAAAATATTTACTTTCATTTTTATTCATAATACCGCCTCACTTTTATTCTTCTGCAATTTCTTTAGCTAGAGTAATTATATCATAAGCGTATTTCTTTTTACTAGCCTCTAATATTTTTTTGTAAAGTGGATAATTAATACCAGCAAGTACCATGCCGATTATACCAATAATTATTCCTAGAACAAACATAAGTGTTGAACCATTACCAATTACCTTCATTGATAAGCACATACCAACACCCATAACTAAAGCAGCTGCAATACCAAATGTATAAGTAAATATTTCAGCTGGAAGCTTAGCCTTCTTATCTAATTTTCTTAAAGCAACAACCTTTGATTTATCCTTTGTTGCATATTCCTTTGCAATTGACTCTGCATAAATTTTATCTGTATTCATTCATATATCCTCCTTAAATACATCTATATTTTAGCTGATATATGAACACATTCAAACAACACATTCAAGTATTTTTGTTGATTTAAGCTATTTTGTTAAATGATCATAATGACAATCACATTCAGCAAAGCCTTTAGCAATTGTATGCTCTCTTGTAAATCTTGTATTATTTAAGGCAGCCATATCATAATCTAATGTACACATTGCCTCTATATATTTTTCCAAATTTAATTTTTTCATTAAATAACAAATTCCACAGCTATGAAAAATTGCTGTATATTTATTTATATCCTCACCATCAATAACATCAAATGTCCATGAATAAGGATTTGTATTCTTTTTACTATTCAAAGCCTGTTCCTTTAATTTATCTCTACCATTTTCGGTATATGCCTTACTCTTTTTAGCAAATTTTTTCATAATCAGATTTTCGCACATTGCTTTACGATAAAAAATGCGAATTTCTTCTACATCATATTCCTTGGAAAATGACAAAAGAATAGAAGACAACATAGCACAGCTCAAAATATGATGATTACATATAGATACTTTTTTTATAAGAATTATATTTTAGTTAAGTATTTCTCAATGACTAAATCTTCATTTTTCTTGACAGTTGCCGAAAATTTCATTTTTTAAAATAGCGAATATGCCGAAAATTTCAAAATGTTGAAGTAAATTACTAATTATAAATTAAATATATAGTAAAATTGTACTATAAATACTATTATTCTTTCCTTTATTTAAAATTTCTTAATAAATCAAAAAAAGTGGTTATAAAACAGTAACCACTTAAAATTTATATAATGTAATATTAATCCCTATATATATTTTAGTTCCTTCAGGAAAAAATATATTAGAGGAATCAATATCTATTTTTTTATATTCTTCTGTTCCTTCACGAAAAGGAATTTTAATAGTATTAATTTCCTTAAATTCTTCAACATCATAAAAGCTGAAAGGTATCACTCCTATTGCTTTCGGTGATATCATTTCGTCATTAACATATACATAATCACAAGGTATATTTCCTCGAATGGCAAAATTATAAGTATCATTAGGATTTTCTTTTTTTATTGTAAAAATTAAATGTTCACTAGTTATCTCTACAAAGTGACACTCTACAGAATAATCATCATTTAATTCAATATTCCAAGTATCACCAGGGGAATATTTGGTTGGCGTTGGGATACGCAAATTAAACAACATAACAATAAGTAAAATAAGTATGCGAATAACATTTTTCAAGATTAAACACCACCATTTTTCTTTGTTATATCATTTTATTGACGTATTAGCAACTAAACACTAAAAAATGCGATAGCATATTGGATAGCTGAACATGCATTTTAAACTTAAAAGTTGTTTATTTTATTTTGATGTTAGTATTTTGTCATTTATCATTTTAATTGCTACACTAATATCCTATAGTCGTTAACTAATACCTATACAATTAATTTAGAAGTGCAAAAACACATACTATACTACCATAATATAAATTTATAAAAACATCGTCATATATAAAGGAATACAAATTAAATCCTTATCCTTTTTTAAATCCTTTGTATATATTAAATATTTTTGACCTACTTTACTTGAAAACTTATTTGCAAAAGCATCGATAGATGCATGGGTTTTATATCCTGATGATTTAACCTCAATAGGACATATTTTATTCTTTCTTGCAATTATGAAATCCACCTCATAATTATGAGTTGAATTATCTTTAGGAAATGTATAATAGAATAATTTATTTCCTGAGGCATAAAGCATTTGAGCAACTATATTTTCATACAAATAACCTAAATCAGTATCTAACTTATCACTTAGAAGCTTCTCATAAATAATATTTTCCGTAAAGTCCTTATCCATAAAAGCAAGTGTAGTAAATAAGCCTGTATCGCCAAGAAACATCTTATATTTAGAAATATCCTCATGTAAAGACATTCCAGCGCTTGGATCATTTGCATGATATGCTACATTAACAGTCAATGAATCCTTCATATCAGCAATAACGCCAAGTATTCGATTTTGTTTTTCATTTGGTATTACACTAGAAATTTGATATCTTGATGCATTTTTAGCCAATTCTGATGGAATAGCTGAAAACACTAGTGAAGCTCTACCTGTTGAATCTATTTTTCTAAAATCATCCTGGTATAACTCTAATATAGAACGCTTCATCTCATCAACTTTATTAAAATTGTTTGTATCAATATATTCATTTACAGCTTGAGGCATTCCTCCAACCAACATATATAATCTAAAATCTCTCATCATTCTACGATTAACATCATCACCTAAAGAAATTTTATTTTCAAAAGCTGTTTTCAACATAGGAATTGTTGCCTTATCTCCTAATGCCCAACGGAATTCTTCATAATCCATAGGGACCATTTCAATTCTTGTTTCTTCACTTGGAATAACAATATTTTCAACATTCTTTTTTATAGATAGTAAAGATCCAGTTTCAATATAATCATATCTTCCATCTTTAACTAAATGTTTTATTGCTTGTCTTGCTAAAGGTTCTCTTTGAACTTCATCAAAAATAATAACTGACTTTCTATTTTCTAAGTTAACATGGTAAATAAGCTGAAGGCGCAAAAACAAATAATTTAAATCTGATAAATCATTAAATAAATTATGAACTTCCTTTGATGCTATAGAAAAATCAATTAATATGTAACTCAAATACTCTTTTTGAGCAAATTCCTCTGCAACCGTAGACTTACCGACACGTCTAGCACCTTTAATAAGAAGCGCAGTTTTTCCATTAGATTCATTTTTCCATTTTAACATTTTTTGATATATTTTACGTTCAAAAATTCTTTCTACCATTTTTAAGCCTCCGTTTTCTTTGATTATACCATCACTTGCCGAAAATTTCAATTTTTAAAATGGCGAATATGCCGAAAATTTCAAAATGTTGAAGCAAATTACTAATTATAAATTAAATATATAGTAGAATTGTACTATAAATACCTAATATAACTTTATATAAAACACAAAAAAGGGGCTGTGAAAAAACCTAGGTTTTGAAAAAGTATCAATTTCTAGGTTTTACAGCCTTTTTAATTTGCATA
>CAKQDS010000012.1 GCA_934229535.1 uncultured Anaeroplasmataceae bacterium
ACCCTTGAGGGTCTGTGTAGCAAGAGGCCCTTATAGGGTAGCCGAAAGACCGCATGTTTTACATGCGGATTGTTATTTTTCTTTTCATTGCGGCTTCATATACGATAATTGATGTGGCAACCGCAACATTCAAACTATTATTTGAGCCATACATAGGTATAAATACCTTTGTATGCTTTTTATTATACCATTTAAGATTTATACCAAAGCGTTCGTTGCCCATAACAATGGCAATTTTTCCTTCGTAATCGTATTTTGTATAATCAAGTCCTAAATTAGGTTCTCCTAAATAGATATTATAATTGTTTTCTAAAAGGAAGCTTTGAGCTTCTTCAAATGAACAAACTGCTGTAGGAATCAAAAGATTACAACCTCTTGAAGATGTTGTAATTTTTGGATTATGCATTTTGGTTACAGCATCAACTATTATTAAGCCATCAACAGAGGCACTATCAAGTGTTCTTAGAATTGTACCAATATTGCCTGGTATTTCTAAGCCATCTAAAACGACAATAAAGCTTTTATCACGTAAGTCATCAAGGTTATTTATCTTATATTCAATTATTGCAGCAAGGCCAACCTGATTTTCCTTGCTTTGAATTGCCTCAAACATATTTTTAGATATTTCATATATGCTTAAAGCTTTATTTTTAGCATCATCAATAGTTTGTTTTGTTTCATCCTTATAGCTTTCATCATTAACATAAAAAAATTCTAAAATATTTAAATTGTATTTTAATGCTAGCTTAATTACGTTTAAATCTGTGGTAGCAACCACATCTTCATCCTTATTTGCTTTAAGTAAGGCTTTTAGTCTTTTATATTCTTCGTTGTTTTTACCAATTTGCATTTTCATCACCTCTTTTATTTTACCAAAAAAAGTTTTGTTAAGCAATCTAATGCATCAATTAGGTTATTATTTTTTATATTTGAATATCCAAGTAAAACAATGTTATTATTAGTTTTATTAACATCATAATCATTTAAGTATTTTATCTCAATATCATTTGGAATGCTTATTATTTTAGGTACACTTAATAAAAAATGAAGATAATTTGTTTTGGAAATTATAGAAAAGTCCTTTTTATCTATAAAATACTCTTCGATTATTTTTCTTCTAATTTTATATACTCGCTTTAGTTTATTTATATGTGTTTGATAATGTCCTAAGGCAATAAAATTAGCTAAAGTATATTGATCTATAGCTGGTACACTATTTGAATAGCTATGATACATTTCATCAAATTTTGTTACTAATTTATTAGGCAAAATCATATATGAAATTCGAAGAGAGGGTCCAATTGTTCGGGAAAATGAAGAAATAAAAATTACATTAGAGGAATTTTGGGAAAATAAAGGTATTGTTGGTGAATCTCCAATTCTAAATTCAGCATCGAAATCATCCTCAATACAAAATTTATTTTCATTGTTAAGCCAGTTTAATATTTCCTTTTTTCTTGACATAGCCATTTTAATTCCTAAAGGAAATTCATTAAATGGTGTTATATATATGGCATCAACTGTTTCATTTAAAATTGCCCCATTGGCATCGATATTTAGATAGGTTATTTTTTTGTTATTATTTTTTAGAATGGTTGCAATTTTGGAAAAACCTGGATTTTCAATTCCAAAATTAAAAGAATTTATCAAAGGAAATAGTAGTTGCATTAGATATTCAATACCTGAGCCAATTACAATTTGTTCAACAGAGGTATTAATGCCCCTATTTTGGTAAAGATGATTTTTAATAGCTAGTCTAAGCTCGTAAATCCCCTTTGCACTTACATAGTTAAGGAATAAATTTTCGTTTAAGACTCTATTATATAATTTTTTCCAAATCATTTTTGGAAATAAATCATCACTTATTTTTTTGGTTGTAAAATCATACTTTATTTCTTTCTTTATTTTTTTTTCTTCAATTTCGGGCATTTGCTTGTAGGAATTAACAAAATACCCTTTTTTTTCAATTGAATAGATAAATTGACTATCAATTAAATTCATATAGGCGTGATAGATAGTATTTATACTAACATTAAGGCTTTGGGCTAAGGATCTTTTGCTTGGAAGCTTTTCATCATTTTTTAGATTACCATTTATTATTTCGGCTTTTATATAATCTGTAATTGCTAAATAGGCTGGCTTATTTTTATCCAATTGAAATGTCAAATTCATTTTTTACCTCTGGTACCATAAATTTTATAATAATCTGGCTATTTAAAAAGTACCAGATTTATTATAAACTATTATCATATTAAAAACAAGGAAAGTGTTAATATGAAGGATAAAAGAGTATATAAAATAGTTATAACAGCGATATTTATCGCATTGTGCTTTGTTGGAACAATGATTCAAATACCATTGCCATCTGGAGGTATGATTCATTTAGGTAATTTCTTTTGTATATTAGCTGCTCTATTATGTGGTGGTCTAATAGGAGGAATTGCTGGTGGCGTAGGTTGTGGATTATATGATTTAATAATTTATAGTAGTGTAAGAGGCTTTTTTACCTATTTAGTATTGAAATTTATTATGGGCTTTTTTGTTGGCTTTTTATTTAGACTTATTGTTAATAAGGATAAGAAGATTAAATATAATGCGGCATTATATATTATAGCTGCCATTATTATTATTTTTACTAGCTTAACAATTATTGGCTTTAATTCAAACAAAATTAATCTAAGTAGTTCAATTAAAAATAAAGAAATGTATATTGCAATTGTTTGCACTGTTGGTTATTTATTTAGTGCAGCTTTAATAGCTTTAGCTATTTTCTCAGCTAAGCTAAAAAAACAACAAAAATGTGTTTTGTTTGTTTGTAGCTTATCGGTATTAATTAATATTTTCTTAGAGTTTGTTTCTAAGGTAATTTTAGGCTTGGCTATTGATAGACTAAATATTGATGGAGCATTACTAAGAGGCTTTTCATCACTTCCTGCTTGTATTTTAACAGGAACAATTACGGTTGCATTTATTAGCATTATTTATCCTAGATTATATAATGCAACTAAAAGCATTAATTATCTAAATGACATTGATGAGGAGAAGCTTAATAATGAAGAATAAATATATCCATTTAATTTTTGCAGGAATTTTTACAATATTGGTTGTAATAGGTATGATTTTTATTAATTTAAAGAAATATGTTGTTATAAATAACAGCTACATAAAAATATTAATAAATGACTCACTTGGTATTGCCTTGGCCTTAATGGATGGCTATGCATTATACAATTTTGCAAAAGAAAATAAAAAAGATGAATGATGTTATATTAATTGAGGATTTGACATGCTATGGTGGATGCTCAGCTTTAATTGATATTCCTATTTTAACTGAGTATGGCATAAGCTTTAGCTTTATACCTTCACTTATTTTGTCAAAGCATACGGGAAATAAGAAACCTGTTATAATTGATTTCAAAAATTCATTTGAAAAAATATATTTAGATATTTTACCTATTGCTAAGGCATTGTTTATAGGATATATGCCAAATAATATTGATTTTACTATTTTTAATGATTTTGTAGGAGATATATATTATGATCCTGCTATGGCTGATAATGGTAGGTTTTATAGTGGCTTTAATGATGATTTTATAAATGAAATAAAGCCATTAATAAAAAGAACTAAAGTAATAACTCCTAATTTGACTGAGGCAAGGCTTATTACAAAAAAAGAAAATATCGATGATATTTTCAAGGAGTTTAAAAAGTTAGGTGCGAATATAGTTGTAATAACGGGAATAGAAGAAAATGATATGATTGGTGTTATTTGTGAATATAACAATATTAGATTTAGCTATTTTCATGAAAAGATAGTAGGACAATTTTATGGAACTGGTGATATGTTTAAAAGCGTATTGTTTTCTTTGTTATATCAAAATGAAGAACTAGAAGAGGCAATAAAAAAGGCTTCTGGTTATGTTTTAAATAAAATTAAGAAGATTTAATTGTTCTTTTTTTCTTTTTTCTCGGGAACTGGATCATAAGCACATTTGTGAAAAGGCGTGCATTTTAAAATTCTTTTAGCTGTTAAAAATGATGCATAGGCAAAGTTGAATCTTTCATAACAAATTTTTGCATATTCACTACAGGTTGGAATAAAGCGACACTTACCTGGCTTTCTTGGGGAAATTCCTTTTTGATAAAAATCAATACATTTAATCATTAGTTTTCTCATAAAATCACCTTTCATATATTTTACTTTATTTATTGCTTTTAAGCAATTCTTTAATTTGACATAGTGAGCTTTTTTCTTTATAATAATAGCAAATGAGGTGTTAAAATGTTTAAAATAGGCTGTCATTTGTCCTTTTCATTAGGATATTTAGGAGCTGCTAAAGAGATAGTTAGTCTTGGTGGAAATACATTTCAGTATTTTTCGCGTAATCCTCAGGGTGGTAAAGCCAAGCCCTTCGATATTAATGATGTTAATAATTTTTTAGAATATGCTAATGAGCATAATATTAATCAAATATTATGTCATGCACCATATACACTAAATTGTGCTTCAGCAAAGCCTGAAACAAGAGAATTTGCAATTATGGTTTTGAAGGATGATTTATATAGATTGGAGCATCTTCCAAACGCATTATATAATATACATCCTGGTAGCTTCACAACATTAAGCTTAGATGAAGGAATTGATTATATTGTTTATGCCCTTAATAAGGTGATAAGGCCAGAACAAAAAACTATGATTTTATTAGAAACTATGGCTGGCAAAGGAAGCGAAATTGGAAGAAGCTTTGAAGAAATTGCGACAATAATTAGTAGAATTGAGCATAACGAAAAAATAGGCGTATGTTTAGATACCTGTCATGTATATTCTGCTGGCTATGATATAGTAAATCATTTAGATGATGTGCTAAATGAGTTCGATAAAATAATAGGATTGGATAGATTAAAGGCAATTCATTTAAATGATTCAAAAATGCCATTCGCTTCATTTAAGGATCGTCATGAAAAGATAGGTGAGGGTACAATAGGAAGTAAGGCTCTTATTGAAATTATTAACCACCCTAAGCTTAGAGAGCTTCCTTTCTTTTTAGAAACTCCCAATGATTTAGATGGATATAAAAAAGAAATTGAATTTTTAAAGAATAATTATAAAAATTAGGTAAAATCAGCGCAAAATATGTGCTGATTTCTTTCTTTGAATCGAAAAATAAGATATAATATAGCTTAAGTAACTAGTGATTAGAGGTGAGGTTATGTTTGGCTTTATAAAGCAGCTTTGGTGGTTTATAAAAAAGAATTGGTATATGTATGTTTTAATTGTTTTAGTTGGACTATTGCAAATAGCTGTGAATCTATTACCAGCTCAAATTATTGCTGATATATGTAAGGCAATTGAAAACAAAGAATTAACTAAAAGCTATTTGATTTATAATATTGTAATTTCTTATTCAGTGATAATTGTTTTAATATATATAATTGCTTCTACAAAAAGGGTTTTACAAAATAGATTAAAGGTGCGCTTATATTATGCTCTTCAGGTTCGCTATATGGAGAATATATTAATTCAAGATGCGGCTTTTTTTGAGGAGTTTCAATCAGGAGATCTACTTACAAGAGCTTTAGGAGATGTAAAAAGTGTAAATTTTAGTGGTGGTAATAGATTGCTTAATATCTTTTTGGAATCAACGACTGTTATTGCAAGTATTGTAGTTATGATTTTGATTAATCCTAAGCTAACACTTTTTAGCGTTCTTCCTTTACCAATTATTTTTATTATGAATATGCTATTAAGAAGTGTTGTTAAAAAGAATTGGCGTTTGGTAAGAGAGGAATCGTCACTTATGGGTAATGTTGTTTTGGAAAGCATTACTAATGTTAGAACGATTAGAGCTTATTCTAAGGAAGAAGAAAATTATCAAAAGAATTTAATATATTCTAATCGTGTTTATCAAATCGAAAAGAAAAATTTAAAAATTAATGTTATTTTTCAACCTCTATTTCAAAGTATAGTCGCAGTTTCAACGCTTATTGCTTATGGGCTTGGCAGTAAAATGATCTTAAATGGTGAGCTAGATATATCAAGCCTTGTTAAGTTTGTATTGTATTTAAATATGTGCTCTCAGCCTTTGACAACAATTGGTAATATGATTATGAATTTCCATCAAAGTCTAATATCATTGGATAGATTGAATGATGTTTTCTTTGCTAAACCAAAGGTTGTTGATAAGGTAGGAGCTTTGGATGTTGATGATATATCTAAAATCGAATATAGAAACTTCTCATTTAGATATGATGGGGATAATAACGATACATTAAAAAATATTAACCTTGTAATTAAAGAAGGACAAACAATTGGTATTGTAGGTCATACTGGTAGTGGTAAATCAACATTGATAAGACAACTTGTAAGGCAGCTTCCAATTAAAGAGAACACCCTTTTTATTAATGACTTACCAATCGAGGATTTTAAAAAGGAAGAAATAAGAAGAAATATTTCTTATGTTCCTCAGGAACATATTATGTTTAGTAGAAGTGTATATAAAAATGTACTTATAGGATCCACTAAGGAGGTTAGCGAGGAAGATGTGGATAAAGCAATTATTCAGGCTGACTTTATGAAGGATATTCCTTATCTTCCTGAAGGCTTAGATACAATTGTTGGTGAATATGGCGTTACCTTATCTGGTGGTCAAAAGCAGAGATTAGCAATTGCTAGAGCCTTTTTAAAGGATTCTAAGGTATTGATATTAGATGATTCATTGAGTGCTGTTGATGGTACTACAGAGGCGAATATTTTAAAAAGCTTAAAGCTTAATCGAAAGGGAAAAACTAACATTATTGTAGCTCATAGATTATCAGCTGTTATGGATGCTGATTTTATAATTGTTTTAGATAATGGAACAATTGTTGAAAGTGGCAATCATATGGAGCTTATCAAAAAGAAGGGCTGGTATTATGAGCAGTTTATTTCTCAGCAAATGGATAATAAGGAGGTAGACTATGAGCAAAAAGCATAATGAAGGCTATACAAAAAGCCTATTATTTAAAAAAACTCTACCTTATATTTTACATGAATGGCCACTTGTTATAATAACGATTATTTTAGCTTTAATAATTGCTTTTATAACAACCTATACTCCCCTCATTTTAAAAGAAATATTAGATGATTGGCTAATTAATGATACTTTATCTAAGACGGAAATTACTCGTAATATTAATAAATTACTAGTGATATATGGAGCTTTAACTATAGTTGTAGTTTTGGCTAGATATTTTTTAAGCTATTTTCAAACTCTTACAGGAATGCATATTGAAAAAAGACTAAGAGAAAATGCAATTAGGAAGATTGATTACTTACCTGTTGATTATTATTCACTTGAGCCAGATGGTAAGATAGTTGCTAAAATAACATCTGATACTAATGGTGTTAGAACCTTTTATCAAACGATGTTTAGTATTGCTCAAGCGATTTTAAATATTGTTGCTGTGTACGTTGGCTTAATTTTACTTGAGCCAAAGCTATCAATCATTATTTTAATACTTGTTCCAATTTTATTGTTTTGGATTACATTCTATCGTAAAAGAGTTCATAGCTATTATCTTGAGCTTAGAGAAACAGGAAGTAGAATTACCGGCAAGCTTAATGAACTTATAAGTGGTGCCCTAATCATTCAAGATTTTAATCAAGAGGATGCAATGATGGATGATTATAAGAGCCTTGTTAATAAATATAATGATAATGATAAAAAGGCTAATACGGTTTCAGCATATTTTGGCTTTGAACTATTGTCATTATTAAAGGGCTTGGCAATTGCTTTGATACTTTATTATTTTGGTTTCAGATATGTTAATGTTTCAGGTGCTATTGTAACGGTTGGTTTAATTCAAACATATACTAATTATTTGGATCGTATGATTCAACCTATCAATCAAATTTTTAATAATTTAAATGAATTAGAGGACAGCTTGGTTGCGGCTAATCGTATATTTATGTTTATGGATGAAAAAAATGATTCACATGTTCTTGATGGTGAAATGTTTGATGATAACATTAAAGGTGATGTTGAATTTAAGGATGTGTCTTTTGCTTATGTTGACGAAAAATATGTCCTAAAAAATGTCAATTTAATAGCAGCACATGGACAAACAATTGGTATTGTGGGTCATACTGGTAGTGGTAAATCATCAATGATGAATCTATTACTAAGGTATAATGATAATCAGGGTGGCCAAATATTAGTTGATGGTAGAGATATTTCTAAATATAATAAGCAAAGCTATCGTAAATGTATTGGCATTGTTTTACAATCACCTGCGCTTTTTGCAGGAACACTTCGCGATAATGTTACAATGGAACGTGATTATCCGGATGAGGAAATTATTAAGGCACTAGATGAGGTAGGTGCTTCATATTTACTTACAAAAACAAATGAAGGGCTTGATATGCCAATTTCCTTTAAGGGTGAAAATTTATCTCTTGGTGAAAAGCAATTAATTGCTTTTGCTAGAGTTCTACTTCGAAATCCTAAAATTTTAGTTTTAGATGAGGCTACTGCAAATATTGATACAGAAACAGAAAACAAAATAAAGACAGCAATGAATGCAGTAACTAAAGGCAGAACAACATTTATAATTGCTCATCGTTTATCGACAATAAAGGATGCAGATAAAATTGTTGTTCTTGATGATGGTAAAATAATAGGTGAGGGTAGTCATCATAGCTTATATGATAATTGCAATGTATATAAGGATATGTATGATTCTCAATTTAAGAAATAAGACTTTTTGTCTTATTTTTTTTAGGTATAAATTACATTTCTTAAAAAAATCGTTAAAAATGATTAGAAATATATATAAAAATGTGATATAATAATTATGTATATGTTCGATTTATCAAATAAGGTTGGAGGCGTTATTTATGTTTCAAATTGGCGACAAGGTTACAACAAAGAATTATGGAGTATGCATAATTAAAGATATTGAAAAGAAACCCTTTAATAATGAAATCAAGGAATATTTTGTTTTGGATTCGCTATATAAAAATACGCGTACAAATGCGATGAAGATTTATATTTTAAAGGATATGGCTGCTGAACAAATGCGTCCTGTTTTAAGTAAAGATGAGGTTTTAAAGCTGATTGATGGCTTTAATGAGCTAGAAGATATTAAAATTGTTGAATTTAGGGCAAGAAGGAACACATTTGAGGAGCTTTATAAAACAGGCGATATAAAAAAACATTGTCAGCTTATTAAATCATTATATGTTCTTGATTTGGAATTTAAAACAAAAAGTAAGACTCTTCCTTATAAAGATAGAGAATATTTCGAAAAATTAAAAACGACTGTTTATGATGAATTCGCTAATGCTTTAGAGATAACACCAGGTGAGGTTGAAGTTTTAATAGGTAAAAAAGTCCAAAATAAATAGTTTATGAAAATTTATGAAAAAATAAAAATAAGCACTTGTTAAAACGTTTTCACTATGCTATAATTAAAAGTAAAGATGTGAGGTGTTTTGTATGGCTAATACTACGATATATGATGTTGCTGGTGCAGCAAAAGTTTCACTTGCTACAGTAAGTAGAGTAATGAATAATCCTGAAAAGGTTAACCCGGAAACAAGAGAAAGAGTTTTAAAGGTTATCAAAGATTTAGGCTATCGTCCAAATGCAATTGCTAGAGGACTTGCAAGTAGAAAAACTACTACTGTTGGCGTAATAATGTCTGATGTTACTAGAGCTTCAACAAGTCAATTACTTGGTGGAATTGTTGATATTGCTCATAGATATAATTATTCAATCAAAATCTTCTCAATGGCAGGAGATATTGATGTTGAGGATTCAATACGTTCTGTTGTTGCTGAACAGGTTGATGGCATTGTTTTCCTAAATGATGAGCTTGATAAAGCTCAAATGGAGTATATTATGAATTATATTAATGAATCAAATATTCCTGTTGTTTTATCAAACGTCATTTTTGATGAAATGGATTTACCTTCAGTAAGTGTTGATTATAAAGAGGCTGTTTATGAGGTTACAAAGGAAATGATTGAAAATGGAAGAAAGGATATTTATCTTCTTTCAACTGTACGTCATTATTCTGTAAACTCTAAAAAAGAGGAAGGATATACTAAGGCTATGGAAGAAGCTAATTTAAAGCCTAATATTTTCCGTACTTCTGGTGATGTTAATATCAATACACCTCATTTTACAGAATTCTTTAAGCATAATAAGGTTGATGGAGCTATTGGTGTAAGAGATAGTATTGCCGTAAGCTTTATGAATTCTTGTATTAAGCAAGGTAAAATGGTACCAGAGGATGTTATGGTATGTGGTATGCAAAATACAAAATATGCAATTTTATCACGTCCTACCTTGACATGTATAGATACTCCGGTGTATGATATAGGTGCAGTTTCAATGAGACTTTTAACAAAGCTAATGAAACATGAGCCTGTTGGTAATCATAAGGTTGTCTTACCACATAAGGTTATCAAAAGAGAATCAATGTAAATAGTATTGATGAAGTAGAATTAGTAGATTAGATAATAATTAATTAGAGACTCTATGTTTGGTGAAAATAGAGAATTATATCTTAATTGAATTACAGCTATGGAAATACATCATTTTTAAGTGCAGAATTATTATTCTGAACTAAGGTGGTACCGCGAATAATTCGTCCTTAGATTTACTAGGGACGTTTTTTTTAAATTAAAATAAGGAGAAATTATTAATATGGGTATTTATGAAGAATTAGAATGGCGTGGATTAATTAAGGATATTTCTGATCCAAGCCTTAAGGAGAAATTAAATAAGGGAGGAATGACATTCTATATTGGAACTGATCCAACTGGTGATAGTCTTCACATTGGTCATTTTTCTAGCTTCTTAATTTGTAAAAGATTAAAGGATGCAGGACATCATCCAATTGTTTTAGTTGGTGGTGGAACAGGATTAATTGGTGATCCAAAGCCTGATAGTGAAAGACCAATGATTACTAAGGAAACTGTAGCTCATAATTTTGAATGTTTGAAAAAGCAATTAATTAGTTTGTTCGGCTGTGAAGTAGTTAATAATTATGACTGGTGCAAGGACATTAATTTTATTGATTTCCTTCGTGATTTCGGTAAATATTTCAATGTTAATTATATGCTATCAAAGGACATTGTAGCTAGAAGATTAGAACAAGGAATTACTTATACCGAATTTTCTTATATGATTATGCAGGCTTTAGATTTTTGGTATTTAAATAAGCATAAAAATGTAACTATGCAGGTTGCAGGTCAAGATCAATGGGGAAACATTACTGCTGGAATTGAGCTTATTCGTAAAAAGGAAGGTAAAGATGCTTATGCCTTTACTATGCCTTTATTAACTAAAAGTGATGGCACAAAATTTGGTAAAACAAATGGTAAAGCTATTTGGTTAGACCCTAAGAAAACATCACCATATGAGATGTATCAATTCTTTATTAATACTGAAGATGTTAAGGTAATTGATTATTTAAAATTTTTAACATTTTTAAGTAAAGAAGAAATTGAAGAATTAGAAAGAAAGCATAATGAGGCTCCCCATTTAAGAGAAGCTCATAAAGCTTTAGCTAAATCAGTTATTACCTTTATTCATGGTGAAAAGGCTTATGAACAAGCCCTTAAGATTTCTAATGCTTTATTTAGTGGTGAAATTA
This sequence comes from uncultured Anaeroplasmataceae bacterium, assembly GCA_934229535.1. Lineage (GTDB taxonomy): Bacteria > Bacillota_I > Bacilli_A > Acholeplasmatales > Anaeroplasmataceae > CAKQDS01. The sequence goes on from CAKQDS010000012.1 coordinate 11,644, forward strand.
TGAGTCTTACAGCTGATGAAATTGAAATGGGATTTAATGATTTACCATCAATTAAATTAACTGAGGAACGTCCACTTGTAGATTGCTTAATTGACCTTAAGCTTGCTTCATCTAAGCGTGAGGCTCGCGAATTTATTAAAAATGGTGCTGTTATGGTTAATGGTGTAAAGGAAACAGACATTAACAATATGCTAAGCCCTAAAATTGCAATTGAGGGAAGAGTAATTACCATAAGACGTGGTAAAAAGCTATATGCCCTTGTAAGAATATAATATGACACAATACGAAAGAATGCTTAGTGGTAAGCTTTATACCTGGAAAATTAAGGACGAAAAAAGAGAAGAGGTCTCTAATAAGAGAAACGAATTTTTAGATGATTTCAATAATACAAGCTATGGTGATTTCGCTACAAGAGCAGAGCTCTGTAGGAGATATTTTAAGCATGTTGGAAAAAATATAATTATCAATAAGCCGTTTCATTGTGATTATGCTTGTCACATATCTGTTGGTGATAATTTTTTTGCAAACTTTGATTGTATATTTTTAGATGTAAATGAGATAATTATTGGCGATAATGTTTTATTGGGACCTCGTGTTTCAATATATACGGCTGCCCATCCTATTGAACCAGAAATAAGAAAAAGTGGACTTGAATATGGCAAAAAAATAGTCATTGGTAATAATGTTTGGATTGGTGGTAATAGTGTTATTAATCCAGGTGTAACAATTGGTGATAATGTTGTTATTGGCTCTAATTCAACTGTTACTAAGGATATTCCTGCTAATGTAATTGCTTGTGGAAATCCTTGCAAGGTCTTAAGAGAAATTAATGATAATGATAAGAAATATTGGCAAAATGAGGCTTTAGATTTTTATAAGGAGATAAAATAAAATGAAACTATTAATGGTTATTGCTGATGGCTTTGAGGATACTGAGGCTATCGCAACTCTTGATGTCTTAGAGCGAGGAAAAATAGCTGTTGATCTTGCTTCTTTAATGAAAAGAAAGGAAATAGTTATGAAGAGTAATCTTAAAATTATGGTTCCTTATTTAATTGAAGAAATAAATTATCAAAGCTATGATGGCATAATTATTCCTGGTGGACCTGCATCATTTAAAATAATGCCTAAAATGCCAATTGTTTTTGAAATGATTACATATTTTGTAAAAGCAAATAAGCTTGTTGCCGCAATATGTGCTGCTCCTCATTTGATTGGAAAATTAGGCTATTTAAATGACCATAATTATACCGTTCATCCAGGATTTGAGGATCAAATAATTGATGGAAATTATTTGAAAGATGAAGGAGTAGTTGTAGATAAAAATATTATTACTGCTAAATCAATGTTTTATTCTATTGAATTTGGCCTTGCTATTTATAATTATTTTTATGGTGAAGAAAAAACAAGCATATTAAGAAATGCTTGTCAGGGTGAAAAATGAAAAAAGGAACTTATGTTCCTTTTTTATATGGGAGAGATTATTTTGAAAAGTTTTATTACTTATTCGATAGTATTATATTTTAAATGAAAGCGCTTGTCAAGACATTTTGTAGATTTTGCCTTAGATTATTTAAGAATTGTTAAAAAAGAAATGAATTTATTTAAAAATAATGCTATAATTAAAATGGTGGTATAATGGATTATAAAACAATTATCAATAATATGCGTAATAATTTAAATATTCATGGTAAGAGACCGGCAATTGTTAAAGGATTTAATGAGGGGGGGATTTATCTTGGTAAAACTAGATATTTTGTTATTTCCTTAAAACAAGATGCGTTTTATTTTCAGGGGTTAAAAAGATTTTTTAATGAATATGATGCCAAAAATGATTTTGAGATAGCTTTTAATAAAATTAAAAATATTGAATTGTATCATGAAAGCTTATGTGATACAATTGTAATCTATACAAATGATAAAAGATATTTTAAATGTATCTTTTTTAATAATGCTAAGGGAATGTATGAAAATAAAGTAAGCATAGATTATCAGCTTAAGTTTTTAAAGCAAAATGGTATAAAGGTAGGTGGCTTAAATGGATGAAAAGAAAATTAGCGAAAATGAAAAGAAAAGATTAATTGCTAAATTTGAAAGAATTCATAGAAGAGATACTTTTAAAGAAAAAAAGGAAATGTATTTGAAGCAAACAGATAGAAATTATAAAGATGGAGATAGAAACTAATGATAGTTGGACAAATAAATAAAATGAAAATGTTAAGAAAATCAGATTTAGGCTTTAATTTATCTGATGGTAAGGATGAGGTTCTTCTTCATTATAAGGAGTCAACAAGAGAATTAAATCCTAATGATGAGGTTTTAGTTTTTGTATATTATGATAAGGCTGGAAGAACGGCTGCAACAATGCATGAGCCTAAAATGACAATTGATAAATGTGGCTTTACAGAAGTCGTAGATGTCACGGATTATGGCGTTTATGTAAGTAATGGTAGTGCTAAGGATGTATTAGTGTCTAAAGATTATTTGCCATATAGTAAAGCGGGTTGGCCAATTGTTGGTGATGTTTTGTGCACAATTTTAAAAATTAAAAACAACAAAATGCTTGCTAAACCAATAAATCGTGATGAATTAAGGGAATATGGAAATAATGTGAACTATGCCTTAAAGGAAATTGTTGATGGCTACGTTGCTAGAATTTCTGATGGTGGATTAGGAGTTATAACTAAGGATTTAGAATATATTTTTGTTCCAGCTAAGCAAATAAGAGGAAGCTATCGCTTAGGTATGGAGGTTAAGGTCCATATTTTATCAAAATCTGATAATGGTTATTATGGTAGTCTTTTAGAGCAAAAGGAAAAACTTGTTGATGATGATTCTGTTATTATACTTGATTATTTAAAAAAGCATAATGGAAAAATGTCTTTGACTGCCAAAAGTGATGCAGATAGTGTATTTAAAGAACTAAGAATGAGTAGAAAAGCCTTTAAAAGAGCCCTTGGTAATCTTTATAAGGAACGCAAGGTGGATTGTAAGGAAACGGAAACAATTTTAATGGACAATGAGTAATTTCATTGTCTTTTTTAGGTGATAAGATGAATCGAACAGCACTTTGTATAAAAACATTATTAAAATTATATAGTAGAGATGTTGTTAATACTAAGGAATTAGCACTTTATTTAGAGTGCAATGAAAGAAATGTTAGAGAATATATTAAAGAATTAAGAACAGCAGGCTATAACATAACATCGACTAAAGGAATAAATGGTGGATATATATTAGATAAAGAGGAGTTTTTTCCTCAAATTAGATTAACTAGTGAAGAAATAAATTCCATTGAAGCAGCTATGCTTTATTTAAGCAAAAAGAATGATTTTATAGCAAAGGATGATTTTACCTTAGCTATTAATAAAATCTTAGTTAGTTCAAGAAACAAAAAAAATGAATTTGATGAAATTCGTATTGTTGAAAAATATCCTTTAGCAATGGATAATGCAAGATTAAAGGAAATTCATGATATTTTTAGTGAGGCAATAACTAATTCAAATAAGGTTATGGTAAAATATGCTGCTGTTAATGGTAGTAAAAAGGAATATATTTTGGAGCCGTATAAATGCTTTATTTATAATAATTATTGGTATGTTTTAGCATGGAATGAAATGATTAAGAATGCTGATCCAATTGGAATGTATAAGCTTAATCGCTTTGAAGAAATAAAAATGCTTGATGATAAATTTATAAGGCTTAAAACCTTTGATGAAAAGAAATATATAAATGATTCATCATTAAATATTAATAAAATTCACGTGATGATTCGCTTTAAGGATGTTAATATGGCAATTCAGGAAAGAATATATGGTGATAAGCAGCAGTTGATTTTAGAAAGTGACAATTCCATTATACTAGATTGCTATATGAATGAATTTGATGCAATTACGTTAGCTTTAAGCTATGGAGAAAATGCCAAAGTTATTTATCCTGAGGAATTAGTTTGCAAAATGAAAAATAAAATAACGAATATGTTAAAACAATATTAAAAAAAGACTAATTTTTCAAGCGCTTTATTATTTTAATAAAAGGTAAAATATGCTATAATAGTTTTGCTATATTTTAAAAGAGGTGGTAGTATGCCTAGAATTGGGCTTAGAAACATAAAAACTGCGATTGCAGTATTTCTATGCTTGGCTTTATTTATTGTTTTAATGGGGATAGATTATTTAATAAATGGCTCCTTCATTCAAGCAACTAAATGGTATACTCCTTTTTTTGCAGCAATAGCGGCAGCATATAGTGTGGCACCAAATAAGGAAACAAGCCTTAAGCAGGCCAAGGTTAGAATAATTGCTTCTATTATAGGTGGATTATTTGGAATAGCTATCGTTTTTATTTATACTAAATTGTTTAATAAAAATTGGCCATTTAGCCAAATAAATGCGTTTGGTAAGGTTGACTATAATGGTAGTAGTGAAAGCTTCATTTTAAGCTTTATTTTTCCATCAATATTAGTGCTATTAAGTAGTGTTTTTGTTATCTATATTTGCTTACTTACAAAGCAAAAAAATGCTGCCTTTGTTTCAGTGTTAACATTAACTGCAGTTATGTGTAGTCTAGGAACTGATCCTATAATATATGGATTTAATAGAATACTTTCAACTATAATAGGTGTTTTATTTGCCTTGGCAGTAAATTTATTCCATATTCCGCATCATAAAAATGTTAATGATTTATATGTTGTGGGCATTGATGGAATATATTCAACTGACGATAAAAAGGTTGATGGTTATATTAATTATACATTAAATAATTTAGCTTATTATAAGGCAAATATTTGTCTTTTTACAACAAAGACACCTACTACCTTAATTCCAATGCTTAATAATGTTAAACTAAATGCACCCATTCTTTGTATGAGTGGTGCGGCTTTGTATGATACTAATAACAAAAAGTATTTATATGAAGAAAAAATCAAGGCGGATGTTGCTAATAAAATTAGAAATTCTCTTGAGGAAAAAGGAATAACACCAATTGTAAACTTAATTGACGAAAATGTCTTGTACACTTATTGTGAATGTGCTAATAACGAAATGATGAAGGTCTATTTTGATGAACGCAGAAATTCAGCTTACAGTTGTTTTGTTCCTCATAAGGCTCCATATGCTGATGTTTTATATATGGTTTTGATTGTTAAAAAGGATAGAGTTGATAATTTTTTAACAATGTTAAAAGAAATAGGCGTAGATGATCAAATAAAGATTTTAATGTATGATTTTTATAGCCTAGATGGTGTTTATAGCGATTATAAATATATAAAAATTTATAATAAGAATATAACAAAGCTTAATGCATTAGATTACATTAATAATAAAGGTAAAAAAGTGGGAATCATTACTGATGATAATGCTTCACATTTAGCCTTAAATGTTGATTATTGTGTAACAACAGAGTCTAATGTAGATAATTGTAGTCAGGTAATAAAAAAGAATAATGCAGAATTTGTATTTAGAAAATTAAAGCATTTGTTTTTCAAAAGAAATAAGGAGTGATTAATATGGCATCAATTTTAGAGGTTAAAGATTTATATGCTAGAGTTGAAGAAAAAGAAATATTAAAGGGTGTTAATTTAACAATAAAAACTGGTGAGGTCCATGCTATAATGGGCCCAAATGGAACAGGTAAATCAACATTATCAAGTGTTATTATGGGTCAGCCTAAATATGATGTTACTAGTGGTGATATTCTTTTAGATGGAAAAAGCATTTTAAATATGCCAGTTGATGAAAGAGCTAGACTAGGTTTATTTTTAGCTTATCAATATCCAGCTGAGGTTCCAGGAGTTACAAATTCTGATTTTATACGTCAGGCTTTAAAAGCTAAAAATGGCGAGGCAGTTAGTCTGTTTAAATTTATTAGAGAATATGATAAGGCCTGTGAGGAATTAAAGATGCCTAGGGATTTACCACATCGATTTTTAAATGATGGCTTTAGTGGTGGCGAAAAGAAACGTAATGAGATTCTTCAAATGAAAATGCTAAAGCCTAAGTTTGCTATCTTAGATGAAATTGATTCTGGACTTGATGTTGATGCCCTTCGTATTGTTGGCGAAAATGTAAGTAGTATGGTTAACGAAAATTTTGGTTGTTTATTAATTACTCATTATGAAAGGCTATTGGACTATATTGTTCCTGATTATGTGCATATAATGATTAATGGAGCTATAGTTAAAACTGGTGGAAAAGAATTGATTGAAAAAATTGATTCTGAGGGTTACGATTGGGTTAAAAAGGAACTTGGTATCGAATTTGAAGAGGAAGCTGATTACCGTCCTCATGTAATTCTTGGTTCTTGTGCAAGGGCAAAAAAAGATGAAAAGTAATTTGGATATATTAGCTGGTGATTTGGTAATTAAAGGTAGAAAAGATTCTATCATTACAAAATATGAAAATAACGATATTTATATTAAGATAAAGGACAATGCTAATATTTTTATACCTAAAACTAAAAAAAATATTCATATTGAGGCTTTAGAAAATACTAAAAGTGATATTTTTATGACATCTAATATGAATACATATGTAGATATTTTTGGTGGTGCTAGTATTACATTTAAAATTGTTGAGCTTGAAAAATCAGAAGCTATATTTAAATGTAATTTAAATGAAGCATTAGCAAATGTTGAAATTAATACGCTTGTAATAACTAGTCAAAATGTAATTATGCATCAAGAGGTATATCATAAAGCAATTAATACTACAAGTCTTATTTCTAATTATGGTGTTGCGGCCAATTATGGACAAATAAGCTTTGATACAACTGGAAAAATCTACAATAAAATGAGTAATTCAAATTGTCGTCAATTAAGTAAGGGATTTATTTTAGGTGATGAGGCAAAAATTACTTCTAAACCAATTTTATTAATTGATGAATATGACGTAAAGGCTTATCATGGAGCAGCTATTGGAAAGATGAATGAGGATGATTTATTCTATTTAATGAGTCGTGGTTTAACACGAAATGAAGCATATTCTTTAGTTTTAGATGGAATCTTGCAGCAATATTTATCTTCAATTGAGGATGAAGCTATAAAAAATGCATTGGAAGAAAAAATTCATAATATTTTATAGGGGATGCATAAAATGATTGATACTAATAAAATAAGAAAAATGTTTAGGGTTTATGATGAAAATCCTAATTTAGTATATTTAGATAGCGCAGCTTCTGCGTTAAAGCCTGATTTTGTTAATAAAAAGGTTTATGATTTTAATTCCTTTAATGGAGTTAATGTTCATAGAGGTGTATACGAATTATCATATGAAGCGACTAATATGTATGAGGAAGCAAGACAAAAGGTTGCTAATTTCATAAATTCCCCATTTGACTCTGTAGTATTTACAAGAGGAGCTTCTGATGCTTTGAATTTGGTTGCCCTAAGCTATGGAATGCAAAATATTAAACCAGGAGATGAGATAGTTACGTCTCTTTTAGAGCATCATTCATCACATATGCCTTGGTTTAATGTTGCAAAGAAGAAGGGAGCAATTATTAAATATGTTCCTCTTGATGAAAATAATATGATAACTATTGATAATTTTAAGAGTGTTTTAACAGATAAGACAAAGGTAGTAGCTATTACCTATGTATCAAATGTTATGGGTTATGTTTCACCAATAAAGGAAATTATTAAGCTTGCTCATGAAAAAAATGCTATTGTAAGTCTTGATGCAGCTCAAGCTGTACCTCATATGAAAATAGATGTTAAAGATTTAGATTGTGATTTCTTAAGTTTTTCTGGCCATAAGATGTGTGCACCATTTGGTGTTGGTGTTTTGTATGGTAAAAAAGAATTACTTGATATGATGGAGCCTGTTGAATTTGGTGGCGATATGGCTGATACAGTTATGATGGATAATCAAACATATAAGGATGCTCCTTACAAATTTGAAACAGGAACTCCTATGATTAGTGAAGTTATTGGTCTTGGCTATGCTTGTGATTTTTTAAATTCAATTGGTATTGAAGAAATTGAACGCCATGAGAATATGCTTGCTCTTGAGGCTAAAAGAAGATTATCACAAATTAAAGGTGTAACGGTTTATAATATGAAAGCAACAACAGGAGTTATAGCTTTTAATATTGATGGAGTGCATCCTCATGATGCTGCATCAGTATTTGATAAAAATAATGTGTGCATTAGAGCGGGACATCATTGTGCTCAGCTTATTACTAGACATTTAGGTGTTCTTGGTACGCTTAGAGCTTCATTTTATATGTATAATGATTTAAAAGATGTTGATAAATTAGTAGAAAGTGCTAAAGAAGCAGTAGAGTTCTTTGGCCAATTTTAGAGGTGAATTTTATGGACCTACAGGAATTATATCGTATGGTAATAATGGATCATTACAAAAATCCTCATAATAAAGGACTTGTTGATTTAGATGGTTATAAAAAATTACATTTGAATAATCCTTCATGCGGTGATGATATGACAGTTGAGGTTAAATTAAATGGTGATGTTATTGAGGATATTCGTCAGGATGGTCATGGTTGCTCAATATGCTGCTCATCAGCCTCAGTAATGAGTGAGCTTTTAAAGGGTAAAACTAAGGAAGAGGCAACAAAGCTTGTTGAAAAATTCTATGCAATTGTAACAGGAGCAAGCGTAGATAATGAGGACGAGCTTGAAGAGGCCTTAGCATATAAGGGAGTTAGTCAATTCCCTGCTCGTGTTAAATGTGCAACTCTTGCTTGGAAGGCCTTTGAACGTGCAATAAAGGAGGAATAATGATGGATAATAAAAAAGATGACATTATATCCGATTATAAATATGGTTTTAGAACTGAGACTAAAAGTGTAATAGATAGTGGTAAAGGATTATCTAAAGACGTTGTTGAATTTATTTCTAAAGCTAAGGGCGAACCAGATTGGATGAGAGAATTTAGATTAAAAAGCTATGAAACATTCTTAAAGCTTAATAATCCATCTTGGGGACCAGATTTATCAATGATTGATTTTAATGATTATACATATTATATTAAATCAACCAAGAATACCGAAAATGATTGGAATGATGTGCCAAAGGAAATAAAGGATACATTTGAAAAATTAGGTATACCTGAGGCAGAACATAAATTTTTATCGGGAACATCAACTCAATTTGAAAGTGAAGTTGTTTATCATAACAATTTAAAGGAATTAGATGATAAAGGTGTTATATTTTGCGATACTGATACAGCCTTAAGAAAATATCCGGATTTATTAAAGAAGTATTTTGGTAAGCTTGTTCCACCAACTGATAACAAATATGCAGCATTAAATAGTGCTGTTTGGAGTGGTGGTTCATTTATTTATGTTCCAAAAGGCGTTAAGCTATCAAAGCCTGTTCAATCATATTTTAGAATTAATTCAGAAAGAATGGGACAATTTGAAAGAACACTAATTATTGTTGATGATGATGCCGATATTCATTATGTAGAAGGATGTACAGCACCACTTTATTCAAAAGATAGCCTTCATGCAGCTGTCGTTGAAATATTTGTTGGAAAAAGAGCTCATTGTCGTTATTCTACAGTACAAAATTGGGCAAATAATATTGTCAATCTAGTAACAAAAAGAACATTAGTAGATGATTATGGTCATATGGAATGGATTGATGGTAATATTGGCGCTGGCTTAAATATGAAATATCCTTGTTGTGTTTTACAGGGCTATAAATCTAAAGGAACAACAGTTAGTATTGCCTTTGCAGGAGAAAATCAGCTTCAGGATACAGGAGCAAAAATGATTCATTTAGGTGAAGGCTCAACCTCAAATATCATTTCTAAATCTATTTGTCGTGGTGGTGGCAAGGTTAATTATCGTGGTCTTGTAAGCTGTGGTAAAAAGGCTAAAGGTGCTAAAGCGCATGTTGAATGTGATACCTTAATCCTAGATGAGCTTTCAAGCTCAGATACAATTCCTACTAATACAGGTATGAATAATGATATGTATATTGAGCATGAAGCTACAGTTTCAAAGGTAAATGAAGAACAATTATTTTATATGATGAGTAGAGGCTTGACGGAAGTTGAAGCAACAGAAATGATTGTTATGGGATTTATTGAACCATTTAGTAAAGAGCTTCCTATGGAATATGCTGTTGAGCTTAATCGCTTAATTAAGCTTGAAATGACCGATTCAATAGGCTAGAATTTATATGATGATCATTAGAATTAAAATCTAATGGTCTTTTTTTATGCAAATAATAGTTTTATAAAAAAACTGTTGACAAAAGCACTGTAAATTATATAATAAAGATATAGTTATAAAATATTTATAGAAGTGGTGAGTTTATGAAAAGTTTAAGTAAAACCTTTGTAGGTATGGTTTATCCTATGTTAATTTCTTTATTTATATTTTGTTTTGTTTCTGCCTTTGTAAGTGGAGATGATCTTGAAACGTTACAAATTGTAACCTTGATTTTTACTATGTTTTTTGGTTTTCTTTTTGTAATAGGCTTTGTTTTAAATATTATATATAATATAAAGAACAAGGAATAAAAAGATAGAATAATTAAATTAGTTGAAAAGGATAGAAATATCCTTTTTTGTTCGTAAATAGGAATGTATTTTTGACTTGTTTTTTTATTTGTTTGTAAGCGTTAGATAAGGTGCGTTTCATAGCACAACTGTTGCGAAATATATTTCAAAGCAATACTAAAAAAATCTATTAGAGCTTTATACTAAGACAAAAAAATCTTTGGATTATGGAATGACTAGATTAGTAATTATTTGTTCGACATATTACTTGTGTGGAATTTTGAATGTAATGGTTGGAGGATTACGTGGTCTTGGTTATTCAATTGCACCAATGATTGTTTTAATTATGGTAGCATGTGTATTTAGACTTGTTTGGATATATACTATTTTTAAAGCCTATCATACATTAAATATTTTATATATATCATATCCAATATCGTGGTTTATTACGTGATTAATTCATATCATATGCTATATAATAATTTATAATAAAATTAAGAAAAAGAATTTTAACATAACAGAAGGTCAACTTTAAATGACCTTCTTTTTTTATAATTATAAAATTATTTAGCCGAATAAAATTCGGTTTATTTAATAGATGATAATTAATAAACATAAATAATGCGAAAAAATATATTTAATATGTTGACATCATCATACTATCGGTGTATAATGTGTTTAATAAATTATTTTTTATGTTTAAGGGAGTTGAAATTATGAAAAAAGTAGTTTTTTTTATTACATTCATTTTATTAATGTCTTTTACTAATAAGGTTTATGCTAAACCAATAATGCCACCTGTTGATGATACACCTACACCATATGTATCAGAACTAGGTGGATATGGTAAATTTTATAAATATAGCTTTGTTGATCCTAATGAAAACGGCTATGTTATATATAAAATGCCTTATACATTTTGTTTAGTTGAGAATAGAATTAGTAGATGTCTTGAAGAAAACGATAGTGTCACAATGGAAATAAGCTCTAGCTATTCTAATTCTTATTCAATAACTTATACATTTGCCAAAATATTTCAAAATCAAACTAGTGGAAGTTTAAATTTGACGCTTGGTAGTCAAATTATTAGAATTGGTTCTAGCTTTTCTCATAAATTTGGAGATGAAATTGAAAATAGAATTGCCAATTCATCTAAATATATTGATACCTATATAACAAAATATCAAAAGGATGTTGTAGCTGATAAGGCAGGCTTTTATTCAATTTATTCATATGTTTATTTTGATGCTTATATTTTCCAAGAATTTTATGTTAATATGGTAAATGGATATCCTCAAAAGGTTGCTTCAGGTAGTTATGATATAGTATTTACCAGTAGTGATAGATATGCATCATATTGCGAGTTTAAATATAGTGAAAATAATCTTATTGATAATAATTATATAGAAAATGATGTTTACTATATTAATAATTATAATATGAGTATTGATGAATTATTAAGTGAAAGAATTAAATAGCTGAAGGGGGATTTTGGATATGTATAGACTTCGGAATGTCAGCTTAAAATTTAAGAATAAAATAATCCTTAATAATTTTTCTTATTCATTTAAAGAAAAAGGTCTATATTATATAATAGGTCCAACTGGGTGTGGTAAAACAACATTATTAAAGCTTATGTATTTAAATAAATATAAATATACAGGAAATGTTTATTTTAATAATCAAAATATAAAAGGCTTTAGTTATAAAAAAATTGAGCTTATTAGAAATGATATTACCTATATTGGTGTAAAAAATCAAGCCTTTAATAGCTTGACACTGCGCCAAAATTTAAGGATTATCCTAGGTAGGGAATATGATGATAATAAGATAGATGAGCTTATTAATAAATATGATTTAACTAAATATTTGGATAAGAAATATAAGAATTTAAGTATGGGAGAAAAGGAAAGATTTTTATTAATAATTCCCTTAATTAAAAGAACCAAAATAGTTATGATAGATGAAGGATTTGCTAATCTTGATCGTAAATATTCATTAATGCTAAAGGAAGAATATGAAAATCTTTCTAATGAATCATTAGTTATAATTGTTGAGCACATTTTAGAAAATATTGAAAAAGGTGAAATAATAGATTTCAATAAACTAGAAAATAATTATGTCACTGAAGAATATTCTTATGCTGAAAGAAAGGTCAATAAACATCTAGGTTTTATTAATTATTTAAGAATATTTAAGATAAAAATAATGATAAATTTGTTATTAGTTGGAGCATTAATAATATTAAGCTCAATTTTCATATCATCATTATATACTACAAAAATAGATGAAGATGAATTAGAGGCAATGTGCTTAAGAGCCCTACCAACAGATACGATATTTATAGATGAAACAAGAATAAATCCTAGTGAATATAACATTACTAATAAAATATTGTATTTTCAACATTATGAAATTGGTAATTATAATTCGTATGATCCATTATATAAAATATTTATTTGTGAAGAATTAAATATGAATGGTAAAAAAGTGCATCTTAAGGATGGTACTTTATATACAGCAAATGATGATTCGTTATATAATTATTCAAGTAGAAATGATTTTAAAGTAAACAAATATAATGATAATTCAGATATTTTTATTGAAGAATCTGTTAGCACTTTTTATAATAAATATTCAAATGATGATCGATATCCATCATATCATTATATTATGTATATGAATTATAATACCTTTAGAATGACAAAATTTTGTCAAATTGCCCCAATAATTTCTTGGGATAGCGAGGCACGTGTTTGCATTTCAAATGAAAGTATGTTTTTAAGGGGGAAGGTTCCAGGTTCTGGTGGAACATTACAGTCCGATAAATACGACAATAATAAAAGTTTTTCGGATTACGACATGCTAGTATATGGTTCTTATTATGAAAAAAATGGGTCAAATGACTATCATGAGAAAATTGCTTTTGATTATACGAATGAATCTGCCAAGATTGATTTAGTGGGATTAAGAGTGGCACCAATTGGAAAAGTATATTCTAATTTAGAAACTATCCACAATTTATGCTACATATATTTAAGCGATAAGCTTTTTAAGGAAATGATTTGGAATAAAAAATTAACATTAGGCGATTGGCTTTATGAAAATAGAACTGAATGCTGTTATCAGCTATCAAAGGATAGTGATATTAAAGGTTTAGTTAAGGAAAATAAAAGAAGGATAGCTAATGGGGAAAAAGAAATATTTAAGATTATGACCAATTCAAATTTAGAATATAAAAAAGAAACATTTCTAATGACCTTTAATAGTAATAAATATTTAGAAAATATTGGTCTTGGTGGCATAATTATTTTTATAATTTTATTATTACTTAATTCAAATTCAAGATCAAATAAAATATTACTAAATTACAATTATCGAAAAAATAATCTTAAGATCTATAAAATTGGTGAAAATTTTTTATATACAATTTTATTAATACTATTTTCTATTTTTATGTCAGGTAAGTTTTTTGCAAAATTTCACCAAACAACCTATTTAAAAATTGAAAGCTATCATATTGTTTTTATATCCTCAATAATTATAGGTGTAATTGTTTTAATTACAGGTATTATTAAGGATTGTTTAGAGCTTAAAATAAATTTAAGAAGAATATAAGGAGTTAATTATGAAAAAGAAGTTATTTTTTGTTATTATTTTTTTAATGTCGACATTAGGCTTAAAGGTTTATGCTAAACCAATAATGCCCCCTGCTGATGATGTGCCTACGCCATACATTGAAAAGCTTGGTGGAAATGCCATATATGAAAAAACTATTTTCACTAACCCAGAAGAGTTAGGATATTGTTATTATATAATGCCATATTCTATTTGTTTAGTGGAAAGCTCTTCACTTTGGTTAAAGCTTTCTCGTGGTGAAAGTGCAAAAATTACCTTAGAAAAAAAGGAAAGTAAAGAATATTCAGTAAGTGAGGTGTTTGTTTCAGCTTATAATAATACATATAATACTGATTTTGGTATTTATCTTGGTGGAAAAAGATTCAATTTGGCAACAAATTATACTCATACATTTAGTGAAAGTATTATTAATGAAATCAAAAATCAAACATCAAATACTTTTTCTTTTACAGAAACGATTAGTGAGAATGTAACAGCTACAGAAGATGGCTACTATTTTATTTCAATGTTGACATTTTTTGACGTTTATGTAATCCAAGAATTTTATGTTAATATGGTAAATGGCTATCCTCAAAAGGTTGCTTCAGGTAATTATGATGTAGTTATTGCCAAAAGTAAAAGATACAATAATTATCATGTTATTTCATTTAGAAATGAAAACAAAATAACAAAAGAAGAAACTGTTCAAAATAATATAATCTATGTAGATAATGCTAGTGTTAAAGGATGTATTAATGGTATATTGAATGAATAGCTGAAGGGGGAGCTTTGATATGTATAGACTTCGGAATGTCAGTTTAAAATTTAAGAATAAAACAATCCTTAATAATTTTTCTTATTCATTTAAAGAAAAAGGTCTATATTATATAATAGGTCCAACTGGCTGTGGTAAAACAACTTTATTAAAGCTTATGTATATAAATAAATATAAATATACAGGAAATGTTTATTTTAATAATCAAAATATAAAAGGCTTTAGTTATAAAAAAATTGAGCTTATTAGAAATGATATTACCTATATTGGTGTAAAAAATCAAGCCTTTAATAGCTTGACACTGCGCCAAAATTTAAGGATTATCCTAGGTAGGGAATATGATGATAATAAGATAGATGAGCTTATTAATAAATATGATTTAACTAAATATTTGGATAAGAAATATAAGAATTTAAGTATGGGAGAAAAGGAAAGATTTTTATTAATAATTCCCTTAATTAAAAGAACCAAAATAGTTATGATAGATGAAGGATTTGCTAATCTTGATCGTAAATATTCATTAATGCTAAAGGAAGAATATGAAAATCTTTCTAATGAATCATTAGTTATAATTGTTGAGCACATTTTAGAAAATATTGAAAAAGGTGAAATAATAGATTTCAATAAACTAGAAAATAATTATGTCACTGAAGAATATTCTTATGCTGAAAGAAAGGTCAATAAACATCTAGGTTTTATTAATTATTTAAGAATATTTAAGATAAAAATAATGATAAATTTGTTATTAGTTGGAGCATTAATAATATTAAGCTCAATTTTCATATCATCATTATATACTACAAAAATAGATGAAGATGAATTAGAGGCAATGTGCTTAAGAGCCCTACCAACAGATACGATATTTATAGATGAAACAAGAATAAATCCTAGTGATTATAACATTACTAATAAAATATTGTATTTTGATAATTATAATCTTACCCATTATGATATGGATCAAATTCTAGGCACAACATTTGTTTGTGATGAATTAAATATGAATGGAAAAAAAGTGCATCTTAAGGATGGATTTATATATATTGGTAAGAATAGAAATTATAAATTTAATGATTATCAAAATGGTGGTTTATTAAAAGCAATTAAGTTTAATAATAATTCAGATATTTTAGTTGAAGATAGAGTGTTAAAATTCACAAGTGAAAAAAAACCTGATGTTGTTCTAGATGAATATGTAGGTTATTTCGATATTGTTTATATGAATTATAATACCTTTAGAATGACTTACGAATTTCAAAGAGTTATTATTGAGAATAAGGATGGCTTTTCAGCATGTATTGCAAGCGAGGATATATATTATCAAGGAAATGCTTATGAAAGCTCGCATGATTTTAATAAATATGATATTTTAGTGCATAAAAAGGATGAGGTTTCAAATGAAAGAAAGGATTTTTCATTTTCATTAGCTGAACCAAAAAAAGAAGTTATTATTCCTAATTTAGCTAGTGATTATGTTGGGGCAGTTTGTGTTTCTACAGAAACAGGCTATTTTGCTCCTTATTATTATTTAAAAAATGAATTATTTAAAAAGTACTTCTATGATGAGCATTTAACATATGGTGATACTCTATTAAATAAATACAAGAAGATAGCTTATCAATTAAGTGCTGATAGTGATATTTTAGGTCTAATAAAAGAAAATAAGAGAAGAATAGCAAATG
The DNA here is from genome assembly GCA_934229535.1 of uncultured Anaeroplasmataceae bacterium. Classification (GTDB taxonomy): domain Bacteria; phylum Bacillota_I; class Bacilli_A; order Acholeplasmatales; family Anaeroplasmataceae; genus CAKQDS01. Next base: position 28,185 of record CAKQDS010000012.1, read on the forward strand.
GTGAGGAAGAAATCTTCAAAATTCTAGCTAATGCTAATTTAGAATATAAGAAGGAAATGACATTGTTAGTTTTTGAAGCAAATTCATATTTAGAAAAAATTGGTTTAAGTGGAGTAATTATTTTCTTATTATTAATTTTGATTAATTCTAAATCTAAAGAAAATAAGATATTATTGATTTATAATTATAAGGCAAATGATCTATTTTTTAGTCATTCAATACTTAATATGGCTTTAGCTATATTAGTATATGCATTTTCATATACTGGTGGTAAATTATTTTTTAATAGTTATTTTGCTGTTAATTATTTAGCTATGGAAAATTATTCTTTAGTTTTATATTTATCAATTGTAATTAGTATTTTATTTCTTGTTTTAAAAGAAATTGCAGATTATTTCGTTATAAAAAAAGGTGGTGAATAGGATGGGCCTTAGCTTAGAGAATGTGTGCTATAGTATAAATGAAAAAATAATATTTGATAATATTAATTTGAAAATATCTAAGCCAGGATTATATGCAATATGTGGTGAAAATGGTTGTGGTAAGACGACCTTAATTGAAATATTAATGAATCAAAGGAAAAATATTACAGGGGCTTTATATATCAATGATAAGTTAATATATAATGATGGTAATGGTGAGGATGCTAACCATTATTTTACATATATTAAAGCTTCGGAAGAATTAATTGAAGGATTAACACTTAGAGGCTATTTTAAAATTCTATCACTTAATATAGATAAATATACTAACGAGCTAGAAATCTTTAATATTAAAAATATTTTAGATGAAAGAATTAGTAGGCTAAGTAAAGGTGAAAGAACAAGAATTTACCTTCTATTAAATGTTTTAACTAGTAAGAATGTTATTCTTATGGATGAGGCTACTGCAAATTTAGATGAAAATACTGAAGAAAAAATTTTTGAATATTTAAAAGCTTTGGCAAATGAAAAAATAATTATATATGCTAGTAATACTAATAAGTGCCTAAGCTATGCAGATTATGTTATAAAAATAAGTAAGGAGCTTTCATTCACTAATGAAGATGAATTAATACTTAAAAAAAGAAAAAAATATAGCTTTAAGCTTTTGGGAATTATTAAATGTAAGAAATATTTATTATTTTTATTATTTTCAGCTATTTGCATTTTTTTGTTAGGATTTGCAATTACATATAAAAAAAGCTATAGTAAGGATAATGTATATGAAACGATGCTTAACGAAGGAATGAATAAGGGCTATGGTTTTGTAAAATCAAGCTATTATTCGTTAAATGATCAAACTAAGATTTATGATATATCATATCAAAATGATGATAATAATTTATATATTCAAAAAGAAAAATATCCTTTTTTAAAGGATATTATCAAAGTGAGCACAATGCTTTATCAATATGTGCTTATAAATGATGATATAAATGATAATGAAATATACATAAACATAAATTTAAGCGAGACGTATAAAAAATATAATGAAATTTTAGAACTTAATTTTAAGATTAAAGATATTTATGAATGGGATAATAATTATGTTATCCTTAATAAAAGAACATATTATAAATCTTTATTTAAAATGTACGAGCATCAATTTTCTTTTGATAAATTTTGTGTTAGAAATGAAAATGGAATATTTACATATCTAGATGATAATGGATTTACGAGAAATTTAGATATCATACCAACTGATATTGATACTGATTTAGTTTTACCAACTGCACTTAAGGATAGTAATATTCTTTTTTTGCAAAATAATGATTTAAGGTATGATATAAGTAAATTAAATATAAAATACTCGGATGAGGGTGTTGGTTATATGAGTGAGGAGCTTTTTTATAAAATTATTGATACAGATATATTTTATGTTGCTAATGAAGTAGAGCTTGGTGTTTATGTAAATGATATTAATTGTAATGATATAAAGAGTTTTTTGAATGAATATGATTTATTTATAAATCTAAAAAATCAGCGTGATTATTCTTTTTTGTATTTGAATTCTACTCATAATTTGAAAACATACATATTTATAATTGTTGTTGCTGTGGTGCTATGCTATAGCTCATTAATTATAGGTATTATCAGCTTATATAGAAATAATAAAATGAATATAGCCATTATGAGGTCCTATAATTTTTCTAAGGTGGTAATAAGTTTGAAGCTAGGACTGCTTGTTACTTTTTCTAGTGCGTTTATGCATACTTTATGTATATATTTATTTACAGTGTTTTATAATAAATATTTGAATAATAAGTTCGTTTATAATGATGTTACAATTAGTTGTGTTGATGTGAGCAATATTTGGTATTTATTAGTTGTATCTTTTGTTATTGTAATTGTATCCTATCTTTGTGTTTTTTTAAAATGGATTATAGCTGGTAATAAAAAATGATGTCGGTATGAATAATACCGATTTTTTTTCTAATCATAATTTATGTAATTGTCTTTTTTAATAGTTGAATTTATGGTAAAATATACTATGTATATTTTTCTAATTGGAGTGATAAAATGGATGCTAAGGAAAGAATCATTGAATTATGTAAAATCTTAAATAAGGCTGGAGAAATGTATTATGTTCATGATAATCCTATGATGGAGGATTATGAATATGACAAACTCATGAATGAATTAATTTCCTTGGAGGAAAAATATCCAGAATATAGACTTTTAGATTCACCAACACAAAAGGTTGGTGGTGAGGTTTTAAAGAAATTCAATAAGGTTACACATGAAATACCAATGCAAAGCCTTGCTGATGCTTTTAGCTATGATGAGCTTAGAGCCTTTGATGAAAGAGTTAAGAAGGTAACACCACATGCTACCTATTTATGTGAATTAAAAATTGATGGCTTATCTGTAGCGATTGATTATAAAAGTGGTATGTATCAAATGGCCTCAACAAGAGGTAATGGAGTTGTTGGTGAGGAAATAACTCATAATGTTAAGACTATAAAAAGCGTGCCATTACGCCTTAATTTACCTGTTGATGTTGAGGTTCGTGGTGAAATATACATGCCTAAGGCTAGCTTCATTGAGCTTAATTTAGAACGTGAGGAAAATGAAGAGGAGCTTTTTGCAAATTGTAGAAATGCTGCAGCTGGATCTGTTAGACAGCTTGATAGTAGTATTGCTGCCAAAAGAAATTTAGATGTTTTTCTTTATTATTTACTAAATGATAATAATGTTAAAACACAAGAAGAGGCATTACTAAAGATGAAAAGCCTCGGCTTAAAAATTAATCCTAAATATGTCCATGCAAAAAATATTGATGAAGTAATTGAATACATAAAGAAAATGGGCGAGGAAAGAGCAAATCTTCCTTATGATATTGATGGTATTGTTATAAAGGTTAATGAATTAGAATATCATAACATTCTTGGTAGTACAGTAAAATATCCTAGATGGGCAATTGCTTATAAATTTCCACCTGAGGAGGTTAAGACTAAGCTTTTAGATATAACCTATCAGGTTGGAAGAAGTGGTGTAATTACTCCTGTTGCTAATTTTAAGCCTGTTATTGTTGCTGGCTCTTTAATTTCTAAGGCTACTCTTCATAATGAGGATTATATTATCAATAAGGACATTCATGTAAATGATACAGTAATTATTCGTAAGGCTGGTGATGTTATTCCTGAGGTTGTAAGACCAGTTTTAGAAGAAAGAGATAGTAATGTTATTCCTTTTAAAATGATTGATACCTGTCCTTGCTGTGGTAGTAGGCTTGTAAGAAATATTGATGAGGCTGATTATTTTTGTCCAAATCCTGATTGTAAGGAAAAGATAATTAATGGCTTAATTCATTTTGCTTCAAAGCCTGCTTATAATATAGATTCATTAGGTGACAAGGTTACAAGAATTTTATATGAAGAGGGCTTTATTAAGGATATTAGTGATATCTTCACTCTTTATAATCATGCTGATGAATTAATGGCTTTAGATGGCTTTGGTAAAAAAAGCGTAGATTATTTGTTGAATGCTATTGAGCTTAGTAAACAAAATGGTTTAGAGAGATTACTTTTTGGTCTTGGTATTAAGCATGTTGGTAGTAAGGTTGCTAAAATTTTATGTGAGAAGTATCCATCAATGGATGAGATTATGAATGCTAAACTAGAGGATATCCAAAATATCGATGATGTAGGAATGGCTATAGCTAGTGAGGTAACAGCTTGGTTTGATAATGAAAAGAATATTTCTTTAATTAATCGCTTAAGGCTTCTTGGACTTAATATGAATTATGCTAAGAAGGAAATTAAAAAATCATGGTTTACAGGCAAAAGAGTTGTATTAACAGGAGCCTTATCTATGGCTCGTGATGAGGTAAAAAAATTATTAGAGTCATATGGTGCTAAAATGGTTGATAGTGTCAGCAAGAAAACGGATGTTGTTATTGTTGGTGATGCCCCTGGTAGTAAATATAACAAAGCTCTTGAATTGAAAATTTTAACTATGAATGAAAGCGAGTTTATGGAGAAAATTAAGGAGTAAAAAATGGATAAGATTATTGTTAAAGGAGCTAGAGAAAACAATTTAAAAAATGTTTCTCTAGAATTGCCTAAGAATAAATTAATAGTTATGACAGGTGTGAGTGGTAGTGGTAAAACATCATTAGCCTTTGATACAATCTTTCAAGAGGGTGAAAGAAGGTTTGTCGAATCATTATCTAGCTATGCAAGAATGTTTATTGGATCTAGTGAAAAGCCTGATGTAGATAGTATTGAGGGCTTATCACCAGCAATTTCAATTGATCAAAAATCAACATCTCATAATCCTCGTTCAACTGTAGGAACAGTGACAGAAATTTATGATTATTTGAGATTATTATTTGCTAAAATTGGTGTACCATATTGTCCTACACATCATGAGCCAATTACTGCTTATAGTATTGAACAAATGATTAATAAAATCTATGAATTACCTGAGGGTAGTAGATTATATATTCTATCTCCTGTTGTTAATCGTGCTAAGGGTGAGCATAAGGATGTTTTTGCTAAATATTTAAAGGCTGGCTTTATAAGAGCAAGAGTTGATGGCGAAATAATAGAAATTGATTCACCAATTACCCTTGATAAAAATAAGAAGCATGATATTGATATTGTAGTTGATAGACTTGTTTTAAAGAAGGAAAATCGTCTTAGAATAAGTGAAGCTTTGGAGCTTGCTGCTAAATTTAGTGGTGGATTTGTTAAGGTTATGACAAATGATAATGAGCTTTTCTTTTCTGAACATTATGCTTGTAAATATTGTGGCTTTTCTATGCCGGAAATAGAACCAAGATTATTTAGCTTTAATTCACCACTTGGTGCTTGTCCTGAATGTAATGGTTTAGGCTATAAGCTAAATGTAAGTGAGGATTTAGTGATGGACTACGATAAATCCTTAAATAATGGTGCTATTGTTCCTTATCGTAATCAGGAAAAGGATAATTTGAATAATTTGATGCTTGAGCAAACATGTAAATTTTATAATATTGATATGGATAAGCCATTTAAAGAGTTAAATAAAGAACAGCAAAAAGTTATTATGTATGGTTCTCCTGATTTAATTCATTATAAAATGAATTCTTCAAGTGGAAGAAATCATGATAAGGTTGAGGCCTTCGAAGGAGTAATTTCTAACTTTTCAAGAAGATATTTAGAGACTAATAGTGATTGGATTAGAGAATGGATAGAGGGCTATATGGTATCTGGTGAATGCAGTAGCTGTCATGGTGCTAGATTAAATAAAAGTGTTTTGTCAATTCTTATTAATGGTAAAAACATTAATGATTTATGTATTATGTCAATTGAGGATTTATATAAATTTTTTGACAATATTGAACTTAGTGAGGAGCAAAAGGTTATTTCTAAGCTGATAATTAAAGAAATTAAAGATCGATTAGGCTTTTTAATTGATGTAGGCTTGGAATATTTATCATTGTCAAGAAGTGCAGATACCTTAAGTGGTGGTGAGGCTCAGCGTATAAGACTTGCTACTCAAATTGGTTCACAGCTTACTGGCGTTTTGTATGTTCTTGATGAGCCTTCTATTGGTCTTCACCAAAAAGATAATGAGCGTCTAATTAATACCTTAAAGAAAATGCGTGATTTAGGAAATACCTTGATTGTTGTTGAGCATGATTCTGATACTATGCTTGCAAGTGATTATTTGGTTGATGTAGGACCAGGTGCTGGAAGCCATGGTGGTGAAATTGTTGCTTGTGGTACTCCTAGTGAGGTTATGGCAAATCCTAATAGCTTAACAGGAGCTTATTTAACAGGAAAGAAAAAAATTGAAATCCCTAAGGTGAGAAGAAAAGGTAATGGTAAATTTATTGAAATTAAGGGCGCCTATGAGAATAATTTAAAAAATGTTAATGTTAAAATTCCTCTTGGTATGATTGTTTGTGTAACTGGTGTTAGTGGTAGCGGAAAGTCTTCATTAATTAATCAGGTTTTATATAAAAATTGTCTTTTAAAGCTTTATAAAAACAAGAAAGAAAAGCCAGGTAAATGTAAAGAGATTAAGGGTATTGAGAATTTTGATCGAGTTATTGCCATTTCGCAAACACCAATAGGTCGTACGCCAAGATCTAATCCAGCGACCTATACTGGAGTTTTTGATGACATTAGAGATGTTTTTGCAACTACTAATGAGGCTAAGGTTAGAGGCTATGATAAGAGTAGATTTAGCTTTAATGTTAAGGGCGGACGTTGTGAAGCCTGTGGTGGAGATGGCTTAAAGAGAATTAGAATGAACTTTTTACCAGATGTTTATGTACCATGTGAGGTATGTCATGGTACTAGATATCAGCATGAAACATTAGAGGTTTTATTTAAGGGCAAAAATATTGCTGATGTTTTGGATATGCAAATTGAGGATGCTTTGGAATTTTTTGACGCATTCCCTAAAATTAAGTCAAAGCTTCAAACTCTTGTTGATGTTGGACTTGGCTATATGAAGCTTGGTCAATCATCTACAACCTTAAGTGGTGGTGAGGCTCAAAGAGTAAAGCTTGCCTACGAGCTTAATTCGAAAATTTCTGCAAAAACTCTTTATATTTTAGATGAGCCTACAACAGGACTTCATGTTGATGACATTAAAAAGCTTATGAATGTTATCTATAAAATTGCTGATTGTGGGGCATCTGTTATCATAATTGAACATAATTTAGATGTAATTAAATGTGCAGATTATATTATTGATTTAGGACCAGATGGTGGCGAACGTGGAGGTAATATTATATTTAGTGGAACACCTGAAGAAATGATAAAGAGTAGTGATACCTATACTGCAAAATTCTTAAAGGATGTGATGAAATAATGGCAAAAAATAAAAAAGAACAAGAGGATAAGGATTTAAAGGAACTAGAGGATAGTCTTGATGATCTTTTAAAGGATGGTCTAGCAACTAAAGAGGAAGTTGATAAGGTAAAGGATAGCATTAAAAAGCTAAATCCTAAAAATTTATCTAAAAAAGAAAGAATTCTTAGATTCTTTAAAAAATATCTTATTGCCTTTGTTTTATATATGGTTATTTGCTCAGCATGCTTTGGCTTTTTTTCATCATCAATAACATTCGTAAATAAATTTTTTCCATTTATTGGCTTTGCAATATTTGCTGTATTTGAATTATTTATGCGCAATAATCCACTTGCCAACTTCATTAAGAAAAAGGTTGGTTTTATAACATTCTATACAGTTTATACAGCAATTATGATTATTGTTCTTTATTTCTTAGCTCCTTATTTATATTTTATGGAGTTTAATTCACCATTTATTTTATGTGGTTTCTATTTTGCCTTTGAGGCGTTGTATTTAATATTTAATTATGTTATGATTAGAAGAAGATTTATTATTAATTTGAGGTGAAAAAATGGCTGATAAAATTAAAGTGGAGCAAATGATTAAGGATAATGGGCTTCATATTTTAGCAGGTGTTAAAGGTGCTGGCGCTTATGTTGAAACAGAAATGATTTGTAGACCAGGTATGGAGTTTGCAGGATTTTTTGATTATTTTGAATCAAAAAGAGTGGTTTTAATTGGTTCAAAGGAAGCAACATTCTTATCAACATTAACAAGCGAGGTTGCTTTGTTTCGTGTAAAAAAGATTTTTTTAGAGCATCCCCCTGCAATAATCTTTTCAAGAAATGTTAAAATTCCTGAATATTTTTTAACTTATGCTGAAGAATTTAATATTGTGGTTTTGAAAAGTGATTTAAGAACAACACCTACATCTTCAAAAATATTTGATTATTTACAAGCAAAGCTTGCTCCTAGAACAAGTGTTCATGGGACATTGCTTGATATAAATGGTATGGGAACCCTAATAATAGGAAAAAGTGGTATTGGTAAATCAGAGACTGCCTTGGAACTTGTAAAAAGGGGACATCAGTTAATTTCTGATGACCTTGTAGAAATATATGAAAAGGAACCAGGAAACTTAATTGGTACTGCTCCTGATATTTTAAAAAGATATTTGGAGATAAGAGGTATTGGTATTGTTGATATTGTATATATGTTTGGTGCTGGTGCTTATCGTGAAAGAAAAAATGTACGTCTAGTTGTTGAACTTGAAAAATGGCAAGAGGATAAATATTATGATCGATTAGGTCTTGAAACAAAAAAGATTAAATATTTTGATACTGAGATTTCCCATATTGTCTTACCAGTATTACCAGGAAGAAACGTTGCTTTACTTGTTGAAAGTGCGGCAATGAATGAAAAGTTAAAATATATGGGTCATTTTGCTGCTAAGGAATTTACTGATTCTGTTGATAAGGCTGCTACAGGAGGTGGAACTGATGCTAATGAATAGTTTAAACCCTGTTGCCTTTAAATTGTTTGGCCTTGAGGTTAGATGGTATGCAATTTGTATTTTAATTGGTGTTATAATTGCGGTAATTATGGGAGTCAAGGAAGGAAAGAAGCTTGGCATATTTAGTGATTATGTTTATACAGGAATTTGTATTGTTTTACCACTTGCTATTGTGGGAGCTAGACTTTGGTATGTCTTATTTAATTTAGATGAGTTTGATTCACTTCTAGATGTTTTAGGAATTACCTCAAATGGCTTAGCTGGACTGGCTATTCAGGGTGGTGTAATTGCATCCTTAATAACAATTTATTTTTATGCTAAAAAAAGAAATGTTAGTCTTTATTCAACATTAGATATTGTTGCACCTGGCTTTTTAATTGGTCAAATTTGTGGAAGATGGGGTAATTTCTTTAATGGGGAATTATATGGCCCAGCTGTTAAAAATGTTGATTTATTATATAGACTTTTACCAGATTTTATTATGGATAATATGAAAATTAATGGCGTATATTATCATCCAACATTTTTATATGAAAGCTTATTAAATTTAGTTGGTCTAATAATTATTTTGATTATTAGAAGAAAATCTAAAAAACTATTAAATGGTGATTTAATGGGCTTTTATTTAATTTGGTATGGTATTGTTAGAATATTTACAGAAACTCTTAGATCAATGAGCGGAGCTAATGAAATATTAAAGCTTGGTCCTATTCCTGTAAGTATTGCTATTTCTGTTTTGTTTATTATTTGTGGTATAGTATTCTTAGTTGTAAAGAGATTTGTTGGTCCTAAAAATGGCTATTTAGATACTATTGATAATATTAAGGCTAATCATATTAATACCATTGTTTTTGATTTAGATGGAACACTTATTGATTCTAGAGAGCTTATTATTAAAAGCTTTGATTATGTATTTAATAAATATTTTTCAGATTTAATTATATCTGATGAGCAAATGGAAAGCTTTTTTGGTCCACCACTTGATGCGACATTTTCTCAATTTGAAACTAAGGATGTTTCTAAGGATGAATTAATTAAAGCCTATAGGGAATATAATGCTATTCATCATGATGAATTGGTAAGAGCATTCCCGGGTGTAAAGGATGTTTTAGCTCATTTACATAAAAAGGGTTATAATTTAGCTGTTGTTAGCGCAAAGAAGCAGGATGTTGTAATGCATGGTTTAAAATTTTTAGGTCTTGATAAATATATTAGTGTAGTACTAGGACAAGAGGATGTTAAGCAAGCAAAACCAAATCCTGAGGGGATTAATAAGGCATTAGAGCATTTTAACAATGTTAATAAGGCAATGTATGTGGGAGATCATCCTAATGATATATTAGCTGGAAAAAATGCTAATATTAAAACCTGTGGTGTTTTATATTCATCAAAAAGCGAAGAGCTTACTAATATGCACCCTGATTATTTGATTGGTAAATTTACTGATATTTATAAGATTGTTATTGAATAGGTGATAATATGAGCTTTGCACTAAAAGTTAAAGAGGAGCTTTGTGGGGTTTCTAATCCCGATAGCTCCTCTGATTTTATTGAAGTTTTAGCAATGATTCGCTATGGTTGTGAAATAAGTATGTCAAGTGATGGCTTGAAGCTTGTTTTTAGTTCAACATCACTTACGATATTGCGTCATTTTTTAGCACTTTTAAAGAGGTTTCATAATGTTGAAACTAGAATTGAATCAAGAATTATTAAGCAGTTTGAAGAAAAAACTACATATTCACTTTATATTTTAAGTCAAGTGGATGTTATATGTGAGGATTTTGGAATTCTTAATAAAAATAAGCTACAAAATGAAGAAATAATTGCTAATGAGGTCTATGCAAAGGCCTATTTAAGAGGAGCATTTTTATGTAAGGGTAGTGTTAATGATCCAAGTGGTGGAAATTATCATTTGGAAATAAAGTGTGATGATGACGAGGAAATTATTTTTTTACAACAGGTTTTTAACATATTTGATTTAAATGGAAAAATATGTAAGAGAAGAAATCATCTTATTTTATATGTTAAGGATGTTAATCTTATTTGTGATTTTTTAAGAATTATTGGAGCAATAGAAAATGTTTTTCAAATTGAAGATGCTGTTATTAAAAGAGAAATACATCAAACTGTATCAAGAAATTTAAATTGTGAATTAGCTAATGAAACTAAAACCTTTCAGGCTGCTAAAGAGCAAATGGCTTATATTCAATATTTAGAATATAATTATCCACTTGATAAGCTTGATCCTAAGCTTTTATTAATAATGAAGGTTCGTAAAGAGCATATGGAGGCAAGCTTTAATGAGCTTTTAGAAATATTAAAAAATGAATATGGTGAGGAAATGACTAAGTCAGGATTAAATCATCGTTTTCGTAAGCTAAAGGAAATAGCTATAGCATATAAGAAAAGCAGGGATAAATAAATGAAAGTTGGCATAGATTTAGTTGAGCATAAGGACATTAGCTTAAAATTAAAGGATAGAATTTTAAGTGATGATGAGATGAAGGTATTTAATAATTTTAATAATAAAAAACGCCAGATTGAGTACATTGCTTCACGCTTTGCAGTCAAAGAGGCGATTTTTAAAGTATACGTTCACGGAGATGGTAGTCTTTGCTATAAGGATATTTCTGTATTAAATGATGAATATGGAGCTCCATATATTAGATCTAATAAAATTAATGATGAACTAATATTATCGATTTCACATACATCTAATTATTCAGAGGCTATAGTTATTCTAAATTAGCATGATGGCATCTTTTAAATAATAAAGCAATATTTATAATACCACAAATTGCAACGACAATATAAATTGCTCTTGTTAAGATAGTTTTAGGTTGAAACAACCATTCTACTAAATTAAAATCAAAGATTCCGACTAGACCCCAGTTAATTGCGCCGATAATCGTAATTGCTAGGGTTATTCTTTGTAATATATTCATATTAACCTCCTTATTTTTATTATTTAATATATTTTGTTAATTTATTCATATTTTGAATAATTATTTAATATATTTTAATGAAAATTTTGAGGTGGAAAATGAAAAAAATTAGTTTGATAATTTTAGGATTTATTATTTTTATGCTCACTAGCTGTAAAACAAACACTTTATCATTAAAGGCTGTTTGCAATTATTATGAGGGATTGAAGAGCTATGAATGTAGTGCAAAAATGAATATGTATAGGGCGGATGATGTGATATGCTTTAATGTAAATTCAAGCTATTTGTCTCCTGATTATTATATGGTCAATTTTTCCTCTAGTAATAATAATGAACAAATTATAGTAAAAAATACGAATGGAGTATATGTGTTATCTCCAGTGTTAAATAAGCAATTTCAGTTTGATAGTGATTGGCCACTTAACAGTTCTCATGCTTATTTGATATCAGCAATTGTCAAAGATATTGTAAATGATAGTGATACAAAATTTAATGTTGATAATGATGTTATTACTATTGAAAGTAAAATTTCACATAAGGTTAATCAAAATTTGACCTATATGAAATTTTCCTGCAAGGGCTCTGATTTTACACCAATTAGCTGTAATTTTTATAATGCCAGCGATAAAAAGATAGTTGAGGTTACATTTATAAGCTTTAGCCCTAATAAGGAACTAAAGGCTGAATATTTTGATCAAGAAAAAATCATGACTGAAAAAACTAGTTCACTTGGTGAGGGGAATATTGAAGAAATTATGGGTAGCATAAATGTAGCTTATTTAACTGATGAAAAGAATAAAAATACAGTTATAAAATATGGTGATAAGGAAATTGTTACCTATAGTGGTGAAAAGAACTATGTTGTTGTAGCTGAAAATATTAAAAGTGATTCTTTAAGCGTTTCTTTAAGAATGTATGATGATTTAAGTATCTCTAGCTTAGGAATAATTAATGTTTCTAAAAATGGAATTAGCTATATCTACAAAAATAAATTTATCAGTATTTATTCAAATACATTATCAACTTTAGAACTTATTGAGCTAGGTCATTCAATAAGCTTTGTATAAGGCGCCTTTTGGTGCCTTTTTGTCTCGTAAAATGCGGTAAATGTTAGCAAATGGTATTGCTAAATTTTAAAAATTTAGATATAATATAATAGATTACCTACTAAGGAGGCATTACAAATGAGACAAGATAAAATTAAAGTAAAAGGTAAGCATAAGAAGTTAATCACAATCATTGTTTGTGTTGTTGCAGTATTAGCTATTATTGGTGTTGGTGTTGGCGTTGGTGTTCATTATTATAAATTAACAAAAGATGAAAGCTATGATAGATTTGCTGATTTTTCAGAATTGAAAATTAATTCAGATGTATTAGATGATATCATTGAAGAGAATAATTATAGTGATATATTTGTTTTCGTTTATGATGATGATTCTTTTAAAGCATTAAATCCTTATACTGATAAGGACAGTATTAAAAAGGTTGATGCTGATAATCAAACAACTTTAGCTAATGAAGTTGAAAACTTTAATAAGCGTTTAAAAGAGCTTCAAGCTGAAGGAAAATGTGAGGGAGTTGCTTTTTATTTAGTTAACACAAGCTTAACTTCAAACTCTGGAATTCTTTCTAATTCATCATATGGAAATTTCACTTCTGGTCCAGCATTTATTTATGTGCATGGTGATGCATATAGCCAAACAACTAAGGATGACAATAAAACAGAAATAAGTGGATCAGGTGTAAAAAGTTGCATTACTTACATTAAGGAAGCAAAGGCTTATCTTGACGTTATAGAGAATATTTAATTATAGGCGCCTATGGCGTCTTTATTTTAGGTGAGAATATGGAATATTTAAATGAAGCATTACTTGAGGATATTGCCTCAAAACAAAATATTAAGGTCAGTCAAATTAAGGTTGTTCTTGATTTTTTAAAGGATAATTGTACGGTACCTTTTATTGCAAGATATCGTAAAGAAGCAACAGGAGCTTTAGATGAGGATCAAATTAGAGCTATTTCTGAAGCATATGAATATGGAGTTAATCTTCAAAAAAGAAAAGATGATGTCAAAAGATTAATTGCTGAAAAGGGAATGCTTACTGATGAGCTTAGTCAAAAAATTGACGAAGCAATGAAGCTTGTTGAGGTTGATGATTTATACCGACCATATAAGGAAAAGAAAAAAACAAAGGCTACTGAGGCTATTGCTTTAGGCTTAGAGCCTCTTGCTGATGAAATTATGAAATTCTATCGTAGAGGTACTAAGGAAGAAGTCTTAAATAAATATTTAACAGATAAGGTTAAAACAACAGATGAGGCCTTAACAGGAGCTAAATATATTATTGCTGAAAGAATATCTGATGATGCTTCATATCGTAAGGATTTAAGAGAGCGCTGGGGAAAATATAGTATTTTATCTACAAAAAAGAAAAAGGACGCTGTTGATGAGGAAGAATTATATAAAAATTATTATGAATTCCAAGCAAATATAAATCATTTAAAGGGTTATCAGGTTTTAGCAATTAATCGTGCTGTAAATGAAGGTATTATTACTGCAAGTGTTGCAAATGACAAAAATAAAGATTTAGAATATTTAGAATATAAAGTTATTCATTTTAGAGAATCAATTTTCTTAGATGATATTAAGGATGCTATTGCTGATTCATATAAGAGATTAATTGCTCCTGCTTTAGAGCGTGAAATTAAAGCAATGATTTTAGATAATGCAAGTGATGGTGCAATTGAGGTTTTTGCAATGAACCTTAAGAATTTATTATTACAATCTCCAATGAAGGGACATGTTGTTTTGGGTGTTGATCCAGCATTTAGAACCGGCTGTAAGCTTGCTGTTGTTTCTAAAACAGGAAAGGTTTTGGAAATTGGAGTAATTTATCCTAATGAAAAAGCTAAGGGAGTAAGCGTTGATGAGCGTTTAGTTTTAAAGAGTAAAAAGACAATTGTGGATTTATATAATAAATATCATTTTGGCTTAATTGCTATTGGTAATGGTACAGCCTCAAGAGAAACAGAAAGCTTTATTGCTGAGGTTATTAAAGAAAATAATTTAGATACTAAATATGTTATTGTTAGTGAAGCAGGAGCTTCTGTTTATAGTGCTTCACCTATTGCTCAAGAGGAATTCCCTGATTTTGAGGTTCAGGAAAGAAGTGCTGTTTCAATTGCTCGTAGATTACAAGATCCGCTTGCTGAACTTGTAAAAATTGATCCAAAATCAATTGGTGTTGGTCAATATCAGCATGATGTTAGTGAATCTAAATTATCTGACTCCCTAGATTTCGTAGTAACTGAGGCAGTAAATAGAGTTGGTGTTAATGTTAATACAGCTTCTGCATCTTTATTAAGCTACGTTTCTGGCTTAAATAAGAAGGTTAGTAAGAATATAATTGCTTATCGTGATGAGGTAAAGGGTATTAAAAATCGTAAGGAATTAAAGAATGTTTCAGGTCTTGGTCCTAAAGCCTATGAGCAATCTGTTGGATTTTTAAGAGTACTTGAAGGAGATGAGCCTTTGGATAAAACACCTATTCATCCAGAATCATATGACAAGGCTCAATTAGTTTTAAAGGAACTAGGACTATCAAGTAATGATTTAGGAACAAAGGAAATGAAGGAAAGAATTCTAAATGCTAATAAGCTTGAACTTAAAAATAAGTTAGATATAGATGAATATACATTAAATGATATTTTAGATGCATTTATAGCACCTATGCGTGATGTAAGAGAGTCATACCAAGCACCAAAGCTAAGAAGTGATATTCTTCACTTTGAAGACCTTCATATAGGTGATGAGCTTGAAGGAACAGTAAGAAATGTTTGTGATTTTGGTGCCTTTGTTGATTGTGGTGTAAAATATGATGGATTAGTTCATTTATCAAAAATGTCTACTAAATATATTAAGAATCCATCAGAGGTAGTTAAGGTTGGCGATTTAGTTAAGGTTTATGTTATTGACATTGATTACAATAGACATAAATTAGCCCTTTCTATGATAAAAAATAATTGATATATTAATTATCCCCTTTAGATAAATTAAAGGGGAATTTTTTTATTAAAATTGACATTTTTTTACAAATATGTATAATAATAATTGTAAATTTAAAATTGTTTTTTGAATTTATGATTAAAGGAAAGGTGACGTTTTATTATGAAAGAACAAAGAAAAGCATATAAAATATTGATTCCCTCTGTCATTGTTTTTTTAGCTGTATTAATTGTTTCATTATGGATTGGATTTGATTTTACAAATGTACTTAAAGATGCATTTTATAAGCCTGAGGATTTGTATGGATTAGAATTTAAGGAATGGCGTTATGATACTAATGGTGGTAGTAAGAAGAGCTTATTCCATAGATCAAAGCATAAATTATATCCAATTTATGAATATAAGAATGAAGAATTTAAAAACGAATTTTTTGATTTTGAGATTAAGGACGACGTTGCATATATTTCAAATGTAAAAAAATATACAAATGATTATGTTATATATTTTCCTGATACTATCAAAATAAATTCTAAAAAATGTAAGGTTGTGGGAGTTAAAGCTAATAGTATACTAGAAGATGAATATGATTATAAATATAAAGAATATACAGTATATGGAACGAATAATTTAATGTATTTAGATGATTATTTTGCATCTAAAGTTTCACTTAAAATGTACAACTTTCCAAATTTGAAAAATATAGGCGATGGTAATTATTTTATAAATCATTTTAATATGAACAATAATCTTGAAAGTGTACATATTTTTAACATATTAAAGAGTTCAAGCTATGAATCTTCAATTGTTTATTTAGGTGATAATTGCAAGCTTATAGGTTTAACTGATTTTGAAAAAGAATTATTTAGTGATGGTTTGTTTAACGAAAAATATTTAAATGATTTTAACAATCTAAAAATATCTTATTTATCTTTATCAAGTAAAAATCCATATTATACAATGAAGAACAATGTATTATATTCAAAGGATATGAAAAGCTTATATTGGCTTGGATATCAAGATTTAGATGTTGTTATTGAGGAAAATGATTTAAATATAATGCCACTAGCAATTTCATCTAGAAATTTGTTTTACTCTAAAATAACATTTACTGGAAGAATAAATAATATTTCTACTTATGCAATTAATACAAATTGTGCTACAATTAATTTTGATAATGAGGTTAATATGATAGATGATTATATATTTACTAGAAATACAGTTGAATTAACTATAAATTTTAATTTTAAGATTAATAATTATAGTAGTAATTCCTTTGAAAACAAAGGTGATAGCACAAATATAAATTTTAATCGATAATATAAAATTATGACACTATATTGGTGTCATTTTTTTTGAATTGCTTGTTGATGATGAGTGTGATATAATCAAAAAGAAAGGATAGTGATTACTTTTGGAAAAAGATCCTTTTAAAGAATATATAATTAATTCTAAAGAGAAAAAGGGCAATCTTGAATATTTGTGGTATACATCAATTGGTTTACAAATGGTTGATGGATTAAAAACCTCTAAATATTTAAACGAGACTGCCAAGAAAAATATTAACGGACAAATTTCTTTGTATGATGCTGAAAGAATAATTAAACAATATTATGAACAAAGCAGTGATAATTTAGTTCAAACTGAAGAGGCTGATTTGGCATCTATTAATATTTTAAAAATATTAGCTGATGATTCCTTTAATTTTTCTATTCCTCAGTTTTTAAACATACATAAAAAAATATTTGATGGAATTTTTCCTCATGCAGGAAAAATAAGAAATTATAATATATCTAAGAAAGAGTGGGTCCTAAATGGAAAAACTGTTTTGTATGGTGATGCATCAATAATTAGAGAAACTCTTGAATATGATTTTTCTTTAGAAAAAAATTATGATTATTGTAATATAAGTGAAACTGATTTTGTTAAACATATAGCTAGATTTATTGCAAATCTATGGCAAATTCATCCATTTGCTGAAGGAAATACAAGAACAACAGCTGTTTTTTTGATTAAATATTTGAGGAAATTTGGCTATGATGTAACTAATGATATTTTTGCAAATAATGCATGGTATTTTAGAAATTCATTAGTAAGAGCAAATTATACTAATTTTAAAGAAGGTATTTATGAAACAACACTTTTTTTAGAACTTTTTTTGAGAAATTTACTTTTTAATGAAAAAAATGAATTAAAAAATAGATTTTTACATATTAATTGGCGTCAAAAAGTAGATATTGAAGATGAAAAAGTAGACATTGGAGATGAAAAAGTAGATATTGCAACTCTAGATTTGTCAGATAAATTAAAAGATAATATAAAAATAATCTATAAATGTTTAAGTAATAATGAGTATTTTGGAAGAAAAGAAATTATTAATGTTATAAATTATTCAGAATCTGGCACTTCAAAATTCATAACCAAATTATTAAATTTAAAGATAATTGTACCAGTTAAAAATCATGGAAAAGGAAAATATAGATTTAATATAAAATTTTAAATAAATTAGAATAAGATATAAAATATAGAATTTTTTGGTTATTTTTGAGACTTAAGATTGCAAAATATTAAAAAAAGTAAAAAAATGCAACGTTAACTTGAAAATTTTAACTTAAATGATATAATGAAACTATGAGAGGCGATATTATATGGATTTATTTAAAAGAGAAAAATTCTTATCTAAAATTAGACCATTTTATAAATACGATGATATTATTAAGGTTATAACTGGAATAAGACGTTGTGGGAAATCAAGTCTTATGGAAATGATTAAGGATGAGCTTATAGAAGATGGAGTAAATGAATCAAATATTATATATATAGATTTAGATAAAAGAGACTATAAATCTATAAAAAAAGCTAATCAGTTAGAAGAAGTTATTGATAGTTTATCCAAAACAAAAGGATTAAAATATTTGTTTATTGATGAAATACAAAATGTTGATGGCTTTGAAGAAGTAATTAATGCGTATAGATCAGAAGGCGATTATTCAATTTTTATAACTGGGTCTAATTCATATTTGTTAAGTGGCGAATTAGTTACGAAGCTAACAGGTAGATATATCGAATTTGAGATTTATACTTTAAGCTTTGATGAATATTTGGATATGAAAAAGTACTATTCAAAGAGTATAAATCCCAACCTATTAATTGAATTAAATGAATATATAATTAATGGTGGCTTTCCAAGGAGCCTATTGATGGACGATGATGAGGCTAAAAGAACTTATACAAAAGGTATAATTGATGAAATATTTTCAAAGGATATTAAAAGAAGAGTAAAGATTAGAGATGTTGAATGCTTTGAAATTGTTAGAAATTTTGTGATGAATAACTTTGGCTCAACAATGAATGTAAACAGCATACAAAAAGGTTTAGAAAAAAACAACATAAGAATTTCAAGAGAAACAATAAAAAGATACTTAACGATTTTAGTTGATGCTAAAATCATATATGCTTGTGATAGATTTGACATAAAAAGTAAAAAATCTATGTCTGGTGAGAAAAAATATTATCTTGCTGATTTAAGTTTTTATTATATGTTGAACACCAATAAGAGGATTAATTATGGTACTTGCCTTGAAAATATAGTGTATATATATTCTAAGGGACTTGGATATGATGTTAGCGTGGGAAAAATCGGAAAATTAGAGTGCGATTTTATTTTAAATGATAAAATGCAAAATTATAGTTATATCCAGGTTGCTTATACAATTCTTGAAAATAAATCAACTGAAGATAGAGAATATAAGTCATTAGAATTGATTAGAGATAATTATGCAAAGTATGTACTAACAACTGATTATTTATTACAAAAAAGAAATGGAATAATTCATAAAAATCTTATGGAATTTATGAAAAATCATGAACGATTCTAAATAATTGGCTAGGTTAATGTACTAGGAGCAAATATATGTAAGTTTGAATATATGCGTAGAATTATAAAAATAAATCAAGAACAATAGGTGGCGTTCAAGATAATTATTATTTTATTTTTGATGCGGAAAATAAAGTGGTTATTCAAGAATTATACGATTACGAATCATATAAAAATTTTACGCTGGAAGCAAAAGTGCTATTTATGATGAGGGATACTTGCAATAATGCAAGAAGTGAAGATTTGATACAGTAATAATTGCTGTTTCAAATCTTTTTTATTATATTAGGCAAGCCTAATATAAAAACTACACGCTATGCGTGTATGACTAGAATAGGTTTACCGGTGT
>CAKQDS010000013.1 GCA_934229535.1 uncultured Anaeroplasmataceae bacterium
GGTGTACTATAGGCATTAGAAAACAAATCTATATTTACATAATAAGATTTAAAATTTAAATCTAAGGCTACATTCATATTACCTATATTATAGCTTAATTTCTTAGTTCTTAGGCTTACTGACATAAAAATCACCCACTTTTTATTAAAAAAATAAAGTATTTTTCTTAATTTAAAGATATCATTTCTTCAAACTAAAATCAATACTTTTCTCTGTTTTTTGTTTTTTTTATTTTCGTTATACTTTGTGACATTTAAGTTGTCGAATTGGGAATTATATAACTTGTTATGATTAAAGCAATCAATTTACTTAAATATTATTCCAAACTAGCTTATTACTTAATACATTTTCAAATAGCTCTATCTCTTGATCATTATCAATTATTTCCTTAGTCTTAGGAATTTGAATATAGATTCTGTCAATACTTAAATGTTCCTTATAATTTGTAAGTAGTTTAAATTGATAATTTAGAAACAAATAAGAATTAATAGGCTCCCTAAGTATTAATGACTTTGAGGTGGCAAGACCATTATCATAAAAAATAATTAAATTTATTTCTAATGCCCCCATCTTTTTCGATATTAAATACTTAGATAATTCTAATATTGCATTATCTATTTCTTTAAATGAAGACATCTTAATAGAAATATTGGCATTCTTTAAATAATTCTTCTTTAAATTAATAATTTTTATGTCATCATCACCCCAGGCATGATCATAAATATCACTACCAATCAAGCCAAATTCCATCATTAATTTATCTCTACCTAAAAAAGCTATATCATGCATATTATACGCCTTAAGCTTATGTAATTTTTCTATAATACTAGAATCAAATTGCCAGAAATTATTTAAATCCTCATACCATAATTTGGTAATAAATAGCTCTTGGTTTAAATAAGCATAGTTAGATTCATTTTTATTAGCTAAAATATCACATGCAATTTTAGCTAAGTAAATATTTTCACCTAGCCCAAAATTCATTTTATAGCCTAAAGCACTATCTAAGCTATTAAGAATTTTTTTACTAAGTCTTATTGCCTCATTAAAATCAGTAGAATAATTACCTAGATTAATAAAAATACATTTACTATCTAAAAAATAAATATCATTATCATTTATATATTTTTCTATTAAATGATATACATTTGCTAGGGCAGTACTATATCTTTTTAAATTAATCTCTAGGTTTAGCTCTTCATCATCGCCAAGACTATCAATAAGTAAATTATTGTTATAAACATTGATTTTTTTATTAGCAGGATTTATGCCTCTTAATAAAAATTCATATCTCGCATAAATACCACTTAAATTTAAACACATAAACATTGTATAATACCATCCTTCCTTATTACTAGCTTTATTATATTCATATTATTGACATTATTTATGTCAAATATAAATTTTTCTTCATAAGGGAGAAAAAAAGGGGCTATGAATTTAATCATAGCCCAAAAAGGTATTATTCAATAGAAATGCACTTTTTATTATCTACTGGCTTTGTTTCCTTAGGAACATTGATAGTTAAAACACCATTATCAAGCTTTGCCTTAATATCAGTTTCCTTAACATCGCCAACATAGAAGCTTCTTGTTGCTGATTCATGAATACGTTCTCTTTGAACATACTTCTTATTAGCCTCAGATTCTGTATTATGCTCATATTTAACTACAAGATAACCATCCTCAAGACTAATATTAATATCCTTCTTAGATACACCAGGTAAATCTACTGTAAATAAGTAAGAATCATCATGCATAACAATATCAGTCTTCATAAACTTATTTCTTCCACCAAAGGTATCAGAAAACATATTTGACATCTCATCGAACAAATTTAAACTATTATTATTGTTTTTCTTCTTCATATAATACATATAAATCACTCCTTGTATATTATTTACTATTAAGCTATAAATTATTCAATAGCAATTGTTTTAACCTTAGGTTCATTGTTATTCATAGTGATAACTAATAAGCCTTGATCAAACTTAGCGCTAATTGATTCTGGGTTAATATCTGGTAAATAGATACTACGTCTCTTGTTTCCAAGATTTCTTTCACGAAGAACATATTTAGTATCCTTGTTACCCTCCATTCTCTTAGCGGTAATTACTAATGAGTCATCCTCATAGCTAATGTTTATATTCTCTTTGGAATATCCTGATAGATCAGCTATAACCTTATAGCCCTTTTCCTCTTCAAGAACATCAATAGGGAAATTAGCATATTCACTTTCCTGAAGCATATTATTAAATTGTCTAACAAATTCTTCCATAGTTAATCATCCTTTCATCTTGGCACTCATATACGTCATCTGCCAATTACACATATAGTATATCATATATTTTGGCACTGTCAACACATATGTGCCAATTTTTATGTATGAAAGCGTTTTATAATAAAAATGGATGGAATCTAATCAAGAATCCTTTTTAAAAGCACAAAAAGAAGAATTTTTCATCACTATAGTACAATATCCCATTGAATATTTTTTCCGTTTTGGTCCAAAATTTTCAATTGACACAAAAGAAAAAGACCATATAAGGTGTATCTTATATAGTCTTATCTATGAAAAATCAAAAACAATCTGACCATCCTGAAGCTTTAATTTGGCATCAAATAGCTTGTTATTTTTAGAAACGAAACCTTTAATTTTAGACGTTTCACCTGTACTCAAAAGCATTTTAGCATTATTAATAGAAATAATTCTTTTACAAATTACAAAATTAATTTTAAACTTGCAGCCACTTTTATAGCCCATACATCCATAATTATATCTTCCCTTTACCACATCATTATTACATAATGGACATTTACCAATAACATCCTTATATAATCCTGTATCAATTTCTTCTTCGATTGGTAGATTTTTATAAGTGAAGATGTCACTAATTTCCTTTTCTGCAAGCTTAACGCTATCTGCAACAGCTATTTCATTATGAAAAACCTTTTTTAAGGCTTGACCTATGGTTGCCGTCTTATATTTATCCATAGATATTCCCATTTGCATTAGCTGTTCAATCATATAAATTCCATTTGGTAAAATAGTATATACATCCTTTTTTAAAGCAATATAATTACTATTTTTAGCATTATCAATTATACCAGTCCTTGTAGCCTCTGTTCCAAGCTCTAAGCCCTCAAACATAGCCTTGTAATCGTCATCATCGCTATCATCAGTTTTCTTTTTATCATCCTTAAAAGGATTCTTTAAATAATTATTTAGTGTTTCAATTGTATAATGCTTAGGTGGAGTAGTTTCTTTTTCCTTAGGCTTAAACAAAATATTAACCTCATCACCCTTATTAAGATTAGGTAAGGCTTTATCCTTCGAGCTATAATCATCATATTTAGTCCAGCCTGGCTCAAGCATTATGGTTCCCTTCAAATTAAATTCTTCAAAATCTCCAACCTTAATTTTTAATTCTGATTTATTGACAATACAATCATTACTACAAAAAACTGCCACGAGTCTTCTGAAAATTGTTTGATAAACCTTCATTTCCATTTCACTCAAGTTTTCCTTTTTAGGAATTTTGTAGGTTGGGGTTAGGGCACTATGTGATTCAATTTTACTATCATCAAAAATAGTTTTATTATCCTTAAATTTAATAGGATAGCCTATTTTAGCAATAATATCAATGATTTGCTTTATTTTTCCTTTTTCAGCAGTCGCAAGATATTCACTATTAGTTCTTGGATAGGTAACATAGCCAGCCTCATAAAGCTTTTGAACAATATTTAAGCTTTCCTCCATCGGCATTTTATATTTTTTACCAAGAACGTTTTGAAGCTTTGATAAGGAATAGAGCTTACCTGCAGAAAGAGTATCCTTTTTAACTTTTTTAGATGTGACTATTGCTTTACAGCTATTATATTTTTGGCACATCTCCTCACATTTACTAAGCTCCTCATATTTAAATTTAACAGTTGAATTTAATTCAACATCCTCACCCTTTGTTTGCTCCTTAGAGGAAATGGAAAAATATTTTTCACTAACAAAATTAGTAATAGCCATATCACGATCATAAATAGCCTTAACAATAGGAACTATTACCCTACCTACCCTTAAAAGTGTACCCGTTTTTAAGGTAGCGTATCTCGTTAAATTTACACCATATAACCAATCAATATAGGTTCTAGCAAAGCCTTCATTTGCTAAATTATCATAATTATTATCATCTAATAAATCCTTTAGTCCCTCATTAATAGTTTCAACAGTTTGATCTGGTAGCCATAATCTTGTTAGCTTCTTTTTTGTTTTAAGAGCATACCTAATACAAAGTCTAACAATAATTTCTCCTTCACGATCAGCATCTCCAGCATTAACAATTTCATCTACCTTAGGGTTATTACATAAAGCTTCAATTGTTTTAAATTGCTTTAAAACGCCATTATCAACCTCTTTATTCAAGCCCTTTTTTAAGCTGAATTTAAATTCATCTGGAAAGCAAGGAATATTTTCCATTGACCATCTTCCATTTTTAGTTGGTCCAGTATAATCCTCAATATCACATAAAGAAAAAAGGTGACCAAAGGCATAGGTAACAAAATATTCATTATTTTCATAATAACCATCTCTAAAGCGCATATTACCAATAGCTCCAACTATGTTTCTTGCAAGAGATGGCTTTTCAGCTATAATTAATTTCATTTTAAAAACCTCAAATTCACTTCATTAAGCATAACATAAAAGGGCATAATTTTCAAGAAAAAAAGGCTATTTGCGAAAAAGCAAACAGCCAAATTTAATTATTCTAATATCTATTTATGTAATGATCAATTTCCCATTTAGTTACATATTTACGATATTCATCCCATTCACGATTTTTAGCTTCAATCATTTTAGCAGTGATATGCTCGCCCATTGATTCCTTAATAAGTTTATCATTATTAAACTCATCAACAGCTTCCTTTAGGTTAGCTGGAAGGGTATCAACGCCTAAATTCTTTCTTTCCTCATCAGTACAATGATATAGGTTATCATAAATAGGAGATGTCTTCTTACAATTACCATTTATTCCATCTAATCCAGCAGCTAAAATAGCAGATACAGCAAGATATGGGTTTGCTGCAACATCAACACTACGAACCTCTGTTCTTGTTTTCATTCCACGAGACGCAGGAATACGAATCATAGTTGAACGATTAGAATCAGACCAAGAAATATAGCAAGGAGCCTCATATCCTGGAACAATACGCTTATAAGAATTAACTATTGGGTTAGTAATTAAACAAAATCCCTTAGCATGAGCTAAAATACCATCAATCCATAAATTAGCAGTTTGTGATAATTGATTTTTAGTATCAGGGTCAAAGAAAGCATTTTTACCTTCAGTTGTTACAAGTGAGCAATTAACGTGCATACCACTTCCGTTTATACCCTCAACTGGCTTTGGCATAAATGTTGCATGAAGGCCATGTCTACGAGCAACATTTTTTACAACAAGCTTAAATGTTTGAACATTATCACATGCCTCTAAGGCACTATTAAATTTAAAATTGATTTCATGCTGTCCTGTTGATACCTCGTGGTGAGATGCTTCAACAGTAAAGCCTATTTTTGTTAATTCCAAAACAATATCACGTCTACAATCAACGGCACTATCAGTTGGTGATAAATCAAAATATCCACCATGATCATTAAATTCTAGGGTTGGATTGCCTTTTTCATCTAGCTTAAATAAGAAAAATTCTGGCTCAACACCAACATTAAAGCTCTTGTAGCCCATTTCACGCATACGCTCAAGATTACGCTTCAAAGTTCCACGAGGATCTCCCTCAAATGGTACATCTGGCTCACCATTTTTACCTGGACGATAAACATCACAAATAAAACGAGCAACCTTACCATATGATGTATCCTCCCAGCTTAAAATAAGGAATGTATCCAAATCAGGATGTAGATACATATCAGCCTCATGAATTCTTACAAAGCCTTCAATTGAAGATCCATCAAACATAACCTCATTATTTAAGGCATCCTCTAATCTTGTAATAGGAATTTCAACATTTTTTAGCATTCCCATCATATCAGTAAATTGCATACGAATATATTTAATATTCTCTTCCTTACATATTCTTCGTATGTCTTCTTTTGAATAACGCATATTAACTTAATTTCCTCTCTAATTCTTTATACCCTATAATTTTATCATTTATTTAAGATTTTGAAAAGCAATAAAAGAAAAATAAAAGAAAGAAAGTGCTTTTACACACTTTCCTTCTTTTATTATGGCGGATATGAAATATATAATAATCGCATGCAAGATGTATTTAAGATTGGTTAAGATTGGTAAATGATTGAATAAAGAAACATCAGGACGATCCGCCATATTATAAATTAATCCTCGATAAATAAATCGCTATAGCAAGGAACAGGCCAGTAGCTCTTAGAGACAATTTCCTCTAAAGCATCAATATCAGTTCTAATTGAAGCTAGAATTGGAGTAATTATTTGTAAATATGCTAAAGCCTTATCAGCTAATGATTCAATGCTTCTAACATTCATAAGAGCTGTTTTTAAGGTTTCCTTTTTAATTGAGGCTGAATCTAAAAGTGTAACAACCTTATCTAAATGCTCCTTATAGGAAATAGCTGAAATCTTAACAAGCTTATCAACATTATTAAGCTCTGCTGCCACGTCAGATGCATAGGTTCTAATAGCAGGAAGATATTTAGTATCTAACATTAATAAAGCTGTTTTAGCTTCAATATCTATATTTTTAGCATACATTTCATAAGCAACGCTTTGACGACATTTTAACTCAACGTCACTTAAAACATTTAAAGAATCAAACATTGAAACTGTCTTATCAGTAGTAAATGAGCTTACAGCCTCAATATAGGTTTTAACATTTGGTAAGCCTCTTTTCTCAGCCTCTACTGGCCAAGAAGCAGTATAGCCATCACCATTAAAAATAACACGCTTATGATCAATAATTGTCTTTCTTATATATTTCTTTAAATCAGCCTCAAAATCCTTTGAATTTTCCAAAGCATCACAAGCTTTATTAAATTCATACGCCATAATAGTATTTAAAGCTGTATTAGCAGAAGCAATACAAACTGATGAAGCAAGCATTCTAAATTCAAATTTATTTCCTGTAAAAGCAAATGGAGAGGTTCTATTTCTATCTGTTGCCTCAGCAGTAATTTTACCAATTTGTGGAATATCAAGATCAAGACTATGAGGATGAATTGAGCTTGTAGCTTCACCCTTATTAATAATTTGTTCAACAACATCTAAAAGCTGATCACCTAAATAAATAGACAAAATAGCTGGTGGTGCTTCGTTAGCTCCTAATCTAAAATCATTGCCAGGATTAGATGCACAAGCACGAAGAAGCACAGCATTTTCATCAACACCCTCAATAATACAAGCAAGCGTTAATAAGAATTTTAAATTCTTTTCTGGAGTATCAGTAGGATCAGTTAAATTAATATTATCAGCATTAACACTCCAGTTATTATGCTTACCACTACCATTAATGTGAGCAAATGGCTTTTCATGTAAAAGACAAACCAAATTATGCTTTCTTGCTGTTCTTTGTAAGGTTTCCATTAGCATCATGTTCTGATCAGATGCTAAGCCACCAATTGAAAATATTGTTGCAGTTTCATGCTGCAAAGGAGCAACCTCATTATGATCTGTCTTAGCAGTTATTCCAAGGCTCCATAGCTCTTCATTAATATCCTTCATAAAAGCCGTAACACGACTATTAATACCTGCAAAATAATGATCCATAAGCTCTTGACCCTTAGGTGGTAATACACCAAACATTGTCCTACCTGTATAAATCAAATCATCTCTTTTTAAATAAAGATCACGATCAACTAAAAAGTATTCCTGCTCTGGTCCAACAGCTGGATAAACCCTTTTAGCATCATAGCCAAACATTTTCATAAATCTTTTTCCAGCTTTATTTAAAGCATTTAGAGAACGAAGTAAAGGAATCTTACGATCTAATGCTTCCCCGTGATAGCCTACAAAAACAGTGGGAATAAATAAAACTGTTCTATTTTCTACCGTTCTTATAAATACAGGAGTTGTTGGATCCCAAATTGTATACCCACGAGCATTTGCCGTACTTCTCAAGCCCCCACTTGGAAATGAAGAAGCATCTGGCTCACCCTTTAATAAGGTTTTACCATTGAACTTTAAAACAATATCATCACCACTAAAATCAATAAATGAATCATGCTTTTCAGCAGGAATAGTGGTAAGTGGTAAAAACCAATGAGTAAAATGAGTAGCACCATTTTCTAAAGCCCATACCTTTATTGCCTCTGCCACCTCATCTAATATGCCTAAATCGAGAGGTGTTCCCTCCTTAATTGTCTTATTTAAGGAAGCAAAAGTCATAGGCTTTAATCTTTCCTTCATTTTAGCCTCATTAAAAACATGAGACCCAAAAACATTTAAAATGTCTGCCATATATATAAATCCTTTCTTATTTTCAAAAACAAAAAAAGGTCACAAAAGAAAAATCTCTTGCGACCCTGCATTCGTTTTTATTATCTTAAGCACCATTGCTTAACTACATTTTATTTTAAAATCCTAATTTTGTAAATATGAAAACGATTTATCGATTTAAAATTGTTTCCACTATTTTTCTTTTGTTTAAAAGCCTACATATCATTCCATTAATTACACCTGTTAACACACTTAATAGGGCAATAAATGGCAAATAATAAATAAATGAGCTTGCACTAAGCATAAGCATTGCAACAACTATTTGTCCAAAGCAATGACTAATGGAGCCTAAAACTGAGGTACCAATAGGTGAGAAAAAATTAATTTTAGAAAATATCAGCATAACAATAAATGAGCATACCCCTCCACTTAAGCTCATAAGCCAGGTTAGGCTAAAAATATTTCCTCTAAATAAACCAACAAGTAAAATTCTAAGTATCATTACCAGTAATGCCTCATACCATTTCATCTGATAAAGCATTATTAGAATAATACAATTAGCAAGACCAAGTTTAACTCCCGGAATAAACATTGGAATAAAGCCTTCAATAATATTTAATACAATTGCCATCGCCAGCATCATTGCAATTAAACAAGCTCTTTTTACACTCATATTTCCACATCAACCTTACTTTTTTCGCCAACAAGCTTTATATATACCTTATTAGGTAAGCAAACTATACTTTCATTAGTCGAAGAAATATAGCCTTGCTTACTACATAAATGATATGTTGAATTTTCTTCAACAACCGCAATTTTGTTATGCTTACAAGCAATGACAATATCACCATTATCACCCTTAACCTTGTAATAGGTAATATCATCATCAAGCTTAGCTAAATCTATTTCTAAAACTATATCATTCTTATAATAAACAATAGCCTTTAAATTATTTTTCTTACTGCTAACCTTAAGAACAATTATTGCTACTAAAGAAATTATTAAAATTGTAAGAATTAAAATTAAATCTCTACGCTTCTTCATTTTAGTCCTTTAATGATGAATAAATGAGTCCATCCTCACCATATATAATAGCATCAATATTTTTATCATTTAAAAATTCCTTTATTTCTTCTACACTCATTGCATATAAAGCCGTCGTATAAGCATCCAGTTTAGCACTATCATCGCCAATTAGTGTTAAAGAAAAATAATTATCTATCGTTTTTCCAGTTTTAGCATTTATTAAATGCGTATATCTTTTTCCATCAATATTTTTTACCTGCTCACGATATGAGCTAGTACCAATTGCTTTATTTTTAGCCTTGATAATTTCAAAATAGCCAGATTCCATTTTTTTAATACCTACATTAAAATCCTTATTATTAGATTTTTCACCAAGTAAAATATTTGAGCTTCCAGCATCAATTAGATAATATCTAACATTATTTTTCTTAAGATATTGATAAACCTTCTCTGTTGCAAAGCCCTTAGCAATTCCCCCTAAATCAATATTAGCATTACCAATAATACTAACCTTATTTCCTTCAATTACTATTTTTGATTCCTTAATATTATTTAATTCCTTATCTAAGCTTTGAAGAACATAATCAACATTAGGATTTTCAGTATTAAGAACATAATCCTTCCATAAATGACTAATATTACCAATTAGAGGCTCATAATAGCCAGCTGTTTCATTATTAATACTAATTGCATAATTAAGAAGCTCTATTAACTCATCATCTACAACTTCTGTTCTATTGGTATTAATATCATAAACAGATTTGACATTAGCATGACTCATATAATCATCAGCTAAATTATTATATTTTTCATAGATATTTTCAATTTCTGTAAAATAAACATTGGCCGTTGCTTCATTTGTAGTCTCAAGCTTAACATTTACTATAGTATCCATAGTATATATCATTTTTTTATAGGTATTAAGCCTATTACAGCTTGAAAGTAAAAGCCCAAATATTAAAATGGCTAATATTTTTTTAATCATTTTCATTTTAGTATTCCTTAACCGTCCTAATAATTTTAAAAGCGGCTTTTTCTCCTTTATCAATAAGTAAATTTATCCAGCTTATAAGCAAAGCCTCGGTTTCAGTATGCATTACATATTTATCCTTATGTCTATTATGATAATCAAGTATCCCCTTTGGATTATAATTCCTCTTCATATAAACCTTAGTAGCGGCAATACGATCACAAAACATTTCCTTAACATAGCGAATTGGCATTTTAATAGGAACATAAGTCATCTTCTCAGGATCGTGATCAACCCAGTATTCAAAATGATGCTTATTACGTCCCTTATGATGAAGCCAAGCACTTGAATAGCCATATATTTCCTTTTCTCTAGCATTAGGAGAATGATCACCCTGATAATATTTCATACCTATTCTAAATTCACACCAAGAATACTTAGATAAATCATGCTTTAAGCCCTGAAGTCCAATACCAGCCTTGAAGCAAAGCCTCATAACAATATGACGATGCTTAGTTATAGTTAAAAAGTGTTTTATTGGATGAATCAAAATAAACATCTCCTAATCATAATATACCTTCATTAAATAAAGACCATAGCCTGGGGCAATCTTATGTGATATACCAGGATCGCGCTCATTAAATATTCTTGTAATAGTTTCAAGGCTATCCCTTTTAGCACCAATCTCTAAAACAAGCCCCATCATTCTTCTAATTTGATATTTTAAAAAGCCATTACCAACAAAAATAAATCTTAAATAATCGCCATCCTTAATAATCTTAGCCTCATAAATAGTCTTTTCAAAGTCCTTTAAGGGATTAACAGAGCCACTACAAAAGCCTTTAAAATTATGCTTACCACATAGCATCCTTAATGCCTCAGTCATTAATTCTAAATCAAGATTCTTATAATAGGCCATATATCTATTTTCAAAAACTGATGGTTCTGTTTGCTTTACTAAATAATGATATTCCTTTTTTTTAGCACTAAAGCGAGCATGAAAATTATCATCAACAATACTTGCATCAACAATTCTAATGTCTCTTGGTAAAAAAGAATTAAGTCCATTTTTTATTGCCTCTGGCTTTATATTTAAATCTAAATCAAAATGAATTACCTGCCCAAAGGCATGAACCATTGCATCTGTTCTTCCAGCTGGATAAATTTTTACATCCTTATGAAGCATCATTTTTATAGCTTCCTTAAGACATATTTCGATTGTAACCTCACCTGGCTGAACCTGAAATCCTTTATAATTATATCCATCGTAGCTAATAATACATTTATAGCGCATACTTAATCACCAAAACCAAAGTGTATAACAAAACAACCATAATCAAACAAAAATAATCAACAAATTTAAGCTTTAGCTCATCATATTTTGTTCTAGGAGCGTCAATAATATAGCCTCTTGCCTCCATAGCGTTAGCTAAATCCTCAGCTCTTTTAAATGAAATAACAAACATCGGAATTAATAAAGAAATAATTTGGTTTACCTTTTGCTTAAGGCTACCCTCATTGAAATCAACACCACGTGATGATTGAGCCTTCATAATCTTTTTAGTTTCCTCAAGAAGTGTAGGTATAAAGCGTAAGGTAAGTGATAAAGTCATTGAAATGATACCAACCGGAACCTTTATATACTTAAGAGGCTTTAAAACACTTGATAGGCCATTATTAATATCAGTATTTGATGTTGAAAATGTTAAAAGAGAGGTAACACCAATCATAATAACAATTCTTACAAAAATAAATACACCCTTGCTGACACCACCACTATATATCATCAAGCTATAATTAGCCCAATTAAAGCTTGAAAAATTCATATAATGTTGGACTAAAAAGCATAAAAAGATAGCAATTAAAAAATAGAGCATACCTAGTCTAATTATTTTTTTAGTAAATAAATAAACTAAAATAATACCAACAATTGCTAAAAGCTGATATAGGCCAAAATGAAAATCAATTGTTGCCCAAAGCGTACCAGTTTTAGTATAAATAAGCTGTAAAACAAAGGTAAATAGTAATAAAAACAATACCGGCTTTAACCCCTTCAAAGCCTTTACTAGGGGTATTCTTGTTGTTAAGAAAATAACAACAAATACTATAAATGCAGAAACCATCATTTCCATTGTCGGAATTAAGAATATTAAAACCATTAATAATACTGTTAATATTATTTTCATACGAGGATCCATTTTATAAATCCAGCTATTACCTGGAACATATTGACCAATAGTGATATTATTCATTTATAATACCTCCTAAAGCCTTAATAAGCTCATCTTCAGTTTTATATTCATATTTAAGATTATAACCCATTTTTTCATTCAAATAATCAATTAAAGATAAAATCTGAGGCTTTAAAAGATGACTTTCCTTATAGATGTCACTGCCAAAAACCTCATTTGGCGTACCATCAAAAAAGATTTCCTTATCCTTCATAACAATAACTCTAGTTGCATAACGATAAACAATATCCATATCGTGAGTAATAACAATAGTTGTTTTATTAGTAGTAGTATGTAGTTCATAGAACATATCCATTATTTCTTTTTGACCCTTTGGATCAAGACCTCTTGTTGGTTCATCAAGTAATAAAATACTAGGATTATAGGCTAAAATACCAGCAATTGCCACCTTACGCATTTGTCCACCACTTAAATTAAATGGAGATTTATCAAGCAAATCAGAAATTCCTAGCATATTAGCAACCTCTTTTGCTCTAGAATCAGCCTCAGTAGCAGTCATACCAAATATTTTAGGAGCAAACACAATATCCTTTAATACTGTTTCCTCAAATAGCTGATATTCAGGGAATTGAAAAACAAAGCCAACATTCTTTCTTATAGGCTTTAGCTTCGGATTCTTTTTTGCCTTAGGAGTTATTTTAGCACCTAGGATATCAACATAACCCATAGTCGGTAATAATAAGGCATTCATATGTTGAACAAGGGTTGATTTACCACTACCAGTTTGACCAACAATACAAACAAATTCTCCAGTTTCATTAATATTTAAATTTATATTTTTAATTGCATCAACAGTTTCCTTTTTCTTTAGGCCTGGATAGCTATGACTTACTTCATAAAATGATATTCCCATAGTGCCTCCATAAGCTTACAATTATTTTTTAATTTTTCGTCCTCTAAAGCTTTGTGATAAAAGCGCAATCTAAAGGGCATATCTAAATTTGAGCTTTGTAAAAGCTCTCTATTTTCAAATATTTCCTCTGGCTTACCACTAGCAATGAGCTTACCATCCTTCATAACTAATACCTCATCACTATAGCTTGCAAGATCTAAATCATGAGTAATTGTAATAATTGTTTTATTATATGTATTTTTTAATTCCTTAATAAGACTTGTTATTTCCATTACACCCTCAGGATCAAGCATTGATGTAGCCTCGTCTAAAATAATCGTATCACAATTCATAGCTAAAATACCAGCAATAGCTACTCTTTGCTTTTGTCCACCAGATAAACTATTAGGCTCTCTATTTAAATAATCCTGCATACCAACCTTAGTGCTATATTCTAAAATTAGCTTCTTCATTTCTTCTCTTGGAACAAGATGATTTTCTAAGCCAAAGGCAATATCATATAAAACATTGATACCAACAAATTGATTATCAGGGTTTTGAAAAACAATACCAACATGCTTTCTAATTTCATTAGCACTTTTATTATTTAATAAAACCCCATCATATAAAATTTCACCACTTTTAGGCTCTAAAAGACCAACAAGAAGCTTAGAAATTGTTGATTTACCACTACCATTATGACCAATAATGCTTATCCATTTATGATCATCTACTGTAAATGAAACATCATCAACCGCATTAATATTATTTTGATATGAAAAACATAAATTCTTAACTTCAATCATTTGGAATTCTCCTTTTTCACTCTTAATTCTTTAAAAAAATCCTGTAATAAATCCCTACAGCTTTCTTCCATAATTCCCCCAACAAAATTGGTATCACTATAATTATCCTTGCTTTTAATATCATAGGCACCAAAATAAACATTATTAATTCTTGCTTGCCTTATTGCTCCCCTACACATCAAGCAAGGCTCAAGGGTTATATAAATATCGCAATTGTCTAATCGCCATGATTTTATTTTTTTACAAGCCTTAGCTATTGCAAGTATTTCCGCATGCGCAATCGCATTTTGTTTTTTTTCGCGAAGATTATGAGCTCTAGCAATAACCTTATTATCTAAAACCACAACACAGCCAACAGGAACCTCAAGCTTCTTTTTAGCCTTGATGGCCTCCTTTATTGCTAGAGTCATAAAATAATCATTCATGATGTAAAACCTCATGACAGCGTCTACAGCGTGGCTCATATGATTCAGTTGCCCCAACTAAAATAATTGGATCATCATAAAATGCCGGTCTGCCATTAATTATACGCTGAGTACAGGTAGCATCCTCACCACAGCAAGCACAAATAGCTGTAAGCTTAGTAATATGCTCAGCCATTGCTAGTAAGCTTGGAATAATACCAAAGGGCTTACCTCTAAAGTCACAATCAAGACCAGCACAAATTACTCTTAAGCCGTTATTAGCAAGACTATCAATTATATCAAGAATTGATTCATCAAAAAATTGAACCTCATCAATTACAACAGCCTGGGTTGTACTTTTAATATATTTTAGCATTTCATTAGGCTTAGAAATATTTATAGCCTTAAATTTTAAATGTGAATGCGAAACAACCTCATCAACAGAATATCTATCATCAATTTGTGGTTTAAAGACTACAAATTCCTTTTTAGCAAATTGCATTCTTTTAACCCTTCTTATTAGCTCTTCAGTTTTTCCTGCAAACATAGGGCCACAAATAACCTCAATTGTTCCAGCCTTATCCTTGTTATATTCCATAATAACTACCACCTAAAAAAAATAATCAATTAATTATACCATACAAATTTAAAATTAGAAAAAAAATAACCTACAAAATGTAGGTTAATTTAATTACTTTTCCTCTTTGTTTGTAAAGCCATAACGCTTATTGAACTTTTCTACCTTACCAGCAGCTTGAACAAATTTTTGCTTTCCAGTGTAGAATGGATGGCAGTTTGAACAAGAGTCAACACGAATCTCGTCTAATACTGAACCAGTTTCAAATACGTTTCCGCATGTAGTACAAGTAACTTTAACAGTCTTATAATTTGGATGAATTCCAGGTTTCATAACTACATTACACTCCTTCCGCCATGATTTACTAATCATAGTAAGTTTTTTTGCATACAAGGTATTTTACCATAGCCAATTATTTTTTTCAATACTTTTTTACTACTTATTTAAATTAATATGGTTTTTAAAATCATAAAATGAAAAATCACTTGTTTCTAATGTAGAATTATATCCTTTGTTTTAATTAAAATTAAATATTTATGAATCCAATTCCTCATCATCAATCCATTTATATTTAGGATTCTCTTTTCTCTTTTCTTTAAACCAAGCTAATCTTTCGTTAAATGACATCATATATTCACTAGGTTTTTCATCAGGCATATCTTCAAACCCGGTATCTTCCCAACCACATACTGGGCATATATCAGATGATAATTCATCAGTAAATTCATATTCTCCACAAATAGGACATTTATGTGGTTTAGGTTCTGGCATATGTTCTTCAGAATAATCATAATTGGGATTTTCTTTAATTTTATTTGCAAACCATTTCTTATATTCATTAACAGACATTTCATTGAATCCTTCTTTTGAATCAGGATTTTCAGCTTGATACAAATCATAAATCCATCCACAATGACTACATTGTACTTCACCGTTTAAATATTCTTCAATTTCTTCATCATATGAATTTTTATTTGGTCCTGAAAAATACATTTCATCACAAACAGGACACATCATTTTTTTAAATTTTTTATTTATTTTATCCATTTATATTATAAACCATACTCCTTCTTTAATAATTATTCATCTAACCACGCTAATTCTTTTTCTACTTCCCAAAATGATTTTCCTTCAAAGATTTTAGCTTTTAAAAATTGTTCTTTAACATCATCTTCGCCATAGCCCCATACTTCAAAAATATATTTAAAAGATTCATCTGTATGAATTCGCTCAAAATATATTTCATCAACAACTTTTGCTGGAAATCTATACACAAAGAAATGCATTGGTTTTTCTTTTGTTTTATCCCAATATCCTTCACACCAATAAATATATCCTTTATAGTATAAAGTAGCTTCATTGAACCAACCTGTATCTAAGAATTGACTTAAATTAGCATTTATCATATAAACCATACTCCTTTAAATATTTTGCATATTTTTCTAGTATCATCATGCTTCTTTAAATTTATAAAAATAAACTAACCTTCATCATACCAAGCTAATTCTTTTTCTACTTCCCAAAAAGACTTGCCATCAAAAATCTTAGCTTTTAAGAATTGCTCTTTAACATCATCTTCACCATAACCCCATGCTTCAAAGTATGTATCTTCATAGTCAACAACATCCCCATTCTCAACCAATCTTGAAGTCCATATTTTATCACCCTCACGATGTATTATAGAGCGATATCTATGAATGAAAAAATACATAGGTTTTTCTTTGTTATGATACCAAACACCCTCACACCAATATGTATATCCTTTGTAATATAAAGTGGCTTCATTGAACCAACCCGTATCTAAAAATTGACTTAAATTAGCATTTATCATATAAACCATACTCCTTTAAATATTTTGCATATTTTTCTTTAATTTCAAGATGCTCATCCATTCTTTGAGCGGGGTCTCTATCTAGTCCCTTATAAATATGAAAATGTACTATACTATCTTCTCTATTACCATTATTAATCTTTGGCTCAGGGTGATAAGCAATTTCTATAATAGGATGCCCTTTTTCATCATAAAAACGCATTTCATGTAATGTCATACCATCAGGTTTTAATTTTACATAAGCAGAATTTGGCGTATGAGCATAGTCTGGTAAAGAGTGACTCTTTGAAGACGTGCCATTTAATATTTTACCTCCAGCCTCATCAATATGGATTGTTGTATATTCATTTGTTGTAACATGACCATTTACTGCATAACTTCCTCTAGATGACATCGTTATTAGCCTCCTTCCCATCCCAATTGAATAGAGCAGGTTGCCAATAATCTCTATATTTATCCCAATTTCCAAAACTATGCTTGTAATCTATGTAACAAACATCATTATTCATTTCAGGTAATTTATTACCCATGCATATAATTTGTGAATGTGGGAATCTTTTTCTCATTTCTCTATAACCATTAAGAAATATTTCTCTAGATAATTCATTGCAGACACCTAATGTAGATATGATTAATAAAGTACCATCTTGGATTCCAGCAAAGCAAATATCATAGGTATCTTCAAATACCCATCCAACAGTTACAGCTACTCTTTCATGTCCATTCATTTGTTGCCAGGCACCAGACCACCTATTTTTAAATGTAGCCTCAATTATTTGAGCTCTTTCCATACCTGGGTGCATTCCAAAATCTAATGTTGAGGTAGCATAATATTTACAAACTTTTTCAAGCAACATATATGGCTTATTATAAAAACGATTCAGTTCATTATTTTCCTTAAAGCAATGAACAATTTTTCTATAAGCATTTTTATCACCAGAATAAGTATTGCTTAAATTAATCAACCATTTTCCGTTATCCATATTAGAGATATCTATTGTGCTTTTCTTTACAAAAGGTATTCCTTCAATATCCTTAGGCCAGTCTTTAGGTAATGGCCTCATAAGTTTTACATAATCTTCAGTATTATATATAGGCATAATATAGCCCTCCAATTCTTAAAAATTTTCTTGCCTTTCTGACGAGGAAATCTCGCAAAGGACTTGATATTTTTAAGACAGTTGTGCTATAATGTACTTGCTGAAGGTGGCATCATAGCATGCTGTCTAGACGACTCAAACCACTGCAATGGTTTGGGTCTTTTTTATTTCAATTAAGATGATTTTGTTATTTTGGTTTAACTACCCATCTTAAGAAATATTTAGTTTGTTCATTAGAACTACCAGTTCTACTTACAATTTGTTTAAATGTATAATTCTTGCATTTTTCGTAAGGAATCATTATCTCCCCACAAAGTGCCATAGCTTGCCATTCCATACTTTTATATCGTGGCAATTCATTATCTTTAAAACTTCTTGTATAAGCTAACCCAATTTTATCTACATACATTACTGGACCAGCATCAAATATATGAATCAAGATAAAATGACACATTTCATGACAAATATAGCCCAAACTAGCCCTATCGCCATTTACTGCTTTTTCATATACTGTTTCACGTATTTTAATACAGTAAACATCGTTGCCTTCTGGAACTATTTCTGCCATTACATTTGTCTCAAATTCATCATCGGACAAAACGCGATAATAAAGATTATTAGAAAATTTATCAATTAACTTTTCAAGTGCTTTTAAAACAGGAAATTTAATAGTCTTAATTTTTAACAATCTTCTAGCAAATTTAGATATTTCTCTTATCTGCATTCTGCTCAAAGATAATCTTGATTCATAATCCATTACTTGTCCTCCTTTAAAATGTTGAAGATAGATTGAATCTCATCTTCATCTAATTCAGGAAGCTTTCTTTGAAATTGTACTGCCAACTTCTTTTGTGTTAATGGAACATTCTCTACATCAATTCTAACATTCTTCTTATCTTCACAATATGCGTCATAAAATTCATCATATTTTGTGCCTGTTAAATCATAATGTTTAGATAATTCGTCCACCCAATTATCTGGTACACTTTTACCGCCTGTTAAAACAGCTGAAACAAAAGACGTAGTAACGCCTAATAATTGAGCAATTGACAATAAGTTTTCATCATGATCAATCATTTCTTTTCTAACTATTTTTCCAAATTTTGTGTAGCCCATATTTTTTCTCCTTATGTAATTATTATTTTTGACGTCTTTTTTTGATTACAGCAATAGTATACACCTATCAAGCAGTATTGTCAACACTGTTTGATAAAATATTAACCTTAAGGTTGAATTATAATTTTTTTTATTATTTTTTAGAAAAGTGTTTGTTCATATAAACAAAAAAATTAACGCTCAAAATATCTTTATTTCAATGTCGGCTTATGAATCAACTTCAAATAAAAAAGAAGCCAATAGTAGATTAATATTAGCCTCAATTAAATGTTAAATTAATAATTTTATTGTTAGAAATAACATTATTCAAACTACTTATTCCAAATTTAAGCCTTTATTCAAGGTAAATTCTGTAAAGAAATAGCTAAAGCCAATAACAATTAAATCCTCAATAATTTTAATTAGGTTTAGCATATTTGCACTTTTTATCATATTAGAAAATATTAAATTCATAGAATTTTCAAAAAAACTAATACCAAATGATAAAACAAGGCAATAAACAACTGACATTACTGCTTTATTTTTATTATGAGAATAACCAAGAGCTATTCCTAAGAAAATCAATAAAACTGTTTCAATTGAAGAAATCATTTTCAATACAAGATTATATAAAACATCTAATATAAAATTACCATCATAAGTTATTTCAAAGCTTTGAAGAATATTTTTTAGTTCTTCTATTATACTATTTGTATAATAAGCAATAACTACAGAAATAAAGATAATAAGGCTTGTAGCTATAAAGGCTAATAATGTATTTATTACAATAGATAAAACAAGAGAATTTTTACCAACAGGAAGTGTATGGGTTAAATATCCCTGATCCTTAAAGAAGCTTTTTACATATCTAAATAATACTATTATGCCACAAGCAATATAGCTTGCCACCATTAAAAATAAAAATAAGCCATTAACGGATGTGACAGTTAACACTGATATATCATTTCCATAATTAATGCTGTTAACTATTCTTACGAAGATAGAAAGAACTGGTAAAGCTATAAAAATAGGAATTAGCTTTTTAAAAATTGCTACAAAATCATACTTAAAAATTTTTATAAACATTTGAAGGCCTCCTTAAATGCGTCATTTATACTGCCGTTAAATTCATTTCTTAATTCATCAGCAGGCTTATGAAGCAGGATTTTGCCATCATTTATAAACATTACATCATCAAGTATAGTCTCAATATCACTAATTAAATGTGTACAAATAAGAAGGGTTGAATCAGGCTTTAAATTGCTAAGAATAATTTTTAAAATTAAATCTCTAGCTGCTGGATCAACACCAGCAATTGGTTCATCTAAAATATATAGCTTAGCATCTCTGCTCATTACTAAAACAAGCTGAACCTTTTCCTTTGTTCCCTTTGATAAGCTCTTTAAACGCTCATTTAAATTAATATTAAGCTTATCTAATAAGAATAATGCTCTTTTTTCATTAAAGTCAGCATAAAAATCCGAAAACATTTTAACACAATCCTTAACCTTAAAGTCCAGATTTAAATAGGTTCTTTCTGGTAAATATGAAATTATTTTCTTACTCTCAACACCAATATTATGTCCACATACACTAATCGCACCAGCATTTTTACATAATAGGCCATTAATTATTTTAATTAAGGTCGTTTTACCACTACCATTAGGTCCTAAAAGTCCTACTATTTTTCCTTCCTCTAGCTCGAAGGATACATTTTTTAATACCTTTTTTTCACCATAGCTTTTATATAAGCCATCTACATTTAAAACCAAACTACTCACCACCATTTAATAAATTTATTGCTTCGGCCTTATTTATTCCAATAGCTTGCATCTTATTAAGATAATCATTTATATATTCATTAACAAATCCATCTCTTAAATTTTCAACAACTCTTTTATCATCTGTGACAAAATAGCCGTTAGTGCTTTTAGGAATAATTATAGAATTCTTTACTAGTTCATCATAGGCCTTAAGAACAGTATTAGGATTAACACATAGCCTTGCAGCCATTTCCCTCACTGAAGGTATTTTTTCCATAGCCTTATAATTATTTAAAACAATTTGTCTTTTAATGTATTCAACTATTTGTAAATAAATTAATTCTTTATTATTAAACTGCAAGCTATCACCTCACTGTACTACTTCAATAATACAGCTAACTTTTAGGTTTGTCAATATTTATTCAATAATTTCATATTTAACTCCAAGATTCTTTAAATTCCTTAAAAAATCAGCATAGCCTCTTTCTATTATTTCATAATTATTAATTACAGTATTTGTGGGGCTAGCAATAGCAAATAAAAACAATGCAGCACAGGCCCTAAGATCAGAGGCTTTAACACTGCCAGAAACAAATACACTATGATTGGTTATAATTTTGTTATCCATAGTGTTAATCCTAGCTCCTAAATGAACAAGCTCTAAAGGAGCACTAAAGCGATTCTTGAATACCTTATCCCCAATAATTGCACTACCATTATTGAATAAAAATAAAATGCTAAATAAGGGTTGAGCATCAGTTGGAATTTTCGGATATAAATCAGCATCAAAGCTAAAAGGAACAACCTTACTTTTATTACAACATAAAACATTTTTATACATTATAATATCAGCATTATTTAAAATAAGTGTTCTTATTGGATAATCTATATGAAGCAAATTAACATTTTCTAATTTAATATTACCGCATAACAAAGCCATAATTATATATGTTAATGCTTCAATTCTATCAGGAATTATTTTATATTTAACACTTCTTTTAGGAATAGAGGTAAATATTTCAATACTTCGTTTTTTTATTATTTTAAAGCCAAGCTTATTTAAAAAATTAAGTGTATCAACAACCTCAGGCTCTAATGAATAATTATAAATTGTAGCATTAGAAAATATTGTTGCAAAAACAGTATTAATGGTTGCCCCTACACTATTACCTTTTAAGGTAATATTAATATGATCATTTTTTAGCTTACCATCTATCTCAATTAAATTTTCATTACAATTAACATTATAGCCCATAGCCTTAAATGCTTCAAAATGATAATCAAGGGGTCTTTCACCAAGCTTACAGCCTCCAGGATAATATATCTTACATTTACCAAAAAGAGCTAAAAAAACACCTATTAAGTAATATGAAGCTCTAAATTTTAAAACCTCAGCAATTAATAAATCCTTATAGGTAAGCTTACTTGAATCAATAACTAAGAAATCATCAACAAAAGTATAGCTAACATTTAAGTAAGAAAATATATTTAACAAATTATAAACATCAGCTATTTTTGGAACATTACCTATAGTGGCCTTTCCTTTATTTAAAAGGCTTGCACACATAATTGGCAGGCAGGCATTCTTTGAGCCATGAATTTTTACTGTACCACTTAGATATTTACCGCCATAGATTTTGATTTTAGACATATATTTCACCTTATTATCATTTTTATTTCTTTAATATTATGGTATAATTGATTAAAGAATGTGAGGTTTTACACTTGGAAGCAACAAATAATAACTTCTTTAAAAAATTATTTTTTAAGCTTAAGAGCTATGGGAAAAGAGTTTTAACTGATCCTAAGGAAGGATTCTATTTTCTTTTCTTTATTTTGTTAATAATGATGGCCATTATGGTTATAGGAACTGTATATAATGGAGGCTTCTTCCATTTTAATACTGATGATATAATTCAATATTATCCATTTATGGGTGGCTTTATTGATAGGCTAAAGGAAGGAAAGCTATCTCTATATGATACAACCCTGTTTGGGGGAACTTCATTTTTCGCTGGAGTTTATTATCTACCATTTGATGTATTTACATTATTAACACTTCTTTTAAGCTTTGTAATGCAAGCAGAAACAGCCTATGGTCTTACTAATTTTTTAAGACCACTTTGTGGAGCGCTATTACTATATTATGTTCTCTATCGAAAGAATTTAAAAATTAAAACCTGCATTGTTACCTCACTTATTTATTTCTTTGGAGGTATGACCGAAGCCTATTATGTGTTCCCTGTTTATTTAGGTATCAATTTCTATGCACCACTGGCTATGATGATATGTGATTTATGCTTAGATAAAAAGGGTAAATGGTATTTATTGTTGCCCCTATATAGTGTAACTGTTATATTATATGATTTCTATTTAGCATATATGCTTTTAGCATTTTTAATGATTTATTTTATTGTCTCAATGCATGAAAGAGATATTTTCTCATTCTTTAGTAAAAAGAATTGCTTTATCATTAATAAGGAATTTTGGTTAAGATTTTTAGAATGCTTTAGTCTAGTTATTCTTGGCGTACTTATGGCCGCATTTATGCTTATTCCAAGTATGCAATATGTTTTAATTGAATCATCAAGAAATTCTACATCCTTTAAAGAACAGCTATGGTTCTTTACAAATTATGATAATAATCTTCATAAGCAGGTATTTTCTTGGCGTCATTATTTTACAATGTGGTGTAATTTCTTTATACCTAATGAGCCACATCGTTTTATGCTAGTAGCCGCTGGTGATTATGTTAAGGAGCACGCAACATTCTATTTAACATGTGGTGGTGCCATCTATTTAACCTATTTCTTCTTTTTAAGAGGAAAAAGAGCTAATCGCTTAAAGGGCTTTGTATTATTTCTTAATGCATTATTTTTAATTCCAATATTTTCTAAAATATTTACAGTTAATGCTGAGCCTTATGTAAGATGGTTCTTCATCCCTTATATCTTTAATATGTATGCAATGGCTCTAGCAATGGATGAAAATGATTTTGCTATTGGTAAAAATAAATTATCAAAGCTTATTCCTATTTGCGTTACCTTATTAGGTCTA
The DNA here is from genome assembly GCA_934229535.1 of uncultured Anaeroplasmataceae bacterium. GTDB lineage: Bacteria > Bacillota_I > Bacilli_A > Acholeplasmatales > Anaeroplasmataceae > CAKQDS01. Next base: position 24,132 of record CAKQDS010000013.1, read on the forward strand.
ATAACTCTAACCTTTGTTATTGTAAAGGATCCAGATATCTTTATTCATTATAATAAAGCTGATTTCTTCTTTTATCCAATACTTGGTGTATCTATTGCTATTCTTAGTATTTATTTAATTATTTATATTGTTTATGCTATCCTAGCTTTATTAAACATTGATTTTAAGGTTATTAAAACAATCACCCCTCTAATGATATTTGCTGAATGTGTTTTTGCTGCCGTTTTAATCTTCTGCAATATTGATAATACCTCAAGCTGGTATTATAAAAATAAAAATTTAATGAATGAAATGAAGGATAATTTAATAGATTATGGCTATACTGATGAATCAGGATATCGTATTAATATTTATGATAATTCTGCTAAATCAACAGCTAATACTAATTCTTTAATAGGTAATGTTAATTTTGGTAGATTCTTCCAATCATTTTATAATACACCATTAAACACTTGTCTTGGTAAGGTTTATAATGAAGGCTCAACATCGTGGAGTAGAGCATTTAATGGTGGCTATAATTTATTATCAAGTAATATTTTTACAACAAAATATATTGTTTGCTGGACAAGACAAGGCCTACATTTCCCGGAATATTATGAAAAGCTTGGTGAAAAAGGTGAATATACCTATTATGCCCTAAAGGATATGCCACAGTTTATTGTTTATGATGATGCTTATTATTCAATTTCCGGATCAAATCTAGCCTTCCAAGAGGAAGCAATCTTAAATTATGCCTTTGTTGAAAAGCCTGCAATTATTAATTCAATTAATGATAAAAATGAAGATGCAACTTACGAAGAAATAGCTAAAATAAAGGATGATTTAATAAAAGAAAATAAAACTGATGTGCTTGATAGTATTAATCTTTATGAGGAATATTTAAAAGCTGGAATTAACTTTAAAACTCCCTCAGAGGTTAAAGCATCTTTAGTAGGATACCAAAAAACTAAAAACACACAATTAAGAAAATCATCTATTGAAGAGGTTAATGGTAGTAAATATTATTGTTACGATATAGAAAATCTAACAAATTTACTAAAAAATGATGCCCTACAAATTTATCCATTTGATAGTCAAATTAGAGAAATGACCTATAATGATAATTTTATAAGAGACACTAATGGTAATGATCATGGAATGCACTACACTACCTGCTATTTAGAGGATTCTTGGACTCCTTCTAAGCTATATGTTCGTGTTGATGATACATCATGGGGTGATACATTAAGCCTTTATAGCTATAATTATGATATTTATACAAGCTTTATTGCCCGTCAAAATCAATACAAAAATAAAACATTTAAAATTGATGGCAATAAGATAAGTTTAACCTGTGATATGCCAAGTCTAGGTAAAACAAGAATCATCAAAACCCCATATACTTATTCTAAGGATTGGCATGCCAATTATAATTACAAAACAATTAATGTAGATGGTGGCTTCTTAGGAATCATTGTTCCTGATGATGTATCTAAGGTTAATTTAACAATAACCTATACTCCAGCCGGATTTACAACTGGTTGCAAAATTAGTGGCATTGGTTGTATAATATATGTAGGTATATGTACTCCTATTTTAATTAATGTATATAGAAAGAGAAAAGAAAAGAATGAAAAAGATAACGATAATAGTTCCTTGTTATAACGAGGAAGAAACAATTCCTTATTTTTATAATGAGATTGTTAAATATTTAGATTCAAATCATGATTGGCATATTATTCTTGTTAATGATGGCTCAAAGGATAAAACCTTAGAAATAATGAAGGAATATGCTAAAAAGGATAAGCGTATGCTTTACCTATCATTTTCAAGAAATTTTGGTAAGGAAGCAGCAATGTATGCTGGTCTTGAGGCTTCAATGAAAATTAAAAGCGATGCCGCAATAATAATGGACGTCGACCTTCAGGACCCACCTTCTCTTATCCCTGAAATGCTTAAAGCCTATGAGGAAGGCTATCAGCATATTTATGCCAAACATAAAAATCGTAAAGGAGCAAATCCTTTTAAGGCAATGTGCTCACTTGCCTTCTATAAGGTTTATGCTTTCATAACAAAGGACAAGCAAATGGCTAAGGGTGCTAGAGATTTCTGCCTACTTGATAAAAAGGTTGTTGAAGCCTTCTTAAAAATCAAGGATTATGAAAGATTCACAAAGGGAATCTATCATTATGTTGGTTTCAAAAAGAAATGCATTGAATTTGATTATGTAGAGCGTGTTGCTGGTACAACTAAATGGAGCTTCAAAAAGCTATTCCATTATGCTCTTCTTGGTATAAGAGAATTTTCAAGATTCTATGAATATATTCCTAAAATCTTTGCTTGGCTTACCTTCTTCTTACTTGGCTTTGATGTAATCTATGGAATTGTAAAGCATAACATGAACTGGTCAGCAATTAGACTTGATGCCTTTATGCTATTATTATTTATTACCTTATTCTATATCTGTAGATTAATTTATGAGGTAAGAAATCAGGTTCAAAACCGACCAATTTATATTGAAGACGAATCAAATGTGGATGAAGTAAATGAAGCAGAATAAAAAAGAATTATTTAAAGAAATCATAAGATTTCTTATTGTAGGTGGAATTGCCACCCTAGGCGATTACATAATTTTCTATCTATGTAACCTACTAATATTTAAGAGCTTAAATGAAAGTCTAAATTTAACCCTTTCTACCGCTCTTGGCTTTATAACTGGTTTATTAATTAATTGGTTTTTACAATCATTTGTCTTTAAATATGTTGGTAAGGATCAAACAAGATCAAAGCTTGTATTCTTGAAATTTGTATTAATAAGTGTAATAGGCTTAGGCATAACTGAGCTTGGTATGCTAGTATCAAGGCCTATTTATTCTAAGCTAATAATTGATGTATTTGGCTTATTTAAATTTGATTTTTGGAAGCTATTTATGAAATGTCTAATGACCCTAATTGTTCTTGTTTGGAATTATTTTGGAAGAAAATTATTTGTATTCAAACAAAAGGAAGAAGTTTAACGCTTCTTCCTTTTATTTAAATATATCCACAAAAAAATAAGTAATTTATTTTAAATGATTTGGAGAAGAAAAAAAGAACTGGCGGGTACTTTTCTCTAAATCATTTTAAAATATTTAGAGTAGCCTTATCTTGGCTTCATCTCATATTATATGCAAATTTTAATTAAATATCAATAGAATTGTTTATTTTCATATAATTATTTTTTTAGAAAGTAATAACAATGCTATTTTATTATACCTACATTTTTAAAGGCCATAAAACAACATTTTTAATTACTACTTACACATATTTCAATATTTTTTGAGAAAATGTTTATATTCACATACATTTATGCTATAATCACAACTATGGAAGCTGGGAAACAGTGCTGCTCTTTAAAAGGCGGTGATGCTTATGGTTATATATAAGCTCTCCGTACTCTATAAGGAGGGCTTCAAATCAAATGTTATACCTAATCGGTGTAATATTAAAAATTACTTGGGATATAATTAAATATATCCATAAAAAAACAAAGTAACAAATATGATTTGGGGAAGAAAAAAAGCACTGCCAGGTGCTTTTCTCTAAATCAAATTTTAAAAATAACATTTAGAGTAGCCTTATCTTGGCTTCCTCCATTTATATTATATGCAAATTTTAATTAAATATCAATAGCATTGTTTATTTTTATACGATTATTTTCGATAAGATAATAACAATGCTATTTTATAAATATAATTTTTCTTATTTCTAATTATTTATGCTCAAAAAGAAGAAGCCTAGTGAACTTCTTCTTTTTTTACATGCAATTACTTCAATGCATTGATTTTATCAAGCAATGATTGATAAGTATTAATATGTTCATATCTAACTTGGGATGTAGATATATTATTAAACAATTTCTTAGCACATTCAATCTTAGCCTTTTCAACACCTCTAAGTTGTAATGAATCAAGAGTACCTTTTGTCTCTGCAACAAAATAAATATGCTTTACAGAGCCTTCCTTAAAGGCAATCGCCCAGTCTGGACTATAATTTCCTACTGGTGTTGGAATATAAAAGCTAGTTGGAAGTTTAGCGTAAACCACAACCTCTTCTGCCTCGTCCATATCCTGAGCCAATCTTCTTTCGATTGAATTTGATTTATTAATACCATCCACAAAAACATAATCCTTAATGTGTTTTTTTGCCTTATAAGCATTTGAATATTCAGTAGATAATTTAGATTCCGTAAAAATAGTTGATTCAAATTCTCCTTCAACCTGATTATAAGTAATATGTTCAATAATCAATGATGCCTTTTGTTCATTAATTATTTTAGAGACCTTATTAATAAATTCCTCAGGATTTGCTTTAAATAATAGAAATTTAGAATCATCAATCTTCTTCAAAATTGTAGCAATTGTCCTACGTGTTAAAGATGTTTGGGCAGCTATTTTTCCTAACAAATCATATTTTATTTTATTACTTGTAGATGTATTTAATACATTTGTAGATTTTGTTATTTCTTTAAAGGCGACACCATTTTCAATTTGACTACTATCAATATTTTCTTTTTGTTCACCTATTGTAATGGTATATTCTAATTTTGTAACATAAAGGTCAGAATTAATAACATTGACTGAATTATCAATCAATTCATTTGAATCAAAATCAACATAATAAGCATATTTATGGTTGATTAAGCTCCATAGCTTTTTAAATTCCTTCTTATTAAAATTCTCATTTAAATTATTATCTTGAACTTTAGATTGTCTACCATTACCAATCAAATTCTTAATAGCATTTTCATCATAAATTGACTGAACTAATGTATGAATTTGCTCAGCAAGAGGCTCTAGCTCAGGTATCATTGGAGCTAATGTTCCAGTCTCCTTCGCTATTTTATAATCATCTGTAGGCTTTTCATCTACATCGATATAATTATTTCTTATTAGATATTGATAGATTGCTGTAGCTTGACGAGGAGTAATTTTTTCTTCCTTGTTATCAACAATAATTGTTTTTCCAGTAAAGAATGTGATAGATGCTTGCTTTGGTCTATCATATAAATCATCTTTAAAATCAGATTGAATGCCCTTCACAAATGCTTCATAAGATTCATTAGCGATAACAGTTAATTTATTTATGTCATAAAAATCAATTCCTTCTGTTGTAGAATCCATTCTATCACCAAATTGATTAACACAAATACGCATGCCTCTTCCTACCTCTTGTCTTCTTTGAATGTCATTAGAGGAATGCTTTAGCGTACAAATTTGGAAAACATTTGGATTATCCCAGCCTTCTCTTAAAGCGGAATGAGAAAAAATAAATCTAGTAGGCTCATCAAATGATAATAATCTTTCCTTATCCTTTAAAATAAGATCATAGGCTGACTCATCAGTTGATATATCGCTGTTTTCTTTAGTTTTTTTCTTATCGTTATAATCAACCTTTCTTCCTGTTTTTTTATCAATTGAAAAATAACCATTATGAGCCTTAGAAGCAGTTGTATTTCTTAAATAATTACAATATGGAGTATTAAATAATGTTATATATTCATTGACAATATTATTATATTCTTCTTCAAATATTCTACCATATTCGCCATTAATTTCATTTCCATCTTCATCATATTGACGATATTTAGCAACCTCATCAATAAAAAATAATGACAAGACCTTAATACCTTTATTAAATAGTTCTTCTTCTTTTTCAAAATGAGATTTTATTGTTTCTCTTATTTGAATTCGTCTTTCATCCTCTTCATTTACATCACCATGAGCAGTACCAAGTTCTAGTATCTCTCCATTTAAAAACGTAACTGTATTATTAAATGGATTTACTTCAGATATAACATATCCATCTTTATATTGTTCCATATTATTTGAAATTTGATATAAATTATCACCAACAGCAAGATTTCTAGTTTCTCTATTTATTCTTGCTCCAGAATATATAATCTCCAATTCAATTTTAGCCATAGGAGCCTTATTAGGACTTAATATAATATCTTGAAGATATAAATAGCTATTAGTTCCTCTTAAGTTCTTAACTTGAAATCCTTTAACCTCTATTTTCTTTACTAATTTTTTATTATAAGCATCAAGTGCATCCAATACATAAACCAAATTATGCTTGTTTTTATGTGTAGCTGAAAAATTAATTGAAAATAATGAATTAAAATTTAATAGACTATCTTGTGTTTTTGCTCCACCCATTTTTTGTGGCTCATCTAAAATTAAAATAGGCCTATTTTTCTTAATAACATCAATTGGCTTACGTGATTGAAATGCTTCCTGTTCTTCATAAATTTTTTTTGCGTCTTTAGAAGTAGAGTTAAATGCTTGCGTGTTTATTATCATAACATTAATGGAATCACTACTACTAAATAAATTTAATGGTTCTAAATCTTTAGAGTTATAGATAAAGTATCTTGCCTTCTTGCCATAAATATCCATAAAATGATCTTCTGTTTGCTTAAATGTTTTATATACACCCTCGCGAATAGCTATAGATGGAACAACAACTATAAATTTAGAAAATCCATATCTTTTATTTAATTCAAACATTGTTTTAATATAAACATATGTTTTTCCAGTACCAGTTTCCATTTCAACATCAAGCTCAACAGCACCAATTTTGTGAGATAAATTAGATGATTCTTTAATGTTGTTTGTTCTTTGAATTTTTTTAATATTTGTTAATAGCTGTTCAGATGAAAGAAACAATCTTTCATTAGCATACCCAACAAAATCATCATCTTCAGATATATATGTCTCGCTTACTTCTTTGGCATTTTCATCATAATGAAAAACATCCCATTTTTCTTCATATTGATTATTTCCAAAATATCTTGTATATTGAGAATTTTCAGAATAAGGTTGTCCCTCAAATACATTACAAATGGCATCAACGGCATCAGTTTGATACTTTTGCGTTTTGAATTTAAATTTTAAATCGCTCATATATTTACCTCTTACAATACCTTTACCTTTGTAGAAGGTGAATATGTCTTAAAAATTTGTTCATTATTAATAGCAACACTATCATTACTAAAGCAAGAATCTTTAAATACCGCATATGTTGGGTTTGTTTTAGCAAGTTCTGTTAATAAATCATTTGTTAGATCATCATCAAAGCAAGCGACAATCTTATTATCATTAACAAAATAACTTTTTTTACCTAAAATATCTTTTTCTTCTATTTTGGCTGATAATTCAACTCCTAATTCAAGCATTACCTGGAATAATAAATCTAAACCTGTTCTACCAGGCTTAATATTATCAATCGTAGCATCTAAAATGCTTTTTTGAGTTTGATTAGGATTATAATATACATCATTCATATTTGATGAATCTAATTTAAATACTCTAAATCCTATATCTAATGAATCAGGATCAGTTATGTCATCATTAAGACCAGCATTATTATTCTTTTCAATGAGTTCATCTTTAATCTTCTTACCAGCACGAAGAATTCGTTCTTCTCCTATAGTTGTCAATAAATGTGGTTTGTTTAAATCATCACAAACTTTTATTGCATTTTCTATAATTTTTTTTGCATCTAAGTTTGAATTTTGAAGGCTTTCATCAAGATTTTCATCTAATTGAATTAAAATATATTTTCTAAATCCACCCTCTTTATTACATTCCATAACTGCATGAGCTAATGTAGAAGAACCTGCAAAAAAATCCATAATTAAAGCATCTTTATCAGTACTTAAATCTATAATTTGTTTAATAAAACTAACGGGTTTTGGTGTATCAAATACTCTTGACCAAAATAACTCAATTATTTCTTTTGTACCGTCAGTGGCTGTTCCACAAGAATCCCATAATGATTTAGGCGTTATACCTTTAACAGTAGCCTCAGATAAAAATCTTTTTAATTGAGGACCAGATATTCCATTTTTACCAAAAATGATTTTGCCTTCAGATAAAAAGGCATTAAATTCATTTATACCTGTTCTCCAACATCTTCCTTTAGGAGGTAAATATTTCTTTCCAGTATTAGGATTAGTAATAGTATATGTTAAATTAGGCCTAAATCCTGGGCTATCAAATGGATCTGCTTTCCATGGACCTCTAGGATCATTATCTGGATTTGAAAAACCATCTCCATCATCTGGCAATTTAAAACGTTTTTTTTTCTTAAGAAATTCTTTCATATTTTTAGTATATACTAATGTGTAGTTATGATTTAATGAAACAATGGCATCATTTGAAACTGATTTTCTAGAATTCCAAACAAAATCCATTATAAAATTGTTTTGTCCAAAAATTTCATCACAAACTTTTCTCAAATTGTGTGGTTCACTTAATCCTATACTAATGAATATTGTCCCATCTGGCTTAAGTAAATCTTTTGAGACTTTTAATCTTGGATATATCATATTAAGCCAATTAGTATGATATCTACCATCAGATTCGGAATTAACAAATAAACGATTACCTTCAAAATCATACGAACCATTTTTTTCAATATAATCACTTAAAGAAACTGAATAATTATCATCATATATAAAATCATTACCTGTATTATATGGCGGATCAATATATATAAGATTAACCTTATTGATATAAGTTTCTCTTAATAATTTAAGAACATCTAAATTATCACCTTCAATATATATATTTTTAGTATTATCAAAATTAACTGATTTTTCCTTTAATGGTCTTAATGTTCCGTTAATTTTACTATTAGCCAATAGCATAGACTTCTTTTTATCAGGCCAAGTCATCTGATATCTTTCTTGTCTATCATCAATTAATTCGTTTGATAATTCTTGCTTTAATAAATCAAAATCAATTCCTAAGGTGGTTTTACCATCTTTTTTAATTTCTGTTACAGTATTTGGAAATAATTGTTGAATTTGTCTAATGTGCTCTTGTGACAAGTCACTACTTTCCATATTTAGCTTTTCTGCCATATTATTATACCTCTTCTTGTTTATTTAGTTCGTTAAATTAACCCTGTATTAATCTAATAGAGGTATATTTTTTTTATAAAATCAGTCTTATTTTTTTACTTTACTTTCTTATATAAATTGCTTTTTTCTCAAAAAATGATAAAATAAAATTATAAGGTTACAAAAAGACCACCTATTAGATTAATGGGTGGTCTTTTTTTTACTAATTTTATTTATATTCATTATTAATTATCTTAAATGATTTATTATTTTTCTATTTAAGAAGTTGTAGAATAGATATGATAAACGGAGGTAAATATAAATGAAATTAAATGAATGGTTAGATATTTGGTTAAATAAGTATCTAAAAACAACAATTAAATTAAGAACATATTTAAAATATAATGATATCATTAATAAGCATATTAATCCTATTTTAGGTGAATATGAGCTTGATGATTTAAAGGGTAATATTCTACAGGAATTTGTACTATATAAATTAAATAATGGTAATTTAATTACTAATGAAAAGCTAGCAGATAATAGTGTTATTGCTATTGTATCATTACTAAAACAAGCATTAAGACAAGCTCTTTTTTTAGGCATATCAAATGCTGAATACACAGCACATATAAAAATACCTATGGCAAAAGAAAAAGAAATAATGGTTTTTAATAGATTAGAACAGCAAAAGCTAGAAAGCTATTGCCTAAATTCTAAGCCTAACTACATCGGAATTATTATTTGCTTATATACAGGAATAAGACTTGGTGAATTACTTGCTTTAACCTGGAATGATATTGATTTTGATAATAAATTATTAAGAGTTAATAAAACAGTTTATACTATAACAAAAAATGGTAAAAATGAGGCCTACATTGATAAGCCTAAAACAAAACAATCTAATAGAACAATACCATTACCTAAGCAAATAATTAATTTATTAAAAAGAAAGAAAAAAGAATCTATTTCAAACTATATCATCTCCACAAAAAATGGAGGTATGGTTCAAAATAGATCCTATCAAAAATCATTTAAAAGTATTTTAAATAGGTGTGAAATAACCTATAAAAATTTTCATTCCTTAAGACATACATTTGCTACAAGAGCATTAGAACTTGGAATGGATGTTAAAACATTATCCGAAATACTTGGACATAAAAATTCATCAATTACCTTAAATAGATATTCACATTCCTTACTAGAGCACAAATTTGAATTTATGAATAAGGTGGGAAAATTACTTGATATATCTATTTAAATAGTGTTTATTTTATCTATATCAGACAATACGCATTATAAAAAATGTACAAATTCCGGACAAAACGCAACTTAATTTCTTTGAATTTATAGACAAAACGCAGTTTAAAAGAAAAGGAGCATTAGTTTTTTATCTAATGTTCCTTCTCTATTTTTATAATTCCTTACCGCATTTTTTACAATATTTTGCCTCTGAATCATTTAGTTCATCACAATGAGGACATTTCTTTACTAATGGCTTACCACAGCTTGAACAAAATCTAGCATTAATATCATTTTCACTATGACAATTAGGACAAATGATTTTTTTATCACTTGCAGCCTTAATTGTTTTTACAACCTCATCTCTTGTGCCATCAAGCATATAATTAGTAACATCCTTTGTAACTGGCGCTGTTTGAGAAGCTGCGAGCTCAGAAATCTTACGCATATAGCTAAAACATATTAGCATTAATCCTACAGCAAATAAAGGTGTACCTATAAAATTCAAAAAGAATAAATCCGTATTACCATTAAAAAAATTAGCCGTACCAACAATTAAACATACAAGACCAATAATAGCTATTACAAAACCAACAATTCTAATTTTTTTAATTGTCTTTTCATTTGTTTTTAAATATTTTTCGTTCATTAAAACCAGCTCCTTACACCTTAATTTTACTATAAAATTTTAAAAACTACAATAGAAAAAAAGACATAGCTATAAGCTACGTCATTAATTCAATTGGACATTATTATTAATAATCTTAATCTTAGCCTTTTTTCTTTTATTGTCATATAAGCTAATGTATAAATCAGGGCTTATTGAATCATCTAAAGCTAAGCCTAATTCACTAAATGGATTTTCTTTTAATTCCTCAAGCCTTAAAATATAAACATATTCTGTTCTTTTAATATCGCCACTTACATGAACCACAGCAACATCATAGATAAAATAGTTTTTAGATAAGTCTCCAACGATGTCTTTATAATTTAGCTTACCAGTTTCAATCTTTTTCCTATAGACATGCTTAGTATTACCAATCTCGGTAACTAAAACAAATTCTTCATTTAAAGAAAACATAGTCATTATTAATAAAACAATTAATAAAACCGCAATCGTATAGGGAGCAATAAAGGAAATAATAACTAGTATTTTCTTATTTAGATATAAGGCTAGACAAACACTACCAATTATTAGCATTAGCACTGTTAGTATTGCATATGTTATTTTTTTACCATTTGCAGTTTTAACAACATTTTCCTTTTGTTTGAAATTATGCTTAAATTTCATCCTTCTTAAGGAAATGCTACCATTAAAAATCCACATCAAGCCAAGAGCATAGGCCAAAATGATTTGCCAGCCTTGATATTTTAAATAAGTCAAAATACCTGCAGAAATAATTGTAGAAATATCTGATAAAAGCATTAATGCTGTTACAATGCTTATCGTAATAAAGCAATTTTTTCTTGTGGCATCTCTAACAAAAATTCTAATTGCTAGGACATATAAAAATATACAGTAAATTATCGACATTCCTAATCCTCCATAAGTTTTGATGCATCAAGGGATGAATAAACCTTAATATTATTATCCTCTAATAATCTAGTTGTAATACCACTACCACTTATTTTTTTACCACTAAAACTTCCATCATAAATATTTTTAACACCACACGATGGACTTGATTCTTTTAAAATAGCCTTTGTTACGCCATTTTCTAAGGCTATAGCTAAAGCTTTTTTAGCCCCTAAATTAAAAGCATCAGTAACATCCTCGCCAATATTGTTATAGACCTTATCGCCTTTTATCTCGCTTGGATTTCTAGGAATAGATAATCCCCCAAGAACCTCAGGGCATACTAAGATAAGCTCATATTTTTCTTTTATGATAGGAAACTCCTTAAGCAAATTATTCCCACCATTATATTTACAGCAGCTACCACATAAGCAGCTGCTGATTAATAATTTTTCTTTCATTATTCAAACATATTATGTAAAACCATAGTTTGCATACGATCTGGTCCAACAGAAATCATTGCAATCTTAGTTTTAGTTAGTTCTTCTATTTTCTTTAAATAATTTTTAGCATTTTGTGGTAATTCATCATAGGAATGAACGTTTGTAATATCTTCCTTCCAGCCATCAAGCTCAATATAAATAGGCTTACATCTAGCATATTCATCTAGACTGGCAGGGATATAATTAATTTCTTTTCCATCAAGTTCATAAGCACGGCAAATCTTAACCTTATCTAAGCCAGATAAAACATCAAAAAGCATAATGGCTAAATAATTAATTCCTGAAACTCTTCTAGTATGATTTAAAACAACACTATCAAACCAACCAACACGACGAGGACGCTTTGTAACTGTTCCATATTCATGACCACGCTCTCTAATATAGTTTCCAAGCTCATTATGAATTTCTGTTGGGAATGGGCCTTCACCAACACGAGTATTATAAGCCTTAGCAACACCTAAAACCTTATTAATAAATGATGGAGCAATTCCACAATTTAGGGGAACTGATGAAGCTGTAGGTGATGATGATGTAACATATGGATATGTTCCATGATCAAGACATAGCATACAGCCCTGTGCACCCTCAAATAAGATTTTTGAATTTTTTTCAATTTCTTCCTCAAGTAAGATAGATGTATCACAAACATAAGGCTTAATCTTTTTAGCATATTCCTTATATTCATTAAAAATATCCATTAAATTTAGTGGAGCAATTCCTAAAGATTCAAGCTCTCTATTTTTAATAGGTAAGGTATTTTCAAGGCATTTCTTAAATGAATCCTCATTAATAAAGTCGGCAACTCTTATACCAATTCTATTAGCCTTATCAGCATAGCAAGGACCAATTCCTTTTTTAGTTGTACCAATCTTATTATCCTTCTTTAAGCTTTCATATGCACCATCAAGTAAAATATGATAAGGCATAATGATATGAGCTCGATTAGAAATAAAAATTTGATATTTGGTAATTCCTCTTTCCTCAAGGCCCTTTAATTCCTCTAACATAGCCTTAGGATTAATAACCATTCCATTAGCCATAACGTTTTTAATATTAGGGTTAAAAATTCCTGAAGGAATACTTTGAAGGGCAAATTTCTTTCCACCAAAGCTTATTGTATGACCAGCATTATTTCCACCCTGGCTACGAACAACAACATCAGCATTACAGGCAAGGAAATCAGTTATTTTTCCTTTTCCTTCATCGCCCCATTGACTACCAACAACTACAACATTATTCATTTTCTTTACTTCTCCTAATCATATTTCTTGCAACATAAACACCATTTGCACCTGCTTGAGCAAGTCCTCTAGTAATACCAGCACCATCACCAGCAACATATAAGCCATTTACCTTAGTTTCAAAGGTATTATCAGTAACTGGTCTTGCTGAATAGAATTTAGCTTCAACACCATAAAACAACGTATGCTCATTAGCAATACCAGGTGTAACATGATCTAAGGCTTCAATCATTTCAATAATTGATTTCATTGTATTATATGGTAATACAAGTCCTAAATCACCTGGAACTGCTTCCTTTAATGAAGGTGTAACAAATCCTTCATCAAGTCTTTTTTGAGTAGTTCTTCTACCCTTACAAATATCACCATATCTTTGAACAATAATTGATCCACAGCTTAATTGATTAGCTAAACGTGAAACCTCATGAGCATACTCATTTGGTTTATTAAATGGCTCAGAAAATTTATGTGAAACAAGTAAAGCAAAGTTTGTATTATTAGTACCTAGCTTAGGATCCTGATAAGAATGACCATTAGCTAAAATTGTTCCGCTATGATTTTCAACTACAACATGTCCACTAGGATTTGAGCAGAAGGTTCTAACCTCAGTTCCAACGCTTGTACGATAAATAAATTTACCTTCATATAAATTTTTATTTATTTCTTCCATTATAACATCATTAGTTTCAACACGAACACCAATATCAACCTGATTATGAGTCAAGCCAATTCCATGCTTCTCACAAATATTTTGAAGCCATGTTGAACCATCACGGCCAACTGCAAGTAAAACATCGTGAGCCTCATAAAGCTCACCATTTATAACTACGCCCTTAACCTTACCATTTTCAACTACAACATCAGTAACCTCGGTTAAATAACGCATTTCAATCCATTTATTTAGGTCCTCATACATTGCCTTTAAGATTTCAAGGTTTCTTTCTGTACCAAGATGACGTACTCTAGCTCTAAGTAGCTTTAAGCCTACAGCATAGCCTCTACGTTCAATATCTCTTACAGCCTCTGTATTAGGATTAGTAATAGCAGTTGGTGCACCATATTTTAAATTAATACTATCAACATAATTAATTAAATCCTCTACCTCAACATCAGATAAATAATCAGTCATCCAACCACCAAATTCAGACGTAATATTAAATTTACCATCGGAATAAGCACCTGCTCCACCAAAGCCATTGGTGATAGAGCAAGCAGGATGGCAACCGCTATGTCCTTCCTTATTTATAGGGCATTTACTTATTTTATGCTCTAAAACTGGACATTTACGATTATAAATGTTTTGTCCCTTATCAACTAGCAAAATTTTTTGATTAGGGTTTAAATTGTGCAATTCATAAGCACAAAATATACCAGCAGGTCCAGCTCCTACTATAATAACATCATATGTCACAAAACCACATCCTTCAACACATTACATATTATACATTAAATGAACCTATTTTTCCACTAAAAAAATAAAAAGTCACTTATTAATTAAATCAAGTGACATTTATATTAAACTTTCTTATTAATAATTTAATAATTTTGAATAAATAAAACAAAAGCTAATATCTCATCATATGTAATTTTTAATACATATTATCAATGATTATCTATTTTTTGTTTTTTTATGTTCTAACTACTATATTTGGTAGCTTTTCCTATTCCAAACACCTTAATGTATCCTTTATACAACGTATTTGCAACGTATTTTTTTTCGTTGTGTTTGCGTTTTTTCATACTACCAAAATACTATGTTATGTTAGTAATTTAATCGTTTAGCAATTGCTTTTTGACACATTCGTGCTGTTTTGTTGTACACATTTGTGATTGATAACAAATAATATGCCCTGGATATTGATTAGCTTACAAAAAGAAAATAGACGTATTAATGGCGTATTTTTTACACTATGTTTATATATTAAATTTATTTTTAATCATTAATAATATTTTCAAAGCTCTCTCAAAATGATTTATAATAATTCCATATAATCTAATTGCTTAAAATATTATTAGTTTTTTAAACAGCCTATTGGTATAACAAATACATCGTCTTCTCTTTTATATCCAAATTGACTACCAGTAATAACTATTTTTAAATCTGGCAATCTTAGTGGGCATTGTTTTTCTTTTTCATTGTATTCATTTATCAATCTTTCAATTTCACATAGATGCTTAGCCCCTTCATCTATTTCCTTTGTTCCAAGTTTAAATTCAATCAATGCATACCTTCCATCCCTAAGATGTAAGACTGCATCAGCTTCTAATCCATATCTATCATGATAATAAGATATTTCTCCATTCATTTTTGATGAATATATTTTTAAATCTCTTATACATAACGATTCAAAAAGGAAACCTAGGGTTTTAAAATCAGTATTAAAATAATCAGGCGTAACACCTAAAGCAGCAACCGCTATTGAAGGATCAATTAGGTTTCTTTTATTACTAGCTCTTATGGCATCTTTTGAACGAATTGATGGACACCAAGCTGGTATATCTTCAATAATAAAAAGTTTTTCTAAAGCCTCAACATAATCATAATATGTAGTCTTAGATATTTCAGTAGTTGAATTAACGTCAGCAAAAATAGTTTTTGTTTCTGCTAAAGTACAAATATTCCTTGAATATGATTTTAATATCTTTTCAGCCCATAATGGATTTCTTTTAACATTATCTATGTTAGAAATATCTCTATGACAAGTTTGGTAAAATAAATCATTTGCTATTTCTAATTGTGATTCTTGAGTTTTATTAAGCAAAGCTCTTGGCCAGCCACCCCTACAAATTGCAAAAATCAATTCATCAATAGACAATTTTGATTCCACAAAATTCATATTTTTCTTGCTGAACAACTCTATTAATGATATTTCTCCGGATGATTCATTACTTTCATACAAACTCATTGGATACATTTTTAATATAGAAATACGTGTTGTACCTGTATGAGGTGTTTTAACATCTTGTGATGATGAACCAGTTAAAATATACAATCCCGATTCATTTCTATCATCAATAGATTTTCTAATGGCTCCCCAAATCTTAGGAGCATCTTGCCACTCATCAAAAAGTCTTGGATTTTCACCGATAAGCAATTTAGATGGCATAGTTTCTGCAACAGCTAAATAATTTTCTCTTTTATCTTCATCTTGAAACTCAATAACACTTTTCGCTTTTTGCTTAGCTGTTGTTGTTTTACCACATCCCTTTGGGCCAATTATCAAAGTCGCACCAAATGAATCTAATTTCAAATCTAACAAATCATCAGCTATTCTTTTTTTATAGTTTATCATATTTTCTCACCAACTATAGTATATACTTTAATTTATTCTTTTGTCAATTACTTTTTAACACATTTGTGCTGTTTTGTCGAACACATTTGTGCTATTTTTTTTAACACATTTGTGCTATTTTGTCGAACACATTTGTGATTGATAATAAATAACATATCAAAAATATTAATTATTTTAAATTATTGTTATATCAATCTAGTGATCTAAATTTAAAAATCATTCATTTTTGATTAGCCTAAAAAAGCGGAATAAAAGCGTATTGTTTCGCTTCATTTAGAAAATGAATTTATTTTATTTGAGTTAAAATATTAGCTATTAGTTTATTCCATACTACATTTTTTTAAAAATAAAAAATCCGAAAAATATAGCAATGGTGCCATTTTCCAGGATTTTAATTATTTATATCTGTCGAACTATTTAATTACCTTATATGAAAGTAATACTGCATCACTTTCAAAACGCTTGACATCATTTAGCTTTAATTGGATAACCTCACTATCATCACTAAGACCATCAAACATTGTTGGATATGATGCTCTTGCATTAATACCTGCTCCAATTAATAAAACTATTTCATCTAATAAATTAGCCTTTAAGAAACCTGTATTAATTTTTGCTCCACCAACAACACCTAATCTTTTAATATTAAATGAATCATATAATATACTTGTCGCAAGAGCTAAATCAATCTTATCCTTTCCTGCAACAATATAGGAAATATTTTTACTATCAAGGTAAGCTAAATAATCAGTAGCTACCATCTGACTTGTAATGATAATATGAGGCTTTGAATAATTAACCTCATCATCCCATAAAAGTATTCCATTGGTATCACAAATTATATCATAGCCAGCTGCATCATTATGCTTAACAAACAAGTTTGTGTTTGGATGCTCACAATTCTTTGATACAAATTTTCCAGCTAAGGCCATTTCTAGTTCAGCTGTTACTCTACCACTTAGTGTTGATTTAATATCTAATTCATCTAGTGTCTTATAATAATCTTCAACACCTCTTAAATTTTCTGTCATCTTACAATCGATTCTTCCATCAATTGATGTCATCATATAACAAATAATATATGGCTTATTCATAAATTTCTCCTACATTTGCTTAGCATAGCATGGGAATACATTTGCATCACCATAGCTATCGATTTTATTAATTTCACATAATAGCTTCATATCACTATCACTAATTTCAAAATCTACATTGCCATTTTCCTTCATATGCTCATAATTAGCAGTTTTAGGAAGAGATATAAGACCAAGCTGCAATGTATATCTAATACATAGCTTAGCAATTGATACATTATATTTCAAGGCCATTTCCTTTACTACCTTATTATTTAATAAGGCTCCATGAGCTATAGGCGAATAGGCCTCAACAACAATATCATGCTTCTTACAATAATCAATAAGCTCAAAATTAGTATTACCAATATGAGTTAAGATTTGATTGACCATTGGCTTAACATCAGAATTATTAATAATATTTTCAAGATCAACAATTTCAAAATTAGAAACACCAATTGCTCTAATTTTTCCAGCCTTATAATATTCAGATAAAGCACGCCATGCTTCTAAATTACCTTTTTCATAATGATTACCATCTCTAAAATTAGCCCATGGCTGTGGTGAATGAATAATCATTAAATCAATATAAGAAACGCCAAGCTTCTTTAAAGAATCCTCAATTTCTGCTTTAGCATCCTCATAGCTTTTTACCTCTGCATGTAGCTTTGTTTGAATAAAAATATCCTCTCTTTTAATACAACTTTCCTTAATACCAAGACCAACCTCATATTCATTACCATAAGCCTCAGCTGTATCAATATGACGATATCCTAAGGAAATAGCATTTTTTACTGCATTTTTGGCATCATCGCCAGTTATAAACCAGGTACCAAGACCAAGCTGTGGTACTAAAACACCATTAGATAATTTAATTTTATTATTATACATAATTTATCTCCTTACCATTATTTGACCTAAAGTCTACTTTATGCTATAATTATAGCACCTAAAGTTTACTTGATGTCAATACCTATAACAAAAAAAGGATGAAAAAATATGTATACAATTGGACAAATAGCTAAAATGATGAATTTATCAGTACCAACACTTCGTTATTATGATGATGAAGGTATTCTAATAAATATTAAAAGAGATAATGCTGGAAATAGAATATTTGATGATAGCGATATTGAAGCCCTAAAAATCATTAATTGTTTGAAGAAAAGTGGTTTAAAAATAAAAGAAATAAAAGAATTTATGGATTTATGTAGACAAGGTAACAGTTCACTTCAAAAAAGATATGATTTCTTTTTAAACCAGGAACAAAAGGTTTTAGATGAAATTCAAAACCTTGAAATATGTCTAGCCTTAATTAAATATAAGGAATGGTATTATCAAACTGCACTTCTTCATAATGATGAAGGCTATGTAAAAAATCTTGATAAAGATACTTTACCTAAGGAAATAAAGGAATATCTTAATAAAAGCAAAATAAAGGAAAAGAACAATTAAATCTTTTCCTTTTTATATTAGAAATCAAAGCCTAGCCATGTCTTTAATTTGATTGCTTCATCACAAAAACTAATAAGTAAATCATATATTTTTGATGATATCTCATTTTTATTATTTTTAAGATAATCTTTGAGTATTTTACAATCATTGTATTCTAAATAATAATAATCTCCATCCCCAGGTAGAAATCCAAATTTAGTATATAAATCCAAGCATATATTTTCAATATTCCACTTAACAAACTCTTCATTAGAAATAACTAAAAATTTAGCGTTACAATTGTTACACGAAGTAACATCATATAGATCACCATGTTTAGGAATTTCAGCTAATGTTAGAGGTAAAATAATTTTGTAATCCTTACCATTCATAATCAGTATCTATTTCAATATGCCATTTTAAATCAAATTGAATATCAATATTAGAAAAATATTCCCCTAAATTCATCTTTAATTGCTTGAAATATTTATCTAAAATATCAGTATAGCTTCTTTGCTGTATTTCATCATAAAGACCTGTAATTGTACTACTACGATGCTCTAAATCATTTGGAGCTTCCATATAAGCCGTAGCATCACCATCAAAAACAAGAATATTGCCTGCAGCCATAGTTTTAGAAATATTTAGTCTGAAATTTTCATATTTCCCATGATAATGGATCTTATAAACACAACTATTATTAGATCCAAAATAATCATAATAACCCTGATAACCAATATAACTTTTAGTAAAATAAATAATGTATTGGTAAATATTTTCTAATGATGGATCAGCTTTAACAGCATCTAATAACCTTTCCATTTCTATATCAATATCACTAAAATACTCAGCAAATAAAGGATTAAGCATTAAAACAACTTCTTCTCTTGATTTATTATTATTTTCTTCAATAATAGCTATAGCTTTAATTAAATCACTTGAGGAAACAACTAACCTATCATTAAAATTAATCAGTCCATTATTTTCATAATTTATATAAATTTCTTTATTTTCATTTAATGAATCTAAAGCTATGATAGCTGCAATTTCATAATTATAGGAAACAAAAGGCTTTTCCTTAACAATTGTATAAAAAATATTAGCCGCATTTAATGATGCTGTGATAACCACATTAGGCAAAAAATAGCTATCATATATTAGAAAATCTAAATCAATATTATCCTTAAGTACTCCAAAACTTTGATCTAGATTATATTTTTTTCTAATATCACTAAGCGTATCTAAATAATAGCTTGCGTATTTATAGTCAAATACATGAATACATTTTGAATAAAAATCATCATTATTTAGTTTTTTTAAGGTTTTAAAATAATCAGAATAATTATTTAAATAATATAAATTATTCTGATTTATAGTACTATAATTATTAATTGCATCTAATAAATAATTCCATACATATTTAGGCTCTATTTGTCCAACAATTTCTTTTTTAATGGAATTATCACTAGCTATCATTAAAAGAATATTTATGTCGTAATATAATTCCTTATTATAAATAATTATATCATCCTCATAACCATCTAATTCATTTATAATCTTATCACAATTAGGAATTATCTTAATTAAATCATTGTGACTAATATATAAATTATCCCCTTTTTGTAATAAGCTATAAAGATTATTATTAATTTTAATCATATTATCACCATTTCTCTATTTGCAACGCAAAATAACAAAACAATATTATATTATTTAGTTATATTTTTTGTCTTCAACATAACCCAACAAATATAAAAATACTGGTGCAGAAACTTTATATATTTGCTTTCCACCATTATAATCTCTTATACCAAAATCATTAATATTCTTTGTAATGACCAAATTGGGAATATTATTATATTTTTCTACTATCAAGTCTGATTCCGTTATTTTAGAATTTTCTCTATATTTAACCTCAATCATAATAGGTGGCAAATTAGAATTATATTTAACAACTATATCTATTTCTTTATTCCTATATTCCCCTCTAAAATAACCAACCTGACAATAATCATTATAGCTAAAAGCATTTATATGCTTGTAAACAGCTGTTTCTGCAATTATTCCTAGTTCAGTTGGATTATCAGTAATATCATCCTTCATCAACACAGCATTTCTTATTGCTGCATCAGATATATATATTTTATCCTGCGATTTCAAAATTTGTTTTGAGCTTATATTAATCAGTTTACTAATATATATTAAATTTGTACTTTGTAGATATGATATGTACTTTTCCAATGTAACTCTATTAACCTGTAGTTCTTTACAAATTGCTTGTAAATTAATAATATTAGATGAATTATAGCATAAATATAAGAATACCTTTTCTAAATCATTAATGTTCCTTATATTATAAATAGCTGGCAAATCTCTTTTAATTGCTTTATCAACAATATCTTCACGTAAGATTCGTTGAGCATACAAATCATCATGTGATAATGCTAATTCTGGGAACCCACCAACCTGAAGATATCTAATAAAATGGGGCTGTAAAAAGGCCATTTTATTCATTATATCATTTTGCTCTTGAATACTTAATAAATATAGTTGTGTAGGCTTTATGTTTTCAGGTAAATCAATTGCTTCAATTTCTAACAGTTTACAATATTCAAAAAAAGATAAAGTTGGCACTTGAACAGTAACCCATCGTCCCAAACCACTTTCTTTTACTTTATCTTCTAACATAGGACTTGCCGAACCAGTAGCCATAATACTAATATAAGGATTAGTATCATACAATATTTTTAACCAACTATTCCAGTTTTCCGAATATTGAATTTCATCAAAAAAGCAATATATCTTATCTTCTGATGAAATGTTTCTTTTATAAACATCCATGACATTATTAATATTACACATTTTCAACAATGGATGATCAAAAGAAACAAACAAAATATTCTTAGCGGAAACATTATTTTTTAATAAACTAGAAATAGTTTGGTACATAATTGTTGTTTTACCAGTTCTTCTTGCTCCACTCAATAAAACAGTTCTTCTAATTTCTGAATTGTTAAAAATTTTATTAGCTTCATAATAAGTTGTTCTTTTCATTTTTTTGTCAAATTCTTTTTGAACAACTCCTGTACGCCACCAGGGATTATATGAATATAGTAAATCAATAATATTTTCTTCTGTAAACAATACCATATTATCATCTCCAACTATATTATATCAAAAAACAGACAAACTATCAATATTTATACCATAATATTAATAGTATACTATCAATCTTTACTACAAAAGATTGATGTTTTGCCAATTATTTTAAAAAATATCAAATATTACCATTCATAATCAGGATCTATTTCATAATCCCATTTTAGGTTAAATTCAATCTTAATGCTTGAATCATAAAGTTGT
>CAKQDS010000014.1 GCA_934229535.1 uncultured Anaeroplasmataceae bacterium
CTTGAGGGTCTGTGTAGCAAGAGGCCCTTATAGGGTAGCCGAAAGACCGCATGTTTTACATGCGGATTGTTATTAAATTAATTATTCTATTTGCCATTTTTTTCTTTTCTTTCTATTGATTATTTTTTATTTGTAGCATATAATAACTATTGGAGAGGCTTATTTTTTTAAATAAGCTTAGTTATATATTAATTTTATATAGCTAGAGCACCTATTTGAAGTAGGTGCATTTTTTTATAGTGTTGAATAGCAAATTAAATAATAGAACAAGCTCGCCATACTTTATAATTATTTGTTATGCTAAAAGCATTACCTATATTATTGATATTAAAATTTGTCTTTTTTTCTTTAAATCTTTTAATTTAAATAAATATATGTTATACTATTCTTTGTTTATAGGTGAATGAAATGAAGAACATAAATAAAAAGAAATTAATAACATCATTTTTATTATGTGTTATTGGAAATTTAATATATGCTTTGAGTGTTATAATTTTTTGTGAGCCGCATGGCTTAATTACTGGTGGAGTTACTGGTGTTTCCTTAGCATTACATTATGCAACTGGAATTAATACTAGTTATTTTACCTTTACTTTTAATGCGATATTTTTTATTTTAGGATTTTTTGTACTTGGTAAGAAGTTCGCTGCTTCAACACTTTGCTCAACAATTATATATCCACTTTGGATGCTAGTTTTAGAATTTTTTGATTTTAGTTATTTTAATCAAAATGTTGATACATTAGTTGCTGTTATATCATCTGGTGTTTTAATGGGATTAGGAATTGGACTTGTAATGCGTAGTGGTGGTTCAACTGGTGGAATTGATGTTGTTGTTTTAATTTTAAACAAATATCTTAATTTCCCTGTTGGACTTGGTGTAAGTGTTATTGATATTGTTACTCTAGCAGTACAATTATTCCTTCCTAATGTTACATTTAATTTATTTGTATACGGAATATTAATGATTATTATTTATTCTATAATAATTGATAAGGTTTTAACTTTTGGTCATAATAAGCTTCAAATAAAAATATTAAGTAATAATAATGATTTAATTAGTGATATGATATTAAATCAAATGGATAGAGGATTAACGTATTTACATTCAAAAACTGGTTATTTGAAAGAAGAAAAGGATTATATTTTAACTGTTGTTGAAATAAGAGAACTTCCAAGAATAAAGAAATTAATTTATGAGATTGATCCTGAGGCTTTTGTTGTTATATCTAATGTTAAAGAGGTTAAGGGCCATGGCTTTACCTCTGCTAAGGTTTATAAAAATAAGGAGAATTAATTTTTTATGATTAAGGATAAAATAAAAGCCTTAAATAATAATTCATTATTTTTAGAGCTTTATTGCCTTATATTATGTATAATTGCGGTTATTTGCTGGAAGTATAGCTTTCTTGCAGGAATGATTACAATTATAAGTATTGCGGCAATTTCACTTTTAATATTTAATGATTTTAAATATATGATACCTTGTGTATTATATTTTATGTTTTCTAATAATGATGGCTTTGAAGCTACAGTTATTCCTGTTTCGTTGGTTGTATGTACAGGTGTTTTCTTTCTGGTTTTAATTATTTATTTAATTAGAAATAAAATACATTTAAGTAAGGCTAAATCGGCACTTGGTATTGCTCTTTTAGGAATATCATGTGCACTTCCTTATTTTTGGCATAATATCATACCAAATGGTAAGGAAGGCTTATATGTAATGTATCTTGCTTGGTTTTTATATTTTGTTTTATATGTTTTATTTGCATCATCATTGAATAAAGATTCATTTAAAATGCTTGTTTATGCTTTTGAATATATGGCAATTTTATTGGCTTTGGAATGTGTATTAAAGGTTTATGTATTACATAAAGAAAATCCTAATGAAAATATTTTGAATTTTTGGTACTATTTAGGTTGGGGATTATGTAATGAGGCTGGCATAATGATGTGTGTTGGTTTACCATTTATCTTTATTAATATGCTTAAAAATAACAAAATAGCAAATATTATTATAGGTAATATAAAGCTTTTAATTGTTTGTATTGGTATGTTTGTAACAGGAAGTAGAGGAACGTTTTTATTTGGATATATTGAATTTTTAATGCTATATCTTCTTTATATGATAAAAATACCTAATAAGAAAAAGAGTTTTGTTGGATTTGGATTTCTTGTTATTTTAATAATTATGACTGCTCAAATTTGTGTTGGTATTCCTAAATTATTAGAGGATATTCGTAAGTGTTTATTTTTTAATGATTTAAATGATACAGGAAGAAAAGCATTATGGATGGATGCTATTAAGATGTGGAAGAAGAATCCTATGCATATCATATTTGGTGGGGGATTTGTTTCTGAATTTTATACAGTTATGAGCTTTCATGGTATGGCTGAAGTATTTAAGGTATATCATTCAACATTCTTTGAAATCCTTGCTTGCTTTGGAATAGTTGGTGTGTTATTTTTGGGTGTTCATTTGTTTGAAAAATATCATCAGTTATTAAAATTAGATAGGTCAACTGCGGGATTAATTCTAATATCATATATTATGGTAGGATTATATGGAATGATTGATAATACATATTCAATGTATTATTATATGGTTCCTCTTGTTATAATTATGGCAACATTCGACAATTGCGAAAAATGTTATTTCATGGAGAAATGTTAACTATATTTAACATTTCTTTATTTTTTTGTAAAATAAAACGTTTATATTGTGATTTTTATTGAAAAAAATATGTAAAAGTGATAAAATATTTTATACTCATATTTATGCATTTAAAGGAGGTACAATACTATGCTAGATTATTTATTAGCTTTAATCGAAAAAAACATAATGTTAATATGCTTTATAGTACTAGTGCTTAGTATTGCTTCTTTTTATTCTAAAAATACCAAAAGAGTTTTTATATCTATCACCGCTGTAATTGCATCATATTTTGCAATGCTATGCCTTCAAAAGTTACATATAGGCCCAGATTCTTTTTATAATGCTACTTATAAATATGTATATGCATTATGTGCTGTATTTGAAAAAATTACAGGTGTTTTACAAGAGCATAATTTAATCTTTATGCGCATTTTTAATTCATTCGCATTCCATACAATTGATGCTTTATCAATTGCTATGTTTGTTACATTTATTATAATTACAATTTGTAGAATTATTAAACCCTTCTTTGTTAAGAGTAATTTAATAAAGAAAGAAATTAATATAAATAATAAAAATGAATATGTTGTAAAGGAAAAAAAGAATTATATAACTTGCCCATTATTTATTCTTAAGGATGCGTTTAGATGTTAATCTAACTTTTTTAGTGCGCATTAAAATAAATATTATTTAGGAGCTGTTTATAATGAAAAAATCAACAATTGATTATAACAATATTGATGTAGATTCATTTAAAATTAAAAAGAAGCCAATATATTATTTCTTTAAAAGAATATTTGATATTTTTGCTTCAGGTATTGCTATTATTTTGTTTTCGTGGCTTTTATTAATTCTAGCTATTTTAGTTAAATGTACATCAAAGGGGCCAGCAATTTATGTTTCTGAACGTGTAGGAAAAAATGGTAAGATATTTAAATTTTATAAATTTAGATCAATGAAGATTGATGCCGATTCTGAATTAGAATCTTTGATGAAATATAATGAAACTGGCGGCATCACTTTTAAAATGAAGGATGATCCTAGAATTACTAAATTTGGTAAATTTTTAAGAAAAACTAGCCTTGATGAATTACCACAATTATTTAATATTTTTAAAGGTGATATGTCTATTGTAGGACCACGTCCTTGTACAAAACGTGAATATGAATTATATTCTGCTAAGGATAAGCTTAGACTGCTTGTTCCTCAAGGACTTACTGGATATTGGCAAATTCATGGAAGAAGCAATACTACGTTTGATGAAATGATTAATCTTGATTTAAAGTATATATGTGAACGTCGTGGATTTTTCTATGATATTTGGTTAATAATTAGAACTGTCTTCCATGTATTCGCAAGGGAAGGGGCGGAATAATAAATGATTTTATTTCTTTCCCCTTATTTTGAATCTAAACCTTGGGCTGGAAATGTTCTTCAGGGTATGTTTGATTGCCAAAATGATGCTGGTGAGGCTTGGATTGTATCTGGATATAAAAATAAATCATCAATAATAAAAAATGGAAGATATAAGGGTCAAAGCTTGAGACATGTTTGGATTAAACATCCTGAACTATTTGGTAATTATCCTGATAAGGAATTTCCTTTACTAATTAAATTGATATCATCTAAGGACAACTTAAGCGTTCAGGTTCATCCTAATGATGATTATGCACTAAAGACAAAGAATTCACTTGGCAAATTTGAATGTTGGTATATATTACCAGAGACAACAGCCAAAAGTATTACATTGGGAATAAATGTTAAATCCTCTAGCGAGCTTAAGGATATTATTAAAAATAATATGATAGAAGAATTTCTTGTGAATAAAGAAATTAAGCCAAATGATCTAATTGTAGTTGAACCTGGGACTGTTCATGCAATTCATGGCAATACATTTTTACTTGAGGTTCAAGAATCATCTGATATTACATATCGTTTATATGATTACAATAGATTACCAAAAAGAGAATTACATATCGATGATTGCTTAAATGTTATTGATTATAATGACCAAAAAAATAGAATTTATAATTTTAAAGACGAAGATACATTTAAAAATTCACATTTCAATATGTACAAGCTTTTAGTTAATGGTAATGAAAAATACGAAAATAAAGGCTTTGAAATTTTTTATATTATTAATGGTAGTGGAAAGGTTAATAAAACAGAGATAAAAAAAGGGGATTCGTTTATTTTAACCGCAAATTCTCAAAAAATAGAATTTGAAGGAAATTTAGAGATTATGGCTGTTATTCCTAAGCCTAAATCAAAGGAGCGTTTAAAAATGAGAAAGGTTGCTTTAGTTACTGGAGTAACAAACCAGGATGGGTATTATTTAACCAAATTATTACTTCAAAAGAATTATGAAGTTCATGGAATTATTCAATCATATTCACAATTGTCTTCATATTATCTTACTGAATTTTTAGATAATGATAATTATTTTACACATATTGGTGATTTAACAGATGCTTCCAATTTGAATAGAATTGTTGAATTTGTAAAGGCTGATGAAATCTATCATTTGGCATCACAATCACATGTTGATACATCATTTGATATGCCAGAATATACAACAGAAGTTAATTCTCTTGGAACATTAAGACTTCTTGATGCGATTAAGAATAGTGAAATAAGAACCAAGATGTTTAGTTTGTCATCTCCATATATGTTTTCAGGAGAAACTTATCCACAAAATGAAAATACAATTATTGATCCAAAATCACCTTATGCTGTATCAAAGGTTTATGCGTACCAAATAGGAAAGTGCTATCGTGAAAATTACAATTTATTTGTTACTAATGGCATTTGTTATAATCATGAATCAGCCTTAAGAGAAAAATCATTTGTTGCAATGAAAATCATTTCATATGCTAAAAGAATAAAAAGTGGTGAAAAAGTGGTTTTAGAGCTTGGTAATTTGAATGCTATCCGTGAATGGGGACATACAAGTGATTATGCTTATGCAATGTGGCTTTCATTACAACAAGAAAAACCAAATGATTATATCATTGCTACTGGTGAAGCATATACAGTTCGTGATTTTGTATCTTTAGTCTATAAAAAAATAGGAATTACTCTTGAATGGAATGGCGAAGGTCTTGATGAAGTTGGCATTGATAGTTTAACTAAAGATGTTTTGGTTAAGGTTAATCTAAAGTATATTAGGCCAAATGATGCTAAGGTATTAGTTGGAGATTCAACTAAATTTATTCAAGATACAAATTTCAGTTTTAAATATGATATTGATAAACTAATTGATTCATTAATGGAGGAATAAGATGCTAACATTTTTAATTATGGCCGGTGGCTCTGGAGAACGTTTTTGGCCACTTTCTACTAAAGAAAAGCCAAAACAATTATTAAAAATCTTTTCTAATAAATCACTTATTAGATTAGCTTATGAAAGAGTTCTTCCTTTAGTTGATGAAAATAGAATCTTTATTGCTACTAACGAAATTCAAGTTGCAGCTTTAAAAGAAGACTTAAAAGAAGTACCTGATTCTAGAATTATTATTGAACCAGCTTTTAGAGATACAGCAGCTGCTATTGCTTATGGTTCAACAATGATTTCCAAATATTATGATAATCCAACTGTGTGTGTTTTAGCCTCTGATCATTTAATTGCAGATGACGAAGAATTTAGAAAAGTTATAAAAATTGCTGAAGCCGAAGCTGAAAAAAATAATATTGTTACATTAGGAATTAAACCAGAATATCCAGAAACAGGCTATGGCTATATAGAGGTTGCTGATGCAAAATTAAATGTTCCAACAAAATCTTTAGGATTTAAAGAAAAACCTCAGTATGATGTTGCAAAAAAATATTTTGAATCAGGAAAATTTCTATGGAATAGTGGAATGTTTATATTTAAGTATGATATAATAATGGAAGCATTGGAAAAATATTCACCAAATCATTTTGAAACTATCAAAAAGATTGAACACTTGTTTGATTTCAATGATGGCATAAATACTGCTTTAAAGGTTAAAAACGAATTTATGAATTTTGAAAAAAAATCAATTGATTTTGCTGTAATGGAACATGCGACAAATATTGTTGTTATTCCATCTGATTTTGGTTGGAATGATGTTGGAAATTATTTAGCCTTTGAGGAATTATTTGCTAGTGACGGAAATGATAATGTTGTTAGAAATGTTAACACTATTTTAGTTGATTCAAATAATAATATTATTGTAAGTGATGGTAATTATCAAAGATTATCTTTATTAGGCGTTAAAAATATGATTGTTGCTATAACAAAAGATAATATTTTAATTTGCGATAAAAGTAAGAATCAGGATATTAAAAAGATTATAAAATTATTATAAAGAATAGGAGAAATGATAGGATGAAAAGAATATTACATATTTCTAAATACTATCATCCTTTTGTTGGTGGGGTAGAACAAGTTGCAAGTGATTGCGTGAATGCTTTAAATAATGATTATGAACAGAAAGTTATTTGCTTTAATCACCAAAAGGGTAATGTGACTGATAAAGTAGATAATGTTGAAGTTATAAGAGTTAATTGTCAAGCAAAGATTGCATCGCAATCAATTGCTTTGTCTTATTCAAAACAATTAAAGAAATTGATGAAAGAATTTAAGCCAGATATTGTTATTTTTCATTACCCTAATCCGTTTGTAGCTCATTTTTTAATGAAACATTTAAAAAATAAGACATTTACTTTTATTCTTTATTGGCATTTAGATATAACAAAGCAAAAAATTCTTGGAAAAATTTTTAAGGGTCAAAATACTCGTTTATTAAAATATGCTGATAAAATAATAGCCACTTCACCTAACTATATAGATGGAAGTCCTTGGTTAAGTAAGTATAAGGAAAAATGTGTTGTTGTTCCATGCTGTATAAATGAAGAAAGATTAAAGATTAATGACAACGTTATTGAAAAAACAAATGAAATTAAAAAAAAGTATTTTGGAAAGACAATTTGTTTTGCCTTTGGAAGACATGTTGAATATAAAGGTTTAACATATTTAATAAAAGCGAGTAAGCTTCTAAACGATGATTATGTTGTTTTGATTGGTGGACACGGTCCACTTACAGATGAATTAATTAAAGAAGCGAAAGATGACAAAAAAATTATTTTTTTGGGTAAAATATCTGATGATGATTTAAAAGCATATCTTAATACATGTGATATTTTTTGTTTTCCTTCAATTACAAAAAATGAGGCATTTGGAATTGGATTAGCTGAAGCTATGTATTTTGGTAAACCAGCTGTTACTTTTACAATTCCAGGTTCTGGTGTAAATTATGTGAGTATAAATGGTGAAACAGGAATAGAAGTTCCAAATAAAGACTATGTTGAATTTGCAAAAGCAATTGAAAAAATTAAGGACGATGCAAGAATGTATCAAATTTTATCCGAAAATTCAAAAAGAAGAATAGAAAATAACTTATTATATTCTATGATGAAAGATAGATTGCTTAGAAATATTAAGTAGATTTGAGAGGTTCAAATGAAAAATATATGTTTTGTTATAAATAATAATTATTATGATAAAATGATTGTTACACTAAATTCGCTAATAATTAATGATAAAGATTATTATAAAGTTTTTATTTTGAATAATGACTTAATAGATGAACAATTTGTTTCGTTAAGAAAATTGTTTGAAAATAAGATTGAGTTTATTGATTGCAAAGTTTCAAACGAAAAATTTAAAGATGTAACAATGATGAGAAATGATCATAATATGACTGCGTATTTCAAATTGTTTATTCCAGAAGTAATACATAATTGTGAAAGAGTGTTATATTTAGATTGCGATATTATAATAAATTCTAATATAGATGAACTTTATAATATTGATTTCTCAAACAAATCTCTTGCTGCAGTTCCAGATGAAATGATTAATAAATATGAATTAACATATAAAAAGAGTATTGGTATGAATGACAATGACATTTATTTTAATTCTGGAGTAGTTCTTTTTAATTTACATAAAATGAAAGAATCTTACAATATTAATAAGGTGTTTTTGTATATGGCAACTCATAAAGATCTTCGCTTTCACGATCAGGAAATATTAAATGTTTTTTTTATAAAAGATTATTTGAAGCTGGATCGAATTTATAATGTTATGACTTCCTATACAGGAATATTTGATTTCATTAAATATTTTTTTATTAGAAAAGTCAAAAAAAAATATAAAATAATTCATTATTGTAATTTGAAACCTTGGAATGATAACTATGTTGGAAAATATAAAAGACTATATTATAAACAATATAAAAAAGTTCGAATTAAATTGAGTAATGATTTCTATGAGAAAAATAATATATTCAAGATTATTAAAATGTTTTTTATTAAAATTAAATTGTATTTTAAGAAAAGGAGAAGTGTATGAGCATGAATTATTTATTTTTAGCTGATGCCATATTTCCTGATTCAATGGGAGGTTCACATAGATATTTGTATGAACTTGTTACACGCTTGGCAAATAATAATAATGTGTACGTAATTGTACCTAATATATGTAATAAAAATGTAATTGAGAAACAAGGAAATTTAACGATTTTCAGATATACGTTGTCAAAAAATAAAATTAAGAAATTTTTTGAATATCAAAATAAGCCTATAAAAATTATTAAAAAGTACTTGAATAATATAAAGATAGATGTTGTAAATTCACATTGGGCACTTGTTTCGTATAAAGTATATAAATATTTTAGCAAAAAAAGCGCGAAACTCGTACACTATATGCATGGTCCAATATATGAGGAATATAGTATTGAAATGCAACAAAATAATATTGTTAAGAATATTTTTATAAATAAAGTTAAAAAAATTGAGATAAAAAATTTAAATATTGTTGAAAAAGTATTTGTTGCAAGTAATTATATGAAGAGCAAGGCTATTAATTGCTTTGGTGTTCTTGAAAATAAAATAACTATTATTCCATGTGGTTGTGATTATGAAAAGTTTGATTTAAAGAAAAAAAAGTCCACTAATGATATTTTTAATATTTTGACAATTAGAAGAATTAAGAAAAGAATGGGACTTGATTTATTAATTGATGCTATCCTCTTATTAAAGGATAAATATAGTGTTCAACTTTCTATTGGTGGAAAAGGTGATTATCTTGATGAGATAAAGCATAAGGTTGATTCTTTGAAAATTAATAATGTTAATTTTTTAGGTTTTATTCCGGAAAAGGCATTAGTTTCATATTACCAAAAGGCTGATCTATTTGTTATACCTAGCCTTGATTTAGAGGGTTTTGGAATGGTAACATTAGAAGCTTTATCATGTGGAACTCCAGTTGTTGGGACACCTGTTGGTGGAAATATTGAAATTTTAAGTAAATTAGATAAGGAATTAATAGCAGAGGAAGTTAGTGCAAAAAGTCTGGCTGATGCAATTTCGAGATTTATTGATTCAAATAAGAAAGATCCTGATTATTATAGAAAGTTTGTAATTGATAATTTTTCTTGGACCAAAGTAGTTAATATGTTTGAAAAAGAGACTAGATAATGAAAACGAAATATAATGTTGGATTTCAATTTTCTTTATTATTATTTGTTGTATTTTGTGTTCCTAATTTTAAATTTAATGGGCTGGTTTTCAATTTGTATGATTTATTAATCCCTATTTGTTTTATTTTGAAATATATGTTTAATGGGATTAAAATAAATTCATGCAATAAAAAAATACTTATTTTCACTATTTTTGCCTTTTTTTCTTTGATTGTAAATCAAAAAATAACTGGAGATTATCAAGTTTCACCATTTTTAAAATTGTATAGAATTACTTATTTGGCGTTGGTTCCACTTAGTTTCGATTATTCATATGAATTTGTTTTTGATAAGAAAATGATGGCATATGTTTGTAAATTGTTATTTATAAATTGCATTTTTGGATTATTGATATTCCATTTTCAAGTTGAATGGTTTGGAATTACTGAAAAATTTATGTTTAATGGTAGGTATTTATTTAGAAATGGTGGAATTTTTGGTGAGGCTAATTCGTATTCCGTTTTTTTAGTTTTAACTTGTATCTATTTAGTTCCGTTATTAATAAATTTCGACAAACAAAATGCTATAAGTAAAATATTTCAAATCGTAACATTTGGACTTGCATTATTAAATATTTTATATACAGATTCAAGAACAGGAATGGTTTGTTTTTTGATTGGAATGGCAGTGATAATTTTATTTTCAAAAAAAAGTATATATGAAAAATTGATTTTTTTAATTAGCTCAGTTGCTGTGTTACTTACATTGTATTTACTTATTCCTTCTTTTAATAATTTTATAGATAATCGTATTTTGAAATACGTTGGTAATGTTAAAGAATTATCATCTGGAAGGATTGATTTATGGAAAAATGAGTGGAATAATTGGAATAAAAACATCAAGAATGTATTGATTGGCTATGGTTTTAGAATGAACTATATCATGGATGGACAAAATATGCCAAATGGTATTACGGATAATATATACTTAAATATTCTGTTCTCAACTGGGATAATTGGCTTTTTTTTAATCACTTTGTGGTATTTAGATTTGTTTAAAAGAGTATTAAAATCAAAGGATAATTATAAAATGGCATTTTTAATAATCTTTATGGTAGCAGGATTATTTTTAGATATTTTAACAAGTACAAAAATTTTGATTTTTATTTCAATATTATGTAATAATAAGAAGGTGTTTAATGATGAAAATTCTATCGATTTGTATTCCAACGTTTAATAGATCGAAAAAATTATCTAATTGTTTAGATTCGATTGTTTTGCAATTTGATGATAAATTAGTGGAAGAGGTTGATGTTCATATATTTGATAATGATTCGACTGATAATACAGAAGAAGTTTGCAAAAATTATATGAATAAATATTCTTTCATTTATTATCATAAAAAAAATGAAAATGTTGGACCGGACAAAAATTTTTTATCTATTTTGAAAAGTGATATTCAGTCACAGTTTTATCATTTAATGTCAGATGATGATATATATAGAGATAAAATTAAAGAACTTTCAAATTATTTAAAGGAAAATAGTGATTTGCATTTTGTGTATTTGAATATTGAATATTTTTGGGAAAACGAATACGATGCAAGTATTAGACATAAAAGAATGTCAGCAATTAATAAGAATTTGATTAATTTAAAAAAGAGCGAATTTATAAAGATTGTAAAAAATGAATTATCATTTTTATCAGGTATGATTTTTAATTCGAAATATATTAATTCTAAGAACGAAGAACAATTTTATAATACTAATTGGTTACAAAGTTATATGTTGTTTAACTCAACTATAAATTCAAATGGCCATTTGGGTTTTTTTGCTAAAGTCACAGTTTCTAAGCGAAACATAAATGAAAATCCTGGATATAATCCTATAATCGTATTTGGAGAGAATTATTACAATTTATTGAAATATGCTTGGGAAAATTGTAAATATAATAAGAAAGAAATGAAAAAATTACTTTCAAGTAGATGGATAAAATTAATTTATTGGGCTAAGATTACGGGAAAAAATAAAAAAGAATGGATGAGATTAATTGAAATTGCCAAAAATGAAAAAATGAATAAAGTGATTTTATTTTCAAAACTACCAAGATTCATTGCTATTCTATTTCACAAAACGAAAAATATTATCTTAAGAAGGAGTAATTAGATTATGAAGGTTGTAATTTTAGCTGGTGGCTTAGGAACGAGAATATCTGAGGAATCTCATTTAAAACCAAAGCCAATGATTGAAATTGGTGAAATGCCAATTTTAGTTCATATTATGAAAATTTTTTCTGCACAAGGGTTTAATGATTTTATTATATGTGCAGGATACAAACAGAATATTATTAAGGAATATTTTGCTCATTATTTTTTGTATAATAATGATGTTACATTTGACATGATGTCAAATCAAAGAATTATTCATGAACGTTCAAATGATAATTGGAAAGTGACAGTTGTCGATACTGGCTTACATACTCAAACTGGTGGAAGAATTAAACGTATTCAAAAATATATTGGGAATGAACCATTTATTGTTACTTATGGTGATGCTGTTGGTGACATAAATATGAATGAAGTTATTGAAACACATATTAAATCTGGAAAGATTGGGACGATGTCTGTATACAATTTTGGACAATCGAAAGGTGTGGTTGATATTAATAAAGATGGTACCATTGCTGCATTTAGAGAAAAGTCTGATTTTGATGGAGATTTAATAAATATTGGTTTTATGGTTATGGAACCACAAATTTTTGATTATATTGCTGGTGATGAAGTACCATTTGAGGATTATCCTTTGAAAACGTTGGTTAAAAATAAAGAACTTTCTTATTATATTCACAAAGGATATTGGCAATGTATGGATACATTGAATGAAAGAAACAAATTAGAAGAACTGTGGATTAATGGTAAAGCTCCATGGAAAATTTGGAATGATTAACACATTTCTTTATGTATAGGAGGCAACTATGCTTGATTTAGAGTTTTATAAGGATAAAAGAGTCCTTGTTACTGGTCATACAGGCTTCAAGGGATCATGGTTATGTAAAATATTAATAAATGCTGGAACTGTTGTTTGTGGTTATTCTTTAGAACCACCAACAACGCCTAATTTATTTTCACTTGCGAATGTTGAAAATAAAATGATATCAGTAATTGGAGACATTAGAGATTATGATCATTTAAAAGAAATATTTGATGATTTTAAACCGGAAATTGTCTTTCATTTGGCGGCACAACCAATTGTTAGAGATTCATACAAAATGCCTAAGTATACATATGAAACTAATGTTATTGGCACTGTCAATATATTAGAATGCATTAGATTATCTAAAACAGTAAAATCTTTTTTAAATGTTACTACGGATAAAGTATATTTAAATGACGATATTCCTAATCATCCTTTTAAGGAAAATGAACCATTAGATGGCTATGATCCTTATAGTAATTCAAAATCTTGTAGCGAACTTGTTACGCATAGTTATAAAAAATCATTTTTTACGGATGGAAGATGTGCTATTTCAACAGCAAGAGCTGGAAATGTAATTGGTGGTGGCGATTTTGCTAATGATCGAATTATTCCTGATTGTATAAGAGCAATAGAAGAGAAAAAAGAGATAGTAGTTAGAAATCCTTTTTCAACTAGACCTTATCAGCATGTTTTAGAACCTTTATACGTATACCTTGAAATATGTGAAAAACAGTACAAAGATATAAAATATACTGGTTACTATAACGTTGGACCTGATGATTGTGATTGTATCAATACTGGTGATTTAGTTACTATGTTTTGTGAAACTTGGGGAAATGATTTAGCATGGGTTAATAAATACGATGGTGGACCACACGAGGCATCTTTTTTAAAACTTGATAATTCTAAAATCAAAAATACTTTCGGGTGGAAACCAAGATGGCATATTGATAAAACTATTGAAATGATAGTTAGATGGACAAAAGTATATTTTGAAGATAAAGAGTCCATTTCTAGAGAAATGGACGAAGAAATAAAATTATTTATGGAGGCATAGTGATGAAAAAGAAAATTGCAGAACATTTTGCTCAATACTTAGTTAATCAAGAAATTGTTTATGATTTTACAGTTCCAGGTGGAGGATCTATGCACCTTAATGATGCATTTGCGCATCAAAATGGAATGAATTGTGTTTATGTTCAACATGAACAGGCTGCTGCCATTGCTGCTGAGGCTTATGCACGTTTGAATAAACAGATACCAGTTGTATGTGTTACTACTGGACCTGGTGGCACAAATACTTTGACTGGTGTTTTAGGAGCATGGTTAGATTCTATTCCAATGCTAATTATTTCTGGACAAGTTAGATATGCAACTACTGCTAGAGCTGCAGGTGTAGCAGTTAGAGCTATGGGAGATCAAGAATTCGATATTGTAAAAGTAGTAGAACCTATGACTAAATATGCTGAAATGCTAAATGACCCTAAATTAGCAATGTATCACTTAGAAAAGGCTTTATTTTTAGCTAAAAATGGTCGACCAGGACCAGTATGGTTAGATGTTCCTCTTGATATTCAATCTAAAATTATTGATGATTCTGAGTTTGTACATTTTGATCCTGTAAGTGAGGGATTCACATCAACTTATGATGTTGATGACGAAGTTATTGATAAAGTTATTGAAAAAATAAAAAAATCAAAACGACCAACGTTTAATGCTGGAAATGGTATTAGAATTGCAAATGCATTTACAGAATTTAGAAAAGTAATAGATTTATTACAAATTCCAGTAGTAACGGGATGGGATAGTATTGATCTAATTGAAGATGATAACCAGTTATATGTTGGTAGAGCTGGTCTGATGGGGGATAGACCTGGTAATTGGGCCATTCAAAATAGTGATCTTGTATTATCTGTAGGTTCTAGATTAGGAGTTAGACAAGTTGGCTATGATAAAACTAAGTGGGCTAGAGAAGCCTTTGTTATAATGGTTGA
Organism: uncultured Anaeroplasmataceae bacterium; assembly: GCA_934229535.1. Classification (GTDB taxonomy): domain Bacteria; phylum Bacillota_I; class Bacilli_A; order Acholeplasmatales; family Anaeroplasmataceae; genus CAKQDS01. The sequence goes on from CAKQDS010000014.1 coordinate 15,108, forward strand.
TATTGATGAAGCAGAGTTAATAAAACCATCTATTCATGTTGAAATGCCAATTCAGGCAGATGCAAAAAAATTTCTTTCTAGATTGATAGCGAGACTTGAACAACCTTTAAATCCAAAAAAAGAATGGAATGAAATTTGCCAAGGATGGAAAAAAAATTATCCTGTCGTTTTGCCTAAACATTATACTGAGGCTCCATTGGCTAATGTTTATTGTTTTATTAAAGAATTAAGTAAACGTCTACCTGAAAATAAGATTACAGTTGTTGGAAATGGTTCAGCATGTGTTGTTGGAAGTCATGGATATGAAATTAAAAAAGGTCAAAGATTCATTATTAATAGTGGTGCAGCTTCAATGGGATATGATATTCCAGCTGCAATTGGAGCATGTTTTGCTGTGAAGGATGAAATAATATGTTTATCTGGAGATGGATCTATTCAAATGAATTTACAAGAATTACAAACTATAGTTCATCACAAACTTCCAATAAAAATATTTGTTATTAATAATGATGGTTATCATTCAATGAGACAAACTGAAGCTAATTTATTTCCTGAGCATACACCTTTTGGTGTTGGTCCACATGACTCATATGATATTTCATTTCCTTCAATGGAGAAAATATCATATGCTTATGGCATTCCATATATTTCAATAATGAAAAATTCAGAAATGATAAAACTTGATTCTATTTTATCTAAAAAAGGCCCAATGATAATTGAAGTATTTGTTGATAAAAATCAAAAATTCGAGCCTAAATCAGCAACGAAAAAGTATCCAGATGGTACTTTAGTTTCACCACCTTTAGAAGATTTAGCACCTTTCCTATCAAGAGATGAATTGAAAAAAAATATGATTATTCCTATGTTGGAAGATGGAAATCCTTTATTAAAATGATTAAAATTAATAAAGTAGTTATTACTGGTCCAACTGGTGCTGTTGGTGTTGCATTAATAAATGAATTCATTTCAAAAAATGTAGAAATTTATGCCATTTGCAGAGTAAATTCTAAGCGAATCAATAATATTCCAAAGCACAGATTAGTCCATATTATTGAGTGTAATATGAATCAATATAAATCTTTAGTAAGTGTTTTACCTCATGATATTGATGCTTTTTATCATTTCGCATGGGATGGAACGTATGGTGAATCTCGAAATAATCCGCTAGTTCAAACTAAGAATATTGAGTATTCTATGGATTCTGTATTTTTAGCGAAAGAACTAAATTGTAAAGTTTATGTTGGTGCTGGATCCCAAAGCGAGTATGGCCATTCAAATGAAGTAAAAGGTCCAACTGACTATTGTTTTCCAGATAATTTTTATGGTGCTGCCAAATTATCTACTTCGCATATGACTAGAGTATATTGTTCGCAACTTGGCATTAAACATATTTGGTGTAGAATATTTAGTTTATTTGGTCCTTATGATGGTGATTATACTATGATTATGTCATCTATTAAAAAAATGCTCAATAATGAAGATTGCAAATTTACAGCTGGTGATCAAATTTGGGATTATATTTATTCAAAAGATGCTGCAAAGGCTTTTCGACTAGTTGCTGAAAAAGGAATCGATGGAAGTGTATATTGCATTGCATCTGGTCAAACAAGACCTTTAAAAGAATATATTAAATCAATGCACAAATTGGTTAATATTAATTGTAAAATTTTACTTGGAGCAATTCCTTATTATGAGCATCAAGCAATGAATCTTACAGCTGACATATCAAATTTAAAAAGTGATACAGGCTTTGAGCCGAAATATACTTTTGAAGAAGGAATTAAAGATTTGGTGGGACTAATTAAAAATGAAGATAATTAATAGAATTAAAAAAGCTATAAAAATTTTTTATAATTGGATTTTTAAGAAAATTCCATTAAAGAATATATATTTTGGAAAAAATTGTTGTATTATTAGAAATAAAACAAAGATGCTAACAATAGAAAATAAATTTCATATGGACGATAATGGATTTTTTTTCAATGATCTTGATGCAGAATTAAGAATTGGAAAGAATTTTTACATTAATAGAAATGGATATATTGCATGCTCAAAAAAAATAATTATTGGAGATAATGTTACTATTGGACCTAATTGTGTAATTGTTGATAGTGATCATAATTTCTTATCTAAAGATAGAAAAAATGAGTATACAAAAGGTGAAATATTAATAGGTAATAATGTCTGGATTGGAGCAAATTGTGTAATACTTAAAAATGTTAAAATTGGAGATAATGCTGTTATTTCTGCTGGGAGTATTGTTTCTAAAGATGTACCAGCAAATACAATTCTAATACAAAAAAAAGAATGTTATTATAAAACAATTGGTAAATAGGAATGAGTTGATTACATGAAAAAGGACAGTTTACAAAAGAATTTTATATATAATATGCTTAGTCAAATTATTACTCTATTAGTACCATTAATTTCAACACCATATGTTTCAAGAATTTTGCATGAAGATGGAGTTGGACAAGCAAGCTTTTCATTAGCTATGATATCATATTTTACTCTTTTTGCTAGTTTAGGTTTTGCTTCTTATGGTCAAAGAGAAATCGCTAAGTATCAAAACGAACCTGAAAAACAATCTGTTATATTTCATGAAATAAATATTTCTAGATTGTTTACAACAATATTAGCATTTGTTGTTTTTGTAATAATATTTTTCACTTCTGGATTTGGCGAAAAATATAATTTTTTGATTTTAGTTTCATCCATTAATTTGATTGCTGTCATATTTGATATTAGTTTTTATTATCAAGGTATTGAAAAATTTAAAGCAATTGCTATAAGAACTATCATTTTAAAATTGATAGGTTTGATAGGAATTTTACTTTTTGTTAAAAGCGCAAATGATACATGGATATATATATTATGCACTTGTTTATCAACATTTGTTTCCAATTTAGTTATGTGGCCTTCAGCATTAAAGAGAGTTGGTTTCAAAAAAATTAAGGAACTAAATATATGGCATCATTTTTTACCATCTTTTCTAATTTTTTTACCAACATTGGCGGTGACAATTTATTCGGTATTAGATAGAACAATGATAGGTTATTTAGCGCCTAACCCAGATTATGCGAATGGCTGTTATGAACAAGCTTATAAGATTAATTCGATGGCTTTAATGCCTATGGCTGTAATTGCCAGTATTTTAATTCCTAGAAATGCTTATGATTATCAACATAATAATATAAATGAACTTAAGGATCACATTTATTTTTCATCAAGGATGGTATGGTTCCTTGGACTACCAATTATTGCGGCATTTATTGTTTTATCTAAAAATTTATCTTTCTGGTTTTTAGGAGAAGGATATGATTCTGTTCCATTATTGCTTATTATAATGTCACTTAGAATGATTTTTTCCGGTTTTGGAACTGTATTTGGCACAATTTTATTTATACCAATAGGAAAAGAAAAATATTCAACATATGCAACTATGGCTGGTGCGTTGCTTAATTTTATATTAAATTTAATTTTGATTCCTAAATATGGTGCTGTTGGCGCAGCATTAACTACAGCGTTAACAGAATTTATAGTAACTTTTGTATTGTGTATTTTCGTTTTTAAGAGTAAGATTGTGTTATTAAAAAAATGTTTTTTTATGGCAATTAAATATTTAATATCTTCAATTATAATGCTAATACCAATCTATTTTACACAAAAATATTTAAACTATTCAATATTAAGCTTTTGTATAATTTCGATTGAAGGATTCATTATATATATATTATGTCTTTTAATTATGAAGGAAAAATTGTTATGGAGTGTAATAAATTGTATACTTAATAAGTTGAAAATGTTTTTTTTCTATGTCGGATAATGTTCAGTTCAGTTTACCTAAAACAGCAAAAAGAAACTCTTGGATTGAATTTTTACGAATCATATCAATTATTGGTATTGTCATATGTCATGCTTCATATCATGGTGGTATAGCAGAAAATTCTAATGGAATATTACAATATGTTGCTGTTGCTTTTTTACCTTTGGGAAAAATATTTTTTTGTGTTTTTGCATTTATTTCAAGTTGGTATTTAATTGGAAAAAATATGAAATTTGCACATACTTTAAAATTATGGATTCAAACTCTTTTGTATAATTTGGTACTATTAATTTTAGCGATTACCATTTTTAAATATAAAGCAAGTACAACTGAAATAATTAAATCTTTTTTGCCGATATTTGGATTCGGGGTATCTCATGGTTATATATCTGGATATCTATTATTCATATTATTTCTTCCGTTTATTAATTATTTGGTTAATCAAATTAAATCACGAAATGTTTTCTGCTTATTAATATTGATATTTACAATTAACATGTTTTGTTCAATTACTCAAATTAATAATGTTGTAACTCAACTATTTGCATTTATACTAATTTACTTGGTTGCTTTCTTTTTGAGAAAAATATACAGCACCGGTAAAAAGATTAATATAAAAATATTAGCTATGATTGTTTTAATAAGTTATTTATTATCTTATCTTTCATATCTTTTGGTATATGTACAAAACAATAGAATTGGAAATTTAATTATGAGGATTTTATGTATAGATGAACGTTCTCCATTAAATTTAATTGCTGCTTCATCACTATTTATGTTTTTTATTTATTTAAAACCAATTAATAATAAAATAATTAATTTTTTGGCTAAACCAACTTTAGACATTTTATTATTACATGATAGTGGAATATTTAGAAAAATAGTTTGGCTTAACATTTTTTCATCTTTAAATTTTGCAAACAATAATTTTTATTGGTGGATTTTTATTGTTGTTATTATTTTATATTTTTCCGGAATGCTATTGTTTTTAATTAGACATTTTACAATAGATAAAATTATTGATAAGACTTCCAGTATAACTAATTTATGCTGCTTTGTAGATGAATTAAATAGTGACATCGCTCAAAAAAATAATGCTATTATATAGTTTTTATAATAATAACAAAAGTTGACTAAATTCTACAAATATTATATAATAATTATAGGTCGTAAATAAGAGGTGGCATATGGAAGAAAATAAACGTGAAGATGAAGGAATTTCATTAATTGAATTAATTCATATAATTTTTAGAAGAAAGTGGATATTACTTGGTGTTACACTTGGTATATTTATTCTTTCTATAGTATTTTCATCAGTTATACTAAATAGAAATAAAGAATATTATTCAGTAACATTTTCACTTGAATATCCTGAAAGTAGCAATTATAAATATCCTGATGGAACAAGCTTTAATTATCGTAAAATTATTTCATACGATAATCTAGTTATTGCAAAAGAATCTAATCAAAAATATAAGAATCTTGATGTTGATTCTTTATTTGAAACGAATTCTATTCAAATTGCTGAGCTTACTAAAACAGTTAATGGTAATACTGTTCCAAGTGGTGAGTATACTTTAGCTGCTAAAGCAAAATATTTCAATTCTAGAGATGTAGCTAAGGAATTTTTGAGAGATTTAACTAATGTTCCTATTGTTAAGGTTAATGAAATAATTGCTAATTTGGATTATGATAGTAATTTATCAAATTATAGTAATTCAACAGTTTATAAATCACAAATTGATTATTTGATAGCACAACGTGATTTTATAATTAATGGTTATAATAATTTGATTAATTATTTTAGTAGTGGCTTGATGGTTTCATCAATAAAGGATGATAATAATAAGACTAAAACATTAAAGGAATATTTGTCTGAAGTTGAAATTTATTTTGACAATAATAAAATAGATTCCTTGAAATCTGAATTAGATGCCAATGGTTATGTAAAGGATGATTCATATTTAGAAACAATTGTTTTACAAAGAGATTTATTGATTCAAGAAAAGGATGTAAATGCAAAGAAAATAAATGCTTTAACTCTTCAATTAAAGAATTTGGTTTCTGAAGTATATTCAGGCTCATCACTTAATCCTGCATATGAATCATTTAATACTCAAATTGCTGAGCTTACAACAAGAAACGTTGAGCTTGATTCACAAATTGAATTATTAAATAAATATATTAATGAATCTGGAAATGTTTCAACTTTTGATAAGCTAGAATTTGAAGCTAAGCTTGATAATTATTACAAAGCTTTAGTTGAGTTTACTAATACCTATAAGTCTGTAGTTCAAGCTACTTATAAAGAGAATTCAATTGTTAATTATCATTATAATTCAATTGTTATTTTAGAGGGCTCAGTTAAGACTCTTTATGTTGCAATACTTGGTCTTGTTGGTGGCTTTGTTGTTGCTTCTGTTATTATTTTGATTATGGACTTACCTAAGTATAATAAAAATGATCAAAAAATAACTGAATAATGTATATAATTTAATATTAATCGAAAAATAATAATGGTGATAGCTTTGCCATTATTTTTTTTGCTCATTATTATTTATGTTTTTTCCTTAGACGTTAATATTTATTTTGAAAATAGTAATTACACTACAAAGCTTTATGCTAAGGTATTATTTAAGAGCTTTAATATTCCTTATCAAAGGATTATGGATAAATATAATGGTGAAAAAACAGTAAATGAAAGAATAAATGATTTTATTAAAATTATTAATTATCATAATTATTTATTTTATTTATTTAGATATAGTGTTATTAATGAACTACATTTAGTTAAATATGATGATTTAAGCTATTCCGAAATTAATATATATGAAAATACAATTATATTTAATTCTTTTTATTTTATTAGTAGCTTTGTTAATCAAACATTTAAGAGTGTTTATAATGAATCATATCGGATTTGCTACAAGGAAGATAGAAGGAATCAAATTGATGGATATTTGCATTTTAAAACAAATGTTTTTGCAATCATTTTATCGTTTATTGTATATTTCATTAAAAAAAGGAGAAAATCATAATGGATAATCCACTTAGTTCCTTACTTAATATAAGTATGGAGAATTTAAAGAGATTAGTTGATGTAAATACAATTGTTGGAAGTCCAATTATTAGTGGTGAAGCTACAATTATTCCTGTTTCTAAGGTTAAACTAGGGTTTTTAAGTGGTGGAAGCGAAATTGGAAAAGAAGGAAAACCACCATTTGGTGGTGCAAGTGGTAGCAATATGACAATAGAACCTGTTTGTTTTATTGTTATATTGAAGAATGAGGTTAAAATTGTTTCAATTAATAATGATAGTCCGCTAGAATATATTATTAAAACAATTCCTAAGCTAGTTGAAAATACTAAATCATTATTTAAGGATGAAGAAAAAGGAGTTAAGGTTTAAAAACTGGAGGACATATGAAAAAAATATTTATATTAGGATTACCATTATTACTTATGGGATGTAAAAATAATATGATTGATAGTAGTCATATTGATAGTAATCATAGTACAACTGGAATTGAATCAAGTGAATCGTTAGAGGGACTTTATCATACAAAAAATGTTAATGGTTACATAACATTATCTAATGATAAAGAAGAATCAGGCGTATATTTTTATACTGATGATACAATGTATAAGGGCTATCATAAGCTTGATGATGTTAAGGTATATAAAGATGATGAATTAGTAGGCTTAAGCTCATTAACAGATAATATGGATGCAATTGCTGAATTTATAACAGGAATTGGTAAGGAAGATGGAAGTCTAGATTTATCAATTGGGGATTTATATAAGGTTACAATTATTAATAAACGCTAAGGACATCTTGTGATGTCTTTTCTTTTATTTAAAAATATGTTAAAATTAAATAAACGGAGGTTTACTTATGAAAATATTTATTCCCTCATCAATTTTAGAAATTGTTGAATCGTTAGATTATAAAATAGATAAAATTGGTCAAAGTGATTCTATGGTTTTAATCTATGATGATTATATTTTGAAAATTAATAAGGATAATTATGAAGCTAGAAATGAAATAAATATTTATGAACAATTATCTAGTAAGCTTCCAATTGGCAAAATAATAAAATATGAAATAAAAGATGGCTATATTTATATCTTAAGAGAAAAACTGAAGGGATTACCACTTTCAGATGATTATTATATGAATAGACCAAAGCTATTACTTAATTTAGCATTTGATGCTTTAGAAATACTAGAAAATGTAGATATTAAAGGTTTAAAATTAAAGGATTCGATTGAAGAAATAATTAATATAGGTATTAAAAATAAGGACAAGCTTGATATTTTAGCTATTAATAATGAGCTTAATTGTAACTTTAAAGATGCAAATGAAATCATTAATTTTTTAAAATCAAATAAGCCTGAAATTAATGCTTTATGTCATGGTGATCTATGTTTACCAAATATCATTTGTGATGGTAATAAAATAGTAGGATTTATTGATGTTGGAATGACAGGATTATCTAACTATTGGCATGATATAGCAATTGCCTATCGTAGTATAAAATATAATTATTTAGGCTTTTATGGAAAGGCCTATTCTGGTTTTAGTGATGATATGTTTTTTAGTTATCTTAAGGAAGTAAACAAAGATATGATTTTTTATTTTCTTTTATTGGATGAAATGTTTGGATAAGGAGATTTAGTAATATGGATTTATATGCATACATTTTTAATAAATATAATAAGGAAATTGGTATTTATAAGCTTAATGATGAAGCTTATAAATATAAAAATTATGATGATAACTATTGTAGTGCTGATTTTGTAAAATTTGGAGTTAATTATAATAGCAAAATTATTTTAAGTCTTGAGGCTATTAAGGGCATAAATGTTATTCAAAATCGTAATTTATGCAAAAGAGCTAAGAATTTTGTTGCTTTATATATTCAAACTGATATTATAGATTCTACTATAGATAATAATGAATTTGCTCTATGCTTTTCTAAGCTTAATGATTTAAAAATAGAAAAGAAGATAAAAAAAAGCTATAAAAAGGTTTTGCATAAAATTAAACATCAGGTTAATTTTATTAAGCTTAGTCTTAGAATGCCTTCAAGCTTTGACATATTCTTATATATTTTAACTTTAGTGACATTAGCTGTATCTATTATTAGTGGTGATAAAAATCCTATTAAGACTCCATATACTTTAATTTTAACAATTGTTTCTTTAATTAGAATTATATCTAATTTTATTCATAATAAAAAAGATTTTGAAGCTAAATATAACGGTGCTAAAGCCTTTAATATTTCTAATAAGGATAAAATAATTGAAGAGATTAAAAAAAATAAGACCAATGAATATAAGGATTTTATTTCTATTGATTTTAAAGCTGATGGAGAAGAAAAAAGTCTTGATATTTTCCTTATAAATGATGAAGAAAATAAGAAGCTAAGAGATTTTGCTGATACGATGAGCGTTGTTGAGAGTAAAAATAGAGTTAAGGGAACTGAAGATTCTAAAAATATGATGGGTTATGTTTTATCTAGTAAGGTTAAATCAGGTAAGATGATCTTTAATTCTGAATTAGCAGGAATTGATAGTGAGCTTAATTTTTATCAAGAAAAGAAAATAGCCTTGAAACCAGTTATGTATTTTGATTATGTAACTAACGATGAATCAATTTATCGTGCTCTTACTGTTGCTTCAAATCCTAAATATTTATTTAAAGGCTATGAATATACACTATATCCTAATAAAGCATTCAAGAATATTGAAGGAAGTAGCCTAACTAATTTAATTGGTGTTAACATTATTTGTGTTATTAACGTTATAAATACAAATGAAAAATATGTAATTATTAATAGACAAACGACTTTTACAGATGTTAATCATTCAAAATTTGTACCTTCTGGCTCTGGTTCATTAAACTTTGCAGATTTCAAGCATAACAAAAACTTAAGCTTTAAGGAGCTATTAAAGTTTGGAATGTATAGAGAGCTTGAAGAGGAAAGCTATTTAACAGAAGATTATTTAAATAAGCATAATGCTAAATTTGAGATTCTTGGCTTTGCAAGATTGTTTAGTAAGGCTGGAAAGCCAGACTTTTTTGGTATGGTAACAATTGAAATTACAAAAAATGAATGTGAGGAAATTTTAAAGAATTATAATAAACGTCAAAATGAAGAATTAAAGTCAAATGAAGAGCATACATTCCTTGAAAGTAATTATATGGTTTTAAAGGAATATGATAAATTTATTAATGGGGAATATGGTAAACTAACATACAATAAAAATGAATCACCACAATTAAGATATGTTAAATACCTTTTATCTAAATTATAATATCGAATTGCAATTCGAAAAGTTATACCAAATTAAGAGTTTTCGAAGTGTAGTTCGAAAATGTTGTTATTTTTGATTATTTTTAAATCGCAATTGAAGTTAATTTTCTTTTACTTATTATTAAATCTATGGTATAATTGAAATGGTGATTATATGCAAAGTGATAATTTACTTGAAAAAATTTCTGATGTGCTTGATGCTTCTAATGATTTTTTATATGAAAAGACGAAAAAGAATTATTTTGAATTAATTCTGATGACGGCTGATAATATATTATCTGGTGAGGTTAAGCAAGATTTGGAAAATGAAGATATCGAAAAATTAAATGAGATATATAACCCTCTTATGGATGTTGATTTTCCAGTTGATGTTGTTTTAAAGGCTTTACAATATATAATATTGAAGGGCTTTAAGGAAACAAATATGAAAAATGGTGAAACAACTCCTGATACCTTAGGTATGTTTATAGCTTATTTAATTACTAAGCTTCAGCCTAAGGCCGAGCATTTAAATATTTTAGATCCTCTTGCAGGATGCGGAAATTTATTATTAAATGTTTCTAATGCCTTAGAAAATAAAGAATTAAATTTATTTGCATGTGACCATAATGAAACAATGGTAAAGCTACTAAAAATGTGTAGTGATATGATTCAAAGGGATGTTGAAATATATTTTGAGGATACATTTAATTTGCATCTGAAAAATATGGATGATATTATTTTTGATTTACCTAATGTATATCAAGATGATAAAGAATATTTCCCTTTTAAAGCAATCCTACATTATGTTGATTTACTTAAGGATGATGGCTTTATAATTGGCATTATTCCTAATGATTTTTTTGCTCATGATAAGGATCAATCATTTAAAAAAGAATTAATTAAGAAAATGTCAATTGTTGGTTTAATCGAATTACCTCAACAAATGTTCAAATTAAATCCTAAGAGTATTTTAATTTTACAAAAGAAGAATGTTGAGCGTAAATGTATGCTTGTCAAACTACCAAGTTTTACAGATATTAGGGCGCTTAGTAATTCGCTTACTGAAATCGAAACGTGGTTTGAAAAAAATATGAATAATTAATAAGTGAGGAAGAAAATATGGCAATGATTATGGCAGTAAATGCCGGTAGTTCATCTATCAAATTTCAATTATTAGAAATGCCTGAGGAAAAAGTTATTGCATCAGGTGTAATGGAAAGAATTGGACTTGAAGAGGGAATATTTACTTTAAAATATGATGGTAAGAAGGAAGAAACTCATCCAGTTTTACCTACACACGCTGAGGGTGTTCAATTATTACTTGATACTTTAGTTGCAAAGAATATTTGTAAGCTTTCTGAAATTGCAGGTGTTGGACATAGAGTTGTTCAAGGAGGAGAATATTTTAAGGATTCTGCTTTTGCAACTGAGAAAAATATTGAGAAGGTTTTAGAGCTTGCTGATTTAGCACCTCTACATAATAAGGCACACGTTGTTGGAATTCGTGCTTTCCAAAAGGTTTTACCAAATGTACCACAGGTTTTAGTATTTGATACTACATTCCACCAAACAATGCTTGATGAAGCATATATGTATGCTACACCATATGAATGGTATGAAAAGTATGGAATTCGTAAATATGGTGCTCATGGTACATCTCATCAATATGTATCTCATCGTTGTGCTGAATTAATGGGTATACCTTTAGAGGATACAAAGATTATTGTATGTCATTTAGGTAATGGTGCTTCAATTTCTGCAGTTAAGGGTGGAAAATGTATTGATACATCTATGGGATTAACTCCACTTGAGGGTATTCCTATGGGAACTCGTTCTGGTAACATTGACCCAACTGCTTTAGAGGTAGTTGCTAAGCATGAGAACAAGTCAATTTCCGAATTAATTCAAATCTTAAATAAGAAGAGTGGTTTATATGGAATGTCTGGTATTTCTAATGACGCTCGTGATGTTACTGCTGGTATGAATCGTGGAGAATATAGATGTAAGATGGCATTCGCCGTTCAATCTAAGCGTATTATGGATTATATTGGTTCATATTATGTTTATTTAGGAGGCTGTGATGCAATTTGCTTCACTGCTGGTATGGGTGAAAATCTTTGCCATTTAAGAGAAAAGATTTGTAATCGTTTAGGTGTTTTAGGCGTTAAGATTGATACTGAAATCAATAATAAGACTTTTGGTACAGAAACATTAATTTCTACACCTGATTCTAAGATTAAGGTTTATGTATTACCAACTAACGAGGAAGTTATGATTGCTCGTGATGTAATGCGTATTGCAAAAATCTAACAAAATATTATGATTAATTAAGCTATGGTTGTATTAACTATAGCTTTTTTTATTAAAAACATTGACATTGTTTTTTTGAGAGAATAATTATAATTGAAAAGAAGAAAAGTCTATGAAAAAAATATATTTAATAATAGGTGTATTTTTATCAATTTTGTTATTAAATAGCTGTAGTTATACAGTTAAATGCTATAGCTATGATGAATCAAATTATCTTATATTTCATAATGCTAAATCAAATGGTAGCATTGGAGATCGTTGTGAGGGAAGTATCTATTTTGAAATTAATAATCGATTAGATTTTTTATCACAATTTGATCAAAGTAATAAAGTTGAAGATCATTATTTTGTAAATAATAATGGCTATTGGTATAGAATTGATGTTTCTGATAAAATGGCTCAGATTTCGTCAATGTGTACTCATATAGAAAATGGACCAACATTTTCATTTCCTAAATATCAAAGTGGTATAGAGGATGGCAGTGTTATTTCCTATGATTCGATGGAAATGAAAATTGATTCATTTACTAGCTTAAAGGAGTTTTATAAGAACTTTAATAAGGCAACTATTAATGCTGATGAAATAATTATAAAAGAAACGGACAGTTTAGAAATTAAATATACTGTAACATTAACTGATGCTACAGATGGAGTGAAAATTAATTTTGTTTTGAATAAATAGGTTTAGTAGAAAGAGATTTTAAAAAAATGAATCTCTTTTTTGATATTTAATAATGTAAATTTATGGGAATTTCTTTAAATTCTTTAATTAATTCTTTAAACATGATATAATTGAAAAAAGATGAGATGAGGATATTTATATGTATAGTATTATATTTAAGAATGAATATAAATTAAATAATAATGAATGCTCTTTTTTTAAGGATTTAAATTTAAATGCAATTATTGATGCTATTACAAGACAGGTTAAGGATGAAGATTTAAAGCCTATTTTTTATACATTATTAAATAATGATGAGGATATTAATTATCGTCTTGATGTTTTTAAGGACTTAAAGAATGAGGATTTACGTGTAGCACTTGCTTCGTTTGCTAATAAGATGTCACATATAATTAAAGAGCATCGTAAGCTGACCTCAATTGAAAAAGCTAATTATGCAGATAAAGCAATTTTACTTGATTTGATTGCTGATTATATTGAGATTGTTAATAAATTAAATAATGATTTAAAGAATTTAGCTTATGATGCATTTGCAATAAAGGAATTACATAAATATATCAGTGATTTGATTGAGGGAAATTTCTTTAAATCAATGGAAGCTGATTTAAAAAATATATATGAAAATGTCGGAAAGATTGATTTTAATTTATTTTTGAATGAAGGCTTTATCTATGTTTTAAAGCCTAGCTTCACGGAAACTGATTTTTCTTTAGAAATTAATGATTTATTAAAGCCATTAATTGATGAGGAAGAGCCGATAAATATTAAAAAACAAAATAAGAGCTTATCAATTGGTATCAAGAAGAGCATGCTAAAGATAATTAGTGATATGTATCCTGATACATTTAAAATAATTGATTCATTCTTTAATAATTATTTTAATTTTATTGATGAAGCTTTAATGAATTTTCCACGTGAATTTTTCTTTTACACTGCTTATTTAAATTTCATGGATAGGATTAAAAATTTAGGTCTCAATTTTTGTATACCTATGGTTAGTACTACTAATAAGGAATATGAGGTTAATGATTGTTATGACATTGCTTTAGCATATAGCTTTTTATATACTGATCGTCAAATGGTTTTAAATAGCTTTTATTTACGTGATGAAGAGCGTACAATTGTTATTTCGGGACCTAACCAGGGTGGAAAGACAACATTTGCTAGAATGTTTGGTCAATTAAATTATTTAGCTACTATAGGTGTTCCTGTACCAGGAACTAAAGCAAAGCTATTTGCTCCTGATATGATTTATACTCATTTTGAGGTTGAAGAAAATGTTATTAAGGCATCTGGTAAGCTTAATTTAGAGCTTGAAAGATTATATGAAATTACTACTAATATGACATCAAGAAGTGTTATTATTTTAAATGAAATATTTTCATCAACATCAATTGCTGATGGTATAGTACTTGGTAAGAAATTTTTGGATTCATTGTTAGAGGTAGACGCTATTTGTGTTTTTGTAACCTTCCTAGATGAATTATCTAAATATAATAAAACAATTGTTTCAATGGTTTCAACTGTTATTCCAAGTAGTCCTGAGCTTAGAACCTTAAAGATTATAAGAGAAGAATCAAATGGTTTAGCTTACGCAATGGCTATTGCTAAAAAATACTCCTTGGATTATTTGGATATAAAAAGGAGGATAAATCATGAAGATTAATCTTTTATATGAAAATAAGGAAGCTTTGTTTCCTAAATTAACCAAAATTGAAGAGGATACCTGGAAGGATTTAGGTTTAGAGGTTATATTTACTAAAATGGTAAATGGTAATAAGTTTTTGTATGATAATTTAAAGCCAGCTTTAATGCATATGGAAAGAGATAGTAATGTTATTTATTACCGACAGGAAATATTAAAGGATGTAATCGCAAATAAGGATATATCATATGACCTATTTTCAATGATTGATGCTTTGGATAATGAGGTTAAAACTAATTATTCTGGTATCTTTGAGCAATCAACTAGTGCAGTTGTTTCCTCTAGTATGTATTTATTGGAATTAACACTTAAAAAAATAGAGGATATTACAATATTTTTAAATACTAATAAAGATGCTTATAAGAGTAAAGGTATGAAAAGCTTTGTTAGTAGGTTTATTAGCTTATATAAGCCTTCATTTCTTGAAAATGTTTTAGATAAGATTAAATATTTACGCTTTGAGGAAGGAACAATGCTTAAGGCTAATCTTAATGAAAGTCTTGATCCTACTAATATTAAGCTATGTAAGTATGATAAAAATTTTAAATCAAAGATGAAGGTTAAGCTTGCAAAAAAGTTGGAAATAAAAGCAATGGATGAAGCAGCTAATAAAGAGTTTTTGAGATTGTGTGATTTTGGAGTTTCAGATATATATGAGACGATGTATTATGTTTGTAGCTCGGTTTTAAAGTTTATTAGTGGCTTTAGATTAGAATTTGGTTTTTATATTGCTGGAATGAATTTATATTATCGTATTAATAATGAATTAAAGCTTTGTTATCCTTTAATATCTAATACTATAGATGAGCTTGAATATAAAAATGTTTGTGATATATCATTATGTCTTGTAAAAAAGGAAAAGGTCATTGGTAATGATTTAGATAATACCTTGAATAAAATCTTTATTATAACTGGTGCAAATCAGGGTGGAAAATCAACATTTTTAAGAAGCATTGGTCAAAATTTTATTTTGGCACAGGCTGGTCTTTTTGTTGCGGCTGACTATTTTAAGCTATATCCTATTGATGGTGTTTATACGCATTTTAATCGTGAGGAGGATTCTTCAATGCAAAGTGGTAGACTTGATGAGGAGCTTAAGAGAATGGATTTTATAGTATCAAATATAAAAACTAATTCACTTATTTTATTTAACGAATCATTTTCTTCAACTAATGAAATTGAAGGCTCTAAAATTGCTTATGATATAATTAAAGCTCTAAGTGAAGAGGGAATAAAGGTATTCTTTGTTACGCATATGTATAAGCTATCATGTCTAGTTAATGATTTTTATCATAATGAGGCTATCTTCTTTAACGCTACAAGAAATGATGATGGAAGTAGAAATTATCATTTAAAGCTTCAATTACCAGAGCGTAGTAGCTATGCAATGGATTTATATAATAAAATATTTAGTAATAATTAACAGCATATTAAATAAAATTAAATTAAGAATATAGATGAGGTTGATATAATGAAAAAAATTTTTTTCTTGCCCTTATTTATATTCTTATTTTTATTTAGTATTAAGGCTAAGGCTTTATCAATAAATTATGGAATAGCTAAAACAAAGGATGGTAATAGACCTTATCCAGGTGATAATATGCATAATTTAATCGTTAATAATAATGGTTATTATATAGCTGCTGATACTAAAGATATTTATTTAACATTTGATTGTGGCTATGAAAATGGTTATACGAGAGGTATCTTAAAAACCTTAAGAGAAGAAAATGTTAAGGCAATATTTTTTATTACTGGGCATTATTTAAAAAGTGCTACAAATATAGTAGAAGAAATGATTAATGATGGTCATATTATAGGAAACCATTCAAGTAATCATAAAAATTTTAGTAAGATACCTAGCGAAATGATGCTTAAGGAAATAAGAAGCCTTGAGGATGATTATTATTCTTTGTTTAATAAAAAGCTAAGTAGCTTTGTAAGACCTCCAGAGGGCTCAATAAATGATACTAATGCTAAGGCATTAAAGGATAATGGCTATATATCATTATACTGGTCACTTGCTTATGTGGATTGGTATAAGGATAAATATTATAATAATCATTATAGCTATAATAATGTTATTCCTAGACTACATAATGGCGCAATTATTTTAATGCATACAGTTTCTAAGGATAATATGATGGATTTAAAGGATATTATCGTTGAAGCAAGGAATCAGGGCTATCATTTTAATAGTGTCGATAAAATAACCTTATAGCATAAAAAAAAAGCTGTTTTAGCAGCTTTTTTTGTCTTCTAAATAGCAAAATAATGCAAGCTCACGCTGAGTATCTAGCTCTAGCATTTGATTTCCTACCTTAGTTCTACTTGAGCAGTGAAGAATATTACGCATCACATCAGTATTTAGATTATATTTTTCCTTAAGAGTTGTACGAAGCTCCTCAACAGTATTTCTGCATACAGTTACGGCATCTTTACCTTCTAGTATCATGCCATAAGCATAATCACTAACTAAATAATCTACTAGTTCCTTGAAATAGGGCTTTATTTGCTTTTCAATATAATGAAGTCTTGCACATTCCTCATCATATTTTATTTTTGATTCATTTATAACCCTCATTCCCTTATTTTCTAAAGCCTTTTTTGTATTATTAATAATTTCTTTATTAACAAAACCGGGCTTAATCATAACATAACATAATTCTTTATCTACAATCATTTATTTAACACCTCAATATTATTATAAATCATTTTTTAAAATATGCAAACGTTTTAGTAAGTAAAATAGTTAGTTTTAAAACTAAATTGTGATATAATCTAATTATGAAAGAAGAAGATATGATGAATGAAAAGCCAATAGGTTATCGTTTAAATGAAAGTGCAAGATTATTTAATGAACTTGTTAAAAAACAAATGACCTCAAGAGGAATCAGTAGAACCTATTTTCAAATATTAAAATATTTAGAGATTCATAATGACGAAGAAATCACTCAAAGAAATATTTGTGATTTTTTAATGATGAAGCCATCAACTATTTCAATTACATTACAAGGTATGGAAAATGAAGGCTTAATTAAACGAAATAAGGATGAAAATGATTCGAGAAAGATGATTATTAAATTAACTGATTTTGGCAGACAAAAATCAAAAGATTTTAAAAGTGTTTTTAAGGCCTGTGATGATATTTTATTAAGTGCAATTTCAAAAGAAGAGGAAAGACTTTTATATGAGATATTGGATAAATTAAATGTGAAAATGGATGGTGAAATATAATGCTTAAGCTATTAAGATATTTAAAAAAATATTGGTATTTTGCAATTTTAGCTCCTTTATTTATGATAGTTGAGGTAGGAATGGATATGCTTCTTACTATGTATATGTCAAAGATGATAAATTATGGAGTTCAAACTGGCAATATGGATAAAATTATAAGCTATGGTTTAATGATGCTGTTAATTGTATTTGTTGGTGTAGCAGGAGGAATTTTATCAGGAGTTTTTACAAATCTTGCGGGATTTAATTTTTCTAATGATTTACGTAAGGATGTATTTAAAAAAATAATGAGCTTTTCAGAAAGTCAAACTGATTATTTTCAAACGGGTTCATTGGTAACAAGAGTTACCAATGATATTACGCAAATTCAAAATATGATTTCAATGTGTTTAAGAGGCCTTGTGAGAGCTTTAAGCTTCTTTGTAATGGGTATATTCTTTACATTAAAAATCTCTTCACAATTTGGGGTTGTATTGTTAGTTATTTTACCAATTGAGATAATTTTATTATTAATTTTTATTAAATTGGTATTCCCAATATTTAGAGTTATTCAATCAAAGCTTGACCGTGTTAATACTGTTGTTTTGGAAAATACCAATGGTGCTCGCGTTGTTAAGGCTTTCTCTAAAGAGGAATATGAATATAATAGATTTAAGAATGCCAATGATGATTATACTAAAACTAATTTATATGTAAGTAAAATATCTTCATTAATAAATCCTCTTTTAACCTTAATTGTAAATGCTGGACAAATTGTATTATATTATATTGGCGGTAAAAAAATTATTGAATTTTATAGTAATTTTACTGGAGTTGAAACACCAACTATTTTAATTGGTGATATTACAGCTGCAATCTCCTATATTGCGATGATTTGTATGTCAATAATAATGCTTGGAATGATGTTTACTAGTTTAGCTAAGGCTTTTGCATCTGCTGATAGAATAAATGAAATATTGGATACTAAGCCTGATCAAGAGTTTGGTGATTTAAATTTAGATGATCTACACTCTCAGGGAATTGTTGAATTTAAAGATGTATCATTTAAATATCCTAGTGGAAAAAGGAACGTATTAGAGAATTTAAATTTCAAAATTAATCAGGGTGAAACAATAGCTATTGTTGGTGCAACAGGAAGTGGTAAATCAACCCTTGTTAATCTTCTTGCAAGATTTTATGATGTGACAGCTGGTAAAGTATTAATTGATGACCATGAAATTAGTGAGTTTAAAAAGAAAGATTTACATAATATGGTAGCTATTTGTCTCCAAAAGGCAGAAATGTTTAATATGACGATAGCAGAAAATATTAGCTTAGGTAGGCCAAATTCTACAAGTGATGAAATTGTTGAAGCTTCAACTATAGCTCAGGCTCATGACTTTATAACGACTAAGGAGCTTGGCTATGACGAAATAGTCAGTGAAGGTGGTAACAGCTTATCTGGTGGTCAAAAGCAAAGAATAAATATTGCTCGTGCAATAATTAAAAAACCAGAAATTCTAATATTTGATGATTCAACTAGTGCCCTTGATTTAATTACTGAGGCTAAGCTTTATCAAAGCCTTAAGGAAAAGCTTAATAGTGTTACTAAAATTGTTGTAGCTCAAAGAATTGCTACTGCTAGAAATGCTGATAAAATAATGGTTTTAGATGATGGTAAAATAAATGATTTTGGAACTCATGATGAGCTTATGAGAAGATGTCCAATTTATAAAGATATTTATGAATCACAATTAAAAAAGGAGGTAATGTAGAATGGCTGAAGCAAAGAAGCCCCAGGTAATGGGCAGAGGCGGAGGACCTGGCTCTAGGTTCACGGCTTTAAAGGAAAAACCCAAAAATAGAAGAGCTACCTTAAAAAGACTTATGAAATATATTGCAAGCTCTAAGGTTTTGTTTATTATGCTAATATTTGTAGTTATATTTTATACAATATTTAATCTATTAACTAATTTATATGTTAAGGATGTTGCTACCTATTTAGGAACCTTTGATATTGAAAAGATGATATTTACATTAGTTCCTGATGAGCATAAATTTTATAAGGCCCTAATGATTTTATTAGGACTTTATTTGGGATATGCAATATTACAATATTTTGCTTCACTTTTAGGCGCTTATCTTGCTACAAAAACGGTAAGAAAGATGCGTAATGATTTATTTAAGAAAATAGTTTATTTGCCTATTTC
Source organism: uncultured Anaeroplasmataceae bacterium (assembly GCA_934229535.1). Classification (GTDB taxonomy): domain Bacteria; phylum Bacillota_I; class Bacilli_A; order Acholeplasmatales; family Anaeroplasmataceae; genus CAKQDS01. Next base: position 35,359 of record CAKQDS010000014.1, read on the forward strand.
TTATATTGATTCTCATCCTCATGGTGATTTACTTTCAAGAATGACAAACGATGTTGATAATATTTCAAATGCTATTACATCATCAATTACATCACTTGTTTCGGGAATTCTAATGATTATTGGTTGTCTTGGAATAATGATTTGGTATTCACCACTTTTAACTCTTGTTTCACTTGTGGTTTTAGCCTTAACATTATTGTTAACTAAATTTATGTCAAAGCATATTAGACCTTTATTTTTAAGTCAACAGGAGGTTTTAGGTAGCTTAAATTCTCAAACTGAGGAAATGATTACTAATTATAAAAGTGTTGTTACAAATAATCGTGAGGAAATTGCAATTGAAAAATTTAATCAATATAGTAATTCCTTAACAAGGGTTGGTGCTAAGGCTCAAATGATTTCAGGATCGATGGGCCCGTGTATGAATTTTATTGGAAATGTTGGTTATTTCCTTGTTTGTATTTTAGGATCTATTTTTGTTGTTAATAATCTTGGTGGATCATTAACTGGTAATGCTCTTACAATTCCAGTTGTAATAATGTTTTTAACAACAACTAAGCAATTCACAAGACCAATAAATGAAATTGCTCAGCTTTATTCATCACTGCTTACAGCTCTTGCGGGTGCTGAACGTGTTTTTATGATTTTGGATGAAGAAAGTGAAAGCTTTGATGGTGAAATTAAATTTGATTATAAAAGTATTAAAGGTGAAATAGATTTCACAGATATAAAATTTGGCTATAATGATAAAATTGTTTTAAATAATTTTAATATGCATGCTAATCCGGGTAATAAGATAGCTCTTGTAGGGGCAACAGGAAGTGGTAAAACTACTATTGTTAATTTATTATTAAGATTTTATGATACTAATAGTGGTACAATCACTATTGATGGTAAGGATATTGCCAAGGTTTCAAAGCATGATTTGCGTAGGGCCATATCTATTGTTTTACAAGAGCCTGTATTATTTGGTGATACTATTGAAAATAATATTCGTTATGGTAAGGATGGCGCAACTGATGAAGAGGTTGATAAGGCTTTAGCTTTTGCTAATTGTGACCATTTTGTAAATCAATTAGAAAATGGTAAGAAAACAATTCTAAACGAAGGTGCAACTAATATAAGTCAAGGTCAGCGTCAGCTTTTAACAATTGCTAGAGCTGTTATTGCTGATCCTAAAATATTAATTTTAGATGAGGCAACCTCAAGTGTTGACACAAGAACTGAAAAGAGAATTCAGGATGCAATGGTAAAGCTAATGGCTAATAGAAGTTCAATTATAATTGCTCATAGGCTTTCAACTATTCAGGATGCTGATTTAATTATTGTTCTTGATCATGGTGAGGTAGTTGAATCTGGAAATCATACTAAGCTATTAAAGCATAATGGTGTATATAAGAAGCTATATGATACCCAATTTAAGGGATTAAATACTTAGTAAAAAGCACATTGTGCTTTTTATTTTTTTCTTGCTTTTTAAAAGCTTTTGGCGTATAATTTAATTCGTTTGTTTATATGGAGTAGATATTATGTTTTTAAAAGTTTTAATTAATGTATTATTAATGCTAGTTTATATGGCTATCGGTTTTGTTTTGTGTAAAGCTCGTAAGGTAGATGTGAATCATTCAAAGAGCTTATCAAGTATTCTTGTTTATGTATTAAGTCCGGCAATGATTATTAATTCATTTATTCAAATGGAATATGCAAAAGAAACGCTTATTGATATTTTAAAATTCTTTTTTATAACCTTAATAATTCAATTATTGTTTTTCGGAATTATTTTTTTAATTGTTAGAAAGAAGTTTGTAGATGCTAAATATCGCATTTTAAATGCGGCAGCAGTTTTAGGTAATGTTGGCTTTTTTGGCTTGCCTTTAATAACTAGTTTATTTCCAGATAATAATATTGTAGCTTGTTATAGCTCAATTTATGTTATGAGTATGAATTTACTTGTTTTTACAATAGGAGTATTTATGATTACCAATGATAAGAAATATATTTCTATTAAAAGTGCAATCCTAAATCCTACTACATTATCAATTTTAGTAGCCCTACCACTTTTTATTTTTAATATCGATTTTCCTAGTGTTATTGATAATACCTTAGGATTACTTGCTAAAATGGTGACACCAATGTGTATGTTTATTTTAGGAATTAGACTTGGAGTATCTAATATTAAATCATTACTTACAAGACCATTTGTATATATTACCTGCCTTTTAAAGCTTATTGTTTTTCCACTATTTGCTTATTTGTGTGTTTATTTTATTCCAGGCTTATCAGATATGTTTAAGGTCTCAATTTTTGTTTTAAGTGCTGCTCCTACAGGTGCAATTATTGTTTCTCTTGCGGAAATGTATGGTCTTGAGCAGGAATTAAGCGCAAACGTTGTTTTATTAACAACAATTTTAAGTATTATCACCTTACCATTACTTCTATTAATAATATAATGGTAATATTTGTTATTAAATATTGGAAAAAATATGCTATAATGAAACATATATGAGGTGAATTATGGAAAGAAAAATTGTAAAAATAGATAGTGAAAAATGTATTGGCTGTGGGTTATGTGCGAAAGCATGTCATGAGGGTGCAATAGCCATGAAGGATGGCAAGGCTTATCTTGCGAAAGAAGATTTTTGTGATGGTCTTGGTGATTGTCTTCCTCATTGTCCAAGTGATGCAATAAAAATTGAAAAAAGAGAAGCCTTAGCCTTTGATGAGGAGAAGGTTTTAGAAAATGCGGCTTTGCATGAATTTGAGGGTTTACCGTCAACATTCTTAAACTGGCCTATTGAGTTAAAGCTTGTTCCGGTAAAAAGTCCAAACTTTAATAATGGACATATACTTGTGGCTGCTAATTGTACGGCCTTTACTTATAAGAACTTTCATAAGGATTTTATGCAAAAAAGAGCTTTAGTGATTGGTTGTCCAAAGCTTGATGGTGTTGATTATACTAGAAAGCTTACTGATATTTTGACTTATAATAATATCTTATCTATAACTTTAGTAAGAATGGATGTTCCTTGCTGTAAGGGGCTTGAGAGAATGGTTTTTGAAGCTTTGAAGGCAAGTGGTAAAGATATTCATACTAGTGTAAGAATAATTTCTACTAAAGGAGATTTATTAGAATGCTATTAGAAAAAAATGAAAATATTTTGGTTGGAAAGCTCATTGGATTATTGAATGGTCTTGAAGCTGATCAAAGAATTTTAGAAATCAAAGATGAAATTGTAAATTTTTTAATGGACATAAAAAATAAGAATAATTTAGATCATGATATAGATGATATAATTAAGCTTAAGGAAAAATATTTGCCTGATTGTCTTAGCTGTTCTTCACCTTGTGGAAGAACTAATGATTTTTATTTGAATGACCAATCAGAGGAAAAAAGGAATTACTATTTTGATTTTTTAAACTCATTTGATGAAAAAATGAGTATTGATGATATTGCTTATTATCTAACTAGATTAATTTGGATATAATTAGTTATTTGGCGTTTATGGGTGGTATTTTTTGATTTTTTTTAAAAACAACCCCCATAAATGCCATTTTTATTAAAGCATATAAAAAAATCGGTCAAAATTAGTTAAAAATATCGGTCAAAAAAATATAAAAATATCGGTCAAAATTATTGAAAAATATTGGTCAATAAAGTATAATAAGGATGTATTTAAAGTCTGGAGATGTTTTTATGGATAAGTTAGCAAAGAAAATAAAATATAAGAAAAGAACTGTTGATTCATTGATTCAAAGATATTTAAAAATATTTGGTGCTATTTGCATTGAAGGTCCAAAATGGTGTGGAAAAACTTGGACATCATCATTTCATGCGAATAGTGAATATTTTGTTGGGGATCCAAGTGGTAATTTTTCTAATCGTTTGTTTGCGGAAATGGATCCATATACAGTTTTGGAAGGAAAAACTCCACGCTTAATTGATGAGTGGCAAGAAGTCCCTAGCCTATGGGATGCGACAAGAGCATTTGTAGATAGTAAAACCGAAAAAGGATTAATTATTTTAACTGGCTCTTCAACTCCAATGGAAAAAGGAATATTACATAGTGGCACTGGAAGAATTAAAAGCATAAGAATGAATACGATGTCTTTATTTGAATCGGGAGAATCAAGTGGAGATGTATCAATAAAGGATTTATGTGAGGAAAAGTTTAAATCTATGTTAATAGAACCAGTTAGTCTTGAAAAATTAGCATATTTAATTGTAAGAGGTGGTTGGCCTGGTAATTTGGATGTTAGTATAGATATGTGCAGTGAGCTTGCTACTGGCTATATGGAAAATGTTATAAAATCAGATTTAAATAAATTAGATAACGATATTGATTATAATGAACAAAAAACTAAATTGATATTAAAATCGTTAGCTCGAAATGAATCAACAACTGTTTCAAATCAAAGTGTATTAAATGATATTATTGAAAATGATAAAGATTCTATAAGTAAAAACACATTGGTTAAATATTTGAATGCCTTAAATAGATTGTTTTTATTTAATAATCAGGAACCATTTTCACCAAATATTAGGTCTTCATTAAGAGTTAAACAAATGGAGAAGAGGCACTTCTCCGATCCAGCTATGGCGTGTGCTTTGTTAAAGCTTACACCTAAAAAGCTACTAAATGATTTAAATACAATGGGATTTATGTTTGAAGGAATGGTTGAAAGAGATCTATCAATTTACGCTCAAGCAAATAATGCGAAACTTTATCATTATCAAGATTATAAAGGAAATGAGATTGACGCCGTTATTGAGTTTGAGGATGGTAATTGGTGTGCAATTGAAATAAAGCTTGGCTTAAATAAAGCAACAGAAGGTGCAAATAATTTGGTCAAGGTATGTGAAGATATTGTCAATAATGGAGGGAAAGCACCTTTATTTAAATGTGTGATCTATGGCTTTGGAAATATGATTTATCAAAATAAAGATGGTGTCTATATTTTTCCAATAACAGCATTAAAAGACTAATTATAATGGTAAATATTTCAATATTAGTATAAATTAAAAGACTAATAATATTAGTGGTGATGATTTTATGAAAAAAATTATTCTAATGTTATTAGTCTTTTTTAGTACGCTTTTTTCAATGAAAATAATAGCTAAAAATTCTATTATATATACTGGTAATCCTAATAACAAAAATATTTATTTAACCTTTGATGATGGATATACAGTAAAAAACACAAATAAAATTTTGGATGTGTTAAAGGAAGAAGATATATGTGCTACATTCTTTTTAGAGGGAGATTTTATAAAATATAATGCTGAGCTTGCTAAAAGAATTCAAAATGAGCAAACACTTGCAAATCATACCTATTCTCATAGAGATATAACTAAAATGAGTGATTATGAATTTAGAAAAGAAATTGAGAAGTTTGAGGCTCTTTGCATCAATAAGCTTGGTAAAAAAAATACAAAATATTTCAGACCGCCAATGGGCTTTATTAATAACGCTAAGCTTAAAATATTAGAAGAGTATGGGTATAAGACGTTTATGTGGAATGTTTGTTGCTATGATTATGATCGAAAGAAGGATAGAGGTGTAGAGTATGTTAAAAGAGAAATTTATAAACAAACCAAAAATGGCAGTATTATTTTAATGCATACTCTTACGGATTCAAATGCTAAAGCCTTAAGGGATATAATTAGATATTTGAAAGAGAAGGGATATATTTTTTCTTCCTTGGGTGATTTAGTATAATGAAGAAATTATTAATGCTTTTTATGCTTCTTTGTCTTAATTTTTTAAAAATTAATGCTAAAAATTCCTATACCGTAATAATTGATCCTGGTCATGGGGGAATTGATGGTGGTGCTTTTTGTGAGGGAATAAAAGAATCAGATATCAATCTTAATATTGGTCTAAAAATTAGAGATGTATTTAAAGAAAGGGGAATAAGTACATTAATGACTAGAGAAAGTGACATATCCTTATGTGAGGAGAGGTATCATAAAAAGGATGATTTAATTGGTAGAGTAAATATAATCAATAAAACAAATGCATGTTTTTATTTATCAATTCATTTAAATATTTTTAAGCAAACAAATGTTAGAGGATTAGAAATATTATATAATGATAAAAACGAGAGCTCATTTACCTTAGCTTCTGATATTTATAATAGCTATTTAAAGCAATTTAAATATGGAAGGGGAATTGTAAAAAATAGAGATTTATATTTACTTGCTAATACTAATATTCCGGGGTGTTTAATAGAATGTGGATTTTTGTCAAATAATGATGAAAGAGAGTTGTTGATATCTGATGATTATCAGCTGGAGCTTGCAAGAATAATTGCAGATGGTTCAATTAAATATCTATCTGATAAATATTCAATTTGAATTAACGATAAAAAAGGGGCTGTGAAAAAACCTAGGTTTTGAAAAAGTATCAATTTCTAGGTTTTACAGCCTTTTTAATTTGCATA
>CAKQDS010000015.1 GCA_934229535.1 uncultured Anaeroplasmataceae bacterium
CCCTTTAAATTTATAGTTTACTACAACCCTTTAATTTTAAAGATATTATTTCACAACCTCGAAATTTAATATACTAATGAAAGGCTGTGCGGTGCATAGCTTTTTATTTTTTTCTTGACTTGAACTTAAAATTGATTATTTAAATTTTATGTGATATAATCAAATTAGTAAAAAGTCGTATATACGCAAAAAAAATAAATGAGGTGTTTTTATGGCTGAGATTAAAAGAAACTTTTATTTAAATCAGTTGATTGAAAAGCAAGGAAATGGAATGATTAAAATTCTTACAGGAATTAGAAGATGTGGAAAAAGCTACTTACTTTTTGAATTATTCTATAGTTATTTGCTGCAAAAAGGTGTAAAAGAAGAACAAATTATTGCTCTTTCTTTAGATGATGATGAAAATTCGGAATATTTAGATCCAACTAAACTTTCTATTTATTTAAAATCTAAGATAAAAAATGATGAGGATATGTTTTATATTCTATTAGATGAAGCTCAGCTTGCTATAACTGAGGATGAATATAAAGAAAATAAGATGATTAAGCTATATGGAATTTTAAATAGTCTTTTAAAAAGAAGAAATGTTGATGTTTACATCACTGGTAGTAATTCAAAATTTTTATCTTCTGATATATTAACCGAGTTTAGAGGACGAGGTGATGAAATTAGAGTGTTCCCTTTATCATTTAGAGAGTTTATGTCTGTTTATCAAGGTGATTCTTATTCAGGTTATCGTGATTATTCTTTATATGGTGGCTTGCCATATGTGGTAAATATAAAGAGTCAAGAAGAAAAAGTAAAATATTTGATTAATATGTTTAAAAATACATATCTAAGAGATATTATAGAGAGACATAAGTTAAAAGGTGATATAGTTATGGATACATTAGTTGATATTTTGGCATCAGATATGGCAACTCTTACAAATCCTACTAAATTAGCTAATAGTTTTATGTCTCATTCTATAAAAACCAATGCTAATACTATTTCTACTTATATAGATTATTTGTGTGATGCATTTATAATTTCCAAAGCTCAAAGATACGACATTAAAGGAAAAAAATATATTGGTTCACCTTTTAAATATTATTTTGAAGATATTGGTTTGCGTAATGCAAGACTTAATTTTAGACAAATTGAACCAACTCATGCAATGGAAAATATTATTTATAACGAATTAATTATTCGTGGCTTTAATGTAGATATTGGTGTTGTTGAAAAGTGTGTGAAGAATGGTAATGGTAAAAATACATCAGTACTTTTGGAGGTTGATTTTGTTTGCAATAAAGGCAATAAGCGTTATTATATTCAATCAGCATATTCAATTCCTGATATGAATAAGATGGAACAAGAGCAGGCATCTTTTGATCGAATAAATGATTCATTCAAAAAAATTATTATTGTTCAAGATAATGTAGCACCATGGTATAATGATAAGGGTTACTTAGTTATAAATATTTTAGATTTCTTACAAAATCCCGATAGCTTAGATATTTAATTAAATTATATTTGTTTCGTAAAAAGTCGTATATACGCAAAAATAATAAATGATTATCTATTATTACATTAAAATGTGATAATACGTACAAAAGTTCCTCATAAAATGTGATAAAGTTTTCTTGAACTTCCTATTTTTTTGTGATAAAATACAATTAGGTGAATGAAAGTGTATTTAAAAAGGAAAATAGATAATTATTTAATTGAATGGAAAAATGATATAAATCATAAACCTTTAATAATTAAAGGAGCTAGACAGATAGGTAAAACAGAATCAATATTGCATTTTGCCAAGAATAACTATGAAAATGTTATTTATATTAATTTTGTCTTTGATAAAAAATATATGAATATTTTGGAAGATGGATATGATACCGCAACTGTTATTAAAAATATATCTTTAATTAATCCATCATTTTCTTTTATTGAGGGAAAAACGATAATAATATTTGACGAAATACAAGAAAATCCAGATATTGCCACTACATTAAAAGCTTTTTGTCTAGATGGTAAATTTGATGTTATTTGTAGTGGTTCAATGTTAGGAATTAATTATAAGAAAATTCATAGTAATAGTGTAGGCTATAAATCTGATTATGAAATGCATTCACTTGATTTTGAAGAGTTTTTATGGGCCAAAGGTTATGATAATTCATATATTGATAATATTTTAGAGCATATGAAGAAGCTAACTCCTTTTAGTTTAGTAGAACTTAATGTATATAAGAAGCTTTTTTTAGATTTTTGTGTTTTAGGTGGAATGCCTGATGTTGTAAAAACTTATATTGAAAGTGGAACTTTTTCTAATACAATTCAAATTCAAAAGCAAATTATGTTGGATTATGAGGAGGATGTTAGAAAATACGCTTTTGGACTTGATCAAACAAAAATAATAAGTGTATATCGAAGTATTCCAGCCCAGCTTGCTAAAGAAAATAAAAAATTTCAATTTAATAAAATTGAAAAGAATGCTCGTTCAAGAGAATATAGTGGTTGTATTGATTGGTTAATTGATGCCGGTGTTATCATCAAGTGTTCACTTCTTTTATATCCTGAACTCCCATTAAAGGGGAATATAGATGAAGGAAAATATAAACTATATTATCCAGATACTGGTCTTTTGGTTTCATCATTAGATGATGAAGCTCAAGATGATTTAAGAGTTAATAAAAATCTTGGTGTTTATAAGGGAGCTTTATATGAAAATTTTGTGGCAGAAGCTTTTGTCAAACAAGGTCTTGGATTATATTATTATAAAAAAGATAATTCTGAACTTGAGGAAGATTTTTTTGTAAGGACAAAGAATGAACTACTACCAGTAGAAGTTAAATCAAATAATAAACAATCAAAATCATTATCGCAATTAATAAAAAATTCCAATTATTCTGATATTAAGCAGGGCATTAAATTAGGTGATTTTAACATAGGATTTGCTAATTCAATTTATACATTTCCTTATTTTTGTTCATTTCTTTTAAAAGAGTTCTTAAAGAATTTAGATTAAATAAATTTTGTGCATATTATCGTGAGATAGTATGTACATTTTTTATATAAAAAATGTAAAATGGTTATTTGCCAAGTATCGGAAAAATATTTCGTCAAGTGTCGGAAAAATATTTCGTCAAGTATCGGAAAAATATTGAAAATGATATAATTATAGTATAAAATATAGATAGAATAAATGAAAGGAATGAGTTTGTTTATGAAGGAATATAAGCAGAGAATAGTAGACAATATTCTAAAACGAAAGTTGGAGGGAAAAGGTGCTGTAGTTATAGAAGGGCCTAAGTGGTGTGGAAAAACTACAACGGCTGAACAATTTTCTTCAAGTATTTTGTATATGGATGATCCTGAAAAAAAAGAACAAAATATCGCTATGTCAGAAATAAATCCAAAGCTATTATTGAATGGCGCAACTCCAAAACTAATTGATGAATGGCAACTGGCCCCAAAACTTTGGGATGCTATACGTTTTGAGGTTGATCATCGTGACGAAATTGGTCAATTTATTCTTACTGGCTCTGCTGTTCCAATAAATACTAAGGAAATTACTCATTCTGGAACAGGACGTTTTACGTGGCTTCAAATGAGAACAATGAGTTTATTCGAATCAGGAGATTCAAATGGTGAAGTTAGCTTAGATGATTTATTTAATAAAAAGGAAGACATTGGAGGAATTTCAAACTTAAGCATCGAACGTCTTGCTTTTCTTATATGTCGAGGAGGATGGCCAAAGGCTATAGATATGCGTGATGAAATTGCCTTAGATCAAGCTTTTGATTATTATGATGCTGTTGTTCATTCTGATATTAATCGAGCTGATAATGTTCAAAAAAATCCTGAAAGAGTAAAGAGACTTATGCGTTCTTATGCAAGAAATCAAGGATGTCAAGTTTCAAATAATAAATTCGCTCAAGATGTTTCTGCAAATGATGAAACCAAAATCAGTGAAGAAACTGTTGCATCTTATATTAATGCCCTTCGTAAAATCTTTGTAGTAGAGGATATGCCAGCTTGGAATCCTAATTTAAGATCAAAAACTGCTATTCGTTCATCTGATACTCGTTATTATATTGATCCATCTATTGCTACTGCAGCACTGGGAATTGGACCTAATGATTTGATAAATGATTTAAGAACATTTGGATTTATGTTTGAAACATTAGCAGTAAGGGATTTAAGAGTGTATGCTGAAGCACTTGGGGGGTTAGTTTATCATTATCGTGATAAAGATGGTCAGGAATGTGATGCGGTTATTCATTTAAGAAATGGTAAATATGGTCTTATTGAAATAAAGCTTGGCGGTGATATATTTATTGAAGAAGGTGTAAAAAGCTTAAAAGCAATGGCATCAAAAATTGATATTGAAAAAATGAATGCACCAAGCTTTTTGATGGTTCTAACCGGAGTAGGTGATTATGCATATCGTCGTAAGGATGGTATTTATATAGTTCCTATTGGTTGTTTAAAAAATTAGGATTTGATTTTCATATAAATTATTACATTTATATTGTAATTATCTTTAGCACATTCAATTAGCTTTTTTCCTACACCTAATCCTTGAAATTAATTTTTAACAAATGGCATTTCAATTTTTTGTTTGTTAAGGCAATAAGAAGAATAGAAACTGATTTTATTGCAAGTGGGACATATTTTTTAATATTTTCAATTTCTTCTATTTGATATATTTTTATAGTGCTATTATACTGTAAGTATAATAAAATATTCAATTGGTAAAACGCTTTATTTAACCCGCTATTTGAATTAGTGCTATAATATGTGAGGTGATTTAAGTGAAAACAAAAGATATGACAAGTGGCAATCCTTTTAAGGTACTATTATTATTTGCAATCCCTATGATCTTATCAGTAACATTACAGCAATTATATAATTTAGCTGATAATTTTATAGCAGGACATTTTATTTCTAATTTAAACAGCTTTGAGGCTGTTGGTATTGTTTATCCGGTTACAGTTGTATTTTTGGATATTGCGGTTGGCTTTGGAGTTGGTGTTGGCGTTGTTTGTGCTAGATTCTTTGGTGCAAAGGACTTTGTTAATGTTAAGAAGACAGCAACAACAGGCTTAATATCAATGCTAGTACTTGCTATAGTTACAACTATAGTTGGTCTTGCTATTATGTATCCATTATTAAATTCAATGATTGATACTTCAAATGGTAAGGGTTGCTTCAATGAAGCATTTTCTTATATGATGATATATGTTGGTGGTGTTATATTCCTTTTCTTATATAATTATGCTATGTATTTATTTCAATCATTTGGTAATTCGAAAACTCCACTATATTTCTTAATTTTTTCAACAGTATTAAATGTAATTCTTGATTTATTATTTGTTTGTCTATGTCATATGGATAGTGCAGGCTTAGCTCTTGGTACAGTAATAAGTGAGGCTATAGCTGCTATTTTATCAATAGTTGTTTTATTTAAAAGTATTAATAAGCTTGAGCCTAATAAGGAAAAGCTATTCGATAGAGAATTATTAAAATCAATTATTTCTTTGGCAACTCCATCAATTTTACAAGGCTGCTTTATTTCTGTTGGTGGTGTATTGATTACAAAGATTTTAACTGATTTTGGAGGTAACTCTGTTGCTGGAGGATATAGTGCCGCTTATAAGATTTGTTATATGGCAATTAATATCTTCACAGTTGCCTGCAATGCGTTATCTAACTTTGTAAGCCAAAATATAGGTGCTTCAAGATATGAACGTATAATGCAAGGCTACAAGGCTACAGTAATTTTATGTGGAATTATTTGTGTAGTAGCAATGCTTATTATTTTACCATTTAGACAATTTTGGGTTGAATTATTCTTGGCAAAGGATGCTAAGGGTGATATTGATGTTATTATTAATTCAGGTAAGCTATTTATGCTATGTGTTGTACCATTCTTTGTTTTAATGGTTGCTAAAATTCCTTTGGATGGCATTTTAAAGGGTTCAGCTGATATGCTAGGCTTTACTCTAGGTACATCTGTTGATTTAGTTGTAAGAGTTATTAGTGCTTTAGTTTTAGGTAAAATTTTTGGTTATGAGGGTGTATTCTTTGCATGGCCTATAGGCTGGGCAATTGGAATGCTTATTTCTATTGGAATGTTCTTTTCTGGACGTTGGAAGAGAAAATGCGATTATCCTAAAAAATTAGTTAAGGAGAATTAGTTATGTATGATTTACACCATTTAAGAGGTAACACCTATTATATAGATGGGCCAACTAATTGTGGCGTATATGTTTTAAATGATGCTTTAGATGTTTTATTATTTGATTGTGGTACTGATAGTGATGGTATAAAAATTTATGAAACATTAATTAAAAATAATATGAATGTTAAATATTTAGTCTTTTCTCATTGTCATGCTGATCATGCTGGAGGTTTTGAATATATTTATGATAAAACTCATTGTAAAATGATAGCATCAAAGGTAGAAAGAGGCTTCTTTAGAGATCCTAAGCTTGATATTGGTTTTTTATATGGTGGATATCCTCTTGATGAATATGATGGTAAGCTAATGCATATTGATATGAATGATGAAATATATGCACTTGATGAAATACCTGCTGGCGTTGAATGGTTTCATTTACCTGGTCATCATTTTGGTATGATAGGCATTAAAACGAGTGATGATGTTTATTTTGTTGCTGATACACTTGGTTCAATAGATTTAGTAGAAAGAGCTCATATTTTATTAATTTATGATGTTAAAGGCTATTTATCATCACTTGATTTTGTTGAATCATTAGATGGTAAAATTGTTGTTCCAAGCCATAGTGAAGCTACAACAAATATTAAACCAGTAGTTGGATTTAACAGAGAAAACATTTATTCAATTATGAATATTTTGCTTGATTATCTTAAAGAAGAGCATAATTGTGTAGAATGTACATCTTATATATTTGATTACTATAAATTGAAAATAACATATAATAAATATATGCTAATACTTTCAACAGTAAGAAGCTATCTTTCTTATTTAAGTAATAGTAAGAAGCTAAAAAATTATTTTAAGGATAATAGATTAGTATTTATAAATGAGAGCAATGAATAATTGCTCTTTTTTTGACAAATTGCCAAATGAAACAATGACAAATTGCCAAATGGATAATAAAATATAGTTGAGGCGATAGCTATGGATAAGTATTTAAAAAGATGTATTGATACAAGATTAATGGATAAATTAGAAAGCTCTGGTGCTGTTTGGATAAAGTGTCCTAAATGGTGCGGTAAGTCAACAACTGCAGAACAATTTGCTAAAAGTTCTATTTATATGCAAAATAGAAAAGAAAGGGAACAAAATATTGCATTAGCAAAAAATGCACCAGAATTATTTTTGGCTGGAGAAACACCAAAGCTTATTGACGAATGGCAAATAATACCATTTATATGGGATGATATTAGATTTGAAATTGATAAACGTGATAAATTTGGCCAATTTATTTTAATAGGTAGTGCAACACCATTGAATGATGAAAAAGAACAGTTAATGCAGCATAGTGGTGTTGGAAGAATATCAACTCTTATTATGAGACCAATGAGTTTGTATGAATCTTTAGATAGCAATGGAGCAATTTCACTAAATTCACTTTTTAATGGTGAAAAAGTTGCTCAAGCAATTTGTGATAAGAAACTTATAGATTATGCTCAGCTTGCTTGTAGAGGAGGATGGCCTAAATCTATTGGTTTATCTGAAAAAGTTTCAATTGAAATTGTAAGAAATTATTATGATGGTCTTGTTGAAAACGACATAAAGAGTGTTGATGGCGTAGCTAGAGATATTGATAAAGTTAAGGCATTTATGCGCTCATATGCTAGAAATGTTTCAACTGAATGTAGTATAGAAACCATTGTTTCAGATATAAAAAAATTTGATAATAAAATGGTTAGTGATGAAACTGTAAAATCTTACATAAAAGCATTAGAGAGGCTATATGTTATTGAGGATATAAAAGCTTGGAGTCCAAATTTAAGGAGTAAAACTACAATAAGAACATCTCCTGCTAGACATTTCATTGATCCTTCAATAACATGCAGAGCTTTAGGTGCTTATAAAGATGATTTAATAAATGATTTGAAATCATTTGGATTAATATTCGAGGATATGGCTGTAAGAGATTTAAAAATATATGCAGACAATCTTTGCGGGGAAGTATATCATTATAGAGATAAAAGTGGGTTGGAAGCAGACGCAATAATTCATTTAGAAAATGGAAAATGGGCAGCGTTCGAAGTTAAACTTTGTGATTCTGATAGAATTGAAGAAGGGGCACATAACCTACTTAAATTAATGAACTTAATTGATGAACAAAAAATGAAAAAGCCAGCTTTTTTGATGGTTATAACTGCGACACAATATGCATATCAAAGAGAAGATGGTATTTGGGTTGTTCCTCTTGCTTGCCTAAAGGATTAAAAAATGCTGTTCCAAGCCATAGTGAAGTCCCAACAAATATTAAGCGAGTATAGGAATTTAATAGACAAAGCATTTAGATATGTACTAATACTTTCGACATTAAGGATTTTTCTTATTTAAGTAATAGTAAGATAACAGATTAGTATTTATAAATGAGAGCAATTAATAATTGCTCTTTTTTTGACAAATTGCCAAATAAAAGATTATCATTAATAATTAGTTGTATATAAATGAACTTGGTCTTGTTGTTTTTACTTGCATTTGAATTAGTATTTCTTAAAATTCAAGTGCAAAAAATATTGAAAATTGCACTTGAAAGCATTATAACAGGTATTGAGGTGCAATTTATACTATGAAAATATAAAATTATATTTCATATATATATAATAGTATCAAAAATAAAATGATACCCTATTGACACAAATATTTTCTAATGATAATATATTAATGGTGATGATTTATTATGTATATTGATTTTAGCAATTGTTCTTTTAAGGCAATTGTATTACCAAGAGATAATATAATTGTTTCTTAAAGGAATATAACTTTATTAAATAGATTATAAGATAATTTTATGTATACCCCAAATAATAAGTAATTATTGTTTGGAGAATAGAATAAATTTATAATCTATAAAGCCTAACCGTAAGGGCTAAAGTATATGAATTCTATAGTTTTCTATACTTTATGTTACGGTTTTCTAAAGAAGAATAATCAGTATAGTTTAGCACCAGTATTTGATAATGGTTCCTCACTATTTCCACAAATGACTAACGAAGACGAGATGAGCTTAATAATGAAAAGTGAAGATGAAATTAATAATAGAATTTATAAATTTCCAACATCACAAATTAAATTACATAATAAAAAAACTTCATATTATGAAGTTATATCATCATTAGAATTTGATGAATGTAATAAAGCTTTGATGAAAATTTACAATAAAATTAAGCTTGATAAGATATTTGTATTAATTGATGAAATTAAAATATCTGAAATACATAAAGAATTTTATAAAACAATGATTTTAAAAAGATATGATAAAATTATAAAATATTCATATCAAAAATTAATGGAGAAATATGATGAAAAGTATTGTAAGTAGTGGCTTAATATGCATTAAGGATAAACTAAATATTGAATATGTGGTTTGCAAAATTGACTACTTTTTTAATGATGACGAAACATTTAAATATGTATTTACACCATATTATAATGTTATTGACTTGTTAGATAGTGATATTTTTCAAGGAATTCCCGGATTAAATTTGGATTTAAAGAAGGAATGTTATATAAGGGAAAATATTATACCAACATTCATCTCTGAAAGAGTTCCTCAAAATAATAGAGAGGATCTTTATGAGCTTTTGCAGGAAGTAAATATGAATTATATGAATCCTGTTGAGTATCTAATAAGAACAAAAAAAATGTATTGTGGTGATTCATTTTATGTTGTTCCTTATAAAGAATGTAAAGATATATATTTAAATGAGATTGTTGGCAAATGCAATGTGTTTGGAATAATTAAAATAATACTTAGTAATATGACAGAAGGTAATAAAATATTTATTAATGATAAATGTATTAATGATATTAGAGTATTTATTAGTTTAAAATATTTGTATAGTAAGCAATTAAATGAATTAAATAGAAAGCAAAGATATGGAATTGATGAAAATAGAAATAAATATCTAGGAAGAAAGCCATTAAAAATTAATGAATTAGTTTTAAGAGAAGAGTTTGAGAGAGTTGAAAAAGGTGTAATAACTAATGAAGAGGCAATAAAAAAACTACAAATTAGTAAGTCGACCTATTATAGATTGAAGAAGAAAGCATCAAAATAAAATGTAAATCAAGATATGGTTGGTGGTTATAAAATGATAAAGATTGATTTAGTTACTGGTTTTTTAGGTAGTGGAAAAACTACATTTATAAAGCAATATGCTAAGTATTTACTTAAGCAAGGATTAAAAATATGCATACTAGAAAATGATTATGGAGTTATTAATGTTGATATGATGCTGCTTGGTGATCTTTTATCTGATAAATGCAATTTAGAAATGGTAATAGGTGGAGATAAGGATTGTCGCATTCGTCGTTTTAAAACTAAGCTTATTGCAATGGGGATGGATAAATATGATAGAGTAATTATTGAGCCATCTGGTGTTTTTGATGTTGATGAGTTTTATGATACCTTATATGAGGAGCCTCTTTGTAATTGGTATGAAATTGGAAATGTTTTTTCAATTGTTGATGCAACTCTTAATTTAGAAAATGATGATATTAAATATGTAGTGGCAAGTGAGGTTGCAACATCTGGTAGAGTTATTATCAGTAAATTTACAGCAAATACTGATCTTAATGATATTAAGACTAAGCTTGATAATGCTTTAGAATTTATAGGCTGTAATCGTAAAATTGATGAAATCATATTTGCTAAGGACTTAACTAAGCTTGATGATAATGATTTTAAGGTGCTTATTCATTCCCTTTATAATGATGCATCATTTGTAAAAAGAAGAATAGATGATTTTACATCTTTATTTTTTATGAATAAAAATATTGATGAAAACAAAATAAGGAATATTAGTAATGTTTTATTTAATGATGATACCTATGGTAATGTTATTCGTATTAAAGGCTTTTATTTATATGAAAATAGCTGGTATGAGGTTAATGCTTGTAAGAATGAAATAACAATTTCTAAAATATCAAATGGTCAGGATGTAATTATTGTGATTGGTATTAATTTTAATGAAGAAAAAATAAATTTGTTGTTTTAATTGCATTATTTTTAAAAAAATAGTATACTTAAATTAGATAATTTATATAAGGAGCTTTTAATATGGGATGTTTTGTTGTAAGTAGTATAGCAGCAATTGGTGTAGGTGCTATGAAGCATATTGTTAAACATAATGAAAAAGAAATTGCATCTGATGAGAAAAGATTTGGTCATGAGGTTAAATGGAGTAAGAAATTATCTTATTTAGAGCTAACATTATGGAGTGGATCATTTATTTTAGCAGGTGAGCATATGATTCATGGTGAGGTTGTGCCATTTCCACCTTTTTTAACGGCAATGGCTAATAAGGATGATACAATTGCTATGCTACACGAGATGGGAACTGTTGGTGTAGGAATGTTTGCAATTTTAGTTTTTGCTTGGACAATAGGCGTATTATTCTATGATTATTTATTATATAAGAAGCATAAGAAGGAATATGAGGTTAAATAATGTATTTTCTAACGGCTTTAATATGTAGTGCTATTTCAGGCTTACTATTTTTCTTTTATAAGGATAGAAAAAAATTACATTTAGAAATACTTACTATTATTTTTTCTGCTGCTACTTTGATGTGGTTTGTTGATTGTATTGCTAGTGCCATTGGTGGGGAAGGCTTCATCACCTTTGATGATCCTAAGGACGGCTATATAGCTCTTTGGACAATAATTGGTGGATTATTCTTATGGCTACTTATTAGCTTTGTTTTAAACAATGGCAGGAAAAGTGAATAAAAAAAATTTTGTCCTTGCTTTATTTGTGCTACTATTATATAATTTATAAGGGCACACCAGTCCTCGAAAGAGGGCTTTTATTTTTTTATATAGAAAGGTTAGAAAAATGGAAAAGCAAACGAAGTTTATATTTGTAACTGGTGGTGTTGTATCTTCACTTGGTAAAGGAATTGCAGCATCATCTATTGGAAGATTATTGAAAAATCGAGGATTAAAGGTGTTCATGCAAAAGTTTGATCCCTATATTAATGTGGATCCAGGAACAATGTCTCCTTATCAGCATGGAGAGGTATTTGTTACTGATGATGGAGCTGAAACTGACCTTGATTTAGGACATTATGAGAGATTTATTGATGAAAATTTAACCCAAGATTCTAATATTACAACAGGTAGAATCTATTCAACAGTAATTGCTAAGGAGCGTAGAGGCGATTATCTTGGTGGTACTGTTCAGGTAATTCCTCATATTACAAATGAAATAAAGGCTAAGCTTGTTAGTGCAGCTAAAAATTCTAATGCTGATGTTATTATTACGGAGATTGGTGGTACTGTTGGTGATATTGAATCATTACCATTCTTAGAGGCTATTAGACAAGCACGTCGTGATTTTGGTGTTCATAATACATTATATATTCATAATACTCTAGTTCCTTATTTAAGGGCTGCAGGGGAAATTAAAACAAAACCAACACAACATAGTGTTAAGGAGCTAAGAGGCCTTGGTATACAACCAGATATCATTATTTTAAGAACAGAGGTTTCCATATCACAGGAACAAAAGGATAAAATTGCAATGTTTTGTGATGTTGAAAAGAATGCTGTTTTTGAGTGTAAGGATGCTAAAATATTATATGAGGTAGTTAATAACCTACATAATCAGCATATTGATGATGTTATAGCTAAGCATTTTAATCTTGAATTGCCAGAAGCTGATATGAGCGAATGGAATAATCTTATTGATACAATTAAGCATCTAGATGGTGAGGTTAAGATTGCTTTAGTTGGTAAATATGTAGCATTACAGGATGCTTATATTTCAGTAAATGAGGCTTTAAAGGCAGCAGGCTTTGCTTATAAGAAAAAGGTTAATATTTTGCATATTGATTCAGCTATGCTTAATGAAGAAAATGTTGATGAGGAATTAAAGGACGTTGATGGTATTTTAGTGCCTGGTGGCTTTGGTAGCCGTGGAGTAGTAGGTAAGCTATTAGCTATTAAATATGCAAGAGAGCATAATGTTCCTTTTCTTGGAATATGCTATGGTATGCAACTTGCAACTATTGAATATTGTAAGAATGTATTAGGCTATAATGACGCTAATTCAACAGAATTGGATCCTGAAACTAGCTTTCCTATTATTGATTATCTTCCTGATCAATATGAGGGAATTAATATGGGTGGAACCTTAAGACTTGGTCTTTATGATTGTACATTGAAGGAAGATACTAAAACCTATGAATGCTATCAAAAATCAGCAATAAAGGAACGTCATCGTCATCGTTATGAGGTTAATCGTCATTATGAGGATAAGGTGTTTAATAATGATTTAATAGTAAGTGGTAGAAATCCACAAACAAATTTGGTGGAAATAGTAGAACTAAAGAACCATCCTTGGTTTGTTGCTTGCCAATTTCACCCTGAATTTTTATCAAGACCAAATAGAGCTCATCCTCTATTTAAAGGCTTAATAAAGGCTGCAATAGATAAGAAAAATAACTAATATTGTCGAAAAGGAAACGGAATAAAAATTTCTTTCCTTTTTTTTGCTATAAATATTGCATAGAGGTAATAAAAGATGTTATAATTTAATTACCGATAAGGAGGAAAAATAAATGAAAAAAGTTAAAAAATTATTTTTATTCGTAGTATTTATGTTTATGAGTGTTTTAACACTTGCAAGCTGTGGCGAAACTCCTGATGCTTCAACAAATGGTGGAACTACACCAGCTGAAAGTACAGCTAAGCCAAATGAAAGTACAGCTAAGCCAAATGAAAGTACAGCTATTCCAAGTACAAGTACGCCTACTCCAAGTACAAGTACACCTACTCAATTAACTGATGAGCAAGTTAAAGCAAATTTTGATACATATGCAAAATCAGTTAGATTATCAAAGGCTTCAATTAATGGGGTTATTAATTCTGTTGTAAATAGTGGTTCAACAGTTGATCCTAGTGATATTTTAGATAAGATTTCAATCCCTAATGCTAAGGCAACTGCAACTATGTATTTAAGTAATGAGGCAGTTGATTCTCAAGATTTATATGCTTGGCAAAAGGATAAGGTCATTTATTTTGCATATGCTGGTGATACTGAAAAGGCAGCAGCTAAGCTTGATTTAGCAAAATTAGAGGCTTTAGTTGGTAGTGTTGTAAGTACTACTCCTACTACTGATACTGATTATGTTGGAATGATTTTATCACAAATGAAATTACCTGCTGATTTTGATGTTGATGGATTACTTTCTAAAATTACATTCACTGGTGATGATTTTACTTATAAGGATGGTTGGTTTACATTAAAGAATGAAAAGATTGTATCTTTAGTTACAGCATTATCTGGTGAAGAAACTGATGAAGTAACAGCAATGCTTGCTACTGTTTATTCAAAGCTAGAGATTAAGCTTGGTTTTGATGGTGTTCATTTCACAGGCTTTAGTGTTGAGTTTGATTCTCCTGAAAATCCTAAATTTGATGCAATTTCCCACATTAAGACTTCACTTGTAATTAATTATGAATATAATTTCGCTGTTGGTGGTGAATTTAAGTATGATTTTAAGACTACTAACAAAGCAGGCACTGTTGAAATTTCTGTTATTAGTCTTGATGTTAAGGCTAATGGCTTAGGTGTTAGTGTTAATGCAAGAGTTAAAACTGAACAAGAAATGATGAAGATTGATGCTACACTTACTGCTAAGGTTGACCAAAATGGCGCAACATTAAAGGCTAGTGGAACTGTTGCAATGGGTGGTAAAGTAAGTGATGATGGTGAGAATCAAACTATTGTTTATGATGATCCTGTTCCATTTAACTTAGATGTAACTCTAAATAAATCAAAATTAACAGCTTCTGCTAAGGTTAGCGGATTTGAAATTGTAAATGTAGATGTTACATTAAATAATTTTATGTTCGTATCTGGAAAAATAACAATTGATGTATCAATGTTTACTGCTCAAGATGGAAGTAGTAAAGCTGATTTTGATAAGATAGTTATCGAGGGTACAACTAAGGATGTTACTATTCCTGCTGATGTAGTTGCATTAGAAGCAGATGCAGCTGATGTTATTGATATGATTATGGGTGCAATTTCAGGTGGTGGAAGTACTACTCCAAATCCTGAACCTGATACTGATATAACAAAATAAATATTACGAAAAAAAAGGCCATTAGATTTTTATGTCTAATGGTTTTTCTTTTGCTTTATAAATGTATTTAACCATACCATAAAGCATTATGCTAGTTGCAAATGTCCAAGCAAGGGGATCAGCAAATGTAAGACCAAGTAAGGAATTTGCTTTAGCATCTATAGTTATTGCACCACCATTTAATAAGGGTGGGAGAATTAAACAAATTGAAGTTCTAGCAACTAATTCACCAATTCCGGCAAGGAATGGGAACAAGGCTTTACCAATTCCTTGAAGAGAATTTCTTAAAATAAATAACATTCCTAAAATAAAATATAGTGATAAATCACAATATAAATACATATTACCATAATGGATAGTTATATCATTTATTTTATCAGCTGAATAGAAGATATGTAAATAGAATCCATTAATTGTAAGTAACAAGCCAATACCAGCAAATATAACATATTCAATGAAGCCTATGATGAAGGCTTCTGTTACACCTTTTTTAACTCTTTTTATTTCGTTTGCTCCATAATTTTGACCACAATATGATAGCATTGCTGTACCTAGGGCATTGAATGGACACATTAAAAAGTTATTTAGCTTTGTTGCAGCACCAAAGCCGTTTTGAGCGTAGGCTACAACTACTTCTCCAGAAGCATTTGTATCAAATTTAACAATTACAGATTGCATTACAATAAGACCAATACATAAAATAGAAAACTGGAATGCTAGTGGTAATCCTAGCTTTAAATGTTTTAGCATAAATGGCATATTTTTTTTGAAGTCAGACCTGCAAGGACGATAATCCTTAAAATGATAAAACGTGTAGATAAAGCAGCCTATAGCTGATACGGCTTGAGCAATAACTGTTGCGATTGCTGCACCACTTACACCCCACTTAAAGACAGCTATAAATAAGAGGTCGAGTACAATATTTAAAATTGTGGAAATTATTAAAAATATTAAAGGTGTTAATGAATCTCCAATGCTTCTTAAAAATGAACAAATAAGATTATAGAATATTTGGGCAATGGTACCAATAAAAATTATCAAAACATAGATGTATGCTGATTTGTAAATTTCGTTTTGAACTGGCTCATTAGATTTTGATAGGCCAATAACCTTTAATAATGGATTAACACTAAGACAAGCTATAATGGTAAGAATAATACTTATATATAATGATAACTTTATTTGCATTGCAAACGATTTTCTTATACCATCTTTATCCTTTTGACCAACACTATTAGAAGTTATTACAGAGAATCCAGCAGTACAGCCAAAAGCAAATTGTAAGACAATGAATACGATATTTCCGGTGTTGTTTACACCAGCAACCTGATTTTCATTTAAATATTGTCCACAAATTGCGGCGTCAGCTATTGTGTAAATTTGTTGAAATAAATAGCTTAAGAGAATAGGAATTGAAAAAAAGACAATAACCTTCCAAATACTTCCTTTTGTTAAATCTATAGGTTTAAATAAGGACTTTAGTTTATTTAGCATTAATAAAAACTCCTTTTTATAATTTTCGCATAAAAATTATAAATCAAATTTATAACTTGTAAATATGAAAATGATTTCATTTATCAAAATATTTTGTTGTATTATTAATTCAATATGGTAAAATATTTTTAAGGATGTGAGCCTATGTTAAAAAAAGTTAAAAATCTTTTTAAAACAATATATAATGATATGCTTCTTGAGGTATTATGCTTTTTATTTTTTATTTTAGCATTTTGCTTTGAAAGACCTAGTAGTGTATTTTATGGCTATTATAAAATAATTATTAACAAATCAATTTTATTAACTGACTATATTGCAATTGCCGGACTTGGAGCAACATTTTTAAATGCTGCGAGTATTATGCTTTTTAATTTAATTATGCTAAAGCTTATGAAGATAAGGATAAATGGTCCGATATTTGCAGGATTTATAATGATATTAGGCTTCTCTTTTTTTGGTAAAAATATTTTTAATACCTTACCGATATATTTAGGAATATTCATTTATTCAAAAATGAAAAGAACACATTTTAGAAACTATATTATTTCTCTTTTATTTTCTACGGGAATATCACCACTAGTAAGCTACACAATGTTTTCTTTCCCTTTCTATATAGGATTACCACTCGGAATAATTGTTGGTATATTGGTTGGAATTTTAATACCAACAATATCTAGCCATACAATCTTATTTCATAAGGGCTATAATTTATATAATACGGGATTTGCTCTTGGGATTATTTCAGTTACCTTTTATGCTATTTACTTAGGCTTTAATATTAAGGTTGAAACGGTTATGCATATTTGTAATGATTATCATAATATTTTACTATATTTGTTAATAGGTATATCTCTTGTATTTATTGTTCTTTCGTTTATAACTGATAAAATAGTTATTATTGAATATTATGATAAAATTGCTCCAAAATCAGGTAGATTAGTTACAGATTTTATAAATGATGCGGGAATAGCACCAGTTTTATTTAACTTTGGTAGTATAGGCTTAGTTTCACTTTTATTTATTTGGTTATTTAAGATAGATTTAAATGGTGCAACATTTGGAAGTATTTTAGCAATTATGGGCTTTGCAAGCTATGGTCTTCATTTAAGAAATGCTATACCAATTTGGATAGGGGCATTAATAGCTATTGTGCTAAGAAAATCTAGCTTTTCATCTGTTAGCGTCGTTATGGCATTTTTCTTTGCAACAGGTCTCGCCCCTATAAGTGGAAAATATGGTTTCTTTTATGGAATATTAGCGGGCTTTCTGCATATAATGATAACACCCCTTATGCTCGGATTTCAGGGTGGATTTGATTTATATAATAATGGCTTTAGTGCCGGCTTTGTGGCAGTTTTAATTGTTAATATCAAGGATGCATTAACGTTTAAGGAGGAATTTTAAATGAATTTACAGGAGCATAAAAAATGCTGTAAGATAGTTGATGAAATTATGCTTTTCTTTTTAAAAAGAAAAATTAAAGAGATAAATATAAAATATAAGGAAAATGATAAAAGTACATTTATAGAATTTGAGGTATTAAATTGTCCGTATGATTTAGCATTAATGCTAAAGTCCAAGCTAGCTCCTCATCATGAACGTCAATATGAAGGCTTTGGCTGGGAGCTTATGGGTGATGGTGATTTTGATGAGCTTGAAATTGCTGGCGGTTTAATTGATAGCCTAGATATTTCTTTTAATGATAATTTTGTTAAAATAAATATGGTGAGAAATTATGAATAAAAATAAAATTACAGCAATCGTACTTATAACAGTTGGCTTTTTAATAGGATTTATAATTAATATTGTTTTACTAGCAAAAGATTTTGCTCCTCTTAGAATAGATATTGCTATTAGAGATTTCTTTTATAATATAAGAGGTCAAAAGTATGGAGTAATATATTGGATCTTTAGAATATTAACAGAATGTGGTTTTTTGTATGCTATAGTTGCAATTTGGCTTATTTTTTCAGTTTTAGTTGAATTTGATAGAAGAAGCTTAATGCTTGGTGGTGGTTCGTTAATTGTTTGGCTTATTAATACCATCTTAAAGCTTTGTTTTTTAAGGACAAGACCAGATGAATCATTAAGATGGATGCTAGAAACGTCATCATCATTTCCAAGTGGACATTCGATGTCTGCTGCATTTTTATATGTAATGCTTACTTATTATATTATTAACTCTAATAGAAGCAAAAAAATTAAAATTGGCTTTAGTATTTTATTTTTAGTCACACTAGTTATTGTTTTAATTTCAAGAATGGTTTTAGGAGTACATTATTTCACTGATGTTTTAGCAGGATTTAGCTTTGGAATAATGTGTAGTGGAATCGCCATAATTATAGATGAAAAACTAAAAAAAGAGAATTTTATGTTTTTGAAGAATGTATTTTTTAAGGAAAGCAAGTAATAAAAGATTAGGTTTGAGCCTATAAAAATATTGTTTTTTTAGTTGATTTATACTATAATAGTAGTTGAGGAAAATCGTTTTAAAAATAGGAGGAAAGATTTTATGCCATTAGTTAATGCAAAAGAAATGATGGAAAAGGCTCGTGAGGGTCATTATGCTGTTGGAGCATTTAATATTAATAATTTGGAGTGGACAAAGGCTATATTACAAACTGCAGAGGAGCTACATGCACCTGTAATGCTTGGTGTTAGTGAAGGTGCTAATAAATATATGACTGGTTATTTAGTTGTTGCTGAAATGGTTAAAGCAATGATTAAAACCTTAAATATTACAGTACCAGTTGCTCTACATCTAGATCATGGAACATATGAAGGAGCTAAGAAGGCTTTAGCTGCTGGTTATTCTTCTGTTATGTTTGATGGAAGTAAATATCCAATTGATGAAAACATTGAAAAGACAAAGGAAATCGTTGAGCTTGCAAAGCAATATAACGCATCTGTTGAAGCTGAGGTAGGTGCTATCGGTGGTGAAGAGGATGGCGTTAAGGGTAATGGTGAGCTTGCTGATCCAAATCAATGTAAGGTTATTGCTGATTGTGGAATTGATATGCTTGCTGCTGGAATCGGTAATATTCATGGTGTTTATCCTGCTAACTGGAAGGGCTTAAATTTTGATGTTTTAGCTGCTATTAAAGCAAAATGTGGAGATATGCCACTTGTACTTCATGGTGGAACAGGCATCCCTGAGGATATGATTAAAAAGGCTATTAGCTTAGGTGTTTGTAAGATTAATGTTAATACTGAATGTCAATTAGCATTTGCCAAGGCTACTAGATTATATATTGAAGAAGGCAAGGATCATGAAAAGAAAGGCTTTGATCCTCGTAAGCTTTTAGCACCTGGTGCTGAGGCTATTAAGGAAACAGTTAAACAAAAGATGGAAATGTTTGGCTGCATTAATAAAGCCTAAATTTAATAAGCCCTATTTTATATAGGGCTATTTTTTTTAAAAAGGAAGTATTATTATGTGGGAAGTAAAAAAGCCTGTATATGGGGATCAAATTAGAGTTAATCGTGGATTATATGCTCATCATGGAATTTATGCAAGTGATGATTGTGTTATTCATTTTGCAGCTAAGGATGCAAATAATGAGCTTGATCCATCAAAAGCTAAAATAATTACTACCTCACTTGCCGATTTTTTAAAGGGCGGTGTATGTGAGGTAAGATGCTATACTAAAGAAGAACTAGCTAAAAAAAGAAGTCCTCAGGATATAGTAAATTATGCTATGTCATGTCTTGGTAGAGGCGGCTATAATTTGGTTACAAACAACTGTGAGCATTTTTCTAATGAATGTGCTTTTGGAGAAAAAACAAGCGATCAGGTTTCAAATATTTTAAGACTATTTGGAGGCAATTAATGAAAATTGGTGTTGATATTGGTGGAACACAAGTAAAAATTGGTTTTGTTAATAATTTAGATATTATTTATAAATATGCAATTAATACAAATAAAGAAACTTTATTTAGTGATATTGCTGATTCAATTAAAAGTGAATTAAAGAAGCTTAATTTAGAGGAAGCAGATATTGAAGGTATTGGCTTTGGCTTACCAGGCAATGTAATAGATGGCTATATTAATTTCTTACCAAATGTAGGTATCAAGAATTATGATATTTATGAAACTATGATGAAATATTTCCCTGGTGTTAAGCTTGCTAGTGGTAATGATGCAACTGTAGCTGCTCTTGGTGAGAGTATGGTTAATCATTTAGATAATGCGGTTTTTGTAACCCTTGGTACAGGTGTTGGTGGTGGTATTGTTATTAATGGTGAGGTCATTTATGGCGTTCATGGTGCAAGTGGTGAGTTTGGCCATATGCGTGTAGATGAAAAGCATTTATATCATTGTACCTGCGGAAGAGATGGTTGCTTGGAGACAATCGCTTCTGCAACTGGCTTTGTTAGACTTGCAAATGAATATTTACCTCAATATCCGGATAGTGTTTTAAATAAAATGCCTAAATTTAGCTGTAAGGATGTAATAGATGGAGCTAAGGAACAGGATTTATTATGTCTTAAGGTTTTTAATGAGGCATGTGATGCTTTAGGTAAGGCCTTGGCAGGTGTAGCTGTAGTTGTTGATCCTGATTGCTTTATTATTGGTGGTGGGGTCAGTAAGGCAGGCGAATTTTTGCTAGAAGGAATAAATGAGGCTTTTAAAAAATATGCTCATTATGCGGTAAGAGATATTTCCTTTAAATTAGCAACATTAGGAAATGATGCTGGTATCTTAGGGGCTGCATTGCTTTTATGAGTAAATTTAAAGCTTTAGGAACTAAGGTATATAAGCCGGAAATATTAACATGTCCATTTTGTGATAGTAAGTTAATTTATAAGCATACAGTTAGTAATAAAATTATTCAATTTTCATCAGGTAAGAAGTTTCATATAAGAAATTTAGGATATGGCTGCCCAAAGTGTAATGATGGTAGAATATATTCCTCATCAACGGCTGCTAAAATGGCTTTTAAGGGCTATACTTATTCTACAAGGATTATAGGTTCTATCTTGTATTCTAAGGAAATAGGATTATCTAGATATGGTATAGCATCTAATCTACTTAAGGCAAATATTATTATTTCTGATCGTAATGTTGATAATATTTATAATTACTTTCAAAAATATTTAGATGCTAATTATGATGATATAATTGATCAGGAATATAATGAAATGATTAATGAATATGGTAAAATATGTATATCCATTGATATGGTTGGTGTTTCTTATAAGATTGGTGAAGGAAATTTAGCTAGAATAATCTGCATAAGAAATTATTTTAACAATCATGTTTTAGGCTTTTATATGCTTGATTTTGTTGATGAGAAAACAGATGAATTAGAAGAAAAAAGAATTTTAGATAAGTATCTAAATAATCCTAAAATAAAATGTGTTATTACCATTCGAAGAATATTCCCTTTTTATAGATTGATAAAACAAATGCTACCAAATGGTGCAATTTTATTGGAATTTGCTAAGTTTTAAGAAAAAACGATAAATATTATTTTATTTTGTAAGAAATATCTTGAATTTTATTTCAAAATATGGTATTATTCTTTATGAAAGGTGTGAAAATATGGTTGAATTAGATGAATATGATAAAAAGATTATCATGAATATGCAAGAGGATGCCTCTATGTCTAATAAGGATTTAGCCGAAAAAATAGGACTTGCCCCCTCTTCTTGTTTATTAAGAGTTAAAAATTTAAAGGAACAAGGTATTATTAAAAGAATAGTTCCTATTGTCGATGAGCGTCAATTAGGATATGAGGTTATTGCCTTTGCTAAGGTTGATATTAAGCCTTTGACTCATGATACAACAGAACAATTTATAAATGCTGTATCATCAATTCCTCAAATCGTTGAATGCTATACTATCACTGGCGATGGTTGCTTTCTTGTTAAAATTGTAGCTAAGGATTTAGTTGATTATCGTAATTTCGTTTTAGATAAGCTTACTTCAATTCCATTTGTAAGTGATGTTGATACATCAATGGTTGTAGGGGTTGAAAAGCAAACCTATTCAGTTCCAATTGAATAATAAAAAGAGCCTTGGCTCTTTTTTTTATGCATTTCATTTTTAAATTTTTTTTCATATGATATAATCATATATGGAGGATTTAATTATGTTTAAAAGATTTATTAAATATTATGCACCTCATAAGGTGATTTTTATATTCGATATGCTAGCCAGTCTTGGTATATCGATTGTTGGTATGGTTTATCCGATTATTACAAGAAAGATGATTAATACCTTTATACCTAATAGACAAATGAATTTTATTGTTATTTTTGGTTTGGTATTGTTGGGATGCTATATAATTAGAATGCTACTTCGCTATTTTGTTCAATATTATGGACATGTTATGGGTGTTAAAATGCAAGCACAAATGCGAAGAGAAATGTTTTTTCATTTAGAACAATTACCATATTCATATTATGATAATCATGAAACAGGAAGAATAATGTCAAGAATGACTAATGATTTGATGGATATATCAGAGCTTGCTCATCATGGTCCTGAAAATATTTTAATTTGTGGTCTTACAATTATTTTATCCTTAAGCTATTTATTTACAATAAATTGGAAGCTAACATTAATTATTATGGCAGCTATTCCTTTAATGATTATTGTTTCCTTAATAATGCGTAAGAGAATGAATAATGCTTTTATGGAAAGTAGAGTAGCAACTGCTTCAATTAATGCTGCTTTAGAAAGCTCTATTACGGGAATCAGAGTAACAAAGGCTTTTACTAATGAGGCCTTAGAACAAGAAAAGTTTGAGGTTGGTAATAAAGAATTTGTAGAGGCTAGAAGAAAATCATATAAGGCAATGGGACAATTTTCTTCATCAACAAGCTTTGTTACAGATATTTTTAATGTTATTTTGTTACTTGCTGGTGGTTTATTTTTATACCATGGTGAAATTGATTTTGCTGATTTTAGTGGATTTATTGTATCAATTGGTGTTTTTATTACGCCACTTACAACCTTGATTAACTTTGTTGAGCAATATGAGCAAGGAGTTACTGGATTTAAAAGGTTTATTGAGATAATCGATGAAAAGCCTGAGGAAGAATCTATAAATGCGATGCCTCATGAAATAAATGGAATGGTAGATTTTAAGGATGTTTCATTTAGTTATAATGAAGAGTCAGGAGTATTGAACCATATTAATCTTCATGTTGATAAGGGGGAAATTTTGGCTCTTGTTGGACCATCTGGTGGTGGTAAAACTACAATTTGTCATTTAATTCCTAATTTTTATAAGGCTAACTCTGGTGAAATATTAATAGATGGTATAAATGTTAATGATTATACATTTTCTTCACTTAGAAGTCAAATAGGTATTGTTCAGCAGGATGTGTTTTTATTTAATGGAACCATTAAGGAAAATATTATATATGGTCGTTTGAGTGCAACAGATGAAGAGGTGTATAAGGCAGCAAAAAGTGCTAATATTCATGATTACATAATGTCTTTACCACAGGGCTATGATACGCCTATTGGTGAACGTGGTGTTAGGCTATCTGGTGGTCAGAAGCAAAGATTATCTATTGCCCGTGTTTTCTTAAAAAATCCTAAGATTTTGATATTGGATGAAGCAACTAGTGCTTTAGATAATACTACGGAGATATTGATTCAAAAGGCCCTAGATTCTTTATGTAAGGGCCGTACTACCTTTGTAGTTGCTCATAGACTATCGACAATTAAAAATGCTACAAGAATTTGT
Source organism: uncultured Anaeroplasmataceae bacterium (assembly GCA_934229535.1). Taxonomy (GTDB): domain Bacteria; phylum Bacillota_I; class Bacilli_A; order Acholeplasmatales; family Anaeroplasmataceae; genus CAKQDS01. The sequence goes on from CAKQDS010000015.1 coordinate 24,504, forward strand.
GTGATATCAAAGGGAGAAATAATTGAAAGTGGTAATCATGATGATTTGATTAAGAAAAATGGAGCCTATAAGGCCTTGTACGATGCACAATTTAAAAATAAAGAGGATGTTTTCTTAGATGAAACCTTTAAGGAGGCCTAATTATGAAGCTAATTAAGAAAATTATAAAGCTATTATTTGGATTAATTATTTTCTTGTTGGGACTTATTATAGTAATTAATATTGCAAAATATCCTTTATATAAGGATTATAGAGCTAGTATGAAAAAGGAATTTAAAATACCAGGGCTTAGTGATGATTTTATTCCCCAGGCATTAACCTATAATGATCTATATGATACTTATTTTGTTTCTGGTTATGATAAAAAATCGGGAGCTGGTATTGTATATTCTGGTAAAGATAATAAATTTAAAAAAATTGAAATTTTAGATGATAATACTAATTTAAAGGCTCATTGTGGTGGTATAGCAAGCTATGATGATTATGTTTGGGTTTCTGATGATTTAAATAAAGGAAGTATTTATATTTTTGATACTAATGATTTAATTAATGCTTCAGATAGTGTAGAGATTAAAGAAAAATTTATAGCTTCATCTAATGGAGCAAGTATTGGCTTTTATGATAATAAAATATATGTTGGTGAGTTTTATCGTAAGGGTAATTATGAAACTAAGAACGAACATTATTATAAAGAAAATCATAGTATGGTTAGTGTTTATGAGTATAAAAGTGATTCAATAACTGGCTTTGGTGATTTAGTATCATATATTTCCATACCAGACCAAGCTCAAGGAATAGCCATAAATGGTGATGTTTCTTATGTTTCTATGTCATATGGACTAAAGAATTCACATCTTAATTCCTATAACATTATAAAAACAAATGACTCTTTGGATGGAGTTAGTATAAGCTATGTAGGAAAGGAAAGCTTAGTTAAGGAATATAAGCTTCCCCCAATGAGCGAGGGAATTATTTATAAGGATGATAGAATTTATGTTTTATATGAGTCTGCATCTAATAAATATCTATTTGGAAAGCTATATTTTCAAAATTATGTTGAAAGCATGAAGGCTTAAAATCTTTTGTTCCGATATTGACTTTAATTTTGTAAGTGATATAATTATTGTATCTTAGATGAAAAAGAATAGTAGTTATTTTATTTGCTTAAAGAGAGCCTATGGTTGGTGTAAATGGGTAGCAAAGGATAATGAATCTACTTTGGATAAGAACGTATTACTTGCGTTAAAAGTATAATGAAGAGCTTAGTATTTTACTAAGAATTAAGGTGGCACCGCGTTAAATCGTCCTTAAGTTTTTTATAAACTTAGGGATTTTTATTTTGTTGGAGGAAATATGTTAGATTTAAAATTTTTAAGAGAAAACCCAGAGCTTGTTAAGGAAAATATTAAAAAGAAATTTCAAGATGCAAAGCTAAAGCTTGTTGATGAGGTAATTGAGCTTGATAGTAAAATTAGAGGCTTTAAGCAAGAGGTTGAGGCATTACGTGCTAAAAGAAATCAGTTTAGTGGTCAAATTGGCAAATTAATGCGTGAGCATAAGGTTGATGAAGCTAATGAGGCTAAAGAAGAGGTTAATAAGATTAACCAAAGAATTGAAGAAATTGATAAGGATTTAGATAATGATAGTCAGGAATTAACTAAGAGAATGATGGTTATTCCTAATATGATTGATCCAAGTGTTCCAGTTGGTAAGGATGATAAGGAAAATGTTGAACTAAAGAAATTCCTTGATCCATATGTTCCTGAATATGAAATACCATATCATACAGATATTATGGAAAGATTAAATGGAATTGATTTAGATTCTGCTAGAAAGGTTGCTGGAAACGGCTTTTATTATCTTCTTGGCGATATTGCAAGACTTCATAGTGCTTGTCTTGCCTATGCTCGTGATTTTATGATTAACAAAGGCTTTACTTATTGTATTCCACCATATATGATTCGTTCAAATGTAGTTACTGGTGTAATGAGCTTTGCTGAAATGGATGCAATGATGTATAAAATCGAGGGTGAGGATTTATATTTAATTGGAACCTCAGAGCATTCAATGATTGGTCGTTTTATTGATACAATTAATAAAAAGGAAAATCTTCCTTACACATTAACATCATATTCACCTTGCTTTAGAAAAGAAAAAGGTGCTCATGGTATTGAGGAACGTGGTGTATATCGTATTCACCAATTTGAAAAGCAAGAAATGATTGTTGTTTGTGAGCCTGAGGATTCTAAGGCTTGGTTTGAAAAGCTATATAGCTATACTGTTGAGCTATTTGTATCAATGGGAATACCTTGTCGTACACTAGAATGCTGCAGTGGTGATTTAGCTGATTTAAAGGTAAAGAGTATTGATGTTGAGGCTTGGTCTCCAAGACAAAAGAAGTATTTTGAGGTCGGAAGCTGTTCAAATTTAGGTGATGCTCAAGCACGTCGTTTAGGAATTCGTATTAAGGGCGAGAAGGGTAATTATTATGCTCATACGCTAAATAATACAGTAGTTGCTCCACCAAGAATGCTAATTGCTTTACTTGAAAATCATTATCATGAGGATGGAAGTGTTGATATTCCTGAGGTTTTAAGACCATATATGGGTGGTCTTGAGGTTATGAGACCAAAAAAATAACAATTTAGGCTATGCGAAAAGCATAGCTTTTTTTATTTTAAATGTCATTTTTTAATAAAAGCGAGTCATCATAAAATATGCGTAAGGAAAATGTCAAATGATTAATAAATATAATAGCACTTTTTCTTGACATTGATATATAAATTTGTTAAAATAAATTTATCGGAATAGAGAATTTTTAGCAAAATTAGAGGAATCTAATGACGCAAAGCTATAGGGTCCAACAAGGACAGCCAGTTGCAGTTGATACAACTGCTTTTTTTATTCTTAAAGGAGGAAAATATGAGATATAAAAAGCTAATACCACAAATTATTTCTTTAATATTAATTATTTTTCTCCTATCGTCTTTTTTATATGCTTGGTTTAGTGAATCAAAGACGGCTAATGCTAATTTAATTGAAATAACAAGTGAAAATTTTAAGATTAATAATGCCAGTTTAGAAATTTATGATGAGACTACTAATGACTTTAAGGAATTTAGTGAAGATAGCCTAAGCAATATTTTACCAGGAACTAAAATATATTTTCGCTTAAAAATAAATGTTAGTAATGAGATAAAGATAAATGTCAGCTTTAAGGATATAAGCTCAAATTTAATAAGGCCAGTAATAGTTTCTGATGGTAGGATTTTGGTTGATGATTATCCTATGGAGGATTATAGTGTAAGTAGTAGAGCTATAAATGGTTCAAATTATTCTTGTGTTATTGTTGATGATAAAATTTTATACATAGCTAATGATAAAGCAAATATGGATTTGTATGATTATAAGATTGAAGATGTTTTTTTAGCATATGAGCTTGGTACTAATTTGACTGGTTTTACTATTCCAAATAGCTTAGATAATGGAATTAGGATTAAAGAATTTAGTGGCAGCGTTAGCTTAAATGCTGGCAATAATTATTATTATTTTGCATTAGAATATAATGAGGATTTATCTTTAGTTTTAGGTAATTCCAATTGCTATCAATATCAAGGCTTAAAAATTGGTAAGATTGCTTTAACAAAGGATGATACATTATGAAGAAGATGATATTACCTATAATTACATTTGTCATAGCTTTAATTGTACTTGCAGTTACATCCTATGCTTGGTTTACTAAAAGAGATGAAATACCAGGCTTTAGTCAAAATACAGACGGCTTACGTTTAGAGTATGAAATAACAAAAGATACAGAAAAACTAATAACAATTACGGATTTAGCTTTTTTTGATTATAAAAATGATACTATTTCTGATGTTGAATACCAATATTTTTTAGATATGGCTTTGAAATATGAAGTCACACTAAAGAATATTTGTGATTATGATTTTTATGTTAATATTACGAATAATTCGCTAAACGAGTATAGTCCTTATGTTGGTTTATTAGTTTTTGCAAATGAACCTGATTTATTACTATATTCAAGTTTTAATGCTTTAAGGAATGCTTCTTTAGAAAATAATAAAATTAGTGTTTCTGCAAGATCAAGCACAAATGTAATTTTTTATGTATTTGGTGTAGTACCAAATGAACCGGAAAATAATGAATTTTTAAATTTAAGCTATAAGCTAAATGTTTTATTTAACGTTACTACAAATAGCTAGTAAAGGAGAACATATTATTTTATATGAAAAAGAGAATATTTTTAATATGTAGTGCGTTACTTACTATCTTGGGAATAGGTGGCGCAATTTATGCCTATTATACAACTATAAGAAAAGCTGATATTGATGCTAATGCTGGCCATATTAATGTTAGTGATGATGCTCTAGTTTTAAGCTATCAAAGTGATAATAATTTTATAAATGTTGATATTAATACCCCTGGTTTTGTTGATAATACCCTTACCTGCTATGCCTCTAAGATTAGATCATATGATACCTTAGGATATGTTGAGTTTTCTAGGCTTAAAAGCACAATAAATTACAATTCTAGTATCAATACTAAAATAAGAGTTAAAATTCAAGATGTTTGGATTTCTAATAAGGTATATTCAACAGGAAGAGAGATTAATAATGTCATTGCTAAACAGCAGGTAGATGAGGATAGCCAAAATACCATTATTCCTTTTACATTTTCAGCTGATTGGGAATATGATTTGAGTTCAGGCTATGCCTACTATAAAAAAACCGTAAAAAAAGGAAACACTATTAGTCTTGATTTTATTGAAAACTACAATGCAACGGATGCTTATTATTATCCAAGCATAAGTGGAGCAGGCTTTCATGAAACAATTTTGGTGCAATTGAGCTTTAAAATTGATATTGTTCAGGCCAATCGTGCTTCTAGTGTTTGGGGTGTCTAATTATGAAAACTATATTAAAAAGATTATGCTCATTAATATTTGTAGGGGCTTTAATTGTTATTGTTTTTGGAGTATCTTTTTATAATCAAAACCAAATAAGTGCCTTAGATAATAAAAATTTATATAAAAATACAGATTTAGTAGAAATTACGGGCACTAATCATACTAAGGATTCAAAGTTGATTTCAATTAGTGATACAACAGATTCAGCTACTACTAACTATCGTGATAATATAATTACTATTTCTTCAGCATTAGAGCTAGTTTTATTCTCGAATAGATGTGAAGCTAATAGTGATTTTTTAGGATATAGCTATAAATTAACTACTGATATTAATTTTGGAACAAATAAATTTATGCCTGTTGGTTATCAGAAAAACAAGCCATTTAGTGGTACCTTTGATGGAAATGGCTATACAATAAAAGGATTAGCCTTTAAAACCTTTGAAGCAAGTGAAGAAAACAATTATAAGGAATTAGAATATGTTTCAATGTTTAGTGTTAATAGTGGAACTATTAAAAATTTAAAGCTATTAAATACTGAACAAATTCAAAGAAGTATTTATGCTTCGATATTTGGTATTTCTCCCTTTGTTGGCTTGAATAAAGTAAGTGGTATTATTGAAAATTGTTCAATTGTTGATTTAAGAGACCCAGTTAAAGAAGAGGCTGGTATTACAGCACTTGGTGGATATCGTATTTCGGGCTTTGTTTGTAATAATGAGGGAACAATTAAAAATAGTTATGTTGATTATAGTATTATTGTAAACTATACAATAACTGATTATATTGACTTTCGTCCTATTGCTACTATTAATAGTGGAAATATTGTTGATACATATTTTTTAGATTCTTCAATTGATTCTGTAGATGATAGCTACTATTATTATGATAAGGGTTTACTTGGCAATATTAAGGTGGAAAAAAATTCGGTTGCTGGGGAATATGTTACTGATAATAATAGCTTAAATAACATTTTTACCACACTTGATGGTTGGTATACAGATAATATGTATGAGCATTATAATATGCATTATACACTGCCATCTCTTATTGGTCTTAAGGAAAGTAAAATCAATGATGATTATGTGCTTGAAATTAATGATGCCAAGGATTTTGCTTACATTTATACACTTGCAAATAATAATTCCTTTTTTGCCTCTAAGGATGTTATATATTATCTAAAGAATGATATTGATTTAAGTGAAATTCCTAGTAATAGCTATGCTTATGATGATTTTTTTAGTGCTAAAATTATTGGTAATACGAATGTAGCATCATCTATTAATGTTTCTAATGGTAGCGTAAATGGAGTAACCATTTATAATTTTGTGATAAATAATACAATAGCTTATTCTGGATTTGAGTGCTATGGCTTATTTCCTTTATTTGATGGTACAATTGAAAATGTTAATTTTTATGTTAGTGATACTATAGATAATATTAATTCTTATAATTCTAGTCTTCCAACTAAAGCAATTGGTCTTGTTTGTGGAATTAATGAAGGTGGAAATATTACAAATGTTCGCACTTATGGTAATATTAGCTTTAACGCTAATATAGGTAGATATTATGCTGGTGGCGCAATTGGTATCATGTCAAGAAATGCTAGTGTTTCCATGCTTACAACTAGTGGTAGTATAACTGGTATTATTGATTCATCTATTGCATCATCATTTAGTAGTACTGCAAGTGGCTATATTGATGGCATAGCTCTTGGTGGTGTAATTGGCTACACTGAAGCTTCAGCCTTAAGCATAAAAGATGTTTTATCAAAAATGAATTTAACATCATCAATTTATACAAATGTTGTTACTAATTACTATATTGGGGGAATTGTTGGCTGTGGTTATTTTAATGAGGTAAATGGCTTGTTTTATAAGGGAACTATTACTAATAGCTTTAGCAATTCCTTTAATAGCGTATATTGTTCTGGTGTAATTGGAGATGTTTTAGGCACAAAAAATAGTGTTTTAAACCTTCATAATCAGGGTGATATTAATATTACAACTAATGCTATGTCACCTAAGATAAATATAAGTGGAGTTATAAATGTAAATATTCAATCCGATTCAAAATTAAAAGAATTTTATGGCAATAATTTTGCAAATGGTGGAACAATTAGTTATACAAATACTAATACATCACCAAGCCTTGCTGGTAATATAAGTGGAGTTATTTATGTCGATGGCAGTACAAAATTTAAGTCTAATTTAGTAGGTATTTACAATCTTGGTTATCATTATAATGATTCCTATGCACCAACACTAAACACTAAAGAAGATAATTTGGATGCTTCAAGCTATATTTATTATGCATCTTGTCTTTTATCAACTGCTACATCTAATGATAGCTTAATTACCTTAACAAGAGCTTATAACTTTAGAAACTTGAATTTTGTTACCTCTAAAGATATTAAAAATACTGCTGCTATATTAAAGCTTAGTGGCGTTGTTGCCGGAAAATATATAACCTTAAATGAGATTTATAACGAAGGCAATATTAGCTTTAATATTTCTAATAATATAAGTCTTCAAAGAATAGTAATTACAGGCGCAATTGAAGAAGTAAGTAAAGGCTCATATGCTTATAATTTATATAATGGTGGAAATATAAATATTTATATTTCTTCATCATCAACACTATCTTCACTTTCAGGAGATATGTATGTTAGTGGTATTTGTTTTTATAATGTAATGCAATCAGAGGAATTTTATAAAAATAATATTCCAATGCAAAGTGGCTATAATAATAAATTAGTAGGAAGTATTGATAAAGCAATTAATAAAGGAAATATAACCTCTAATGCTAAAACAATCGAGGCATTAGCCAATACTAAGGTTGCTTCGCAAAATCAAACAAACCTAAATATAAATACTAGCCTTACTAATGTATATACGTCTAATATGCGCTTTAGTGGTATTTGCTCATTGAATGAAAGTATTATTTCTAATGCTATGAATTTAGGAGACATTATTGCTTATAGTGCCTTTAAGTCTAGCGCAAGCCATCTGGAAATTGCCGGTATTGCCTTATTTAATATTACCAAATATGCTCAAATAAGAGATTGTGCAAATAATGGTATGATTAAGGGCGTAAATATGTCATCATATACTAATTCATTTGTTCATGTTGCGGGAATATGTGCACGTAATGACCAATTATATCAAAATGATGAAATTGTTGATTATGGAAAAACAACTAGTAATTTATATCATACTAAGCAATTAATTGCCTTCACAATAAATTATGGCGAGGTTATTGCCTTTAATTACCGTAATAATGTTGATATTTCAACTGGTGATATCCAAACTGATGGTTCAACAGAATCTCATGCTAAGGCTTCAGGTGTTTTAGGTATCGGCTTATGCTCAATTTTAAATACTCTAAATTATGGAACTATTTGTGGTAGTGAAACAAATAGTGGAATATTTGGTTATGTTTTCTTAAATAAATTTAAGTTGGATATTTCAGCTTCTAATAAGGTGGATATTGCCAATTCTATTAATTATGGTAATGTTAAATCTATTGATAAAACTAATACAGAGGATTATGGTACTTATTATACATTAAGCTATAATGAAATTAATGCATTAGATTCCTCTAAAACAAAATATATAGGTATGGCAAATGCTTCTAAATATCAATATAATGGTTCTATTATTGGGCTTGCTCATTTTAATAGCTTAAGTAATGCCCAGTATGTAAATATTCGTTATTTAATTAACTTCAATAAAGAAATTCCTGTTGTTGCGTGTGAAGCAAAGGTGCCAACAAATATGCCAAAAAATTCTGACACCTTACTTTCAACATATAGAAATGATACCTATTTAGGAAATGATGTAGTTTATGCACCTTTATCAAGTATAAGTGATGAATATGGTAATATTGGTGTATTTAGTCCTAATTTTAGCTTTAGAAAAATGATTGAAGGAACAATATCACCAACTGTTGATTCTGATTATTATATTCCTGATTATTTTCAATTTGTAGGATTTACTAAGATTAATACTATTTTAATTGAAAGTATAGGCTGGCGTACAATAGCTTTTGCTAATGCTGCTGAAGGATTTGCTAATAATTTGGAAAAATTTTCACCATTAATTAATAGCTTTAAGGATTATACGCCATCAGGAACTGCAACCGTAGATTTAACATATAATGATATTTTAACAACAGCTTTAAGCTCATTTAATTGGATTAATAATTGTGATTCAACAGTATTAAAAAATACACTTAAGGAAATGACTAATAGCTACGATCAAGCAAAGATTAAAGAAATTATTAATTATTTATTCTTTGAATGTGATAATAAATCCACTATTACTACAAGCCTAAGAGAGCTAGTGGTTGATGAATTATTTAATTCTTTAAATAGTGATGAGACTAATTTAAAGAATGTTCTAAATGGAATGATGTTACCAGAGGTTATGGCTAATTTAATAGCTAAGTCTGATACTGAATATGCAAATATTCAAGCTTTAATTAAAAATTATATAATAAGCTTAAGTGAAACAAATTTAAAGGCTTTACTTGAAAGTTATTTAAATTTAATGCAAAATACTACAAGCTATGCTGATTTCTTTACTAATTCGGAATTGATTCCAGCTAAGGAAGAATTATTAACAGGCTTACTTACTAATTTAAGTGATGATGTAATTGAAGAACTATATAATAACATTGATAAAAATAATTATGATTCGACTGCCGAGCTTGCGACAATCCTAAGAAGTAGTGAGATAACTGATGCTGATAAAAAAGATATTTATGTAAATATGCTTACTAACAATCAAGATAATCAAGCAAATTTAGCTTCATCAATTAAGACTATTTTAAAGAAAGTAAAGCTAGATGATTCTAATATTACTTCAACTGAGGCTACAACCTACAAGAGTCAAATTAGTGAAGATAATTATGTGGATATTTGGAATGCAATAAGAGAAAATCCAAAGGTTAAGACTTACCTAACTAATAATTTAACTAATGTTACATCATATGATTTAGATCGAGTAAAGACTTATCCAGGAATTTATGCTAAGGCTACAGAGTATCGTAATTCTTATCAGTCAAATGATGCTCCAGTAACCTTGACTACAAGTGGAAGTAGATATATAGGTGCTACCTGGACAACAACAAATAATGCTCAAATTAAAACTCGTTTTATTTATGTTCCTGAAGAATGTGTAAGTGACGCTACATATTTTTATGGACCATATAAATCATCATCTGGTGATACCTATATTGGTTCTTTATTCCCTGAAAGTAATATTGGTTTCACCTTGTTTGATAACTCATCATCTGGTGGAAGCTCGACACGTCGTTATGTGCCAATTTATATTTCTTTATCAGAAACAGACTTAAGTGATAAAATAGCTCTTGCCAATAATAAGGTTACTTATAAATTTTTGTGGAATGGTTATAGTTCACTTCAAGGTATCCAATCATATTCTCAATATGTTTCAGAAAATATTTTAAAAACTAAGCCAACTGATATTACTGCTGCATTATTAAGAAATACTACATTATCTTCAACAAATCCTTATTATAAATATGGTATTGATCTTGATGAAACTACCAAATCAACATGGAATTATTCAAAGGAAGCAAAATGGACAAGTCCACAGCTTTCCTCAAGTACAGCTTATTCTTATGATTATTTATGGTTTTATTGTTCGGCATCTATTATGACCGGAATCTATTATCAACAGGATCAATGGCAAACATATGGATCTTTCCTTACAGCTAAAAATAAAACTGAAAACCATGTTAATAATTATCTAGGTGTTGTTACTACATCATATATTGATTATTCTGTTGATGATATTATTAAGCTTGACGGTGTTAGAACTAAGTCAAGAAGTAGTGGTACTACATCAGCTGATGAGGTTGAAATAATTAAAAATATTATGGCTAATTATATGCTAGCTACAACAGATGGTATTAAGGTTATTTTATCGTGCCTTGGTACTTATGGTATTAATGGTAGTGCTTCAACAACCTATGCTACAATTATGACTCCTTATTTATATGCCTTCCAGGATGAAACTGATTTTGTTAATTCTTATATTATGAATGTAGCCTATGATAAAACATCATATGAATTAACTTATAATACAACTACTAGTGGTAGTGGAACAAGTACAGTAACAACTAAGCAAACTATTGCTGAATATATTAAAAATTCTCTTGGTGCTAAGGTAACATTATCCAACAAAGAAAATATAGTTTTAATGTCAGTGGGAAGTAGCACTAATTTTAGTTATATAATTAATTATTTATATACTAATGGTTATTTGACTAATGATTCATTAGCTAGTATTATTTCTACTATTTATGGTACTACTGAGGCTGAAAGCCTACTTGTTGGAAATTATTTAACTAGTGAGCAAATAATTAATTTAATTAAGCAATTAGCTATTAAGGATGATAGTTCCTTAAAATATTTAATTGATAATATTGGTAATGATATTTATACTGTAGAGGGACTAGAGCTTGCTAATAAAATCTTAAGTGTTTTATTAGATAATAATTCTTCACTATATTTTGATACATTTACAAAAATGAATTCTATGAATACATTTAGTAGCAGTACTGAGGGAATTTTGTATTTTGTATCAGCATTCATTGGTCAGGATTTTATTACTAAACAAACCGCTGAAACATTAAGTAGTAGCTATTTATATCAAATATTAAATATTTTAAATGGTAAAACTGTTGATGGCTATAATCATAGTGATGTTAATTTTATTAATGCTGATAATACGGTTAATAATGATAAATTATATAATTTATTAGTATTATATAACTATCCATTAGCTACTGATGGCTATGGCTTATATGCTGTAGCTAGCTCTAAAGGAATTTTAAATGGTAATTTTATTCCAGATAATATTAATTTAAGTGATCTTGATCCATATTATACTAATGTTAATGGTTGTTTAATTGTTAGTAATACTAAAGATTCATATTGGCGTGGTGGTATGAATGGTTCTTCACCAATTATTAGTGATACATCAAGTGTCAATTATGATTTTTATGTATCTATGAAGCAGCTTATTAAATCAATTGCTACAACAATATTTGATATTGAGCTTGTTTCTACAGATGGTAGTGATCATTTACTTACAAATTCTAACTTTATTGATTTGAAAAATGGTACTATTAAATTTTATATGTATGATAATTTTAATGAAAATGCTAAAAATAAAGAATATAAGGTTAATTTAGATACAGCTTATTATGAGCTTGCTTATCGTGCAACCTTTGATAGCGCGGTATCAACATCTAAAGTCACTCTAGGTAATAAAATGATTGTTCGAGTATATGCAGAAGATACAACTGTTTATAAGGACTATGAAATTGAAATAGTTAATATGAGTAAGGATTTAAGCTTTAATATTACAGATGCAACTATAAATGATGAGGTTGCTACGTTTATAAATAATGAAATAACCTCAGAGCTTGCATCAACTGGTGGTCATATGACTATTAGTTTAGCTACTAATCTTGTTGATTTAACTAATTTGGAACAATATTTGGTTTTAGAGGATGAAGAAGGAAATATTTATAATGCTTCTGAATATTTAATATTTAATAGTACACCAATAATAAATAATGGAACTGTATTACTAGACTTAACAATTGATTCAGGTCTATCATATGGTAATAAGCTTTTATCATTTGTATTTGGTTCGCCAAACTCAAATAATGTATTTAAGTATTCTATTAAATTTGGTAAGGAAAAATCAAGTGATACAACTCTTTCATCTATAACCTTTGATGAGGAAGTAGTTAAATTTACTAATAATGTAGCAATTAGTCATGTTCTTGCTGGAAGAGTATTTAATTATAGTGATTTGGTAAGTAATAATAATATTCCAAGCTATATAGAGGCAATTGATATGGTAAAAACGGGTTCAATTACAACCTCAGCTGAGCTTTATAATGCTACAAATTATGTTAACGATTTGAATAGCTTGACTTTGATTAGCTCCTATAGTAAGGAAATGGTTAATAGATTATGCTATAAAGTAACTTACACAATTACATCAGAAACTAATGAAAGTGCTTATTATTATCATTATATAATTGAAGCTGAGCCTTATAGTAGCTATAATGATTATGTATCTATTTATAAGGATGGATTAATTGATAATAATGCAATAATTGATACTGATAGTGGAGAAATAGCTACAAGCTTTACAAGAGGATTTACTCCAAAATATCGCTTCAATTACTCATTTACAGTTTTTTATGATTATGATAATATTATTAATTATATTGATATTACCTCTGAGTTGGAAAATACAGATAATCAATTATTCTCTATGGGAACGAAATATTTTGGAGCTTTTATTAATTTCTATGATTTAGCAGAGCCAAATGACTATATTTATAATATAAGATATACATCAAATAGCTTTTTATGGAATGGTAATGAATTACATAGATTAATTACTTTACCAGATATAAAAATTAGCAAACTATTATCAATAGATGCTTATATGAAGAAAATAACATTTATTAGTGAGGCTCAAAAAATATCTGATCTTGCTACTGTAGGTGCTTTAAAAACAATTTATCCTTCTGGTGATAAGACACCTTTATATCAGGATCTTGTTGATAATTTAAATGCAACAACTAATAAAAACGATATTATTTCTTCATCAAGTGAAGGTCTAATATATTCAGATGAAGCTAAGCTAGTAGATGAATATTATTTAGTTGGAACTGTTAGTAATACAACGCTTGAGGATTATGCTCCTACGTTTGTGTTAGAAGAACATGCTTCTATTTATCAATTTAAAATTATTAATGGTAATAAATATCTTTATATTCCATTTGAAAATGTTAGTGATGGAAGCTTAATGGTATTTTTAGTTCTAGAAAATGATTATTTAAATAATGAATCATATACAATTTATGATACATCATATACAGGTAGTGAGGGTGGCTATAGCTTTAATAAAACAGTTACCTATGAAAATAACGCTTATAAGTTATCAACACTTTCTGGTAGTGTGGATGGTAAAAATAGAGCATTATTTATGGACTATGTTGGTATGCCTGAGGAAAATGAATTCTGGTATGTTTCATATGTTGTTTATGCCGAAAATAAAAATTATTCAAAGATATATAACATTGCTATCCTTGATTTAACAAATACGATTTTATTTGATGTTAAAATTAAGGATGCTTCAGAAAACAAGCTTGATACCTCATCACCAATTTATTTAACAATAGTTGCTTATAAGGCTGATGGCAAAGGTACTGCTGGTGATCCATATACAAGAACTGATAATATTACATACACTATTTCTGCATTTGCCTTCTATGATGAGGCAAGTGGTTATTATCTTTTAAATTATTCCTTACAAAAGCTAGAATTTAGCTTCTTTGAATTCTACCTTGATTTGGAATATGGTTATGAAACAACCTATAAGGTTGCATCTAAAAAGGCAAATAATAACCCTGATAAAAGTGATACGATCTATTATTTACCACCATCATCAATTGTTACTCAAAAGATTGATATAGAATTTACAATTAATGAAAATACAAAGAGTTATGTATGGGGAGAAAAATATCAAACCCTACAAGGAGTTGTATCTTCATATAGTGGAACGCTTGATTCAACAAAATAAAAAAATACTCTTAGATGCTATTATTAATGTGTCTAGGAGTATTTTTTATTATTCATCCATTGTACTAAATTATCTAATGCTAATCTTTTCATATGTTATCACTTCTTTGTTAATATTGTATCAGAATATAAAAATATATGGATTGTACCTTTTTGGATTATTTTTAAAACGTCAATTGCACCTTTTAGGACTTTTTTATAAACAAAAAAAGGATATAGCACGCTATATCCTCCTAAATTTCTTTACCAAATAAATAAAAGGCTGGTAATTTATCTTTAAATTAATCAATTAGTAGGAAATTTATAGATTAAGGGAGAGAGAGTATAGAAAGTATGACCTACTAATCTTTCATTTAATTTATGGCTATATTATAATAATAAAAAGAAGTCAAAATATCATAAAAATATGTAAAATTATGTTATGATCTTTCAATATATTCAATATAATCAAATTCTTGCCATTCTTTTATTAATGAACTTGCTTCCTTGCTTTTAATAATATGATTAAATTCAATAGTTATTTCATATACTGAAAGTCCACTTTGGGAATAAGCAGGATTATGTTCAATTGAAACAATTTTAATTCCTTTTTCTCTTAATGTTTGAATGAATATTTTAAGATTTGGACGCTCTTTAAATTCAACATGTAAATCAATATATTTTGCGTTATTTAAAAACTTGCTTTCAAGAATTGGTAAAATTTGAAGGGAAAGAAGAACAAGAATGAATCCACAAATTGCTAGGGTATAAAAACCAATACCAATAGCCATACCAATACATGCAGCACACCATAATCCGGCTGCAGTAGTTAAGCCTCTAATTTTACTTCTAGATGTTACAATTATTGTTCCAGCTCCTAAAAATCCAATTCCTGTTATAATATTTGCGCCTATTCTTGAAGAATCGGCCCCGAATGTTTCTGTCATAAATTGATTTGTCATAGAGGCAATAGTAGAACCGATACATACTAAAATGTAGGTTCTTAGTCCTGCTGGATGCTTTTTAGAGCTACGTTCCAGTCCTAATGCTCCACCAATGATTAATGCTAAAAAAAGTCTAATTAAAATTGATGGTAGATTTATATCTAATAACCATCTGCCAATAAGCTTAGCTATTGGATCTAAATTTTCAACTGCTAAAAAAATCATATAAAATACTCCTTTATAAAAGCGCTTTCGGTTATTATATTATAACACATTTAATTTAACTTTAATAGTAGAAAAAGTAAATATTTGAAGTTATTTATAAGAGGAATGAAAAAGATCTTTACAAAAATAGTATAAAATCATAAAAAAAAGGGGCTGTGAAAAAACCTAGGTTTTAAAAAACTTAGATTTTGGAGTAACAGCTCCTTTTTTTTGCCATA
>CAKQDS010000016.1 GCA_934229535.1 uncultured Anaeroplasmataceae bacterium
ACCATTCATAATCAGGATCTATTTCATAATCCCATTTTAGGTTAAATTCAATCTTAATGCTTGAATCATAAAGTTGTTTAAGGTCCATTTTTAGCTCTTTAAAATAATCATTTAAAATATCATCATAGCTTCTTCTTTTAATTTCTTCATAAATTAAAGCTGTAATCTTTGCACGATGTAATAAATCTGTAGGTCCCTCAGTATAGGCATGAGCCTCACAATCAAAAACTAAAGTATCCTGACTCTCCATACTTTTAAGGATATTAAACTTTAAATTAGTATATTCCCCGTGATAATGGATCTTATATACAATACTATCACCCTTATAATATTCATAATAACCCTGATAACCATGATAATGCTCTGTAAAATAAACAATATAACGATAAATTTCATCCTTTGTAGGATTTTCTTTGAGTTTAGCAAGCTTTTGTTTTTTTTCATAATTAAAAGAAATCTTTTTCATACCAAATAAAGGAACAATTTTCTTAATAACATCAGCCTTTTTCTTTCTTTTATTATCCTCTACTAGCTTAATCGCATACATTAAATCGCTTGGACTAACATTTAATGTCAAATGAGGATTAATAAAATTTTCACTCTTATCACGTCTATAAATAGCATTATTTAAATCTAAATAATCTAAGGTCATTATAGCAGCTGCTTCATAATTATAGGAAACAAAGGGCTTTTCCATAATTATTGTATATAGAAGGCTTGCCGCACTTTGAGCAAGCGTTGGTCTTTCAATATCAGGATAAGCATTTTCAATTATCTTTTTAAAATCAACATCTTCCCTTAATACACCAAAATCCTTAGATAAAATTCTTAAGCTATCATCAACCTCAAAATAATAAAATGGTTTATTCTTAGTAGACCTTTTAGGCTTTTTCTCATCATTAATCATTTTTTTAACATTAGCTAAAAGCTTTAAATAATATTTGGCATCCTGATAGGTATAATATTCACTACGATAACAATATGAATGATTTTCACTTACCTCATAAAAGCTTTCAAATAAATCAATGTAATTATAAATATAATCAATATTCTTTTTAGCTTCTTGTTGATCAAGAGAATCAATAATATATTCCCAAATATATTTCTTATCAGGAATAGCCGAAATAATTTCCTTAATTAGCTCATTATTATTCTTAAGTATTAAAAGTACTAAATTAATATCATAATAGGTAACATCATCAATTATAATTTTAGTTTCATCATCAATTAATCCATCTATTTTTAAATCCATAAGCTTATATTTTATAAGCAAATTAATATTTTCAGATAATCTTTCTAATTCATTATTACTAATAAAAAGCTTATCATTTTGCTCCTTTAGCTCATATTCTAAATCATTTATCTTTATCTTCATATTCATCACTCCAATGATATTTATTTAAAGCTCTTATACAGCTACCATCACCAAGGCTTGCGCCCTTCTCATACCACATTTTAGCAGTTTTTACATCTACCTCTACAATATCGCCTAAAAGATATTCCTCAGCTAATTTACACATACAGCTTGTATTTCCAAGCTCAGACCCTTTTTTATACCAATCCAAAGCCAGCTCATAATCCTTATTAACACCATGACCATAACGATAGCAATATGCAACAAAAGGAATAGCTCTAGAAAATGAAGCATCAGCTGCAAATTTAAAAAATTTAAAGGCAAGCTTTTGATTTTTAGGTAGACCATTACCAGAATAATAATTTATTCCAATATATAAAACAAATTCCAAATCATCCGTATTTAAATAATTATCAATTTCCTTAAGAACCTCTTCATCTACTGTTCTTTTCTTAATTCTTTCCTTAATTTCATCTCTTGTTAAAGTATTCATTTTCTACCTCTATTATTTAATTTTTAAAAGTCTTAATAACAATTTTATTATAATTCAGAATATTTAAAATTACAAGTAAAAGAGCCTACCAAATATCCTTAACTAAATAATAATTTTTACAAGCTAATCATTAAATAATTAACTTCATCAAAAAAAACTATAATAAATCATCAAAAAAAACCATAATAAATCATTGAAAATAGTTTTTTTTGAGTTAAATAATTAATATTTATATAGCTAGTATTCACAAATTAGATCAAAAAAACATTTTTATCTTTATTACTAAAAACGAAACGATAATGTCTTTGTGATACCTATTGGTTGCCTAAAAAATTAAAGCATCAGCAAATCAAGCTGGTGCTTTTAGTTTATATTAAAATTCTTAAAATAATTGTTTGATTCATTAAAGCCACTAACCTCATTATCCTTTATAATAGATGTTTGATTTAAATCAGTTGGTGCATAAAATAAAAATCTACTCTTTTTATTACAGCCCTTAGCATAGAGCTTATTATTAATTATATTAACCATATAATTATTCATTTTTAAATCATTAAGCATAATAAATGTTGAGCTTTCATTAATATTCTCTTCATAATTATAATTAATTTCATTATTTTTTATTGAAACACTATTTTCCAAATCCTTACCATAATACCTAAAAATAGCATTGATTTTATTATTGATATTAACAATATTATTACAAACATTTGTATCAATATTATAAAAAATGAATTCGCTAGCCCTAGAAAGATTAATTTCATTACTTTCTACTTCATCTATTCCTAGTAAAACATCAGTTACCTTCATATTTACATTGATCTTATTATTTTTAACAATATCAATGTTATGTAAAGTGTGTACTTGAAAATCATATGTATCTAATAATGAATCAATATTGATTGTATTATTAGAAAATTCCTTAATATTATTAATACTACCTTCAATAGCTCTAAAGCTTCCTGTTCCCTTTTTACTTAAATGAACATTTAGATTATTATCCTTAATAATGACATTTTCTCCCTTAGCCCAAATTAATCCACCAGTTGAGCAAGCATCAACCTTGTTACCAATAAAGCTAATATTTTTATGATTACTACTTGTCCCTAGAGTAAAATTCATAACACTTGATGATACTCCATCATCAGGAACAAAAAATTCATTATTCTTTATTAATACATCAGAAATAATCCCCATAAATACCGCAATCATCTCATCATGAGCAATTTTATAAAAATGAGAATTTAATACCTTGCAATCTTTACTGCCAAGTCCATGAAAATCACGAATCCATAGTGATCCTCCAGCCTCACTATCACATAAATTATTAAATGTACAATTATTAATTATTACATTTTCCCAATTAGTATATAAATCCATATTAGTATATTCACTATTATTTTGTACTGATGAGGAAATGTCAAAGCTACAATCAACAAATTCTAAATGCTTACTTTTATGGACTCCAAGCATTGTTTTAATACCATTAATATTTCTTGTCATCTGATAATTAAATGACATCTTTGATATCATAATATTGCTAGCACCATAAATATTAAAAAAGAATTCATGATAAATATCATCAAGATAAGAATCATCAACAATTAATTTAGCATTATGAGCTAAAATAGTTAAATCACTAATACCACTAAAATCAATATAATTCTTACAAATTAAATCACCAGCAAGCTCTAAGGTACTTATTTTATAAGCATCAATATTCTTAAATAGATTATTCAAAAGAAGAGAATAATCATCATATTTTCCAAATACTCTTAAATTAATTACACCATTATTAACAAGCGGTGTAGCATATAGCTCATCCGTTATCTTAATATCTGCTCCCTTATTAGTATTAGTAATTAAATAAGCGCATCTAGTTTCATTAACATAAATAGTATCGCCAATATTATATTCCTTCAATTCCTCAATGCTTATTACATTATTGTCGTAAGCAGTATCATTGAACTTACCCACATATTGAATTTTATTATTAGTTATTTTATAAATCTTTTCTTTATATATAAATGTATTATCATTATAAATTGGTCCATCAATTGCATTAGTAAAATAGTTATTAAAGGAAAGTGTTTCCCAAACATTATATTTATTGCTGACACTATTTAAATAATTCAAGTCTGAATTTCTTTTACAGCTAAAAAGAAAAAATATTAGGCCTAAAAATAATAGATATTTAATTCTTTTCATTTTCTAAATTTCCTAAATATTTAATAGCATATGAACAGGTAGCCTTAACATTATATCTATTCTTAGCATAATTCATAACATCATCCATTAGCATTCTTGCCATTCCTTTTCCTCTTAGAGCATCACCAACATAAGTTTTGGTAACTGTTAAATCATCCCCTTCAATATTGAATAATATATACGCTTCCTTAACATTATTAATGTAATAAGCAATCTCACTATCAGTTATTTTCTTATCCATTTTAACACCTTCATTCACCTTAAAATTATACTTTAAATATCCATTAATTTCAAATGTTAACAAATAGAACAACCAATTAAATAGCAAATAATCGCATAACTACAATATTTTTAAATTATCACATTCTCAATTATATTATAATTTTAATATCACCTTATAATATATACCAAATAATAAGGTAATGTTAATACATTATCAGAAAAGCTAATATTAGCATCCAGCTGCTGTTTAATCAAGTGTTTTGTACACTTCTATTTAATTTGCTATTCAACGCATTTAATCCGTTCATTTTCAATTTTTCTCTTAAATAGAAACCATCATATTAAGTATAATTATATCTACATTATAGACTTTTTCAAGTGAGTTTTTATATTCAAATGCGACTTTTTCAAGCGAGTTTTTGTATTCGAAATTAAAATACGCTCTTATTTTTTTGTTTAAAGAGCGTATTTTCTTATTATTTTATTAAATTATAAATATAATCAAGTCGTTCAATATTTCTCTTATTTAATACTGATTGACCATAACAAAGAGCTTTAAGCGTCTCTTTATATAAATCTTCTGGCTTAAGTGCTCCTTGAATTGAAATTATTTGCTTCATTGCACATATAATTTCTTCCTTAGGAATGTCATATATATCTCTATTACTATTAATTCTAAAGCTTTCTACCTGTTTATCTCCTATTCTACTCCAATATACATTTTGATATTGGTCATTGGTTGTTGGTAAATTTAAGGACTCTAAGGTTTGAATTAAACGTTCCTTAGCTTTGTCACTCATACTTTTGATATTAGAATTTTCTTTAACTCTATCCTTTAATGTTTCAAAGGAAATGGGAGCTTCTTTATTTACTACCTCAACTATCAAAGCTCTTAGCTTATAATTAAATCCCTTATCATTATCATATTCTACATATATATATGCTGGCATCTTTTCATAAGCCTTGCAATTATAGTTAAATACTTTGGCAGGTAATGATTCTAGCCTCACATTTAGTTTGTTAGCTTCTGGCTCATATGGCTTATTTAAACAAGAAACTATTTTATCAATAGTTTTTTTTCTATCTTTATAATATTCAATAGAATAAACATCTACTATTTTCCATTTTAGTGAATTTAACACTGATTCAAATACATATAATTGATCTCTACAGCTACGATTTTCCAGTGGCTTTGAATCAATTAATATGCCCAAATCATAAGCATCCTTATTTTGATTAATAATCGCAAGATCAATCTTAAAATCACTATTACCGATATTACATCTTACATCATAGCCAAGCTTTTCAAGATCTCTTTTTATAAAATAGGCAATTGATTTATCCTCATCATCACTATTTATAAGTAGAGGATTATTCTCCATAGAAGCATATTGTAGGAAATGCTTTAGCATTAAATGACCTTTATTAGAAATTTTTGCATCATCATCAAAATCAGTTGGTAATATAGTAGAAACAACAATCATCTTTTCTTTACTTCTACTTACCGCAACATTTAATCGTCTTTGCCCATTTTCACGAGCAAGAGGACCTAAAACTACAGCTCTCCCCATAGAATTTTTTCTAAACCCAATCGATAAGATTATAATATCTCTTTCATCACCTTGAACATTTTCAAGTGATTTAACAAACCAAGGTTCAGTAACCTTTGCTACTGCATCACTTAAAATATGATCATCTGCTAATAAATTAACTATAGCATCGTAAATAGCATCAGCTTGTTTCATATTGAAGGCAATGATTCCTACTGACTTATTCATAGTTTTAGGATTAGTATAAATTTCTTTAAATGTATCAACAATCATATCTATTTCTTCTTTGGTGATGCTTGAATTTAGCTTTGCACAATCAAGTGGAACATACTTAAATTCAACCAAGCTCTTTGCCGAATTAATAGATGGGAAGGTAAACAAGGTATCATTATAGAAATTATAATTAGAGAAAGCAATTAAAGATTCATGCTTGCTGCGATAATGATAATTTAATCTAATTCTTGGCAAATCAATTGTAAGGCATTCATCTAATAAAGAAATAGCATCCTCATATTGAATGTCTTCATCACTAAGCTCAAGACCTGCTTGAAAGTAAGCTGAAGGTGGCATTTGCTCAGGGTCACCAGCAACAATTAAAGATTTACCTCTAGCAATAGGTCCAATGGCCTCATGAGTTGGAATTTGACTTGCTTCATCAAAAATAACAATGTCAAATTTTGATACAGCCTTATTATTTTCCTCATCAACTGCCAAATACTGAGCGGCACTTAGTGGTGACATTAAAAAACAAGGAAAATATTTTCTAATAACTTCATCATAATTAAGTAGGGTATCTCTAATAGTTACACCTCTACCATTATTAGCAATTGATTTTTTTAGTCTGCCAATGAGTGATGAATTAGCATAATTAATATTATTATGATTTAAATTCTCTGTTAATTTAGCAGCTACATTAGCTACTACTAAATTATTGTATTCATTTATTAAGTCCTTATATTTTTTTACCTCTAAATTAAATACATCCGAATTGAATGAATTGATATCAGAATCCTTTAAATACATCCTTATATAGCCCTTAGCAAGTGAAGCCTTAAAGGCATCAAAAATACTACTATAAGCTAGATTATTCTTTTTAATTTCATTAGTAATATTTTCTAAACCAAGCTTATTTAATTGTTCAATGATTTTGTTTATTGATGCAATATCAATCAATTGATTAAAATTATTAGGATCCTTGCAGTAATTCCATAAGTTAATAAAATCATCAATACTACTGCAAAAATCGCGTTCAATTGTAAATTTGCTAGATATTTTAGCTTCTAAATCACAATACTTTTCTAGTTCTTTCTTATTATCCATAAATAACATTTTAAGCCCATAAGGCTTTGTATTATAGATATTAGTAAATATAGTTGTAGAGGTGATAAAGTCCATATCTAATTCCTTTAGAGAATTAAGATATTCCTTTGTTAATGAATATTTCCGAGAAATAGCCTCATAATCATCTATACAATTCATAAAATCAATATCTAGCATTTTTGAAAGCTCTTTTGAATTATTAATTAAATAGTCATAAATCTTATTATATTTACCAATTAATTCAAAATACTCATCTATTTTCTTTTTATCAATCTTAAAATCAGGCTTTACTACACTATTAAGAAGACGCTTATATTTTTTATTAATGCTAAGCTTTTTAAAAAATCCTACCTTACTATTAAGCTCAACGTAAGCCTTATCACCATCAATTTTTAAAATAAGATCTAAATTAAAAATATCCTTAAGCTTTTCTCTTAATTCAACAAATGACTTAGCAACCATAAATAGTTCAGCAATACTATCATCATCCTTAGTGTCTAAAAGCTCACTAAGTCGTGTAATATATAAATCATTATTAAGACATAAATCTAAGATCTTCATTATAGCCTTAATAGTTTTTTTATTGTCACTATATTCAATTTTAAGTTCTGTTAAAATTTTCTTATAGGAATCAAGAAATTTTATTAATGATAAATATAAATCATTAAAATCACTAATTGCATCTTCTTTTTCTGAATAATTAACATCTGTTACATTTAAAATCTTTAAAGGATTAGTATCATAGCTAATACTTCCAGCAAGCGTTAAATACTTTTCCATTAATTCCTTAATTTCATTATATTTTTCATTAGTGAAGGATGTTAGAAAGTCCTCAGAAAAATCAACATTAAGTATATTTTCTACACATTCATAATTAACAATTGCTTCATATAAAGAATAAAAATATTTATTTTGATGCATTTTATTTATAGTTGTAAGAAGTTTATTTCTTTTCTCATCAAGTGACTTGCAATTATTTAAAAACTCCTCTGGATTTTTTATTTGACCAAGCTCCATTGAAGACTTAAGTTTTTGAAAGAAATCAGTCTTATTGGCTTTATTTGAATGAAGCTCGAGACAAAACCTTCCTAAATTATTTTCACTATTAGGATCTCCAAGCTTTTTTAACCTTTGAGCAACAACATCAAGTGCTGCTTTCTTTTCCGCAACAAATAAAACAGTTTTACCATGATAAAAGGCATTAACAATCATATTAACTATAGTCTGAGATTTACCTGTACCTGGTGGACCATCTAAAATAAATGATTTGCCCTTACCACATTCAAGAATAGCTCGAAGCTGAGTTGAATCATAATAAAGAGGTGCGGCAAAATCCTCATAATTTTCAATTAGATCAACAGATTTATTTAAGTCATCAATGTTTTCATTAAGTAAGTTCTTATTGACAATTATGCTTTCAATGACTTTGTTTTTTCTTAATTCATTTTTTCTTTTTCTTACATCTAGCCACATAATATAATGAGCAAATGTTAGATTAGCAATAAAGAATGCTTGCTCATCAAGCTGAATATCTTCTGTATTATTTTTCTTGAATGTATGAACAATATCCATATATTTTTGTGAGGAATCAACCTGATAAAGTGCACTAAAATCAATATTAGGATGCTCCTCCTTATAATACTCAAAAAATGTTTGATTAATCATTATGTCATCATAATCATAGCTAATTGTATATAAACCAACAGCTTTATCTTTAGTTATTTTTATAGGTAAAACCATAAAAGGTGCTTGACCCTTTTCATGATTCTTACGATTGTATGTTAAGATACCAAGAGCCATATATAATGTAGGAGCACCAGTTTCGTCCATTGCTTGATTTGACTTTTTAATTAGGCTTTTAAGTGTTTTATCAAGTCCAATGCCCAAAACTTTATCAAAATCTATACTAGCGTTAAAGACATCATTTGGCTTAAGTAAGCCCTTTTCAAATTCTTTTGCAATTGAAGCATCTGAATAATTTTCAGGCATTACTGCTAATTTTAAAGAATTAGCATCTACTAGCATATCATAAATATTTTCATCAGCTGTTAGCTTTAAGCAATTAGAAAGCTTTAATCTAAAATTAACAAGTGGGTTGGCCTCGGTTAAATCTAAAAGCTTTCGTTCCCAAAATGTAAAACGATCCTGCTCGTAGGTTTTAGAAACATCAATAAACTTAGTCATTGCAATTGAATCAAGCTTTTTATTTTCTATCTCTTTG
Organism: uncultured Anaeroplasmataceae bacterium; assembly: GCA_934229535.1. Classification (GTDB taxonomy): domain Bacteria; phylum Bacillota_I; class Bacilli_A; order Acholeplasmatales; family Anaeroplasmataceae; genus CAKQDS01. Next base: position 9,369 of record CAKQDS010000016.1, read on the forward strand.
GGCTTTATTAAAAGCTCTAGCTCATTATCATCATTATCTAATGGTATTGGTGAAAAAATTCCTTTATGAGCAGAAGCCAAATCTATAGCATTAAAAATCTTTCCATTGTACCCCTTAATATTGTTAATCCCTAAATTCAAAGCTTCATTGAAGGAAACGTTATAGGTTGCTGTGTATGTTGTACATTCAACAAGAGCAATTTCTCTATATCCTCCAGTTGCCCTATTGTAAACCTTAGCACATGTTTTTTCTATACTATTAGGAAATGACACATTCTCCTCTAAAAAAAAGCCAGCAAAGGCATGACCATCAATTATGACTAGGATTGGATTATAGCCAACCTCTAAAAGACAAGCGCAATATAAAATTGCAAGATCAATACAGGTACCCTTCTTATCATTTAAAACCTCCATAGGCATTCTAAGCCTTTGGTTATATAGGCCACTAGCAGGAGGATTTTGATATGCAATACCATGAGCATGTAATGCTAAATACAAGGCTTGAGCCTCCTTAAGCATATTATTATATTTATCCTCGCCTTTATTTTGATAAGCTATAATTGAACGATTATCATTATATTTAATTGCGTTTAAAGCAATTTGCTTAACCCCACTTGCTAGTGGTGTAACATATTTAGCATACAATCTAAAATCATCTAATATATTGCTAGAAGGCTGGGAGATAGGCAAAACCCTAAAGCTATATTCAACATCACTTAATAGCTTATTCGAAGCATCTAAAAGCTCAAATTTAGCTGCAACAGCTATAGCCTCTGTTACTTCCTCAAGTTTAGCTTTATTGACCTTTAAAAAAGGAATACGAAGCACAAGCTCAGAATAAGAATTAACCTGCTTTATGTTAATGTCATCAATTTTTAATATATCAGAGGAGAATGTTATTTTAACTACTAATTCATTAAAAGTCTTAGCGCTATTATTAATTATTTTACATTCTTTAATTAATGAAAAAAATGTAGAATAGCAATTATCCTTAATTTTCATCAAACAATCTGTATGGTAATCAGCATAAGAAAAATCCTTAGCTACCTTAGCAGCAACTTTAATATCATCAAGCACTTTGATTTCCTTAATATCATCAGCAGCAGCATCATAAAGCTCAATAACTCTTTTCATCTCCGCAATTGGTGTAGCTAGACTTGCGTTATCAACATATTCAATTTTTTGAATAACTAAAGGCTCATCACTACCCTCTACTACAACCAAATCATTTGCATTTATAGTTTGATCATCACATAAAAAACAAGCTTCATCACCATTAATTTTAATATAAGCAATTCTACATTTTTGTTCTTCCATTTTAATCCTCCCAAAAATATTTATCTTTCATTAAAGATTTTAATTCCTTCTAAGGTTTCAAATTTTTTTAAGAAGGCAATAATATCACTTAGAGGTATCGCATAATTCATTGTCTGAACCGTTGAATCACCTGCAGTAATCATTCCTATTAATTCCCCTTTAGAATTTAATAATGGTCCGCCCGAATTACCATTTGTAGTTGGTGCTGATACCATAATATATTTGACGCCCTCAACAACTCGCTCACAATCGCTAACAAGCCCATCTACGATGCATAATCCATAGCCACGACTATTGCCTATTGCATAAACCTGATCTCCGGTTTCTACCTTGTTTTGAGCAAATTTAATGCAACTATTTAAATTTTCACATTTCATTAATGCGATATCCTTAACCTTTGAGGCATATACAAATTCAAGATTAAGAACACCAGTTGATTTTCCTTCACCCTTATAATAATCACATAAGCATAAATTAATTAAGCTATCATTTTCTTTGTAATCACAAATAACATGCTTATTAGTTAAAATATAACCATCACCAAGCATTATGCCTGTTCCTGATTTAACAATGTTATCCTTATATGCTTTAATTTCAATTATTTTATCAATGTTATTTTTAAAGATATCCTTTGCCGACAATTCATTTCCATCATTGCTAATCTTTTTATTACTTATTTTTTTAGTATTAAATTCATCTAAACAAGAATTACATTTGTAATAATAATAGATATTACCTTCAACTGCTTCTTTTTTAGTCTCAACAATACTTAAAGAACCACAAGTTGGACACTTTACTGCTTTGTATTCCATTCTTTATATTCTCCCTTTTTCTTTAAAATCTTTATTTTTTATAATATTTTCATTGTAAATCAAATTAGAAAAATTACTAATTTCCTTATTACAATCATTTATACTAATATTTTGTATAGTTCCACTTTTTAAAGCACGACAATAGGCATTAGATTTTATATCATTACAAATTCTTATAATATCTGCACTATTACAATCCGCTAAAAGCTTCGCAATAGTCTTAATATCAACATCGTCATCAATTGGCAAATCAAATAAAGCCTTAGATACCAATGCTTCTCTTAAACTTTGATCTGGAATTGGCATATAACATTTAATAAAATCATTTAGTATTGATTTATCAATTTCCCATGGACAATTAGAAGTCGCAAAAACAATTGCCATTCTATTATTATCACTTTTATTAAAATCATCAATTTTAGATAAAAATGTTTTTAAAGCCATTTTAATTTCTTGATTGGCAGCTTGATAAGCTAAGATATCAAATGTATCAAAATAAAATACCACTCTTTCATGCTTTAAGGCTATTTCTAATATTTTATTTATATTTTGATTTGGTTCATAATATAATCCACATGATATATCTACATTATCTATTTCATAAAATGGAGCATCAATCTCATTAGCGATGGCTCTAGCAATTAAGGTTTTACCACAGCCAATTGGACCATATAATAAAATTCTATTATTTTCAGCTAGCAAAGGATTCTTTAAAGGCTCTAAAACATAACGCTTTATTTCTTGCTTTATATCATCAAGACCAACAATATCAGCAAATGTAGTATTTATTTTAGAAGCTAATGGCTCATACTTTATAGAATCATATTCAAGCTTTGATTGATTAATGTCCATATATTTTTCTAGCACCTTTATTATATTCTCCCTTTTTCTTTAAATTCTTCAAACATTTTAATATCCTCATCAGAAATTAAATTTGGTTTATTATTAATTGCTAAAGTACAATCATCTATATTAATGTTTTGTTTAGTTCCACTTTCTAAAGCACGACGATAAGCATTAGATTTTATATCATTACAAATTTTTGTAATATCAGCTCCTCCGAACCCTTCTAAAGACATCGCGATACTTTTAACATCAACATCGTCATTAATTGGTATACCTGATAAGACCTTAGAAACTAAAAATTCTCTAGCCTTTTGATCTGGAGTTGATACATAAATGTGAGTTGCAAATCTACCACCACGAAGCATTGCCTTATCGATAGACCAGGGTCTATTAGTGGCAGCTATAAGAAGGACCATCTTATTATCAATTTTCTTAAATCCGTCAAGCCTTGTTAAAAATGTAGCAACCGCTCTATTGATTTCTTGATCAGCGCCGTCAGTCGAGTTACCTCTTTGGCTAGCCAAAGCATCAATTTCGTCAAAGAAAATTACAACCTTTTCATTTTTTAATGCTTCATCGAATAAATCATTTATTCTTTTACTTGATTCACCTAAATATTGGCCAACAAGATCCGAACAATTTATTGCATAAAATGGAGCATCAATTTCACCAGCAATAGCCTTAGCAATAAAGGTTTTTCCTGTTCCTGGAGGCCCGTACAATAGTATCTTTGCACCTGGCTCAATCTTATAAATTTTAGCAAGCTCAGGGTTTTTTAATGGCTCTAGCACGCTATATTTTATTTCAGCCTTTACATCATCAAGCCCTGCTACATCATCAAATGTAACCTCAGATTTCAAAACTGCATCAAATTTTGTTTTTTCATCTTCGCCATTACTTTTAGAAACATTTTCAATCTTTTTAGGCATACAATCTGTTTTTAAAAATTCCAAAATTTTCAAAACATTATTGTGATAATCTGTTTGCACAGCAACTGATGTTGAATTAACTGCTATATCATTTGCAAGCTCACATGCCTTTAAGAAGGCCTCTCTAGCTGACTTTATATCGCCTTTATTGTAAAACTCTTTGCCTTGCTCATAAAAGCTTCTATAGGCTTCAATTTTTGGTTGATTGTTCATATCTATCTAACTCCTTTTTACTATAATTGATTATAGTATTCACAATGTGAATACTTAGCATATATTTTTAAACACTTCTTCTTAGTATCATCTTTTTTTGGTACTAATATTATTTTTTTAATTTATCAAGATCCAATGATGCCGCACGAATAGCAAGTTTTTCAAAAGTATCACAAAATCTTTTCTTTTCTGATTCATCATCTAAATCAGCAAATAACGCAGATCCTAACATTGCATAAGCAACTGTGATTGCCTGATCTGCATAAGGCATTAATTTTCCTGCATAAATTGCAACTTCTCCACTAATTTTCAAAAAATCATCATCTGTTATAGTAATTGTTATCACTTTGTTGTTTTCTCCTTTTCTTTTGAGGTCTTTTTAAATTTCTAATCAAATATTTTTTTCTTAACAGCTTTTCAAACTCTATAATCAGAGTTAACCTCCCTTTGTTACATATATTATAACAAGGTAGTAAATGCTTGTCAACAGTTTTGTTAACATTTATCAATATTTTTGTATATTTTGTTTAAATAATAATGTAAACACGGCAATATACGAAAGAAAAAAGAGTCTAAAAACTCTTTCACATTATCAATATACTTCATCTTTTTTTATAGAATGCAATTGTTATTAATTACTATGTTTATTTAACTTCTTTTTACAATTGACCATTGGCATGCTTTTAAGAAATGAATTATTGTACTAAAAATCCATCCGAAAAAGAATCCACCTAATGTAAATAAAAATAGAAAACCTCTTAAATAATCTTCACGTGCAAAATGATGAACACCAAATCCTCCTAAAAACAAACATAAGAAGAATATATACCAAGGATCCTTCCCTTTATAATATTTTTCTAGATCTCTTTTAATTTTACGATATTCAGGATTTGTTGATTCTACTCTTTTTTCAACCTTAAGTTTATTTACTGTTTTATTTTCATTTGTCTTTGTTTCACTTTTTTTATGATTTCTTTCATACTCTTCCTTATATTTTTCCTTTTCAGCTTTTATTTTATAAATCTTAAGCTTTTCCTCTTCAAGTCTTTTAGCTTCTTCTAGCTTTTTAAGCTCATCACTAGTAGATTGCTTTTGACTATCGTCAATTAATTTATATCCACAGGAAAAACAAAATCTAGAATTATTTTGATTTAAAGAGCTACAATTAGGGCATTTAATACCTTCATTTAAGGATGAAACATAAGGCTTACCACAATTAGGACAAAATTTAGCATTAGGATTTAATTCAATACCACAATGCTTACAAAATCTAGTATTATTAGCTTTATTATCAGTTTTATCTACATACTTGCTAATAATTTCCACTAGATCACTATAAAAGTGTCTAGAATCAGCTTTAATTGCTTGAATTCTTCTTAAAGTAAGAGGAAGCTCTCTAGCATCAAAGCCTTCATAGGCCACTATCAATGAGCCTTCCTTCTTATGACCATTTGCTATTTCATTGTTGTATCTTTGCCATTCATTTTGAACCCATGTTGAATTAAAAAATTCAGGCTTTGATCCATAAACAAGCATTGCTTTGGTACTATGTATTGCCTCAAAAATGTAAGGCTCACACCCTCTACCATAAATACCATTATCATTTAAACTAATATCGCTAAAAAATACCTTAAAGCCTCGATTTGTAAGATAGTAATATAGCTCGCGCATTTCACTTCTATCAGATGTATCTTGATTAGTTTCATCATCTGTTCCCTTAAAGCTAATGAATAAATCATATTTCTGCTTCAAGGTTCTTTCTCTCCAAGTTTTAGCAACCAAAGCTATTTTTGATGCCTCAGCTTCATATTTTTGTTTAAGCTTATCGTCCGCATACTTAATAGCCTTTTTATAATCATCACAGTCACGTATATCTTCATAGGAGTCAAAATAACAAGTTGGTACAGCCTGTCCTTTATCGTACTCATATTTAATACCAAATTTAGCAAGAATTCTTCCCCAGTAGCCTGAAGACCATGTAGGGTATTTTTCAACTATTAAATTAAATCTTGATTCAGCAGCTTCAAAATTTGGAGGAGTACACTCTAAATATTTAATAGCATCAGCATAATCGCTATCCTGTTCATTATTAGCTACCTCATATTTTACAGCACCACAAGCCTCACACACATAATAATCATCACATTTTATGAGCCTTGAATATCCACATACTTCACATTGACAACCTTTTAACTCCATATATATACCTCAATTCTTGTTAAATTAAATATTAAATTTCAACTGTTTTTTAAAATCACAAACCTCACAATTATATTCACAACAATAATCTTCAACCATTAATGTTACCTCCATACTTCTTAATGCTGTATTTAAATTATTTCATCAATAAGACTAAGCATATTTTGATTTTTACTCAATTCATCTTCATAAAAAGATTTTATTTCTTTAGTTAATTCAATCATTTTATTGGCCTTATCAACATCCTCTTGAAATTTTGTAGGAGCAATATTTTGTTCTATTTTCTTCTTATATTTTTCAATATCTTCTTTATACCTATTAATAACTTCATTACAATTATAAATTAAATGCTCTAATTTCTTAATTTCTACTTCAAGGTTATCTTTACGATTAGAAATATTATTGTTATTATTTCTAACCATTCTTCTTTTTTCTACATTGTTAGATTTATTAAGGCATTCATTAACTATTTCTAAAATATCATTATAAAAGGCAGGTGAATCGGCACAAATAGCTTGTCTTTTATTTAATGGCTGTGGCAATTCTCTAGCATTAAAGCCTTTATAGGCTACTATTAGAGATATGTCCTTCTTTTTACCTTCCGTAATTTGTCCTAAGTATCTAAGCCATTCATTTCTAACCCAGCTTGATTCAAAATAGTTTGCCTTTGAACCATAAACAATCATTGTCTTCGCTTTCTTAATTGCATTAAAAATGTAAGGCTCACAGTTTTTTCCATAAATACCATTAGCATTCAAGGTTACATCACTAAAGAACACCTTGTAACCTTTACCAACAAGAAAATCATATAACTCATGCATTTCATGTCTATCCAATGTGTCCTGATTAGTATCATCGTCTGTTCCTTTAAAGCTAATAAATATATCGTAGTTTAACTTTGAGGTTGTCTCACGCCAAACCTTAGCAACATCAGCAATTCTTAAAGCTTCAGCTTCATATTTTTTCTTTAAATCAGCATCTGCATATTCTAAAACCTTCTTGTAATCAGCACTATCACGAATATCCTCATAATTTTCATAATAGCATGATAAGGTTGCACGTCCACTATCAAATTCATACTTGATTCCGTATTTTGAGAGCAAACGTCCCCAATAAGCAGCACTTTTTCTTGGATAACGCTCAACCAAAGAATTGTATCGTGAATAAGCTAAATCAAAATTAGGAAGTGCATCATTTAAAAATCTAGCAGCATCCTCTAAATCATTATTAAATTTTTCATCAGCTTCTTCATATTTAAAGGTAGCACCGCAAGCATAGCATTCATAATATTGATTCTTTTCTATAAACCTATTATAGCCACATACAGGGCATTTACATTCCTTAAAATTCACATCGATACCTCTCATATTTTTTAATATACAATTTTAATTCATCAAAGCATCATCACACGACAAAATTTTTTGATTATAATCCTCAACCTTATTATTAAAATAATCAATCATTTCTTTAACCATTGTTATCATATTACTATATTTACCTATAACATTATTATAGCGAGCTATAGAATTACGTTCCGAACTAATTTGTTCGTTTTTATCATCAATTAATTTGTCTGTATTTTTATTTTCTTCTTGCATTTTTGTTATATGTTCTTTTAGCTTTTTATTATTTTCTTTAATCTCACATTGTTTATGATTTATTTCTGTAAGTTCTTTAATTAATTCATCAATTTCTACGATCATACCAACCACGCTAGGTGATATGAATCTATTATTTTTCCCATAGTTTGTTAATATACTCTTACAGCTTGCAACATTTTCATCAAGCTCTTTAATCTCTACAATATTATCACATATTTTTAAATCATCAACATCAATTTGTTTTGCATTATTTTTTAACAATGTTTCAAATTCCACTATTTCTCTATCATAGCTACTAATGGTTGATAGATGATCTTCTTTGAAAGCTTCATATAACTTTACCCATCTATTACAATCATCAATAATTGTATTGGCATTTTGAATCAAATTGCTTATTTTTTCTTGCTTGTTTTTTAATTCATCTCTACGCCTAGAAGTATTATCCTTTTTATTAGAATTTAGGCTTAATGTCGGGATTTTTTCTTCATTAAGACATTCATCAATAACTTCTAAAATTTCACTATAAAATGAAGGTGAGTCTGCAATAACCGGATGTCTTTTAGCTAATTCATTTGGCAATTCTTTAACATCAAAATCCTTATAGGCAGCAATTAAGGATATATCCTTTTTATTACCTCTTTCAATTTCCATAAGATATCTACGCCACTCATTAGAAACCCATTGTGAAATAAAATATTCAGGCTTTGATCCATAAACTATCATTATCTTAGATTTTAAAATAGCGTTGAAAATGTATGCTTCACAGGATCTACCATGAATACCTATTTCATTTAAGCTTACTTGACTAAAAAACACTCTATATCCTCTATCTGTAAGATAGTTATATAGATTACGCATATCACTTAAATCTTTTGTTGACTGTCTTGTATCTTCATCAGTTCCTTTAAAGCTAATAAATATATCGTAGTTTAACTTTGAGGTTGTCTCACGCCAAACCTTAGCAACATCAGCAATTCTTAAAGCTTCAGCTTCATATTTCTTCTTTAAATCAGAGGATGCATATTTTAAAACTTTTTTATAATCATCCGAATTTCTTATATCTTCATAGGTCTCATAATAACAAGATGGAATAGATTTGCCACTGTCATATTCAAACTTGATGCCATATTTTGATAATAGTCTACCCCAATAACCCTCAGATTTAGTCGGATATTTTTCCACCAATGAATTAAATCGTGAATATGCCATTTCAAAATTTGGGATGGTATCTTCTAACCACTTAATCGCCTCGACATAATCATTATTAAATTCACTATCTATTGTTTCTAAGTCAAATGCAGCACCACATGCTTCACATTTAAAATATTTATCATATTTTGTAAGACTTGAATAACCACATATAGTACACTTACAATTATTTTTCATACAACTGGTACCTCTCATTTCAATTTATATTATATTAAAATATCATATTGTGAATTGCTATGTTTTGTTTGACCATCACAAAACCATATATGCAACAAATTTCTTGCATATAGTCCTTTACTAGTAATCTTTTAAACTGATTGTCAATGACATATACCCTTTTTAATACGATACTCCTCTATATATAAATTCCAAATTCTAAGATAATTAAAATATTTTTTTACTCTCTACAATGATATCACTTATATAGAGTATCTATGAAGCCTAACTAGGTTCTCAGAAATATCTCATCTACTTATAAGGTTTATAAGGTAGCTTAGGAAATATCTTCCAAAGTTCTTTTTTAATATTATTTAATTCAGCTATAGCACTTACTATATCAGTAAAATCAATATTAGCAATTTTATTTTCATAATTAGCAATCACCAAATTTTCATCACAAGGACATTTTTGTATAATTAATGATAATATATTGACATAAAAGCCTTTTGAATCAGCATTAATATAATCAATCTTTTTATTTCCATAATATTTTAATTTTGACTTATCAAAGTCCTTATAAGCAAATATTAGAGAAGCACTTTTGCTAAAATCCATTTCTTTTTCTATTACCTGACTTTCAAAATATTCAGGAGCCGTTCCATAGATTATCATAATCTTAGCTTTTGATGCTGCATCAATAAGCTTGTAAGGTTCAAAGGTATCCTCTCCTTCCAAACTTATATCACCATAAAAAACCTTATATCCATTATAAGTAAGATAATAATATAAATCATATCTTTTTTTCTTAGTTACTTGACTAGAATTAGGAGATTCACAAATAAAGATATTATAATCTGATTTAGATGATTTTTCACGCCAATCATTAATAGCCTTTTCAATTTTTAAGACTTCAGTTTTATATTTTTGCTTAAGGTTTTCGCCAGCGTATTTCACTGCTAGTTTATAATCATTTTCTTCCCTTATATTAATATCAGTTAGATAATAACAAATAGGGGTTGCATAGTTATGACTATGATCATATGTAATGCGTAGTTTTGCCAAAAGCTTGTTCCAATATCCTATACTTGATGCTTTATATCTATTTATTATAAAATCAAAGTCTTGTGCTGCTCGATCAAAATTTTCTTTTGGTAAAAATCTTTTATAACCATCATTATCAACATAGGCTATATGACTTATAGCATTATTATATAAACGATTTTGTTTTTTATTAAACTTTTCGTAAAAAGCACCACAAGCAGTACAATGTCCGTCATATTCTTTTTTTAAGGCGGCTTGATAACCGCCTATTATTTTTCTTCTAATGTAAACTGGATATCCACAAACCTTACATCTATATTCAATAGGGTTTGTCCTAAAAATTACATTAACAAATTTAATTATTGATTTAATTATTGATTTAAAAATTAGTATGATAAAAATAATTACTAATTTAATGACCATTTGTATTAAAATATATGGAAAAAGAAAAAATGTTCTTTTTGTTAGTTTTATTTTTTGATATTCTTCAGGATCTAGTAATCTAGTACGAGCCATAAAATAAACTCCTACTTAATAAATTAAATTTTTCTGTTCTTTTCTGCAGCAATCTCTTCAGATAAATCAATTCCTGAAGCTGCTGCTTTTGACTTTGGCATTGATGTACCTGATAATTTAGAGCGCGCTGCATCGATCATAGGCTTAACAGCCTCTAGCTCTTCTTCACTTCTTGTATGGTTTGCAGGATTTGATCTCTTTAAAGCACCGCCCATTGCCTTTTGACCAATCTTAATATTTCTCATATATTTAGACATCTTAACATTAAATTTTTGGATTTTTCTAATGTCAGGCATTTTAACATTATTACTACTAGCCATCTTATCTAGCGCATTCAGAGCAGTCGCCATACTTATAGTAATTGAATTGGAAACATTAATAAGATCAAAATTGGCCTTTGCCTGAATTAAACTTGATATAATATCATTAAGCTCAATGAGTGCGTTTACTGCCACGTCATAAGAACAATTGTCGACATTAAGCTCAGCTTCAGCTGCAATCTTAGCGTATTCCTCACGCTTTGCCTTGATACTATTTAGTTGCTCATTGAAAACTTCCATTTGCTCGTCGCGTTGCATCTGAGCCTCAATTTCTTTTTCTTGCTTTGTTTTAAAAAATGCCATGATTATACGTTCTCCTTTTCTTTTTCTTTTTCAACCTTTAACTCACTTAAATTTTCTTTGTTTAATTCACGTTCCCTTTTTTTTCTTAAGAGTTCATTCCTACGGTTTAAGGCTGATTCAGAAATCTTTGTATTAGCATTGCCAGCAATCGCATCATTAATTTTAGAATCTATTTGATTAACGTTTAGTGAAATTTGCTTTGAATCCTCATTCATTATGCTTAAAATTTTAAGGGCGCTTTTAGGATTGTTCAACACATTTTTTAAATTACCAATATTAAGTAATGCGTCAACTCTATCAAGGTTGTCATTTGCTAAAAGTGTATCATCAACCAGTGGTCTAAGCCTTTCATAAATATTATTAAGCAATGCAAAGCATGCAGAATAATTTGATTTGTTAACATCAAGTGAAGCAATAATTGATTCTATTGAGGTTAACCTACGATCTATTTCATTTAGGACTCTTTCGCTTTCCTCGTTGATCATTTTATCTTCAAGCTCTGCCTTAGTCTTCTCTTGAACTATAATATCCCTTTCAATCTTTTTTTCAAAATTTAAAATTTCATTTCTTACTTGATTTAACTCTTCAAGCTTACTTGCCACACGTTTTCTTTTTCTTGCAAGGAAGAAACCATCATTTTGATGAAGATTATTACCAACATTTGTAGGAATTATTAATTCCTCATTTGCAACTTGATTAATAGTTTCACAATGCTTTAAAATTTGCTTTGCACCTTCTTGTAACGCGTAGTTAGAATCACTATTTAAGAGATTTCCAAATTCGTTCAATTTTGCCATAGCTTGATTATAAATACTTGTAATTTCTTCATCACCACTGAAAATTGCATTATCTAAATTTGAGCTTGCTTTACGCAAATTATTAACTACATCTTTAATACAATCATTTGCAAAGCTTCCAAGATAATCATTACGTTCTATTTTGAAAATATAAGCATTGATTATATTCATAAGCTCATCCTTCATCTTGTTAGATTTTTCTAATAGATTTTTATTTTTCATTTTTTCACCTACTCCTAATTATTAATTCTATTTCTAATGATTTCTAAGTCCTCTTCCGGAACATGGATAGGATTTAATGTTAAATTGGTTATTTCAAGGCCTAGTCCTTTAAAAGCATTATCAGTAACTAAAGCATTTAATAGCTTTTCTCTTATCTCTTCTAGTTTTGAATTAATCTCAAAGACAGATATTGATGTGTTTGCAAAATATTTAGCTAAAACATCAGCACCTATGTTTTTAATTACGGGAATAACATTCTGTTTGATCATTTCCGAAGTTATGTCCTTAGCAAAGGGAAATGAATTTAATAGATCATTTACACCTACAATCTTAAATTGTAATTGGCCATTCGCTCCAACGCGGTATGCCTCTTTTAGACGTTCATTATTAACGTTGATATTACCAAAGCCCCAAATAAGACTAGGTATAGCTTGCTTTTTAATAAATGCTACTTTAAGCTCACTTTTTAGGTAATCTTTATTTATTTTATAAACAAAATATTCGCCAGGACCTTGTCTAAACTTCATCTTTCCATCGACATATGCAATAGCTATATATTGATTAGGAACTTCTAATATCGTATCCTTATTTATTAGATAACTGTCACTATATTGAATTACTACATCATTTTCTTGATTCAATACCTTAGGTGTAATCTTAAGTTGTTGTTTCATAATCTACCTCTTCTCATTATCTTTAATTATTGCGCATAATTTATTTAAAACTTCGTCATCCAAATCATCACTCATAAGCTTAGTGATAACTTCTTTTTTCTTTTCGTTAAGATCTGTAAGATTAACCTTTATTGATTTACTTGAAAGTACAATTGAATCCTTTAATTTTTTCTTATCATCCTCTGATAATTCATAGGCATTACATATATCATCATATAAATTTTCGGGTATTTGTCTTTTGCCATTTTCAATTGCCGATAAATATGCTGCACTTATTCCTATCTTTGCTGCCATATCTCGCATACTGTCCTCTGAGTTAATTCGTATTATTCTTAACATTTTTCCAAACTCTGTAATCATATTTAGCCTCCTTTGTTACATATATTATAACAAGGTAGTAAATGCTTGTCAACAGTTTTGTTAACAATTATTAATATTTTTGTGTTATTTGTTTAAATGAGCATGTAAACAAGATAGCATAAAAAAAAGAGTCTAAAACTCTTTTTCATTACATTTATTAATTGTTATCTATCTATTTTCTATAATTATGTAAATATTAAGAAATTGTTCTATTATATAAACATTATAAAATAAATAGGTAAAATCAATAAATTATTTTTCATTTCGCAAATGTTTTTGTTTCCAAAAACATGGTCGATAGGTAGCTTATAGTTACCATCTTGTGCTACTAGCTTTGGTATTGCTCTATAATTGTTTTGATCATTACCTGACTTTATTTCAATTGGTAATATTTTTAATTTGTCATAATCATTAATTAGTAAGTCAACCTATCCAACCTTTTTACTATCAAAATAGAACAAATCATGACCATGAGCAACCAATTCCATTGCACATACAGTTTCATATACTGATCCAAGATTAATACCTTTATCATTATCTAATATTGCACTTATATTATTTTTATATAACAAATTAGTTAATAATCCAACATCATTATAATAAAGCTTAACTAAATTTTTACATAGAGATTTATTTAAAGGGAATTTAGGATTACTTGCTACTTTTGCTGAATTTACAACACCAGCCGCAACTAAATAATCAAATTCATCCTCATATTTTTCAAGATTAGCTGCATTCTTATTTTCTATACTTTTAAATTGTATTCTTTTAACCTTATTTGACATATTAGATATTAACAAATCATATACCTTAGAAATTTTTAATTTATGCTCTAAGTCATATTTTGCACAATCATCTCTATAATATGCAAATATTTGACTATGAATATTTCTTGTTTTTATAACATTCTTATTAATTACATATTGTGTTACAGCATCAGGTAAGCCACCACAAATTAAATAATCCTTAAATAATGATAATATCGTATTATGTATTGCCTCTTCAACCTTCTCTTTATTAATAAAGCAGCTTCTTAAATAATCAATAACATCCTTATTAACATTATTAGCCCATAAAAATTCTTCAAAATCCATTGGATACATCTTTACCTCGTTAATAGCACCCATTGGTATAAAGATATGCTTAAGAGTTACACCAAGCAATGAACCACTTGCAATAAAGCGATATTTTTTTCTTTTTTTAAATCCTTAAGCATAGTAATTAAATGAGGATAGTATTGAATTTCATCTAAAAATATAATAGTATCTTCAAATGTATTAAGTTTATCACCATATAAAGAACTAACCAATAGATAAAAGGACTTGGTTATTTTAACATTAAAAAAAGCTTTTTCACCTTCATAATCTGTTTTTAAATCAATTTCAACATAATTATTAAATTTATTTGAAGCAGTTTCTCTTATAATAAAGCTTTTACAAATTTGCCTAGCTCCATCAATTATGATAATTGGCTCCAAGGGATTTTCATAATATTCGCTTAAAATCTTTTCTACCTTTCTATTAAACATAAAATCAACCCGTATCTAACTTTTCTAATATAATTTCAGCACCAAAACATAACTTTTCCAATACTTTTTAGTATCAAAAATATAACTTTTCCAATATTTTTAAGTAAATGTTATAGTTTTAATTATAAATTTATCTAAACATTTGAATTTTTTAAGTAATAATTATAAAATGAAATTGGTGATTATTAATGAAAAAAATAAATGAAATTTTAAATAATAAAAGAAAAGAAACAGAAAATCATATAAAAAAACTTCAAGCTGAAAATAAACAAGGTGTGCGCTATACTGTTATGATGCCGAATATTATGTTTATGATATTAGGACTATTAAGTGATATTGGTTGGATAATACATCTTGTAGCTGGCGGAATTTATCTTTGCAAGAAAAGCTTGCTTCAAGTATTTGATTACATATCTATAATTCCTCTTATTACAATTATATTTGGAATTAGCTATCTTATTTATCTAAATAAGATACACGAAAAGGAAATAGCCACAAGAATTCAAAAAAATTTAAGCTTTGGCTTAACCATCTTTTCAGGACTAGCAGGTGCTATAATTGCTTTATTACAAATCATTGCTAATCCAACGCCTTTTATAGAGCTTGATTTAATAATATTTGCTGGACTGTTAAATTTTCTTTTTGGTTTACCAATCTTTCTTTCATTTAAAAAAGGTATTTTTTATCAAGCTAAATAATATTTCCATACAACACATTTTATAATTAAATAACCAAAAAGCATTGTAATTACGCCATTTTTATTTTTTCAATTTTATTAACTGGCGAATCATTACTAATGTTTTATTTGTTACAATTAATTTTTGAATTGTCAAATATTGAAAAATAATATAAACATTATATAATTATACTAAGATACATTTACCAAAAAAGGAATGATTATTTTATGACCTCTAACAAATATCTTATTGATGAAAATGAACAAAAAAAGCTATATACACTAAAGCAATGTGGAAGAATTAAATTTAATAACTTCTATATTATGAGAGTTTTAGCATCAATTTACTACCAAGTTTCAAATAATAATTTTTGGGATGGAAAATTACATAACGATTTTGCTGAATATGTTAAAGCCAAAAAATTACCATTTGATGATCCAAATATTAAACAAGATGAAATTGCCTTAAAGCTTTATGCGTTTACAATATTTATTAAGAAGCAAGAAAATATTTCAAAGTTTAAAGCTTCTCCATTTTATCGTTTTTTAATTATCTTTTTATCTGGTTATACTGGTAAAAATCAAGCTACCGAATGGTCCAAATTTAAAAAGAATGATTTAAAGGACAATCCTTCCTTTGGTGACGATTCTTTAGCTGCAGCATTTAAATGCTACTATTTAGATGATGAACCTGCAATTAAGATTAATATGACTGAAATTTTCAATGCTCTTTTTATCAAAACAAGTGATGGTAATTATATTTTTAGAACTGATTTCACAAAACAAGAAAGAGTCCAATTAGATGAGGTAGCCATTCTGTTTGTAAAACATTTACAATCTCAAGAAAGTTTTAAAAGAAACTATTATAATGAACAACGCACTTATATTGAAGCTCTTGAAAACGAATGATGTTAAGAAATCTTTTGTTCTTAATTTAATAGCTTAAATATTAAAGGACTCGGTTTAAAACTGAGTCCTTTAGTATTTCCATACAACATTTATAAAACCAAAGCAATAATAAAAATATTGTAATTACGCCATTTTTTGTTTTATTATTATTTGCAACTGTTGAAGCAATATTTCTTAATAAGAAATAATTTAATGCTTTTTATCAGCTAAAAATTTTCTTAATAAGAATACAAGAAAATATGGAAAAGTATAAAACTTACCATTAAAGCCTATGTTCTTTTCACAAAGCTTAATTCCGTATTTAATATCACTATACTTTTCATCATCAATCAATTTGTTTAACGAAACGGTTGCACCATCACGTGCTTTAACCTCAACAGGAATTAATGAATTAGCATCTCTTACAAAGAAATCCATTTCTAATGTCGATTTTTCATTTCGGTAGAAAAATAACGAATATCCAGCTTTAACTAGCATATCTCCAACAATATTTTCATATAAAGCTCCCTTATAGGTACCATAATTTTTTGTTTCCATCAAATCATTTGAGGCCTCATCATCTAGCGAAGCCACCAATAATCCTGTATCCATAAAATATAGCTTATAATTATCTGGATTATAATTTCCCTTAAGAGGTAATTCTAAGCTTTCCATACAAAAGCACTGATTTATAATACCGGCATTTGTTAGCCAATCTACAACGCCTATATATTCTCTATTTCTTGCGCCTGGTGCAATTTTAGAAATTTGAAATTTTTTGTTATCTTTACCTAAGAACAATGGTATTTTTTGATAGACATTTAATACCTTAGCCTTATCTGGTCCATTTGTATATTTAGTTATGTCCTCTTCATAATCTAAAATTATCTGTCTTTGAAGCTTTAAAGTATCTAAAAAATTCTTATTTTTTATAAAGTTATCAACTACCTTAGGCATACCTCCGATAACCATATATTCATGAAATGCTTTTAAATAGGTTTCATATTCAGCATTACCTAATGGTTTAATCAAATGCATTTTTTCATATAAATTGCTTATTTGTTCTTCCTTAAAGCCTTTTGCCCATAAAAATTCTTCAAAATCCATTGAATACATAGCATAATCTTCTTTATAACCAACACTTACCGATTCAATTTCTTTATAATTTATTCCCAGTAATGTTCCTGAACAAATTACATCAAATCTTCCATCAAGCTTAAATGATTTAAGACTGGTGGCACAATTTATACAATCTTGAATTTCATCAAAAAAGAACAATGTTTTGCCTGGCACAAATTTAACATCTCGATTTTTAAATGATATGTTTTGCAAAATTGTATCAACATCAAATCCATCATCAAAAATATCTTTGTACTGTTTTTGAAGTACAAAATTTATTTCAACCATATATTCATAATTTTCTTTTCCGAATTTTTCTATTGATTTAGTCTTACCAATTTGTCTAGCACCTTTAATTATTAATGGCAGTCTATCATCATTCTTTTTCCACTCAATTAAATAATTATCAATTTTACGCTTTAACATAATTTACCAGGCCTCCATAATTATTTTATCACAAAATTCCAATTAAATAAACACTAAAAATCACAAAATTCCATTCATAAACGCAACTAAAATCACAAAATTCCAAAAAAATAGCTCACCATATGGTAAGCTATTGATAAATTATTTAAATTCAATGACCTCATTTTTGTTTAATGCTATTTCTAATGGTACATTAATTTTATAATTAGCCTTTATTTTTAATTTAGAATTAGGGCGTCCCTTTATTTTTAAATATGTAACTAGATAATTTTCAAATTTAAAGGAAATTGTAAAGTCTCCCTTAATCTTGGCGCCAAAAAATTCACCATCGCTTAAATATTTCAATGGTAAAAGCTCAATATAATCCTTGCCATTATAAATAAGCATTTCATAAATAGCACTACCTACTCCAAAGTTTCCATCTATTTGAAACGGTGGATGTAGATCTAGATTTGTTTTGGATAAGGAATTATTTTTGAATTTATTTAATAATTCAATAAATAAATTAGTATCTCTTAATCTTACAGCCATATTCATAAGCCAAGCTGCCGACCAACCAGTATGCCCACCACCATTTGCTAATCTTCGCTCTATTGTTTTTGAAGCAGCATTCATTAGCTCTTTATTTTCTGAAGTTATTTGATTTGAAGGATATAGAGCATAAAGCTCTGAAATATGACGATGTCCTGGTTCATTTTCTTCATAATCCTCATTCCATTCTACTATTTGACCATATTTACCAATTTTAAGCTTTGGTAAATGATTTAATATATTAGAAATATCATATTTGTCTTTAATATTTAAAATAGCTATTGCTTTAAGATATGTAGAAAATAGATCATATAAGATTTCACTATCCATTGTTGCACCACTACATAAATGCAATACATCTCCATTTAAAATGTAGCTATTTTCAGGTGAAAGAGAAGGAATCATTTTGTATTCATTATCAATATATACTAAATTTTCTTTAAAGAAAATCACAGCATCTAAAATAATATAAAAATATTTATTTAGGAATTTTAAATCCTTTGTATATTCATAATATTCAAAAATCTTTAAAGAAAGCCAAGCACCACCAAATGGCCACAAGGTTGCTGGAAGATATTTATCCTGTGGTGCTACATCACCATAAATATCAGCATTATGAAAGGCAACAAAGCCATTTGAATGATACATTTCTTTTGCAAGTCTTCTACCATTTTTATGAATTAATTTTAAAAGCTTAAAATAGGGCAAACTACATTCGATTAAGTTAGCACCAAAAACATTAAAATAGTTCATCTGTAAATTAATATTGATAGTATATTTAGAATCCCAGGCAGGAAAAATATCTTGATTCCAAATACCTTGAAGATTAAGTGGCAAACTATTTTTTCTAGATCCTGATATCATAAGATATCTTGAAAAATTATATAACGTATCTATAAAGCTATCATTAGTTTTTAAATATTGTCTAGCATATAAGCTTTGATAATCAGCTATATGCTTTTTCACTATATCATTATAGTTTAATTTACTGAATAATCTTTTTAAATATGCTAATGGTCTTTTATAATAATATGAGGTTGCTAAAGATAAATAAATATTAGTATTTAAAGCTTCCTTTATAATTAAATTATCACTAATATTGCTTAATTTTCCATCAGTATTAACAATTAATTTAATATATAAATACATATTCTTACTATATTCATATTTTAAAACAATTGTATTATTAATACATTTAATTTCATCTACAAGCTTATTACGATCAAGATTTAAAGAAAATGATAATGGCTTTGAGATTTTAATATTTATATATATTAAATCATCCGGATTTGATGCTAAATATGTAGCATTAAATTCATTAAAGACTTCTTTTATAATTAGATATCGTTTTAATATCTTTGTAATGTAATAATAACTCACCTGATGTTGTATATATGCATTCTCCCTTAGGGGCAGAAAATAAATATTTAGCTAATTCTTCAGCCTCTTTAATATTCTTATTAATAATCAAATCCTTTATCTGCTTATTAACATCATAATAATTACTGGCACATCTTTTTCTATTTTTTTTACCAAGCCATACCGAATCATTATTTAAAACTAACTTTTCTGTATAAGGATTACCATATATCATAGCACCTATACGACCATTTCCAATAGGTATCGCATCATTAAATGCTTCTTTATTTTTATTATTTGTATCTGCAAAAAAATCATAATCTAGCTTCATTATAATACTTACAATTACCTTTCTTTCTATAACCTACGCTTTTAAAATTAAATCTTCCTATCAGTTTAAATTATCTTATGGCATATACTCAGTAAACTTCTCAACAAATAATTATCCTATAATTCTCACCTATAAAAACATTATATAATAAATAGGATAATATGTTATTTTATCTACTTTTTTTATTTCCCTTTGATTACTTAAGACATAACCTTTTGTCATTTTGTAGTTTGTGTCTTCTAAAATCTTAGGTAATGCTTTGAAATTATTATAATCTTTCCCTGATTTTATTTCTAAAGGTAGAACATTTAAGGAATCATAATCGTCAATTAAAAAATCGACTTCTCCAACCTTTCTTCTATCATAATAATATAATTCATGATTGTGAGCTTTTAATTCTTGTGCAATAACACTTTCATAAACTGCTCCTAAATTTACACCTTTCGAATCATCTAAAATTGCATTAACATTATTTTTGTATAATATATTTGTCAATAAACCTACATCATTCATATATAATTTAATAAGGTTCTTACTACTTGATTGTATTAGTGGAAATCTTGGTTCACTGCAAGCTTTCGTAGCTAAAGCTATGCCAGAGGAAATAAGATATTCAAATTCATCATTATATTTCGTATATCTTACATCATCAATATTTTCAATCTTTTTATATTGAATTCTTTTTACTTTATTTTCAATATTTGAAGGAATCATTTCATAAATTCTTTTTATTACCAATTTATTCTTTTTATCATATTTTGCAGCATCTTCATAATAAAAATTAACAATATCTTTTTGTATTTCTCTTATCTTCACAACATTTTTAGTTTTAATAAAAGTATTTACTGCATCAGGCATTCCTCCAACATATAAATATGTTTTAAACAAATATAAAATTTTGTTATGTAATGCTTCGTCTAAAGATATTCCTTCAATAAAAGACTTTTTTAAATGATTGATAACTAATTCACCAACAGAATTTGCAATTAAAAACTCTTCAAAATCCATTGGATACATTTTCTTTTCAATGATTGACCCCATTGGAGTTAGCGTTGATTTGGAAAGGGCAATTCCTAATTCAGATCCACTACATATATACTTATATCTATTGTCTTTTTTTAATGGTTTTAGTAATGTTAATAATTCAGGATATTCTTGAATTTCATCAATAAAAACAATTGTGTTTTCTCTATCTTCTAGTTTATCTCCTGCAATAACGCTAAGTTCTATATAAAACGCCTCAATTGTTTTTACATTTGCAAATAATTTATCGCCAATTTTATCATCTGCCATATTAACTTCTACATAATTTTTAAAATACTTTTGTGATAATTCTCGAATTATATAAGATTTGCCTACTTGTCTAGCACCATCGATGCATAATATTTTATCTTCATTGCCTACTAAGTATTCTTCAATATATTTTGAAATCTTTCTATACATATATTGTATACCTCCGCTTTTCAAACTTTAAAGCATATTAAAATATACGCTTTTCAAACTTTATTATACATCAAAAAGTACGCTTTTGCAATTTTTTTCGAATCTAAAATATACGCTTTTCAAACATATAAGCTAACAATTTAATTTTTACATTTTCAATCTTTGAGCATTTATCAATATTAAGAAAATTTATAAATAATAAAATTTCATTTTAATATGTACCAATTGCAACTTTTCCAAATATCTTATCATTCACATTATTATAATTAAAAATTATTTCAAAGATGTATAGCTTATAATGGTCAAAAGTTTATTATAAAGATTTATCCATGTTGATATTTTTTGTATACTGATTGAATCAATGTCATTAATATTATCGATTCAATAAATGATACTTTATCAACAACTTGAAAATTTGAATTATTATTAATAATTTTCATTATAAACTTGAGCTACAGTTTCAGCGAAAATTGACCTTGATTTCTTATTTAAATCATTATTAACATTTTTATTATATAAATACCTATCTCGTACTTCTTGCCAATATCCATTATCTTTTATCCATTCAATTTTTTCATCTAGCAAATAAAATCCTTGAGGTTGCTCTTGCCATTCATATGTATTTTGATTTTTATTAAAATGCACATATTCCTGATGATCATATCCTTTTGAATCTTCATAATTATTAACTATTGCAAAATCACAACTATGAAGTATTCTTGAGTTTCTTTTATCTTTAACTTTGATTGTAATTACTCTCTTACTATCTTCACAATAGTCATAATTGAATTTTTTTGCAGGCTTGTTAAATCCTTGCATTATTATATCCTTTAATTCTTTAGCTGAATAATTATTGTCATCATCATTAACTTCAATATTTACATCAAAATCATATCCCACATTTGAATCATTATCACGAGTAATCATATTTCTAGATGCACTTCCAATAAAATCGAATCTAAATGTAAAATAATTTCTTACTTCGTCTTGAACTAAATTAATAAGTTCAATCAACTCCTTTTTAACTGGTAAATATTCTTTTTTTGTAACATATTCAAAATCACTCATATATTATCCTTTCTTTACCCAAGCCACCCATCTAGTAATTAAATAACTAAATCAGAATAATATATAGCTAATCTAGTATTCTGTCAATACTCTTTTTTATAATTACTCGTAAATATTATCCACTATTTATATTATTATATTAGTAAAGCCAAATAATCCAATATTAATGGAGACTTTGGCGCTATTTTGATGGAGACTTTGGCGCTATTTTGATGGAGACTTTGGCGAAAAACTACATTAACGTTAAATATTAGACTATCCATTATCTGTAATTATTCATTTAAATTATTAATCAGTAAGTATATTTATAGGAACTATAAATACATTATTTTTTATATAGGCATCTCCACATGCTGTAATTATCATTTTAAATTTTGGTAAATGTTGATTAGAATTAATTATCTTATTTTCTAAAGCATTTAAGTTTTTAATTCCATCAGCAATTAATTGCTCACCACCTAATTTTATTTCTATTAAGGCATATTCACCATTTTTTAAATGTAGTACTGCATCACATTCTAAGCCATTTCCGTCACGATAATGTCTTAATTCTCCTTTTAATACCATTGCGTAAACAGACAATTCTTTAATAACAAAATCCTCGAAAAATAGTCCGAATGTATTAGGATCATTAATTAAATCGCTTGGTGATATTCCTAAGGAATTAGCAGCTATTGAAGTATCGACAAAATGTCTTGTTGGAGATGAAACAATAGCTGTTTTACTTCTAAAATTAGGATTCCAAGGCTCTATATCCCTTATAATAAATAAATCCTTTAACGCCTCAACATAATCATCAAAAGTACTAGAATCTAAATTTCTATCATCATGCTCATTAACATCAGTTAAAATTGTTTTTCTTCTTGCTTCTGTAGAAACATTTCTCGCATAACTCCTTAAAATCATTCTCATAATTTCTGGCTTCTTATTCCTAAACTTTTGATTTTTACTATTTTCAAAATTGAAAAGAGTACTACAATAATTTTCAGTTATCCTCAAGCTTATGTCTTTATTATCATTTAATGATAATGGCCAACCACCTCTACAAATGTAAAATGCTATATCATATAAAGAAAAATTATCATTAACATAAAATAATGAATTTTGGCCTGCAAATAAAGCACTTAGAGATACAATTTTCTTAGACTCATTAGTCTCTGATAACGTCATAGGCATCATAGGTATAGTTACAATTCTACCTGCTCCTGAATGATATATATCATTCATATCAGCTGGTGTTGAACTGCCAGTAAATATAAATTGGCCAAATTTACTTTCTCTATTATCAACTTCACTTCGTGCACAATTCCACAAATCAGGAACATTTTGCCATTCATCAATTAATCTTGGTACTTCACCAATAAGAATTCCTTCAGGACTAGCTTGAGCTAATTCAATTTTTTTCTTTGTATCAAGAGCATACATACTTTTAGCAAACACTTTACTTGTTGTTGTCTTTCCACAAAATTTTGGTCCACTTATAACTACCACTCCTGATGTTTCTAAAGCATCCTTGATTTCTTTTTCAATATATCTTTTTAAATACATAGTCATCACCACTAATAGTTTACTATATTTTAACACCTAATGTCAATATTTTTCCCTACTTTTTAATGAATATTTTTCCCTACTTTTTAATGAATATTTTTCTCTACTTTTTAATGAATATTTTTCCCTACTTTTTAATGAAAAATACCTAAACGTTTTATTGCTTAGGTATTTAATATATTATTTTTTTAGTAATAATAGTTTAGCTACGAGAATCATCAATTACAAGATAACCATCTACTATTACACCTGTAACATTTAATTTACCATTAAAATAAATTGAAATAACTCCATCATTTTCTTTCCATGTAAATACTGCGATAATATATTCTTCTACAGTTTCATCATTTACTATAGAAATATAGAATAAGCCATTATCATTAAGAGTTCCTTTTATATAAGTATTCTCTTCCATTTCCTCTAAATAACGATATACAATATTTCCCCTTTGAACTATTGTAAGTAGGTTATTTTCACCAATTAAATATTCAACACCATTCATATATACATATTTTCCATCAGCAGAGAAGGTTACTATATAGGTTGTATCGTAATCACCATTTTCATTATAAATATCAGCTAGTGAGAAGGCATTTCTAGTATAAATATTAACTGTATATAAGCCATCCATAGTATACATTGAATATGTTTCATGGTTATCCTCAAGCATTTCCGCTTTATAGCGAACTGCTAAGTCACCATTTATTACAAATAACATATATTCTGACCAAGTAAAGATATTAACACGATATAGAGTCAAAGGATCATCTATAATGGTATAATTTCCCCAATTATCATTTATACAAGCATAACCATTCTTATAAAGCTTAAGTGTTTCATAATTAGAAATTTTATAGGTCGAATATTCTACTCCCTCTACATTTGGAATTAAAGTTATCCTAATTGTTCCGGCAATTCCCTTATATGATGCTATAAGCTCAATATCTCCTGGAGCTGTAAAATCAATATCATCACATTTAGCAAGAACAAGGTCCTCAAAATAGAATTCATTAAGTGATAGGCTATGACCACAAACACTCATATTAAGAATAAATCTTGCTCCCTTAAGCTGATTTATAACCTCTTCCTTAGTTCCTACTGTAATAGATAAAGAATTATATGAATTGAAATAATATTCAATATCAGCCTCTGTATATTTAACAAGATAAAAGGCATTAGTTTGACTATTAAGATATTTAATTCTAACATAATATTCCATACCACTCTTAGCATTATCAACATCAAGTGCTTCAAGTGAATCGTTCATATAAAACATATCCTTTGTAATAGGTAAGCAGTAATAGCCTTTATTAGTATAAACATATAAGAAATAATTACTTAAATCACCATCATCCATAAATAAAGTATAGCAATAGCTATTATTAAGCATAGTTTTATCATATACATACATACTATATATTTTACAATCTGTAAGCTTATTTGGTGTAACATAGATATAACAAGACTTACCATAATACGTTATAAGCATTTTAAATGTTTCACCATTTGCTATAGCAGCTTGGGCTATATTCTTATCATAGGAAATCATATCCCATGTTACCTTTACATATTCACTAGTATTATTGTTCTTAATGGCTTTTATATATAAATAATCAATATTTTCAACAACATTACCATCCAAAACATCCCATACCATTGTATCAGTTAAATATGGCTCAATGCTTCTAACTCTTGTATCATTTGGATTAATTATATTGATGTCTCCAGTCCAAACCCTTCCACCATAAACTAGATTTATAGTATAGGTTCCAGCCTCATTATAATTTAAAACTCCCTCAATCATATTAGATGTAGCATCAATAATTGTACTTGGAGCATCCAAATAATCAACATAAACCTTTAATGATTCGCCTAAGCTTAGGGTATCATTTGCTGGATATATATATGATACCTCATATGGATCACGTACATTTACTGTAATTGTTTTATAAAGACCATTTATATCAATAGTAAAAGATTGCATACCAATAGTATTTGCGTCAAATGATCCATTTACAATCATTTCACTTGTTACTGCAACAGTCTCATTACTTCCATCAGAATAATATAACAAAACAGTTAAAGCTTTACCAAGAATTAAATTGTGATATTCATCATAAATGATATATGCTGGCGCTTTTGTAGCAACGAAATTAAAAGGAACAATATATTCAATTCCATTATAGCTATATTTAATAGTAAATGTTTTTTCAGTAATTCCACTTGCCGTAAAATCAAATTCAGGATCAAAGCCACCATCATCAATAACACTACCATATACATTTATAATTTCACCTGTGTCATCAGTATAATTACAATCATAGATGAAGTTAATAGCGCCTATATCAGAAATATAGCCCTTTTGATATTTCATTTCACTGGTTACTACACCAAAAATAACAAATGGTTTGAAGGTAATTTCAATTTCATCTGTGAAATTTAGATATGACACTCTAAATACTTCTTTTCTTATACCAAAGTCATTTGGTGATGAATTTAAAATTTCTTCAAATTTTTTAGCATCATCTTTACTCATTACACTACTAGCTTCAACATTTATTTCCTCACCACCACGATATTTTATTGTGAATAATGGCATATTAATATTATGGTAGCCAATATAAATATTTGTTGGTAAATATACATTATTTACTACTCGATATGTTTCCATCTTTTCATAATCACAAGCCTTACATACACCCTTTTGCGTAGGTATGCCATCCTTAGTAATATATGTAAATGTATATTCGTGATCTTCACTCTTCTGAGCACCACAATCACTACATTCTAAAATATGACACCACTCATTACTCAATTCCTTTTTAGCAACATAATTATGACGATCGGCATAATAGAATATATCATCATACTCTAATACCTTCATATTTTCATCAACATAATTACCACAATCATTACAAAAATAATAAGAAACTAATATATCACTTTCATTACATTTTCCTAATCTTGATTTTGTAAGCTCACCTATATTATGATGAGCAGGTATTGTAAAATCTGTTATTTCCTTATAATTCATATCAAAGCATTTATCACAATGTGAGCATTTATAATACCCTTTTGTTCCATCATTTGTACAGGTAGCTGGAATCTCATCTACCCATGCTGTATCAAATAAATGAACTGTTTTAGGAATTACAATTGTACCACCAATTTGATATTTATTTTCATCAAAATAATAATGACATCTCGAACATTCATAATGTCCTTTCATACCATCTTCTGTTTCTGTTGGCACTACTCCTTCAATCCAATTGCCATAAATATGACCAATGGATGCAATTGCTAATTCATTATTATTAATTTCTTCATAATTTAAATTAAATGTCTTATAGCAATTATCACATTGATAATGCTCAATACAACCATCAAATTCGCATTGAGGTTCAATCTTATCAAAATGTACATATTTGTGACCTAAAGCCTTTAAAACAAGATCCTCATCACTAACAGATACATAATAATTATTCATTAAGAAATAATCACCACATTTTGAGCAGGTATAATAGCCCTTTTTACCAGGCTCTGTACAAGTAGGATCTTCACTATATTTATATTCACCAGGAGTATGACCAGTCTTTTCTATTACATAATCTTCAATAATAAAATCTAATTCATCAGTAATTTTTCCACATCTACTACATTCAAAATGAGCAACATAGCCATCAGTAGTACAAGTAGGCTCTAGCTGTGGGATAATCTCATTTGTAGTATGAAGATGTCCTAAGGCCAGAACATAAATATTAGCTATTTCAGTATTATTGTTATCGTAATCCTTATTACAAATACGACAATGATAATGTCCTATAAGACCTGAATCAGTACAAGTAGCATTAATACCATCTATCCAATCACCAAATTCATGAGACTTAGCAGGAATAACAAGACTATCTAAATTACTAATTTCTTCACCAAACACATTAAAATATTTATTACAGCTAAGACAAATACCATATGCCTCACGACCATTACTTGTACAGGTAGCACTTACCTCTTTAACCATATTTAAATTATGACTAGCTCTAATAACAATATTTATTTCTTTATCTTCATTATCAAAATTCTTATTACAGCGAGTACAGGTCTTATGCGCTTTAACACCATTCTTCGTACAGGTTGCAGGAACTTCTTCTTGCCAATCACCAAAGCTATGACCTAGGCTAGCTAAAACATAATCATCTGTTTCCTTCTTATTTTCATCAAATACTAAAGAACATTTTCTACATACATAGCAAGCAATATGTCCATCATTATCACAGGTTGGCTCAAGACGATCATAGAATTTAAGATCATGAGAGGCTAAAATAACTAAATCTTCAATTACATTGTAATTTTCATCAAATACTAAATCACAATGGCTACATTCATAATGACCCTTTGTTCCATTTTCACTGCAGGTAGCAGGTACCTCATCTATCCAATCACTAAAATGATGACAAGTAGCGGGAATTACTAAAGACTCTATTTCATTATCAAATTCATCAAAATGTAAATTACATACTAGACAATCATGATGTCCTTTAACACCATTAGTATCAGCTGTAGCAGGTACCTCATCTATCCAATCACTATAGAGATGGCCAGTAGATTTAATAGTTCTATCATTTAATGGATTACCAGATTCATCATAAAAAGCACGACAAACTAAACAACGATAAGCATCCATTATACCATCTTTTGTACAGGTTGCAGGAGTACCCTTTACAAGCTGTAAAACATGAGCCTTTTCAATGTATAAATCGGTTATTTCATTCTTATTTTGATCAAAATATTTTTGGCAAATATCACATTCATAATGACCTTTAGTTCCCGCCTCCTTACAGGTTGCAGGAATTTCTTCAATCCATTTGCCATAATTATGATCACCCTTAGGTGTAATTAGGCTATCTATTTCTTTTTTATTATTATCGAAATACTTACCACAAACCATGCATTCATAATGCCCCTTAGTTCCCTCTGTTAAGCAATTAGAAGGCACCCCATCTATCCAGTCACTATAGCTATGACCAGTAGCTGGAATTACCTCATTAATAGTTTCATTACAGCCATTACATTGACGTGTCCTAGAACCGTCTTCCTCACATGTGGCTTCACGAACTATCTGCCATTCCCCAAATTCATGCTTATGAGCTTTTCTACATCCAGCAAAAGCACAAATTACAACAAAGACTAGAAAAATCTTAAAAAAATTGTTAATAACTCTCTTCTTCATATCCTCACCGTAAATAATATTGTCCAGATTTAGTTAGCAAAGCTAACTACAATATTACCCTTAAAAATATAAAAATACATAGCCTCTCTTTTTCGCGCGTATTATATCATATGAGAATTATCCATTCAAGTTTATTAAGACTTTCATTATAAAAACCAAATAATTTAGCTATAACTAACCACCAAAAGCGACCTATTTTTATCCCCTTTTTGTCGATATTTGTAGAATAATGTCATTTTCTGTAAATCCCCATATTACATAAGTATATTTATTTAATACAATAACAATCCGCATGTAAAATATGCGGTCTTTTGGTTACCCTATAAGGGCCTCTTGCTACACAGACCCTCAAGGGTCATGTGTAAATCCGACAACCGTGTTTCACACTATGGC
>CAKQDS010000017.1 GCA_934229535.1 uncultured Anaeroplasmataceae bacterium
ATAGTATTATACATCATTTCAACTATTAAGTCAAGCATTATTTTTATTTTTTTCAACTTTTTATTTGGTTGAAATTTGGCTTATCTTTTGCAGCCGAATAGTATTATATAACATTTGAACTATTAAGTCAAGCATTATTTTTATTTTTTTCAACTTTTATTTTTTGTTGAAATTTGGCCTTTTTTGTAGCCGAATAGTATTATACTACAAACCAATTAATATTGCAAGTAGAAAATTAAAAAAAGAAGTGAATTTTCATCACCTCTTTATAGGACTCTTTTAACCTCAGTATAAGCCATAATAAATGGACCAACGCCTTTAGCATCATTTTCTACTACTGGCTCTGAAATATAGTATTCATAGCTTCCATCTCGTCTACGATTGTCATCAGGACCTAGACCTGCTACAAGACAAATACCGCCAAGGTTTAATTCACCATCTTTATTAGATAGATATTTTTTACATACACCATTAAAAATATCCAGACCAATTTGTTTATATCTTGGAGGTAATATTCCTAGTCTTGCCCCCTTTAGAGCTGCAAAAGCAATCATTACACTTCCTGATGTTTCAAGATAATTACCTTCTCTTCCTATTTGATCAGGTACCTGATAGAACATCTTGCTTTCCTTATCCTGATATTGTAATAAGCCATCTATTATCTCTTTAAGTAAAGATGCAGTATAATGATATTCATCATACATTTGCTCATCCATATAATCACATATATCAGCAAGGGCAACAGTAAACCAGCCAATACTTCTTAACCAAAAGTTTTTAGATAATCCTGTTTCTGGATCTGCCCAAAACATTTTTTTCTCACTATCATAGCCATGATAATATAAATGCTTCTTTTCATCAAACATATGTTTTCTAACATTTTTTATTTGATTAAAAATATCATTATAGTTTTGCATCTTATTTCTTATTGTCTCATAACGAACATAAAAAGGTTGAGCCATATATAATCCATCAAGCCATACTTGATTTGGGTAAATTGCCTTATGCCAGAAATTTCCTTCCTTAGTTCTTGGCTGAGTTTTGATTTGTGAATAGGTCAATTCAATAGCCTTAGAATATTTCTCTTCACCAGTCATTTGATATAAATCAAATAAAATTCTACTTTCACAAATATCATCTGTTGAATGCTTATCAGGATCATATCCTCTGATAGTTCCATCATCAAAAACATAATAATCAACAAAATTCTTAACAAAATCAAAATATTTTTGTTCCTTTGTTTCCTTATAAAGTTCTAATAATGATGTCATCATACAACCATCAACATAATTCCAAACCGGTTTTCTTCCACTTCTTTTAGCTTCAATATTCCACAAAGGTAAATCTGGTTTTGACGTAATAAGCTTATCAATATAATCATCTATTAATTTATACATTGTGTTTCTCCTTTACTTCCTTCATTAATGATTATATCATCTTTTTATTTTTTTTCAACCTAATTGAGATTTTTACTTAAAAACGTCGAATTTTTAAATTTTGATTTTTCTAGTTTTGTTTCATCAATATAGATACTATCATTGTCAACTTCTTTAAAGCCTAAATTTATAAATAAATCCTTAGTAATTTCATCAAAGGCAATACCAATTATCTCCTTAAGTCCTTTTTCCATTATTTTAGCTTCTAAATTGTTAAACAAATATTCACAAGTCATTGAATTCGGAATATTTTTAAATATGAAATATCTTATTAATCCCTTTAATCCATATTCCTCATAAGAAATACATCCAACAATCTTATTATTATCTAATGCAATTATAGCATTACTGATTATATCATCATCAATTTCCTTAATTGATGGCACATTTGTTAAAAATATTTTCAACAAATTATAATTACTACTATCAATATTATTAAATTCCATTATCCTATCATCCTTTTATAACATTCATATAGAAAGCTTTTATATTCAACCTCTTCATCAGATGAGGTAGCTAAAAATTTAGGAAATATACTTCCCCACCAATTGTCTCCCATACCTTTATTTATTACAACATATAAGCAATAGCACTTTTCATTTAAAATAGCAGTATCATTATATGTTTTATTATATAAAATATGCTTATCAAAGCTAATCGTAGTTTTTATACCAAGCTCATCATTTATATCATTTTCAAGCAACTTATAGGTACTGTTTATGTTCTCAAAGGTTTCTTCAAAGCTAGTAGAAATTTGTTTGTTTAAATATTCAATAACATATTTCTTTACTACTTCCTTTGTATTTAAATCAGCTTCATCGTTAGAGTTTGGAATAATTCTTACTCTAATTTCTTTGTCTTTAAATAAATTATTTATTATAAAAAGAAGGAGGATAACAACAAAAATAAAACATATTATCTTTTTCTTCATAAAAAAAGCCCCTTCTACTATCATTATTAGCAAAAGGGGGTTATCTTATACTTATTTATTTAAAATTTCTTTAATATCTGCAAGCTTAATTGCACCTTCACGTAAAATTTTAACATTATCATTTTCAATTTTTACAACTGTTGAAGCTAAATTAGATGATTCACCACATGGCTTATATATTTCATCAACTAAATCCTTATATTTACTATAAATAGTCTCATAATCATTTAAAGCGACTGATCCTGAATCATTTACTGATGTAGTAGTCATTGGCCCAATTTCATTTAAAATCTTTAAAGCAAGCGTAGAATTGGGTATTCTAACACCAACAGTATCAAAGCCAACAATATCACAAATATTTTCTTTAGCCTTTAAAATTAAAGTAAATGGTCCAGGCAAAAATGCATTTATAAGCTTTCTTGCTTCATCATTTAAATAAGCAATCTCTTCAATTTGTTCAATTGATGAGCATAAAACTGCAAGTGGCTTATCTAAAGGACGATTTTTAATTTTATATATTTTCATTTGAGAAGCTCTATCATATATAGAACAACCAATTCCATATACTGTATCAGTTGGAAAAATAAGTAATTTATTCATCAAAGCCATCTCCAATATAAACAAATAGCATTCTATCCTTACCCTCTAAATCCTTAATAACCTCACATTTAGCTGCTGGAAAATAGGCTTTAGCTAATGCAAGCATTTCTTCTTTCTTATCATAGCCGTGCTCAAAGCATAGCATAGCTTTGTTTTTAATTATATTCTTAACACCATTAAAGATAATGCGATAAAATTTTAAGCCATCACTTCCACCAAAAAGTGCCAATTTAGGTTCATTTTCTAGTACTAGTGGCATTACAATCTCATCATCTGGAATATATGGTGGATTTGATACAAAAATATCAAATTTTTTCCCTTGTAATGGTGTTAGCATATCTCCTTGTAAAAACAAAACATCAGCATTTAAACTTAAAGCATTTCTTTTAGCAATATCTAAAGCTTCAAAGCTAATATCTGTAGCAACAACCTGCATATTTGGTTCTTCCTTCTTTAGCGTGATACCAATACAACCACTACCACAGGCAACATCACATACATCTACCATTTGACCTTTAAAATACTTATCATAGCGATATAAAATATTTTCAACAAGCTCCTCAGTTTCAAAGCGTGGTATTAATACATTTTCATCAACATAAAAATCATAGCCATAAAAGCAGGCATTATGGGTTAAATATTGAACTGGCTTATTATGATTCAAATAAAAATCCAATAGCTTATTAAAATTTTGTAATTCATCATCTTTCACATCTTTATCTAAGGAATTAAATAATTCATTACTTTTTAAATTACAAGCATATCCTAGAATGATAAAGGCTGCCCCCTCTTCAAGTCCACGCTCGTTAATTTGTTCTTTAGATTTTTTTAATAGGTCCTTTATTTTCATATTTTGTCTTTTCCTTTGTTTAGCATGGCTAAAAAGTAAAATTTTAGCCTAATCATATCCATTAGCATAATTTTGTTATATTTAAAATTCGGCAATTTTTGCAATTAGCAGTAAAAAAAATTCAAAAACAAAAAATAAACAACATTATGTCAAAATAGACACAATGTTGCAATATTTTATAGCTTTACATTCTCTTCAGCTGAAAGCTTCCTTCTTTGGTCCTCTTCAATTAATTGATTAATAACCAAATCAATTCTGCCATCCATTATTGCATCTAAACGATTAATAGTAAAACCAATACGATGGTCAGTGCAACGATTTTGAGGGTAATTATAGGTTCTAATTTTTTCGCTTCGTTCACCATGACCAATTAATGACTGACGAGTAGCGCCTTCCTTTTCTTCCTTTTCTCTAACCATTTGATCATAAATTCTTGTCTTCAATAAAGCTAATGCAGCAGCCTTATTTTCATGCTGAGATCTATGAATTTGACAAGCAACATACATACCTGTTGGAATATGAGTTACACGAACAGCTGAATATGTAGTATTTACACCCTGGCCACCAGGTCCTGATGAACAAAATGTATCCACTCTAATATCATTCATATCAAGATCAAAATCAATTTCTGAAGCCTCAGGCATAACTAAAACAGTTGCAATTGAGGTATGAATTCTACCTTGTGACTCAGTTTCAGGAACTCTTTGAACACGATGTCCACCAGATTCATATTTCATATATGAATAAACACTATCACCACTTAGCATAAAGCTTACAAGTGAATAGCCACCCATTTCTGATGGTACCATATCCATAACCTCTACCTTCCAGCCTTGAGCCTCAGCATACTTAGTATACATACGATATAGGTCACCTGCAAAAATATTAGCCTCATCACCACCAACAGCACCTCTTATTTCAACAATAACATTCTTATCATCATTAGGGTCCTTTGGTAATAATAAAATCTTAATTTCTTCTTCAATTTTATCCATTCTAGCCAAATTTTCTTCAAGCTCCATTGCAGCCATTTCCTGCATTTCAGGATCTTTCTTCATTTCTTTTAAATCATCAATGCCATTTTCAAGCTTTGTATATTCTCTAAATAGCATTACTGGCTTTTCTAAAGAGCGTTGCTCCTTAGCAAGTCCAGTTAATTTTTTTACATCAGTTATAATGCTAGGATCTTGCATGAGTTCATTTATTTCCTCATATCGTTTCTCCATAGCCTTTAAACGTTCAACATACATTATTAAATGCTCCTCTATTAAATTTTATTCATTATTATTAGTTTGCTGTCTTGTTATAGGGGTAAATTTAACTAATTCGCCTCTAAAATTAAATGGTAAACCACTACTTACAGCACCCTGACGGTTTTTAGCAACTATTAAATCAGCCTCACCAACTCTTGGTGAATCCTTATTATAATAATCCTCACGATATAAAAACATAACAATGTCGGCATCCTGCTCAATACTTCCAGAATCTCTTAAATCTGATAGCTGGGGCTTTTTAGATGCTGCACCATTGCCATCCTTTCTTTGTTCAACACTACGTGACAATTGCGACAAAGCTAAAACTGGGACATTTAATTCCTTAGCCATTAGCTTTAATCCACGGGAAATTCTTGCGACCTCCTCTTGAGTGCTTCTTCTTCCACTATCATCCGTAATTAATTGTAGATAATCAACAACAATAAAATCAAGTTTTCCTTCAGCAGCAAGCTTACGACATTTAGCTCGCATATTTGATACAGTAATCGAAGCAGTATCATCAAAATATAGATTATATTTTTTTAAATTATCAGCCGCACGTTGAATTTGCTTTATATTATATCCAGCATCAATATCAAATTTACCAGTAACTATATTACCAAGTGGTACCTCTGATACAGATGAAAGCATTCTTTCTACTAGCTGCTCACTTGTCATTTCCAATGAAAATATAGCAACACCAGCAGTACCATTTTTATTATTTTTAGCAACATTGTAGGCTAAATTCAAAGCCATTGCTGATTTACCCATTGCGGGACGGGCAGCTAAAATAATAAGTGCTCCTGGCTGAAAGCCATTTGTTAAATGATTTAAGCTATAAAATCCTGTGTCAAGTCCAGTAATGTCACCAGTCATATTGTGACGAATATTAATATTATCAAGCACTGTGTTACTTAAATTTATTATATTTTGAAAATCGCCGACCTTACGTCTAGAGCTTAATTCAAAAACAACACGTTCTATATTTTCAATAAAATCAAAGGCTGAAACCTTACCATCATAGCCCTTTTGAGCTAGCTCATTTAAAGAATTAATAGTATTTCTTTTTAATGAGGCATTAGAAACTAAGCCTATATAGGTATCTATATTAAGCGTTGAATAGGTTGAATCATATAATGATGAAAGATATTCTAATCCTCCAGCCTCATTATATAAATTATTAGTGTTTAGCCACGCTGAAATTGTTGTTATATCAATATGGGAATCCATTTGCATAAGGCCAATCATCGCTCTAAAAATAATACGATTTTTAGGATCATAAAAATCATCCTCCTTAAGCGCATCACTGGCATTAACAATTAACTTTTCATCAATTAAAATTGCACCTAAAATTGCCTGTTCAGCCTCTAGGTTTTTAGGAATTTCATTCATAGCCTACTCCTATTTTTCAATAACGTTTATTGCAAATTGGGCAACGATATCTTTATCTAATTGAACATTTGCAGTATAGATTCCTACAGAATTAATATCCGCAGGTAATTCGATCTTTCTCTTGTCAAGATGAATTCCTGTTTGAGCTTCAAATTCATCAGAAACCTGCTTTGTAGTAATATGACCAAATGCTTTACCATCAGCACCCATCTTAATATAAATATTAATAGTTTTACCATCAATATCCTTTTTAATCGTTTCAAGGAATTTATGATGATTTTCAGCATCAATTCTTTCTTGCTCTTGTGCTTCCTTTAAAGCCTTCAAATTAGCTTCATTAGAAATTACAGCAAGCTTATTAGTAATAAGATAATTTGCATAGCCATTTGCTACATCAATAATATCATCCTTTTTACCTTTTCCTTTAACATCCTCTAATAAAATAACTTTCACTTTTTCTTCACCATCTTCTACATAATCTCTTTCTAAAATAGAAATAAGCTCACTTTTAGCTTCTTCTATTGTAATATCCTTTAATTGGCAGGCAGCACTATTTAAATGGCCACCACCACCCATTTCTTCCATAATAATTTGAACATTAAAGCCCTCAAGACATCTAGCTGAAATACCAACTACATTCTCATTAGCAATAAAACCAATCGTAAATGCAGCCATAACTCCATCAATTGTCAAAAGCTTATCAGAAACCTTTGCTAAAAGTGTTCTATCAGTTACAGGTCTTTCCTTTGGAATAGAAACAATAGCAAACTTCTTTAAAATAATTTGAGCATTCATTAGCGCACTTGCAATTTCTTGTTCAACCTCAATATTATCTCTTAATAAAGAGCGAACAACAAGCATATCCGCACCAAAGCTTTTTAATGTTGAAGCCGCTTCAAAGGTTCTACTTCCTGTTCTAAATGTAAAATTAGAAGTATCTACAACAATTCCTGCAAGCATTATAGAAGCCTCAAAAGGTGTCACAATAATATTTTGATTATAAAACATAAACATTTCACTAACAAGCTCTACTGTTGATGAAACATAGGTTTCAATATAAGCCATAGAGGTATTAGTATAACCTACATCACCACTTCTATGATGATCGATTATTGCAAGGGTAGGCACCTTATCTATCAAATCAGGGAACATCGCAATTGTTGGTGATTGCGTATCACAAACAACTAATGATGTTGTTGGCTTAATGCTACCCAAAGCCTCGTCATATGAAATAAAATGTTCAAAAATAAATTGATTTTCTGTTTCTAGCTTTTCATATATTTTTTGAACTGTAACATCAGCTTTTTTTACATCAAAAACAATCTTAGCATCCTTATTTGAAGATAGTGCTAATCTTAAAATCGCAATAGATGAGCCAATTGCATCACAATCAGCTAAATTATGCATCATAATTAAAACATTACTACTACCCTCAACAATTTCCTTTAACGCAAGAGTTTGCATTCTCGCAACAACAAGAGTGTTCTTCTCTAATGCATTAGAATTACCACCAAAATATTGAATCTTTTCATTTTGAATATTAACAACAACCTGGTCACCACCACGCTTTTCAGCAAGCTCAACAGCATTTTGAGCAAGACCACCAAGTTCACTAGCTTCAACATCAAAGCAAGCAATACCAATACTTATAGTTGTTTTAACATGATTCTTATTAGAAATATCTCTGATTTTGTTTAATATATCAAATTTACTCTTAATCATTTTATCTAATGATTCTCTATCCATCATTACAACTAAACGGTCCTCAGAAATAGTTTGTAAATAAGCACCAAACAAAGAAACCCAATCAGAAATTTCCCCAAGATATTGGCCTCTAATGTTATTCTTTTCCTGCATATCAAACTTTTTTAAGGTTTCATCAAGATTATCAATAACAATTATTCCCATTGCTGAAACACGATTACGATATCTTAAGCTTATTTCCTCACGCTTAGTTTCATCGAAGAAATAAAGCAAATTATTAGCTGCATTATGAGTAACATCATAAAAGTGTCCTGAGGTTTCAATAGTGAATTTTGCTTCACCACTAGAAATTATATTTATAAATCCTGGATTAATAACCTCAACAGACGAATCAACTAGATGACTTTGAAATATGCTTTTAGCATAATTATTAGCCCATTTTATTTCATATTTATCATCATAAACAACAATACCAATTGGTAATTCATTAAAAACCTCATCACCAGCTTGGTTAACATGATAAGAAATATTGTTCCATACATCAAGTCTACTTTCAAGCCATTTAATTTTTTGGAGATTTTTTCTAAAGAAAAATAAAATCAAAAATACAACGCCAAGCACTAAAAGTAGGCAAGCACTAGCTAAAAAAGCAATTTGCTTTCCACTTAGAACTAGCGGTGAACTAAATAAAAAATAGAAAACAATAGCACTACCTGCAAAGGTAAAAATTGCAATCAATATTTTTTTCACATTATCTCACCTCGTATTAATTTATTATACCAATTTTTTATACGTTTTACAATATTACGCATAGAAAAATATTAATAGAGAAACAAAGAAAAAAGGACCTACATTTTAGTAGAATCCTTTATGTCATATACTATTCCTTAACGAATGGTAATAAAGCCATATGACGAGCACGCTTAATAGCGATTGCAAGCTTACGTTGATATTTTGCACAAGTTCCAGTAACACGTCTTGGTAAAATCTTACCACGTTCAGAGATGAATCTCTTTAATAAATCAACATCCTTGAAATCAATGTGTTCAATTTTGTTTTGTGTAAAATAACAAACCTTACGACGACGATGTCCGCCATCACGATCAAATTTATGATTATTTTGCATTGTTATTCCTCCTTTAGAATGGTAAATCATCATCAGCTACTTCAAATGATTCAGGCATTGCTGGCGTCTCATTTTGAGGCTGACGATTTGGTGCTTGATAATTTGCATTATTTTGATTTGCACCATATGTAGGGTTAGCATAATTAGTTGTATTTTGGCCTGGTTGAGCATTAGGATCACGTGGAGTAAGATTTTCAACACGTTCAACAATAACATCAGTAGTATAACGCATTTGTCCATCTTGACCTTGGTAATTACCAGTCTGAAGTCTACCCTCAACTGCTAGCATATTTCCTTTTTTAACATAACGACCAATAAAATCAGCCTGTTGTCCGAAGGCAACACAGTTAATAAAATCAGCCATTCTTTGGCCACTTGCATCCTTTTGCATACGATCTACAGCAACAGAAAATCTTACATTAGCAAGACCATTAGCTGTATATCTTACCTCAGGGTCTCTTGTAATACGACCTGTTAATATAGTTTTGTTCATTTACAAAACCCCCTTAATTATTCTCCGTCAACAACAATAATGTGACGAATAATATTTTCATCTAAGCGAACTACACGATCGAATTCACTTACAGCCTTAGGTGTAGCATTTACTAGCATCCAAACATAATAGCCTTTACGCATATGCTCGATCTCATAAGCTAATTCTCTAAGACCCCATTCTTTACATTCTAAAACCTCAGACTCATTACCAGTAAAGATTGCCTTAACATCAGCAACTTCCTTTTGAATCTTCTCTTGTTCTAGATTTGAGCGAAGAATGAACATAACTTCATATTTTTTCATCTTTCGTACCTCCTTATGGTCTTTTGGCTTATATATTTTATATAAGCAAGGGGCATTTTTTCAAATGCTTTAATATTTTATCATAAAATACAAATATTAGCAATAGTTTTACAAAATTAATTCTAGCATTGTTTCAATTGCATAGCTTGTAGCGGCATTTCTAACTTCATTTCTAGAACCATTAAAATGTTTTGTTTTTGTAATTGTTTTACCATTAACATAAAAACCAAAGCATACCATTCCCACAGGCTTAGCTTTACTTCCACCTGTTGGACCAGCAATACCAGTAGTTGAAATTGCGCATTCACTTTTTGTATTTTTAGCCACACCTAAAGCCATTTGATAAGCAACCTCTTCACTTACAACACCATATTTTTTTATTATATCACCATCAACATTTAAATACTTTATTTTGGCCTCATCAGCATAAGTGACAAAGCTTTCATTTAACACCTTAGAAGCATCCGGAATATCCACAATACAGCTTGCAAGCATCCCACCTGTACATGATTCACCAAAGCTAATATGGTAATTCTTTTCAATTAATTTACTAACTAATTCCTTATTTTTCATCTTTTTCCTCCCTATATGGCAGTAGTTTTCTTAAATATTCATAAACATTTGTACCAATTTTTATATTCTTAAAATCCTTTAAGGTCATTAGTACATAATTATTTTTTTCTTCATTGCTAAAAATATGACAAAATTCATCGATAGGATTATGCCTTATTTCCTTATTACATTTTCCACAAAGCTTGTATGACTCAATATCGCTTAATTTAAATTGATATGGTTCACTATCAATATAATTCTCATCATATATTTTAAATACAGGATAAGGATTATATTGATTTTTATATTTATTATTTAACTTAATATTTGTTTTAATTAAAGGATCTGAACAAATATAAAAATAATAATCATCGCTAAATAAATATACTTCGCTTTTAACATTGCAGGCCGTTGAATCAAGCGTATAGGTATAAATTCTTTTCATACCTCTATAATAGCTATATTTGCTAGCAAGAGCTTGATATAGCTTTTTAT
Source organism: uncultured Anaeroplasmataceae bacterium (assembly GCA_934229535.1). Classification (GTDB taxonomy): domain Bacteria; phylum Bacillota_I; class Bacilli_A; order Acholeplasmatales; family Anaeroplasmataceae; genus CAKQDS01. Next base: position 11,138 of record CAKQDS010000017.1, read on the forward strand.
AATACATATTTAATCTTTCTCTAAGAACAACTAAATAGGATATAATAAAGATAATAATCAAACAAAGATAAATAATAAATAAAATAGCATTTTTAGCTAATATAAATAAAGCTATCAAACCTAAAATTACTAAAATAACAATTTTCAAAACAATATTGTAGGATGTATATTTAACTCCTAAATAATTAAAAAGTCTTTTTTGCATACTTTTTGATAAAACATTTTCTTTAATAATATCCTCATAATACCGATTCTTCATAGCCTTGCCCTCAAATTATATTTATTGCTTTTCTACATTAATTATTTTACTACATTTGAGTCATAATAGAAATGGTGATTTAAATGAAATTTCGTAAATTTTACTTTAAAGTCTTACTTTTTCTCTTATTTTTATTTCCTTTATTTTTTAAAATTGCTCCTAAGACAATTATTGATCATAAAAATTATAACACCTATGAAATATATGATAAGAATAATAATTTAACAGCAATATTGCAAAATGATCATAATATATCAACACTAGCATTTGAAGAAATCCCCAAAAAATTAATTGAAATATTATTATTCTTAGAGGATAAAAGCTTTTATAAGCATAGTGGCTTTGATATTTATCGTATTGGTAAAACAATATTTACTAATTTGTTCAATAAAAAGCGCTATGGTGCATCAACTATAACCCAGCAATACATAAAAAATGTTTATTTAAGCAATAGCAAAAGCCTAATAAGAAAAATAAAGGAAATAATCCTAAGTATATCTTTAGAAAAACACACAAGCAAAAATGAAATTTTAACGGCTTATTTAGCCACAATTTATTTAGGAAATGGTCAATACGGCATAAAAAACGCTGCTACTTTTTATTTTAATAAGACCTTAAGCCAACTATCAATAAACGAAATAATTTTATTATGTACAATTTTAAGAGCTCCCAATTATTATAATCCCTTAAGCAATATAAGCGCTTGTCTTATGAAAAAGGATGAATTATTAAAGTATCTTAAAAAAAATAATATTATTTCCGAATATGAATTTTCAATAAGCTATAATTATAACTATATATTAAAATTAAATGAAGAAGCTCTTAATAAAAACTATTTTATCGATTTAGTAAAAAATGAATTAAAAAAACACCATAATGAGTTTGATTTTGAAGAAAAAATAAAGGTTTATACAAGCTATAATCCTTTATTTGAACATATTAATCCTAATAATGATAATGGAGATATTGCTGTTATTATTGCAGATAATAATAACAATTTAGAATATATTCTTGGTGGTGCTAGCTACAAAAAAAACAATTATAATATTGCTTATCTCGGAAAAAGAGATATTGGCTCAACAATTAAACCTCTTCTTTATTATGAAGCGCTTAAATGTGGCTACAGTATAGATAAAAAATATATTTCAAAGCCTCTAACTATAACCTACAATGATGTTAATTATACCTTTAATAATTATGGAAACATTTATCCTAAAATCCCCATAAATATGCGCTATGCTCTAGCAACATCTGATAACATTTATGCCATTAAAACTCATTTAGATTTAGGAATGAAAACCTTAGCTAATCATTTAAAGCTATATGGTATAGATGCATTATCAATTCCTTCACTTGCTCTTGGTAGTGCTAGTATGTCTTTATGTAAATTAGTTGAAATTTACAGTTGTATTAATAATAATGGCTGGTATCAAAAGCTAAACATCATAAATTATCTAGAGCATAAGGGGACTAAAAAAGCTATTATTACCACTAAAAAAAAGCTATTAGATGAAAAATACACAAAAATATTAAAGGAATTAATGAAGGGAATGTTTGATACTACCATTGCTGAAAACGTAACTGGTAGAAATATGACTGCAAAATTAAAAACCACCTTTATGGGAAAAAGTGGTTTAACAGATTATGATTCTTATATGATAGGTTTTAATAATTCCTACATAATAGGCTGCTGGAGTGGTTATATAGATAGCAAAAAGCTAACCAATCAAGAGCTCAAAGCAACCCCAAAGAAATTATTTATAGATTATGCTAATCTAACTACCACTAACATATAAATTAATAATTATACTACATGAAACTATAATGGTTATAGAAATCACGGCAACAAAAACAGCTGATACTACCCTATAGCCTTTTCCTTCAGCCTTTAATCCCTTGCTAAAACAAATAACACTAATAATCCAAGAAATAAGCTGACCTAAATAGCAAATAAGACCTAATGGCACAAATATAATAAGAGCTAATCCGCTTAGATCATTATCAGAAGTAGAATGCTTAGCTGATAAGAGCAAGGTTCCAAATATAAAAAACGCTATTGATAATACGGCAAAAACAATTGAAATAACTAATCTTTTTTTACTCATACTATACCTCCAATTTAACTATATATCGAAAAATAAGCTTTGTCAAGAGAAAAAAAACACTCAAGAATTTTGAGTGTAAAGCATTTATTTAATTAGCCCAAGCAGCCCCTACAAGAATAACTAAAATAAATAAAACTAATATAAATGCAAATCCTCCACCACTTGTCGTTTTGTTAGAAGTAGCGCTTTGACTGCAACATCCTTGTGCCATATAATATCACCCCTAATACATAATATGCAATTAAGGGTTATATATTTAGGTTATTGTAGGGTAACATTTATCTCTAAAGACTCAAATTGATTTTGATTATTTAAGCGATAAATCTTTAAACTAATTACATCACCTATATTGGCTAAATCTAATATCTTAGAAATATCTTCCCTTTTAGTAATTATCTTATCGTTAACCATATAAATAACATCAAAGGGATTAACACCAGCATTTTTTGCATTGCCTTCAGTAACCTTTGTAACTAAAAATGCTTCGTCAATATTATTAGGTAAATATTTAGTATATTCCTCATTTAAAACTAAATAACGATTTATAATATCACCGCTAACACCAAGTAATGGTCTTGTAATCGTTGTTTTCTTTGCTTCAATATCAGAAACACATTTTCTTACAATATCCATTCTTATCGCGTTACCAAAGCCTTCAACAACGACATCCTTATCAGTTTCAGATGTCCAACTAGTTTTAGAAACATTAATTCCAATTAATCTTCCAGATAAATTAAATAATCCACCACCACTATTTCCACTATTTAAAGCAGCATCAGTTTGAACGTATTTCGCTGTAACACCAGTAACAACACCTACCGTAATATGATTAAAATAATTAAGACTTAATGGACAGCCAATAGCAATAGCTGTTTGGCCTGGATTTAAAACATCCTCAGTACTAATATCAATAGGTGTAATTTTTTTATTTGTGCCTAATAGGTCAAGAGAAAATCTTAATACTGCAACATCATTTTTAGAGTCTGACCCAATTAAATCAGCATTATAATATTTGCTACCACCTAAATAAACCTTATATGATTTACCATCTTCAATAACATGATGATTAGTTATTACATAGTAATAATTATCTTCTTCCTTATAAACAATCCCTGATCCCGTAGCATAGCTAGTTTGAGATATAGCCGTATAAATTCCCACACAAGCTGATTCTACCATAGCCTTAACATCAGTAATAGAATTTTGAATCTCATAAACAGTTTTATCCTGTTCAATTGTATTAGCTGTTTGCGAAGGTGTAGTAGTAAAGAAATTACAGCTACATAAGCTAAACATAATTATAATTCCGGTTAATAAACTAAGACATTTCTTTTTCATCTTTAATCCTCCAGGTTAAATATTTTTCTAGCATTTTTTGAGGTTTGTTCACCAATAAATGAAAAATCCTCATTTCTTATTTTAGCAACCTCTTCACACGTATAATAAATATATGCCGTTTCATTTCTCTCGCCGCGATATGGTGTTGGTGCTAAATAGGGACAATCAGTTTCAATTAAAAGCTTATCAATTGCAATGTTTTTAGCAACCTCTTTAGCATTTTTAGCATTTTTAAAGGTTACAACCCCACCAAGAGCTATATAATAGCCAAGCTTAATAAATTCCTTAGCCATTTCCCACGATGAGCTATAGCAATGCATAATCCCCTTAACATCAGGAAACATCTTTAAAATGTTATAGGTTTCCTCAATTGCATCACGAGAATGAATTATAACAGGAAGCTTATATTTTGCAGCCAATTTCATTTGAGCAATAAAATATTCCTTTTGATTTTCTTTATCATCCTTACCATAATGATAATCAAGACCAATTTCGCCAATTGCATAAACCTTATGCTCTTTAATAAACTCTTCAAGTATTTTTATATCATTTTCTAAATTTAAGGAAACCTCTGAAGGATGAATACCAGCGCTATTATAAAAAAAATTAGGATCCTGCTTTGTTAAATTATAAGCCTTTAAATTCGCTTCATGGGAATAGCCAACAAGCATACATTTCATAACCTTATTATCCTTCGCTCTTTTTATGCACAAATCCCTATCATTATTAAATTCATCAGCAAATAAATGTGAATGCGTATCAAACATTTTTTCTTCTCCTACAAATTACAAAATAAACAATTAAATAACCTATAAAACCACCAATCATATCAATAAAAATATCACTAAGGCTTCTTGCTCTACCTAAAACAAAGCCCTGATGAATTTCATCAATAATAGCACATATCATAACTAAAATTAATGAACAAAGAATTGATAGGTGATAATTAAATAATAAGAATAAGAAATTAAATATCAAAATAAATAAAACCATAAATAAGAATATATGAGCTGATTTTCTAACAATTAATGATAATCTTCTATTTATTACATTTTTTAATTTTTCATCTAAGTGATCAAAATCCTTATAAATAACATTCCTAATAAAATACATTATTTTATTACTCGAATTAGATGAGGTAATTCCATTTTCCGAGGAAAGAATATAAATAAATGCTAACCATATCAAACATACAAAACAAAAAAATATAAGAGCATTTCTTCTATTCATTTTATAACCTCGTATTTATTATACGCTAAATTTAGAAAAAAATAAATAAATACGAAAAAAAAGATTCCGAAAAAATCGGAACCTTAATTTTCATTAATTATTCAATAATCTCAGTAACTGAACCAGCACCTACAGTATGACCACCCTCACGGATAGAGAACTTAGTACCTTGTTCAATAGCAATTGGGTGAATTAACTCAACTGTCATAACTGTATTATCTCCTGGCATTACCATTTCAACACCTGGTTCAAGAGTGATTACACCTGTGATATCAGTTGTACGGAAATAGAATTGAGGACGATAATTTGAGAAGAATGGAGTATGACGTCCACCTTCCTCTTTAGTTAATACGTAAACTTGAGCCTTGAACTTTTGATGAGGATGAACACTCTTTGGTTTAGCTAATACTTGACCACGTTGAACATCTTCACGAGCGATACCACGAAGTAATACTCCGATGTTATCTCCAGCCTCAGCATAGTCTAATAGCTTACGGAACATTTCAACACCAGTTACAACTGAAGATTGAGTAGGTTTAATACCAATGATTTCAACTGTATCACCAACACGTACTTGACCACGCTCAACACGTCCTGTAACTACTGTACCACGTCCAGTAATTGTAAATACATCTTCGATAGGCATTAAGAATGGCTTATCAGTATCACGTACTGGAGTAGGGATATATGAATCAACATAATCCATTAATTCACCAATCTTAGCAGTCCACTTAGGATCACCTTCAAGAGCCTTTAATGCAGATCCACGAACAAATGGAATTTCATCTCCTGGGAAGTCATATGAGCTTAATAACTCACGAACATCCATTTCAACTAAGTCGATTAATTCTTCATCATCAACCATATCACACTTGTTTAAGAATACAACAATACGAGGAACACCAACTTGACGAGCAAGTAAGATGTGCTCACGAGTTTGAGCCATAACACCATCAGTAGCAGCGATAACTAGAATTGCACCATCCATTTGTGCAGCACCAGTGATCATATTCTTAACATAGTCAGCATGTCCTGGGCAGTCTACGTGTGCATAGTGACGAGTAGCAGTCTCATATTCAACGTGTGCAGTATTAATAGTAATACCACGCTCTTTCTCTTCTGGAGCAGCATCGATTTGGTCATAAGCCTTAGCTTGTGCTAAACCTTCTTTTGCAAGATAGTTAGTAATAGCAGCAGTTAAAGTAGTTTTACCATGATCGACGTGACCAATTGTACCAATATTAACGTGTGGTTTGTTACGTACAAATTTTTCCTTTGCCATTTTAAAAATTCTCCTTTAATTTTTTTCTTTCTTATAATATTTTTTATAATTCTTGACCGAATTTCCACATATAATTTTACATTAATTGGACGGTTAAATCAAGATATAACCCTATTTTTTTTGAAAATTATGATCTTTTCTTAATAATTTCCTCTTGAATTGCCTTAGGAGCAGCTTCATAGTGGTCAGTTTGCATAATGAATGTTCCACGTCCTTGAGTATTTGAACGAAGAGAAGTTGCATAACCAAACATTTCAGCTAGTGGAACATATGAATGAACACGGATTGCATTTCCATGCTTTTCTTGTCCTTCAAGACGTCCACGACGGCTTACTAAATCACCAATAACATTTCCTAAATATTCTTCAGGAACGATTACATCAACTGACATAATTGGCTCAAGAATAACTGGAGCACATTTGTCCTTCATTCCCTTAACAGCTAAGCTTGCAGCAACCTTATAAGCCATTTCTGATGAGTCTACATCATGGTAAGATCCATCAAATAATGTACACTTAACATCGATTAATGGGTAACCTGCAAGAACACCATTAGGTAATGCTTCTTGTAATCCCTTATCAACAACTGGAATATATTCACGAGGAACGTTTCCACCAACTACAGCATCAACGAATTCATATCCCTTATCCTTGTTAGGTTCGAAATGAATCCAAACGTGACCATATTGTCCACGTCCACCTGATTGACGAATAAACTTACCTTCAACATCAGCACCCTTAGTAATAGTTTCACGATATGAAACCTGTGGAGCACCTACATTACAAGATACATTGAATTCTCTCTTCATACGATCAACAATGATATCAAGGTGTAATTCACCCATACCAGAGATGATTGTTTCACCAGTTTCTTGATCAGTATAAGTCTTGAATGTTGGGTCTTCCTCAGCAAGCTTAATTAAAGCAGTAGTCATCTTGTCTTGGTCAGCCTTAGTTTTTGGCTCAACTGCAACACTGATAACTGGCTCTGGGAATACCATCTTTTCAAGAATTAAATCTTCATTAACTGTTAATGTATCACCAGTTGTAGTTGATTTGAAACCAACTGCAGCAGCGATATCACCAGTAAATACTTCTTTAATTTCAGTACGGTGGTTAGCATGCATTAGCATAATACGTCCTAAACGTTCCTTAACACCACGTGAAGTATTTTGAACATATGAACCTGATTCAACATGTCCAGCATATACACGGAAGAATGTTAAACGTCCAACGAATGGGTCAGTTAATACCTTAAATGCTAAAGCAGCAAAATCAGTATCATCTGTTGGATGAATATCAACCTCTTCACCATCAGCCTTGTGTCCCTTAATTGCTGGAATATCAAGTGGAGATGGAAGATAATCGATAACACCATCAAGCATTTTCTTAACACCCATATTCTTGAATGCAGAACCACAGAATACTGGGAAGAATTCAGCCTTTAAAACTGCCTTACGAATAACAGCCTTAATTTGATCAACTGAAATTTCATCACCCTCTAGATAAGCCATAGCTAAATCATCATCAAATTGAGCTAAAGTGTCGATTAACTCTTCACGCTTACCTAAAATGAAGTCCTTCATATCCTCAGGGCAATCAACAGTTTGATAATTCTCATCTGGACCACCATCATATAGATATGCCTTCATAGTGATAATATCAACAGCGCCATGGAATTGATCCTCAGCACCGATAGGCCATTGTACAGCAGCAGCTGTAGCGCCTAAACGATCATAGATAGATTTAACAGAATATTCAAAATCTGCTCCAACCTTATCCATCTTGTTTACAAATACAATACGAGGTACACTGTAATCAGAAGCTTGACGCCAAACTGTTTCAGTTTGAGGCTCAACACCTTGACTACCATCTAGTACGGCAACAGCACCATCTAGTACACGAAGAGATCTACTAACCTCAACAGTAAAGTCTACGTGTCCTGGAGTATCGATAATGTTAACACGATATCCATTCCAAATTGCAGTTGTTGCTGCAGATGTAATTGTTATACCACGCTCTTTTTCTTGGTCCATATAGTCCATTGTTGCAGCACCATCATGTGTTTCACCAATCTTATGAACCTTACCAGTATGATACAAAATACGTTCAGTAGTTGTAGTCTTACCAGCATCGATATGAGCCATAATACCAATATTACGATATTTGCTTAATTCATATTCTCTTGCCATTTGGTTTTTCCTCCGATATTACCAACGGTAATGAGCAAATGCTTTATTAGCTTCTGCCATCTTTAATGTATCTTCACGCTTCTTGCAAGCTCCACCTAAATTATTAGATGCATCAACGATTTCCTTAGCTAACTTTTCAGCCATAGTCTTATCATTGCGCTTACGAGCATAAGTAACCAACCAACGTAAACCTAATGTTTGTTTTCTTTCAGGTCTAACTTCAACTGGTACTTGATAGTTTTGAGCACCGATACGACGACTCTTAACTTCCAATGTAGGCATAATGTTGTTTAAGGCAGCATTAAATACTTCAAGTGGATCTTTATTAGTCATCTCTTTAACACGATCGAATGCAGTATATAGAATTGTTTGTGCAGTTCCTTTTTTACCATCTTCCATGATTGCATTGATTGTTCTAGTTACAATCTTTGAACCATAAATTGGATCAGGAAGCACGTCTCTTTTTGCGATATGTCCCTTACGAGGCATGATTCATTCCTCCTTTTTATAATTAGATTTTATATAATATTACTTCTTAGCAGCTTTAGGTTTCTTAGCACCATATTTAGAACGTCCTTGCATACGGTTAGCAACACCTGTAGTATCTAATGCACCACGGATAATATGATAACGTACACCTGGTAAGTCCTTAACACGTCCACCACGAATTAAAACTGTACTGTGCTCTTGTAATGAGTGTCCAACACCTGGAATATAAGCAGTTACTTCAATTCCGTTTGTTAAACGTACACGAGCATATTTACGTAATGCAGAGTTTGGCTTCTTAGGTGTCATAGTTGTAACACGTGTACAAACTCCACGCTTTTGTGGTGATGGAAGGCTAGTTGGTCTCTTCTTTAAAGAATTATATCCTACTAATAAGCTTTGAGCTTTAGATTTATAAACTTTATCTTCTCTTCCTTTACGTACTAATTGTTCAATAGTTGGCATAGTTTATTTCTCCTTTCTACAGCCTATCTAGGTTGTATTATAAACACCATAAAATTTCGATTAAAAATTTACACTATTTTTTCACAGCAAGAGTATTATACATAAGAAAAATACTCTTGTCAACAACAAAAAAACAAAAAAAGCACTTTTTTTATTCTTTTTTAAAAACACTAGTTAGCGTGTACGATAAAAACAGCCCATTTACTTATTTTTTTATATTTTTATTATTTCATCAAAAAGTAATATTATGCATATTTAATATTGCAACAATTAAAAATAATTGATATAATTATAAAGGTTTAACTGGTCGCGTAGTATAATGGAGATTACTAGGCCCTCCTAAGGCCTCAATAACGGTTCGAATCCGTTCGTGACTGCCATCTAAAACAATTAAGCCTGATTAAACAGGCTTTATATTTTGCAAAAAAAGAGATTGACCAAACAATCTCTTTTATTATTATAATATATCAACAACTATTGATTCTATATAAATGCCCGTTCCACCAGATGAACGATATATTTGATAATTAGCTTCCTTTGTGCTTGAAAATTCAAATGTATAGCTTTGATACTCATTTGTCATATCCGCAGTTTGTTCATTTGATTTATTTCCATTAGTAACCCCTAGTACTGCTGTCTTTTCTGTTGAATTAATTTTTGCCTTAATTGTAACTCTAATGCTACCACTTACCTTAAAGGAAATATAGTGGTCAGTAATGTTATTTGAACTATCCTTAATAACTGAATTATTTAATTTAAGAATATTATTTTCTAAGGAAACTGCTTGAGGCTTTGATGAAGCCATATAACTAAAAAATCCATTTGTTCCCATTGCACTAGATAAGCTAGTAAGTGTAGCAGCATTTAAAACATAAGTTGTGCATTCTTCACTTCCACCACTAGATGAGCCTGTTCCAGAACTGCTGCTTGAGCTAGAGCTTGTAGATCCGCTTGGATTATTATCTATGACATTACTAATACCACTATAGCCATTATAATAAATTCCAGCCATTTTTATACAATCATTTTTAGCTTGTGCTGGTGAGGTTAAAAGCTCAACATTACTTTTATTATTGATAGAGTCATAATAAAATAAACTACTATTAATATCAAAGTTTGTATAATCAGCCTTACCATTTGGTAAGCATAAACCGCTTAATGTAGTATTTCTTGCTGAAACAACGCTAGCTAATGATTTGCCACAGCCAGTTAAATAATCATTATATGATTTAATTACCGTATATTGATATTTATCAGTTTTAGTGACCTTTTGAGGATTAGTACAGCCCTCAAAATAATTTCCCTCACTTAACACAAAGGCATTAGCTCTAATATCCTGAGCGGTTGAGCATTTGTAATAATAATTATTATATAAATGCATATTAGCTTGTCTTCCTAACGGAAGTCTTGAACCAACCTGATTATAATAATTATGATGGAAGGTTATATTCATATTATAAACAGTATCATTACCACCAACAAGGCCCGTTTTTTTACAATTATTAAACTTATTATAGGCTAAGGTAACATTATGAACACCAGATAAATCGAATGCACCATCACCATAGTTCTTATCTCTTTCACCAGTAATATCCCAATTATTTAATCCTTTATTGAATACATTATTATGAATCCAATAATTACCATATTTAGACGCATCAGTTTTGTCACCATCAAAGCTACAAGCATCCTCAGGATTAGATGTAATAGTTAAATTTCTTACCTCAATTGAATTACAATTAGACCATGTCATTCCAAATTGAAAGAACTCAGCACTATTTCCAATACCCTCAACTGTAACATTAGAAGCACCAGAAATATCTAGCATATTATTATAGGAATCATCATCATAAACTTTTTTACCAGTAATATTTGAATATTTTGTTCCTGAATAGGTTGTTTCCTTTTTACCTGAATTACCTATACTAACACTACTTAAACCTGTTTTAGTTGTAGTATAATTATAAGATTTCAAAGCCTTTTTATCAAGAAGCTTAACAGAAAGACCAACAAGATTTTCACCATATGTTGTTTCTAATTCATTATTAAAGAATTCCTTATCCAAAGCATCTGTATAATTAGAACCATCTGCAAGTCTTGGAGCCATATCTTTACTTTTCCATTGATTTGTTGTAATTTTATCTAAAATTCTTATATCAAGGGGATAACTAGACTTAGATTGATTTTTTAAAATATTCACCAAACCAGTATAGGTTTTTCCACCAAGAGTAGCTGATACAGTATTTTTGGTTTCATTAGAAACATAAACAACTACAGCATTAGTTTTTAATGTACCATCATTATTATAAGCACCAACAGCTGTACTATTATTAAAATGAGCATAGCCACTTCGATCATTTAAATAAGCTAAAGCATTAGTAACTGTGATTTGCTTGCCTGCATTTCTAGTAATTATAACATCATATAGTCCTGACTTTAAGCCAACAATATCAGCACGACATACACCATCATTATATCTAATTAAATTAGAATCCAAAATATTATAGGATGTACTATTCTTCTCTTTATATTGAACAATTGCCCCTACATTAGAGGTATCCTTCCACTCAAAGTATAACCCTTCATTGTAGCCACCACTTGCCTGTAAGTAATTATTATCATCAACTATGGTACTTGAGCTTGTACTACTACTTGAGCTTGTACTGCTACTTGAGCTTGTACTACTACTTGAGCTTGTACTGCTACTTGAGCTTGTACTGCTACTTGAGCTTGCACTACTACTTGAGCTTGTACTACTACTTGAGCTTGTACTACTACTTGAGCTTACACTGCTACTTGAGCTTGCACTGCTACTTGAGCTTGCACTACTACTTGAGCTTGCACTACTACTTGAGCTTGCACCGCTACTTGAATTTACAGTTTCACTTGATATAGCACTATTACTAATATCAATCTTACATGAAGCAAGACCTAATATTCCAACAAATGCTAACGCAATTAATTTACCTTTTCTTTTCATTTTATCTATTTCCTTTTCACTATATAATCAATTATAACACATTTTAACAAAAAATGAAAAAAAAATAAAGGAAGACCTCTAAAAAGTCTCCCTCTATTTAAGAATAATTACTTTGATTTGTAAACAACCTTACCAAACATACCTTTTTTAAAGTTATTTAATTCATCCTGAGCTGGCTTATAGCCTTGTTGTGCCGCCTTTGTCAACCATTCAACTGCTTTTTCTGGTTCAACCTGTTGAACACCTTTACCAGTCAAATAGCATTTAGCAACCTTAACACAAGCTTCAGGATTACCTTGTTGAGCAGCTTTTTCCCACCAGAATCTAGCTAAAAACGGATCAACAGGTATTTCATCCTTACCATTAGCATAGCAATTACCAAGATTCATTTGAGCCGGAATATAATTTTGGTCAGCAGCCTTTTCCCACCACTTAAATGCTGTTTTTAAATCCTTAACAACACCAGTACCATAGAAATAACAGCTTCCTAAATTACATTGAGCCTCAAGGCTTCCGTTTCCTGCCGCTTTTATCCACCAAACTAAAGCATTTTTAATACTTTTAGGAATTCCATCACCATTAAAATAACGAGTTCCTAATTTACATTGAGCTTCAACATTTCCACCATTTGCTGCCTTTTCAAACCATTGAATAGCTTGAATAAGATTTCTTGGAACGCCCTTACCATTAGCATAATAATATCCTAAACGATTTTGAGCATTTACATCGCCAGCCTCAGCAGCCTTAGAAAACCAAAATACTGCTTGATGTAAATCTTGAGTTGTACCTTCACCACGCTCATAGCAATAACCTAATCTAAATTGTGCATCTAAATTATTAGCCTGAGCAGCTTTAGTAAACCAGAATACAGCCTGACAAGAATCCTTATCAACACCCATACCACGCATATAGCAACAGCCTAAACGATATGCTGCATCAAGTTGTCCATTTTTTGCAGCATTTGTATACCATAAAACCGCTTGTTGACGATCTTGATTTACACCTTCACCACGTTCATAGCACATACCTAAATAGTATTGAGCATCAGGAATTCCTGACATAGCTGATTTTGAAAAATATTCAAATGCATATGAATAATCTTGGCGAACACCTTCACCTTTATAAAAGCAACGTCCTAAATAAAAATTAGCGTTTGCATCTCCAAGCGAAGCAAGAGCACTCCACTCTTTAAAAGCTTTGGCATATTCTTTTTCTTGATAATACTCATTTGCAAGTTGTAATTGTTCACTTTTTGTATCAATCTTTGCCATCTTTTTTTAAACCTTTTCCTCTTCCTGTATTTTTTATTAAATATGAGCTTAGGAATAGCAAGCTCTTTTGCTATTCCAACTCAGTTTTAATCATCAACCTCTTCGATTGCCTTTAATAATGCGCTAACTCCATCGACTTCCTCATCATTATCGATTTCGTCATCTAATTCAGCATCTTCATCATCGAATGATTCATCTTCAGTATTATCTAGTTCTTCATCGTCTTCTACATCATCTAAATCAGCAGTCTTATGCTCACAAGTAAATGTTTCTTCTTGTAAAACACCAGTTCCAGCAGGAATTAGTCCACCAATAATAACATTTTCCTTTAAGCCAACTAGGTTATCAACCTTTGACTTAATTGCTGCAGATGTAAGAATACGAGTTGTTTCCTGGAATGAACATGCAGATAAGAATGAGTTAGATGCAAGGGCTGCCTTAGTAATACCAAGTAATAATGGTTTTGCAACTGGAAGCTCGCCACCATTTTTCATAACCTCAGATACTGCATCAGCAAACTCATCAACTGAAACCTCACGACCAGGTAATAGCTTAGTTGATCCTTCTTTAATAACAATTAGCTTACGCATCATTTGTCTAACAATGATTTCGATATGCTTATCAGAAATTTCAACACCTTGAGAACGATAAACCTTTTGAACTTCCTCAACTATGTATTTTTGAGCATCCTCAGTAGATTGAATTCTTAAGATTTCCTTAGGTGCCTTAGAACCCTTAATTAAAGGTGTACCACGAGTAATTGTATCGCCAAGCTTAACATTTAATTCAGATGTAACCTCAACGATATAGCTATGCTCCTCACCTTGGGCATCCTTAATTACAACATTCATACCATTCTTTGTACGATCTAGAGCAACAACCTCTCCATCATATTCACTAATTGTTGTCTTACCTTTTGGCTTACGTGCCTCAAACAATTCCTGAACACGAGGAAGACCTTGAGTAATATCGGCAGCAGACGCAACTCCACCTGTGTGGAATGTACGCATTGTAAGCTGAGTACCAGGTTCACCAATTGATTGAGCGGCAATTGTACCAACAGCCTCTCCAACCTCAACGATTGTATTAGTTGCTAGGTTACGTCCATAACACTTAACACATACACCTCTACGGCAAGCACATGTTAAATTTGTACGTAAGCATACACTCTTAATTTTAGCCTTAGCAATTTCATCAGCTAATACCTCATCAATTAATTCGTTACGCTTTACAATAACCTCACCAGTTTCAGGATTTACAATATCCTTAGCAGCAAATCTACCAATACAACGCTCACTTACAGAAACAACAACCTTTCCATCAGCACTTATTATATCAGTTAAATCCATACCACGATTAGTACCACAATCAACAGCAGAAATAATTATATCTTGAGAAACATCAACTAAACGACGAGTTAAATATCCAGATTCAGCAGTCTTTAATGCTGTATCTGTAGATCCCTTACGAGAACCATGGGTTGAAATAAAGAATTCAGATACGGTTAATCCTTCACGGAAGTTAGCCTTTACGGGAACCTCAATAGTTTCACCAGCAGTGTTACTCATAAGACCACGCATACCTGCTAATTGAGCAAAGTTAGATGCGTTACCACGTGAACCAGAATCAGCCATCATAAAAATAGCATTTTCCTTTTGTTTTGCAAGCTCATCCCATAGACCCTTTTGAATCTCATCACGAGCATTACTCCACTCTTCGTTAACTAGCTTCTTTCTTTCAGAATCAGTCAACATTCCTAAATCAAATAACTCAGTTATTTGCTTAATCTTCTCATCAGATTGTTTAATTCTTGTATCCTTACCTTCATACTTTAATACGTCGGCCATAGAAATAGTAATTCCTGATAATGTAGAATAATAGAATCCTTGATCTTTAAGGTCATCTAGCATACGTGAAGTTGCTGTAACCTTAAATCTCTTAAATACTTCAGCAATGATTCTAGCTAAATATTTCTTATTGAATGGCTTATTTAGAGGCATATTTATCATCTTATCATATGCTTCCTTACTATTTAATTTAACAAAGAACTTTTCAGGAGTTTCATTCATTAAATTATCCTCAGTAGGCTCATTTAAATATGGGAATTCTTCAGGAAGAATTTCATTAAATATAAGCTTTCCAAGAGTAGTAAATAAATATTTGCCTTCAATTTTATCTTGATTTAAACGAGATTGAGGTAAGCTCTTAGGTGCAATAAAAATACGTGTATGAAGAGTAATTTCATTATTACGATAAGCAATAAAAGCTTCATCCTTACATGTATAAATATGACCCTCATTAGTCTCATGCTCACGTTCCATAGTTAAATAATAGTTACCAAGTACCATATCCTGAGTAGGGGTAACAACTGGCTTACCATCCTTAGGGTTTAAGATGTTATTAGAAGCTAGCATTAATAAACGAGCTTCAGCCTGTGCCTCTAAAGATAGAGGAACATGGACTGCCATTTGGTCACCATCGAAGTCCGCATTGAATGGTGTACAAACAAGTGGATGTAGACGAATAGCCTTTCCTTCAATTAGTACTGGTTCAAAGGCTTGAATACCTAAGCGGTGAAGTGTAGGGGCACGGTTTAATAAAACTGGATGCTCACGTACAACATTCTCTAAAATTGGCCAAACCTTATCATCCTGACGCTCACAAATCTTCTTTGCTGCGCTAACACTTAATTGACCAGGATTTTCTTGCATTAAAGCATGAATAACAAATGGTTTAAATAATGTTAAAGCCATTTCCTTTGGTAAACCACATTGATACATCTTTAAAGATGGACCAACAACGATTACTGAACGTCCTGAATAGTCAACACGTTTACCAAGTAGATTTTGACGGAAGCGACCTTGCTTACCACGAAGCATATCAGATAAACTCTTTAAATGATGATTCTTTTCAACAACGGCCTTCTTGCCACGTTTTGAATTATCAATTAAAGCATCAACAGCCTCTTGAAGCATACGCTTTTCATTTTTAATAATTAATGTTGGTGCATGTTGTTCATATTGTCTTTTTAAACGATTGTTACGATTTAAAATACGACGATATAAATCATTTAAGTCAGTAGTAGCAAATCTACCACCATCTAGCTGAACCATTGGTCTTAAATCAGCTGGAATAACTGGTAAAACCTCTAAAATCATCCATTCAGGCTTGTTATTAGAATGAAGGAATGATTCAACAATTTCCAAGCGCTTAATAACATGATCACGACGTTGCTTTGAAGTAGTCTTTAGCTTACGACGTAATACCTGTGCCTCACGCTCAAGATCAAGCTCTTGTAATAATTTCTTAACAGCCTCAGCACCGGTTAAAGCTGTAAATGTTGAGCCAAATTGCTCACGCTTTAGTGAATACTCGCCTTCTGATAAAATTTGCTTTCTAGCCAAGCCAGTTTTACCTGGATCAATAACAATATATGATGCTAGATAAACAATTTCCTCAAGCTCCTTACTCTTTAATTCAAGTAGAGTTGCTAGTGGAGATGGTGTATTTCTTAAATACCAAGTATGTACAACTGGAGAAGCAAGGGTAATATGACCCATTCTTTCACGTCTAACATTTTTCTCAGTATATTCTACTCCACACTTTTCACAAACCTTTCCACGATCTGCAGGACGCTTTGTTTTACCACAAGCACATGTATAATCCTTTTGAGGTCCGAAAATCTTTTCGCAGAATAATCCATCTGGTTCAGGCTTTAATGTACGATAGTTAATAGTTTCATGCTTCTTAACCTCACCATGAGACCAAGATAAGATTTCTTGAGGAGAAGCTAAACCAATTTTAATATATTTATATTGCATACTCATAATTATAGCCCTCCATTAAAATCCAAATTTTGATATATAATCTTCGGAACTTGAATTGCTAACAATACTCTTGTTTGCTTCATCTTCTCCGTTATTATTAATTAATTCAACGTGTAATCCAAGTGCTTGAAGTTCACGTGTTAATACTCTAAATGATTCTGGAATAGATGATTCAGGAATAGGTTGACCATTAACGATTGCGTTAAATACCTTATTTCTTCCAACGATATCATCTGACTTAACAGTCATCATTTCTCTTAGGGTATGAGCAGCACCATAAGCCTCTAGTGCCCAAACCTCCATTTCACCAAAACGTTGACCACCCTTTTGTGCCTTACCACCCATAGGCTGTTGAGTAACAAGTGTATAGTTACCAACGCTACGAGCATGTAGCTTATCCTCAACCATGTGGCTTAACTTGATGAAATACATAATACCAACTGTTACACGATTTTCAAATGGTTCACCATTACGTCCATCGTATAATACTTCTTTTCCATCAGGTGCTAAATTAGCATCTGCCATAATTTGTTGAATATCCTCAATTGTTGCACCATCAAATACTGGAGTTGCAACCTTAATTCCTAATTTCTTAGCAGCAAGACCTAAATGAAGCTCTAATACCTGACCGATATTCATACGGCTTGGTACACCTTGTGGATTAAGCATAATGTCAATTGGATGACCATCAGCTGTAAATGGCATATCCTCAACTGGAAGAATATTAGAAATAACACCCTTATTTCCATGACGACCAGCCATCTTATCTCCTACCATTATCTTACGCTTTTGAACGATATAAACTCTTACAACCTCATTAACTCCAGGAGGAAGCTCATCGCCCTTAGCTTTAGAGAAATGCTGTACGCTTTGAACAATACCGCCACCACCATGTGGAACAGTTAAAGATGTATCTCTATTATCTCTACCCTTTTCACCAAAGATAGCAAGCATTAATCTTTCTTCAGGAGTAGGCTCATTTTGTCCCTTTGGAGTAACCTTACCAACAAGGATATCGCCTTCCTTAACCTCAGTACCAGGAATAACAATTCCATTAGCATCAAGATTCTTCTTCATATCATCACCGACATTTGGAATTTCACAAGTAAATTCCTCACGTCCAAGCTTAGTATCACGAGCTTCAACGCTAAATTCATCAATATGAAGTGAAGTATAGCAGTCATCATAAACCATTCTTTCGCTCATGATTACAGCATCCTCATAGTTGTAGCCATCCCATGTCATAAATGCTACTCTAACATTTCTACCAAGAGCAAGCTCGCCATCCTTCATAGATTGACCATCAGCGATAATATCACCACGTTCAATTCTTTCGCCAACCTTAACAATTGGACGTTGCATAATAGCTGTAGCAGAGTTTGAACGAAGGAATTGATATAATTCATAGGTGCGAAGCTCACCACTGTCTTCCTTAACAACGATTCTCTTTGCATCAACATATTCAACAATACCATCAGATACAGCAACACAAGCACTACCACTATCGTGAGCAGCCTTATATTCCATACCAGTACCAACAATTGGACTTTCAGGAGCAATAATTGGAACGGCCTGACGTTGCATGTTAGCACCCATTAGGGCACGTGTTGCGTCATCGTGCTCCAAGAATGGAACGCACGCAGCAGCAACTGAAACAATTTGCTTTGGTGAAACGTCCATATAATCAACAGAATTAGGGTTAACCATTTCTGTTTCTCCATTACGTCTACCAATAACAGATTCATCTAATATATAACCATTTTCATCAAGATGAGTAGATGCTGAAGCAATAACAACACCATTTTCCTTATCAGCTGATAAATAAACCTTTTCATCAGTTATATAAACACGACCATCCTTATCCTTTGCGGCCTTTAAATATGGAGTTTCAATGAAACCATATTCATTAACCTTTGCATAAGTTGCTAAAGATGTAATCAAACCAATTGAAGGACCTTCAGGAGTTTCAATTGGGCACATTCTACCATAGTGAGAATTATGTACGTCACGTACCTCTACACCAGCACGATCACGAGCAATACCACCAGCACCTAAAGCTGATATACGACGCTTTTGCGTAATTTCAGCAAGTGGGTTAATTTGATCCATGAACTGTGATAGCTGGCTTGAACCAAAGAATTCCTTTAAAGCAGAAGTTAAATGCTTAATATTAATTAAATTTTGAGGAGTAGCATCTGCAACCTCAACAGTTGACATTCTCTCCTTAATATTCTTTTCAAGTTTAGCAAAACCAATTCTAAATTGATTCTTTAATAATTCACCAATTAAACGTAAACGACGATTTCCTAGATGATCAATATCATCAAGAGAACCAACATTATCATATAAATTAGCATAATAGCTTAAAGAAGCAACAATATCAGACATTGTGATATGTAATGCATTTTCACGTGAGTCATTACCAATAATCTTAACAACTGTTGTATGCTCAGCACGAACAACCTCAACATTTAAAACCTCACATATTGGGTCTTCGCATAAGAAGTTTCCAAGATCAATCTTTTGTCTAAACGCACTACGCGCTTTGCTTAAACGATCATAGACCTCTCCATCAATAACATCATTGTATCTAGCGATATAATCGCCCTTTGCAAATAAAACCTCTCCAGTTTCATCATCAAAGATATCTTCACTAGCAATAACATCTTGGGCAAGCTTTAAACCCTTTGCTCTACTTAGTACATCTAATTTTAAATTATATTTATAACGGCCAACCTTTTGTAAATCATATCTCTTATCATCAAATAAATGACTTACGATATATTCCTTAGCACCATCAACAGGAACCTTTTCACCTTGACGAAGCTTAGAATAAACTTCAACAACAGCATCCTCGCTATTTGTTTGGTCATCCTTCTCTAAAGTAGCCTTAATAAATTGATTATCTCCAAATAAGTTTTTGATATCAGCATCACTACTAAGACCAAAAGCGCGCATTAAAGTGGTCAAAGGAATTTTCTTCGAACGATCTAATTTACCATACCAAACATCCTTAGATCCCATCTCATATTCAAGCCATGCTCCACGAGTTGGAATAATTTGACATGTATATTTTGTTTGACCAGTCTTTTTATCAACTTCTTTAGCATAATATGCACCAGAAGAACGAACAATCTGACTAATAATAACACGTTCAGCACCATTAATAATAAAAGTACCTACTGGAGTCATATAAGGAATATCACCCATGAATAATTCTTGCTCAATAACAGAACCAGTTGCAGAATTTTCAAGTCTTACATTAGTCTTTAAAGGACGTGAAAAATTGCAATCACGTAATTTTGATTCTACAATATTGTATTTAGGATCTTCAAAATGATAATCACCAAAATAAATTTTCATCTCTCCATTATTAGAAACAATAGGAGAAATATCGTCGAAAGCTTCTCTTAAGCCTTGTTCAACGAACCAATCAAATGATTTTGTTTGGATTTCAATTAAATCTGGTAATTCAACCTCAGTACGAATTTTAGAATAATTTCTACGTACAGATTTTTTACCATAATTTACATTCTTATAAGCCATGAGGACACCCCTTCAAATAAAATTATTTGACTATAGAGCAACAAAAAAAGTCGCTATAAGCATTTTAGCATTATATACTAAAAACGCAAAAAAGTCAATAGAGCTTGACAACTTTGTTATAACAAAATAAATATTTTCATATAAAACGAATAATTTACTTAACCTCAATCAATTATATCACACTTTTAAGAAAAAAAGAAGAAGCGTATTTACTTCTTCTTAGCATATAATATATAATATCCTTTATCCTTAGCAATAGCAGAGCAATTTCCAAATAATTCAAATATGTATTTTTGACTTGATGGAGCTCCTTGCTTCTTTTGAATTACAACAAAAAGCTCACCATCAGACACAAGATGCTTATATGCTTCCTCATACATTTTAAAAACAACATTTTTTCCTGCTCTAATTGGAGGATTAGTGACACAAGCACTATATACTCCCTCAATACCTTCTAATATATCAGCAACATAAGCTCTAGCATTAGCATTATTTAGAGCAATATTTTTATTTGCAAGAGTTACAGCCCTTTGGTTAACATCAAACATTACAGCCTCTTTATTATAAAGTTTTGAGATTATAATACCTAGTGTACCATAACCACAGCCCATATCTAAAATTGGTAATGACAATGAATTAGGCTTAAAAGCATTAATTAAGGCTTTACTACCATAATCAATATAATCCTTGCAAAAAACTCCATTATCAGTAATAAAAGAAAATTTTTCATCTAAAATAGAAAAGCTAATTTTCTTTTCTTCTGATTTTATATCATTTTGTTCCTTTGAATAATAATGACTCATAAAAGAAAGACCTGAGTAAAACTCAGGTCAAATCCTCTCTTCAAATTACTTTAAAGTTACAGTAGCACCTGTAGCTTCAACCTTCTTTTGAATGTCTTCAGCTTCAGCCTTGCTAACCTTCTCTTTAATTGGTTTTGGAGCGCCATCAACTAATTCCTTAGCTTCCTTTAATCCTAAACCAGTGATTTCCTTAACAACCTTGATTACTTGTAACTTAGTTGGACCAACCTCTGATAAGATTACATCGAACTCAGTTTGCTCTGCAGCTGCAGCAGGAGCACCAGCAGCAGGACCAGCAACAGCAACTGCGCTTGGATCAATACCAAATTCTTCCTTCATAGCGTCTACTAATTCTTTTACTTCAAGAATAGTCATTTCCTTTAATGATTCAATAAATGTTTCTTTTGTTAATTTAGCCATTTTTATTTTCCTCCAATTTTCTTAGGCATTTTCTTCTAATTTTTCACAATATAAATTCAAACCAACTGCTAAATTTCTAACAGTACCTAACATACCAGCAGCTAATTGAGTTAATAATGTTTCGTAAGATGGTAAAGCTGATAAAGTCTTTAATTGTTCAAATGAGTAAACCTCACCATCAACAACACCCTTTACAACCTCTACCTTATCGTTTTCCTTTACAAAGTCAAATAAAGCCTTTGCAGGTGCTACAACATCTTCATTAGAGAATGCAATAGCAACAGGTCCAACGAATGCATCAGCGATGTCGTATCCGCACTCTTTAGCTGCACGAGTAGTAATATTATTCTTGATTACTTCACAAGAGCAACCCTTAGCACGTAAATCACGACGAAGCTTCATAAAACTTTCAACTGTTAATCCTTGATACTTAAATGCAATAAATGCACTTGAATTCTTCATTTTTTCAACAGTAGAATTAACTTCGTTTTGCTTTTGAAGAATGATTTCTTTCATTCTTACACCTCCATTAAAATTAATAAAACCTTTTCCTGCCGAGCAAAAAAAGGTTTTAGTCCATTTTTTACCTCGGTAGGAAATTAAGTGTGTTTCCACACGCCTACTATCTTCGGCTATTTAAATTATTTGCCTACTTTTGCAATACTCTCAGAATCTACCTTAACGCCAGGACCCATAGTTGAAGCAATTGAAACATTCTTCATATAAGTTCCCTTTACAGTAGATGGACGAGTTCTTAAAAGTACATCATAAACAGTCTTCAAGTTTTCTGCTAACTTCTCAGCACCAAATGAAACCTTACCAATAGTCATTTGAATGTTACCAACCTTATCAGGACGGTATTCAACCTTACCATTCTTGATTTCCTTAACTGCTTGAGCTATATTCATTGTTACAGTACCAGTCTTAGGGTTTGGCATTAATCCTTTAGGACCAAGTACACGTCCTAAACGTCCTAATTCACCCATCATATCTGGTGTAGCAACGATAATATCGAAATCAAACCAACCTTGGTTGATCTTTGCTAATAATTCAGTATCACCAACATAGTCAGCTCCTGCATCCTTAGCCTCTTGAGCCTTAGCACCACGAGCAACTACTAAAATCTTACGACTTTTACCAGTTCCGTTTGGTAATACGATAGCACCACGTAAATTTTGATCAGCCTTACGTGGATCGATATTTAAGCGGAAAGCAACATCAACTGATGCATCAAACTTAGTTACAGATGTTTTGCAAACTAATTCACATGCTTCAACAGCATCATAAACCTTTGCAGCATCTACTAACTTAGCTGCTTCAACGTATTTTTTTCCTCTCTTCATGCTTTTTTCCTCCTAAAATGTGGTATAAGCGGGATATCCTCCCACAAATTTAGGCTGTTATAAACAACCCAACAGTAATATTAGTCCTCAACAGTAATACCCATATTACGAGCAGTACCTGCGATAATATTAGCTGCAGCTTCGACATCATTAGCATTTAAATCTGGCATCTTCATTTCGCCGATTTCTCTAAGTTTAGCTCTAGAGATCTTAGCTACCTTATGTGTCTTTGAATTTTCAGAGCCTTTTTCGATTCCACAAGCCTTCTTTAATAAATCAGAAGCTGGTGGTGTCTTAACAACGAATGTAAATGAACGGTCTTCATACACAGAAATAACTACTGGTAGAACATAGCCCATCTTATCCTTTGTCTTTTCATTGAATTGCGAACAAAATCCGGGAATATTAACACCTGCTTGTCCTAGTGCTGGACCTACTGGTGGAGCTGGATTCGCTTTTCCGGCCTGAATTTGTAATTTTACAACTTTTACAATTTTCTTAGCCATGAGTTTTTTTCCTCCTTCTTTCAATGATGTGGTCAAACGGATCTAAAAATCCTCCCACGAACGTGAAATCACATACACGTGCTTATACATTATATCAAAACAAAATAACATAGTCAATAACTTTTTTTATTTTCATAGCTTTCATTATTTCTTTCCCCTTAAATATCCCTTTAAGTAATTTTTATTGCTATAAAAATAGCAATATATACTAGCAATTATTACATATAATATTGATAAGCTATAAAAATATTTTGAATTATATAAAAGTAAATTTCCACCACTTATAATATTAGCTTTATTAAATATCCAAAATAATAAATATGTACTTAAAACAATGATTAAATATAATATGATATTAACACTTGAAATAAAAATATTACAAACAAGTCCTACCTCTTTTTTTGTGTAACCCATCTCTCTTAATATTCTAAAGCCTTGAATAAATAACATATTTATCATTTTATAAAATACCAAGGTTAAAATTACACTAATTATAAGCATAGCGCCTGTAAAGGCAAATATTTGCATTTTATTGTTATCATATTTAACCAATATATCATTTGCTTTATCTAATCCTTCACTATGGAAATCTAAAAACAAATGATTATATTTATTATAAAAATTATTAATGTCATTTTTTTGAACCTTAATAATTATATTCTCATAATATAATGTTAAAAAAATTCTTTCATAATTATTAGCAGATACCATAATACTATCATTAAGTCCCATACCAAAGCACAATAAATCTTCCTCACTTAAATAATGATTATTTAAATTAACTAAATTTGTATCTAAATTTAAATCAATTAAAGGATCATTTGTTAAATAAACATCCATTTGACCAACATTACTAAAGTGCTTATAGGTGTTAACCTTCATTTTTCTTTTGCCAATAATCCTAAAATAATCATCAGGATTTAAATAAAGATTATCACTATCTATATAAAAATAATTCAAACTAAGATTTGAGATTTCCTTCATTGTTCCATAATAGCCACAAGGTATTTCTTTACTTAAAACTATTTTATGATCCATAGGAAAATAAGAAAATGCTGCTTCCTTAATTAAAATAATGGCTATATTTTCATTTAAAGCATTAATCAAATAATTACCAGAAAATGCTCTTATTTCATCATTTTTTCTTTCAACCTCTCCCGTTATTACTTCATCATCCTTTATTCCTCTTATATATACATCCTTTTTATTAGAATTTATGTTAACATTTAATAATAGATAAAATAAACTAAGACTAACCAAAGATAAAACAAAGCTCAAAAGAACTAACGTCATCTTCAAATAATTTCTTCTCAAAAAGAAAAAATAATTTGAAGATTTTTTCTTATAATTATTAGCGATGAATAATTTACTTTTCACCTCTTCATTTTCTAAATAGCTTATTTTTTTATTCTTGATATGATAAACACCATCAAATTCAGCTTCATATTTTTGTTGATGAATAATACATATAATTAATCTATTATTACTATATTTCTTTAAACATCTAATTACTAATTGAATGTTATTATCATCAAGACCAATAAAAGGCTCATCAAGCATTATAACCTTTTTATTTAAACTTAAGGCTACTATAATTTGTAACTTCTTTTTTTCACCACCAGATAAATTTTTAATAAATTCATTTTTCTTATTAATAAAACCTAAATCAGCTATAATATCATTATTTAGAGCACCATTCAAATGTTCTAAATACTCATCAACTGTTAAATTATTAAATAACAAGCTATTGCTAGAGATAAATATCATATCGTCACTATTATAATTTGTTTTTATTATCCCATCATATTTTTCAATTCCCATTATAATAGAAAATAATGTGGTTTTACCACAGCCACTTTCTCCCATTAAAGCATAAAATCCGCATTCTTTAAATGAAACATCAGCATTATCAAATATTATTCTTTTTTTATATTTTTTAGTTAAATTAGTAATCTCTATCATTTCATTCACCAATATATTTAATATTTTTATTAATTCTTCTAAAATAAATAAAATTGATAATACCCTCTATTATAAATAATATAACTAAAAATATAACACTCTTATAAGAAAAGAAATTCATCATTTTAGTTACATGATTATTTCCACCATTTAAATATCTTTGATATATTAAAGTGAATATTATAGAAAATCCAAAGCCTATTATTTGAATTAAATAATTAATTATAACCTTTCTTTTTATATCAATTCCATAATATAATGACATCTTATAGGACATTAAATCCACTCTTAAATATAATAAGTAAACTAAAGAATACAATAATATAATCAATCCTACTATTATTAGCCTATAATTATTTAATACATCTATTATTTTAGTAGAATGTTCAACTAGTTTTAAGCTTTCAGATGTTAATAAGCTAATGTTTATGTTACTAACAATACCAAAATTACGCTTAATTGTATTATACTCATTTAAATATCTAAAAAAATCTATCTTACTATCCTTTGTAACAAAATAATAAGCATAATCATAGGTCCAATTACTAATCATATATGTATTAAGTTCATTTTCCGAATTTATAAATGAATAAGGGAATATAGTAAATAAAAATTGTTTAATAAGATAATAATCAATATTAAAGTTTTCTATATTTTGCTTAATTTTTATGTTTTCATCAATGAACATTTGGTATCTTGTTTCTAATATCCCTGATATCTTAAATTCATATGATTTGTAAGAGTCTACATCGTTCTTTGATCCACTATATAAAATTGTAAGCTTCTTACCTACAAGTTCACTAATATCATTAACATTATAATATTTGGTAAGAAGGCTTGCATAATAATCACTTATTACTATTTCATCATCACTTGCAGCATCATTACCATATTTTACATCTAGACTAATATCATTTAATTTATAATAATACTCACAACAAATGTTATACGGATCTTGTTTATAACTAAAATCATTATTTAAATTATCTTTTTCCATTTGCATAACATTTATTGAATCAAAAGCGACTTTCTTTAAAGCAACTATATTATTAGTAGTTGTTAAATTTAAATAATCATCATTATTCATCCCCTCAATATAATTACTTCTATATATTAGCCTATTAGCTTTGGCATCCTGATAATTCATTTTTACCTGATTATTTTCACTATAAGCTAATAATGCCCCAATTACAAATAATAAAAAGATATAAATAAAGCTAAATATTAAGAATGCTTTTGATAATGTAGTTTTATTTTTATAATTCTTTTCTCTTATTTTATCTTTTAAAATTTCTTTATTATTTTCAATCCTATGTCCATTAAAAGCTATTACATTTTCACCATTTATATCACTTATATGATTAGAAACTATAATAAGCTTATCCTTCTTTAAATCATTTAAAGCATTATTAATAATTTTAATATTATCAATATCTAATCCTGCAAATGGTTCATCTAATAACAATATGGGGCAATCCTTTATTAATGACATCGCTAGCATTAATCTTCGCATTTCGCCATTTGATAGATTATAACACATTTCATCCTTTAAGGAAGCTAATGACAACATATCTAAATATTTATCAATATCATCATCACTAGCATTAAACATATGACCAATATAGGTAATATTAGCTTTTACATTTTTATTCATAAATAAGCAATTTCTTTGATTTAAATATGAATAATAATTTTGATATTTTTTTATTTTTTTAATATTTTTATTATCTAATTTAACATATCCTTCATATTTCTTATCAAACGAAGCTAAAATATTAAATAATGTTGTTTTACCACAACCACTTTCTCCACATATATAATATAAGCCTTTATCTGGAAATGATAGCTTAGCCTCAATATAAAAATCAGCGATCTTCTTTTTTATATTTATCTCTAGCATTTTATCATCTCCCAA
>CAKQDS010000018.1 GCA_934229535.1 uncultured Anaeroplasmataceae bacterium
CCTTGAGGGTCTGTGTAGCAAGAGGCCCTTATAGGGTAGCCGAAAGACCGCATGTTTTACATGCGGATTGTTATTATGCTTTTTATGTATTCCATCATATAATCTCTAACGTTATAGCCTAAAAAATTGAAGGAAGCAAATCCAGCATTAGTATTGGCTTCACAAAAAATTAACTCGTTATCTCCAAATAAAAAATCAACACTTATAATATCTCCGTCAAGCTTATTAAAAATTTTTAAGGCTTTATTATAATCATCTTCACTTAAATCATAATGATAGCTTTTTCCACCTTGAGCTATATTAGACATAAAGCTATTTTCATTAGCTCTTATGCAAGCAGCATGCCAAGTATTTTTTATTATATAAACTCTTAAGTCTTTACCATATGATGATTTTATATATTCTTGTATCATATAATCGTCATTATTAATATCCTTTGTTATATTAAAATCATCCAAGCTATTAATTAAATAAATGCTTTTACCTTGAGCACCATAACGATATTTAATTAAAAACGGAAGCCCATACTTTTTCATACAGTAATCAAAGCTTTGCCCATTATATATTTCGCAATTAGGCGTTTTAATATTTAAGGATTTAACTAATTCATTTGTTTGCCATTTATCTTTACAAACAATAGTTGTGAAAGATTTATTTATTACATAAACGCCCTTTTCCTCAAAAAATTTAATTAATTCTATATTGTGGCCCCTAAAAAAAATAACTTTAGGATAATAAGTTACAATTTCATCCTTATAAAATATTTTTTGCTCTTCTATTTTAAAATAATCAAAAAATTTTAATTCAGCTTTAATCTCAAATTCAAGAGCCTTATTTAACATTTTTTTGGCTGAATTTAATTCCTCATTATCATAATATGAGCTATATAATATCCATAAACAGCATTCCATATAATTTCTCCTTTAAAATAAAGAATACACAAGATTAGTCTTGTGTATTCATCAATTATTTTGCATCATTCATTGATTTCATTACAGCTCTTACTTGCTTTTCAGAAGGGGTTCTACCCATTTGCTGCATCATAGCTCTAATCATATTTTCAGTAACTGGTGGATTCTTCTTTAAATATCTCTTAAATAAAAATCTTGAAAGGAAAAATCCTACAACTAAACCGATAATAAATGTACCAATTGCTATAATTACTATTCCGTATGTAGGAACACTTAAAAATGATAACATATAATCAACTCCTCGTTACACATTATATTTTATCTTAAAGAAAGAAAATAATCAATAGTTTTTTCTAATTAGAAGTATTTACTTTGAATAAAAAATGTTATATAATTTAGATAAAGTAATAAGGAGGTTGTACTATGCCAAGAAAGGTAACTGATGCTTGTATTTCTTGCGGAGCTTGTATTGCTGAATGTCCAGTTTCTGCAATAACTGCTGGCGATACTCAGTCAGAAATTGATCCAGCTGTTTGCATCGATTGTGGTGCTTGCCAAGCTGTTTGTCCAGTTTCTGCAATTGAAGAGGAATAATTATGAAACAAAGGGTTTTCGCCCTTTTTTCTTTTATTCTTATATCATATAATATCTTGGGAGGAAATTATGAATATTTTAGAAATTAAAACCCAAGAATTTAATTTAAGTCCTGACTTAGAAAAATCCTTCCTAAAGGGTAGTGCCTGGCAAAATTTATATATTCCCTATAAATTTATTCCTGAGGAAATGACAACATTATCTATAAAGGACCAAATACTTTTTTTAATTCAGATCTACACATTTATAGCAATTGAACTTAATTTATTTATTGGCACTCATAAAAATTCAGTAAAGGCAATTGAAGCATTAAAGCAGGTTAATACTGAAAGAAATAAAATGATTAACTATTTTCAAAACAACTTTTATGTATTAAGCAATGATGCAGTTGTCGAAAATTATAATTTTTATAGTGGTGATAAAAATGTGGAAATATG
The DNA here is from genome assembly GCA_934229535.1 of uncultured Anaeroplasmataceae bacterium. Lineage (GTDB taxonomy): Bacteria > Bacillota_I > Bacilli_A > Acholeplasmatales > Anaeroplasmataceae > CAKQDS01. Next base: position 1,943 of record CAKQDS010000018.1, read on the forward strand.
AAAATTTTTTAGAATACCCTGTTAATATTAAAAATCCCAATCCTGATTTTGCTAAATTAATCTTAACCCAAATAGGTGGATATTCAGGTGAAATTGGTGCAGCCATGCGTTACTTCTTTCAGGCAAACACTATGCCAACTGAGGATGGTAAACTTCTTCTTAAAGAAATTGCTACTGAAGAATTAGCCCATGTTGAAATATTATATGAAATGGTTAGAATGCTTACTGCAGGTGCAAAAATAACAAATGACTTTGCTCCAAGCTATGCTGAACATAAATACGGAATTTATCCTGTTGATGCCACAGGTAATCCATTTACGGCTACTTACTTTGCCTCAACAGGTGATGTAATTGCTGATCTAACTGAGGATTTAGCCGCCGAAGAAAAGGCTAGAGCCTGCTACGAGCATTTAATGGATTTAACAAATGATAAGGATATTCTTGCTCCTCTTTCCTTTTTAAGGCAAAGAGAAATAATTCATTATACTAGATTTGCTGAATTATTAAAAAAATATCAAGGTATAGAAAAAAGCCCTTCCTAATATTACAAAATTAATATTAGAAGGACTTTTATTTTATTTTAATATTGATTTTTCAATAGCCTTATGCCAACCGTTTATTAATTTAATTCTTTCCTCATAACTCATATTCGGCTTAAACTCTTGATCAATTGTTGCTAATTTTTCAAGATCTTTTTCATTCCATAAGCCAACATTTAATCCTGCTAAATAGCAAGCACCAAGAGCAGTAACTTCAATAGATGTTGGTCTTAAAAGATATTTATTTAAAATATCTGCCTGAAATTGCATTAAAAAATTATTAACACATGCTCCACCATCAACCTTAATAGCTTTAATTTCGGCATTATTTTCTTCTTCCATTGTTTTTACTAGGTCATATACTTCATAGGCAATTGCTTCTAAAGCTGCTCTTACTATATGCTTTTTATTAGCACCTCTAGTTAATCCTGTAATTATTCCTTCAGCCTGTGAATCCCAGTATGGGGCGCCAAGTCCTACAAAAGCAGGAACAATGTAAACACCATTTGCATCTTTGACACTTTTAGCTATTTCTTCCGTTTCGCTAGCATTTTTAACTATTTCAAGCTCATCACGCAACCATTGTATTAATGCACCAGCTACAAATACACTTCCTTCAATTGCATATATTGGTTTATTGTTTTGCATACAAGCAAGGGTTGTTAGTAAACCATTTGAGCTATTAATTGCCATATTACCAGTATTCATCAATAAGAAGCATCCAGTACCATATGTAACCTTTAATTCACCACTTTTCAAGCATAATTGGCCAAATAAAGCACTTTGCTGGTCACCAGCAACACCATTTATAGGGATTTTACAGCCAAGTACATCTTCACTTGTATATCCGAAAAAATGACTTGATGGACAAACTTCAGGTAATAAGCTTATATCTATTTCAAATAAATTACACAAATCTGTATCCCATTTTAAATCATAAATATTAAAAAGCATTGTTCTTGAAGCATTAGTATAATCTGTTTTATATATTTTTCCACCTGAAAGGCTCCATAATAAATAGGTATCAATCGTACCAATTGCTAAATTACCTTCTTTAGCAAGCTTTCTAGCCATACTTACATTTTCAAAAATCCATTTAATTTTTGTGGCTGAAAAATAAGGATCTATTTTTAAACCAGTTTTGGCTTTTATCATTTCCTCATAGCCATTATTAATAAGATTATTACAATAATCTATACTTCTTCTACATTGCCAAACTATCGCATTATAAACAGGCTCTCCTGTCTCTTTATTCCAAAGAATTACTGTTTCACGCTGATTGGTAATTCCCATAGTTAATAATTCACTATATTTAATTTTTGCTCTAGTTATGGCTGTAGATATAACACTTCTTGCACTTGATAAGATATCAATCGGATCATGTTCTACATATCCAGGCTTAGGGTATATTTGTTTAAATTCTTCCTGAGCGCTCGCAATTACCTTTGCCTTTTGATCATAAATTATTGCTCTTGTTGATGTTGTTCCTTGATCTAAAACTAATATATATTTCATAATTACCTCTATTTTAATCGATACTTTATATCATTTGGAATTATTTTATTTAAAGGAGAATCAATTTCTAAATTTTCAAAATAAACAGCTAGAAAATATAATCCATATTTTTCACTACTACTTAGCTTGTCCTCCCAATATAACTTATTCATAATCAATTCTCTATTTTCCTTAAAAATATAATTAGCATTTTCTAAATAATAGCTATTAGATATTCCACTAACAAAGCATTTAATAACCTTTAAATCATCTGCTTCTAATTTGTTTGGAAAAATCGGATTTGAAAATAAAGAAAGATTATGATAATTAAAGGATTTTTTTTCATTCATATATTTATCCAAAAATAGCTTTAAAGCTGCAAGATATTTTTCTTTTGCATTTTGGTTCGTTTTATCCTTGAAATTTAATTGATTCATAATTTGAAAATGATGAAACATTGTAAAATGCTTATTAGAACTATGATATGAATGAAAATATACATATAATAAGTAATTAGAAAAATCATTATTTTCATTTTCTTTATATAATTCGGTCCAATTCTTAATCAGTAAATATAATGATTTAAATAAGTAATTATTTGCCATCTCTAATTTATTACTTAAATCACTTAAATTTATTAAATGTTTATTATTATTTTCAAATGTTACTTTATAAATTATTTTATCGTCATAAAAACTATAGGATGCTGACTTAATTTTATCATAATTGCTTTTACTAACATCAAACCTAATACCAAGATTTGAACATATAATGCTAGATTTTTCAATAAATTCATCTATTAAATTAATTGATTCTTTTAAATCAAATCTTCTTTGAAGACGTTTACTATTTAAATCAATTTCCATTTCGCTTAAAATTGAAGCAACTCTTGATAAATCATGTAACAAAATAACTATTTGATAATAATCATCATTAAAAACATATTTATTAATTTTATGAATTATTTTTAAAAGATATGAAATATAATTTTTATTAATCAAAAATGGAAAATAAGGTTCGTTATACAAAGGAATCACCCCTATTCAATTAAACTTAAAATCTCCTGTTTTTCAGGCATTGTTTCATTAAATGCCGCAGCGCAGCCACTTGCAACGCTAAAATGAAATGCTTTCTTTAAATCTTTATCAATAATATAGCTATAAACAAAACCAGCCACCATTGCATCACCAGCGCCAACAGTATTTTTTACATGTCCCTTATAGCCCTTATCATAAATTAATTCACCTTCGTTATTTATAAAAAGAGCACCATACTCTCCTAAAGAAACTATCGCATTTTTAGCTCCAAGCTCAATTAAACGACTAGCCGCCTGCTTTAATTCATCAAAATTATTAATTTTAATGTCAAATAATTCACATAGCTCATAAATGTTAGGCTTTACTAAAAATGGATGCCATTTCAATGTCGACATTAATGCCTCTCCATAGGTATCTACTATAATATTTATATTGCGATTCTTTAAAAAAATCATTATTTTTTCATATATATCGTAAGAAAAATCTTTTATTACGCTACCAGATAAAATTAAGAAATCATTAGCTTCCAGTGTATTTAAAATGAGCATTAAATCACCATAATAATCAATTGATACCCTTGGTCCAATTCCATTAATTGCTGTTTCAACAGCACCTTTTATTTTAACATTAATTCGTGAATTTCCATCAACCTTTACAAATTCATGGCTAATGTTCATCTTATTTAGACTTTTTTTTATATACTCACCAGTAAAACCACCGATAAATCCTAAAGCTTTACTATCCATTCCTAATTTCTTTAAAACGATTGAAACATTAATTCCTTTACCACCAGGATAATATTCTTCATTTTTGCTTCGATTAATCTGACCAATTTTAATGCTATCACATTCCATCACATAATCAAGTGATGGTGCTAGTGTAAGTGTGTATATCATATTAAGCACATCTCTTTCTATTTAAAATTTTAGGGAACACAACAAGAAAGGTTATAAAGGTAATTGAACTAGAAACTAAGTCGCCAATTAATTCAGCATAAAAGAAACCCATATTACTCATAATAATTGGTAAAGTCCACGTTAATGTAATAATCAAAGTTTTTCTAGTTAATGATAAAAATGAGGCCCAATTTGGACAGCCTAAGGCCGTAAGTCCATCAACAAAAGCATACTGAAAGCTTAAAATAATAATACCAAATGTATATATTCTAATTGACTTAATTGATATATTGATCAAATCAATATCATTTGTGAAAATTCGACAAAAATATTTAGCCAAAAAGAACGAAATGACAAAGCAAAACGATGTAAAAATTAGAGCAAGCTTTAGAATGTAGCCTTCTGCTTTTTTTACTCTTTCGATATCCATCGCTCCATAATTATAGCTTAAAACACCACTAGTTCCTGAACTTATTCCCAGTAAAGGCATTGTCATTAATTGAAAAAAGCTAGTTGCAATAGTAACAACACTTAAATATGTCTCAACGTTATTTGTAGCATAATGCTTAATACTTGAATTAAGACAAATTATAACAATACTGTCGGAAGCCATAATTACAAAAGGTGACAAACCAAGCTTTAAAATTGTCAAACAATCTTTTAAATTAAAGCCTTTAAATAGAAACTTGACTTTGTTCCTTTTTCCAATAATGAAAAATAATGAATACAAAAATGAACAAAATATAGCAATTATAGTTGCTATAGCTGCACCAGCAACACCTAAATTAGCCTTAAATATAAATATTGGATCCAATATTATGTTAACTACAGCACCAATAATCATTGATTTCATTCCAATATTCGAAAATCCTTCAGCCACAATAAACTGGTTAAAACCAGTTGATATAATTGCAAAGGCTGCACCAATCAAATATATCCTCATATACGATAAAGAATATGGCATTAATGTATCGGTAGCTCCAAAAATTTTTAATAAAGGCTCCAAAAATATAAGCATAATCAAAGAAATTATAATACCAAAAAAAATTAATAATATAACGGCATTACTAAATATTACATTAGCCTTTTTTTGATTTTTAGCCCCTAAATTCATCATCATTAATGGGGCAGCACCTGTTCCAACTAAATAACTAATGGAAATAATTAAGGTCGTTATTGGAGCACAAATTCCTATTGCCCCTAGTCCTAATTTGCCAATATCCTTAATATTACCAATATACATTCTATCAATTATACTATATAATACATTTACTAATTGTCCAAGCATTGCAGGAAAAGCAAGTCTTAAAACAATGCTTCTTTCACTATCTTTTTCTAAATCAATACTTCTCATGAATATTCAAAGCTCCATAGAATCATTATAACATAAGTTAAAAAAATGTAAAAGAAAAAACGAAGATAAACTTCGCTTTCTTAGGAAAATTATGAAACAATCTAGAATAATGAAATAATACAATAAATTAAAAAAGTAATAAAAAACAAAATACAACCATATATTATTTTTTTTGTCATAATTAGTTATAAAGAGAGTATATGGATTGTCCAGTTCCAGAGATTGTAGTAAGTTGTAATTTTGTTTTCATTTTATCACCTTATTCTAGAAGTTAGTATTAACTAACTGTCTATATTATACAATATTTAAATTACTTGTCAAGAAAAAAAAGCACTATTGTGCTTTTATCTAAATATTAAAAACAAAATTGCTGTTAAACCATAATAAACAATTACTGCTACAATATCATTAAATGTTGTAATAAATGGTCCTGAAGCTACAGCAGGGTCAATATGAACCTTGTTTAAGAAAATTGGAAAAATAGTACCAATTAGACTGCTTAGTGTCATTGCAAGTACTAAGCTTGCTGAAATAATTGCAGAAACCTTTAAAGCATCCCTAAATAAATAACCATCGCCAGCAACTATTTCTTGTTTTCTAATAACAAGATAAGCTAATACGAATAAAAAGCCTATAGCACCAATTATCAGGCCATTAATAAAGCCAATTTTAATTTCTTTAAAGACATTTTTAACAATCTGTTTTCCTTTTAATTCCTCATTTGTAATATTTCTAATTGTAACTGCTAATGATTGGGTTCCTACATTACCAGACATATCTAATATAGTTGATTGGAAGAAAACTATTGCTGGTAATGTTGCAATTACTGCCTCAAAAGCGCCAATTACACTTGAAACAACAAAACCTAAAAATAAAAGAACAACTAGCCATGGTATACGTTTTTTTATTGATTGAATTGTTGGTTCGTCTAAATTTTCACTTTCACTTAAACCACCGAGTTTAGCATAATCATCAGTCATTTCATCATCAACTGCATCAGTTACACTATCAGCTGTTATAACACCAAGTAAAACATTGTCTCTATTTAAAACCGGAATTGAATCCTCAGCATAATCCTTTAGCCTATTTATGCAATCGCTCATTATTTCATCATCATAAAATGATGGATAGCTTGTCATGCATAGATCCATTAAGGAATCTTCTTTTCTAGCAATGATCAAATCTCTTAAATCAATTGTTCCAATAAATTTCTTTTTATCATCAATAACATAAAGTGTTGATATATTATCATGCTCCCCAGCCTCACTAACAAGTGTCGACATTGCTTGCTTAATTGATAAATCACTATTTATTGCTATGAAGTTATCAGACATATAGCTACCAATTTGGTCTTCATCATAAGAATCAAGTTTCTTTACCTTTTCCTTAGAATCACTTTCCATTAAATTAATTATTTCTTTTTTAGAATCATCATGTAATTCATTTAAAACATCAATTGCATCATCTGAATCCATTTGCTCAACAATATCAGCAGCAATTTCCGGCTTTATTTCAGCTATATATTTTTCAACGTCATCATAAAAAGAAAATATTTCTGATGTTTTTTCAAGTCCAACAGCCTTATAAACTCTTATACGTTCTTCTTTAGTTAAATCTTCTAAAACATCGGCAATATCTCCAGCATGATAATCCTCTAGCATTGAGGCCATATTAGCTGTATCAGCAGTTTCAATTATTTTTTTTATTTCATAATAAAATTCTTTTTGCATATTTGCTTCTCCTTTATTTTATTTTAGGATCATAAAGTGATCCGATGGGTATTCTGTTTTCGATTCATATGTTTCCATCTGCAATCACTTCCTTTCAAAATATGCTATCCTATTATATTACATTTACTTAAAAAAGACAATATCTTGCTTCTTTTTTTACATTTTTTAAAATATTCGTATTTACGCCCATCATAAACATTGTTATTAATAAGCTACTTCCACCATAAGAAATAAATGGTAGGGTTACTCCTGTTACAGGAATTAAGCCAATAACAACACTTATATTTATAAAAACCTGAAGTGCAATAAGAGTTGTAAAACCAAAAACAACGTATAAAGCATACATATCTTTAATATGAAATAATAAATTATATCCAATATAAATTAATATAAAAAATAAAAATATAACAAAAAATCCACCAATTATTCCAAGCTCCTCACAAAGAATCGCAAATATAAAATCATTTTGTGGCTCTGGTAAATAAAAATATTTTTGTCTACTTTTAAATAAGCCATAGCCAAATAGCGATGCTGGTGATATAGCATATAATGATTGAATAATTTGAAACCCACTTCCTAAAGGATCATTCCAAGGATTTAAAAAACTAAAAATTCTTTCTAAACGATAAGGAGCCATCATAATCATTGCCACAAATCCAACAATTGCCAGTCCCCCTCCAATTATTATATATTTGTACTTTAAAAGAGAAATATACATCATAAATGCAATAGTAATCAAAAAAATTACACCAGTTCCAAAATCAGGTTGAAGTAATATTAGACCAAATATTATTATAGTCAATAAAATATATTTTAGTAATTTAGTGTTGTTTTTGCTAAGATGCTTAGCCAAAAATAATACATAACTAATTTTCATAAATTCTGAAGGTTGAAAAGATATATCATTGAATCCTATCCAACTTCTAGCACCATTTTTAACAACACCTATTCCTGGAATTAAAACGATAATTAATAATAATACGCTTATAAAAAAAACATAATCTATTATTTTTTTCCAATAATTAAAATTTATTGAATAGCTAATAAAATAAATAACAATTCCTAAAAAAGCAAAAAACAACTGACGATATAAATAATATTTATCATTTCCTATTTTATATAATGCCCAAACGCTTGATGAAGAATATATCATAACTATTCCAATTGCTAACAATAAGAAGGTTGTAATTATATAGATTGTTCTTTTCATAAAATCACCATATAAAAATATGATGTTAAGATAAAAAAAAGACCTATTTTAAAAAAATAGGCTAAATCATATAAAATCCTAAAATTAAAATAGAAATTAAGGCTAAATAACTTATAATATTTAAAAGCTCCCAATTACTATTGTTCTTTTGTAAAGCAACTGATAAAAAATAACTCAAATGGAAAAATAAAATTCCAATCCAAAAGAAATTTAAAGGATTCCAAATTGCATAATTAATATTGACTGAATAAATTATAATCATAACAATTCCAAGAAATAGCATAGGGGCATTTAATATAAGTGACCAAATTAATCCATGCTCTTTGTTCTCTGACCACTGATTTCTTGGTAAAACAATCATAATTACAGCAATAGTTGCAAAGAAATAAACAATTCCTGTTACAAAGTTATATGGCATATTATAAAAAATAGCGCAAATATGATATAGAATTAGCATAAATAATACTCTAGTAACACTACAAACAGCCTTGCCAATGCCTAAAGCAAACTGTGATTCAAAAGCAAGAGAAATATTTGCAATAATTTTAGGTATTAAATATAAGCATTCTCCAAATGCTAAAATAATTCCTGCAATACCTAAAGCTAATTTATAAGGATTTCCCTGACAACATAAAAAAATTGAAATTACTATAAACGCGGCAAGTATTAATGGATAAACGCTAACCTCTATAATCTTTTTCATCTTACAATTTCTCCATTCAACATATTCTATAAAAATTATACAACAAAAAAAGCACTAATTCAACAAATTAGTGCCTATTTTAAATTATTTTTTTCTTCTTTTGCTTATTAATTTAGAAATTTCCATTATTACAACAATAATTAATGATAATCCTATACAAATTAAAAATTGTGTTAAATTTAATGAAGTCATATTAAATACATTATTTAATCCTGGAACATAAATAACAGCAATTTGAAGTGTAAAACCAAATATAAAGGCAAAATTCATAAATTTATTTTTCAATGTGTACTTTGAAAAAATTGAATGCTCGTTTTTAACGTTATAAGCATGAAATAATTGTGTAGATGATAGTGTTAGGAAAGCCATCGTTTGACCAATATGATGATTATTAAATACAAATTGACCAATTAAATAAGCACTAAGAGAAACAACTCCTACAATTAAACCCTCAAAAATAATCTTTAATCCTAAACCACTTGCAAAGAAACCTTCATTTTTATTTCTTGGCTTTTTAGTCATAACATCATCTGATACCTCTTCCATTCCAATACCAAAGGCAGGAAGTGAATCTGTTATTAAATTAATCCATAATAAATGAATTGAAGCCAATGGAACACCTAACTGTACACCAAATGCTGAGATAATAGAGGCAACAAATATTGTTAAAACCTCACCAATGTTTGAAGATAAAAGATACTTCACACATTTTTGAATGTTATTGTATATTCCTCTTCCTTCTTTTACTGCTGATATAATTGTGGAAAAATTATCATCAACTAAAATCATGTCAGCTGCTTCTTTAGAAACATCTGTTCCTGTTATACCCATTGCACAACCAATATCAGCCTTTTTAAGTGCAGGAGCGTCATTAACTCCATCACCTGTCATAGCAACAATTGCTCCATTTTTTTGCCAAGCTTCTACAATTCTAACCTTATCCTTAGGTGCAACGCGAGCAAAAACACGATATTCGTCAATATGCTCATCAAGATACTCATCACTAAGCTTCTCTAGCTCGCCAGATGTTATCGCTTTATGATTTTCGTCTAAAATTCCAAGTTCAGATGCGATTGCTTTAGCTGTAACAATATGGTCACCAGTAATCATTACTGTTTTAATTCCAGCCTGCTTAGCAAGATTAATTGAATCTTTAACCTCATCTCTTGCAGGATCAATCATACCAACGAGTCCAATAAATGTTAAGTCATGCTCAAGATCAGAAATATTAGGTAGTGTTTTAAACTTTTTTATACCAAGTGCCAATACTCTTAAAGCTCCCTCAGCCATCTCCTTATTAACATTAAGAGCTTTTGTTAACTCATCAGAATCATTTGTAGCAATAGAAATAATTATATCAGGCGCACCCTTTGTAATTGCAACATACTCGCCATTATCATATATAACAGTTGTCATTAATTTTCTTTCACTATCAAAAGGAATGTCTAAAAATCTCTTATAATCTTTAATATTTAAACCATATGAATAATTAATATCTAAAAGTGCTAATTCTGTAGGGTCACCCACTCTTTCAACCTTACCATTAATCACATTTATTGAAGCATCACAGCAAATAGCGAAATAGCTAAGCATTTTTGCTTCATCATCAGTAATATTTTCAATTATTTTTAAATTGTTGCGATAAATTTTAACAACTGTCATTTTATTTTGTGTTAAGGTTCCTGTCTTATCAGAGCAAACTACATTTGTAGAACCTAATGTTTCCACTGCTGGTAATCTTTTAACAATAGCATTTCTTTTACTCATTTTACCAACACCAATGGCAAGAACAATTGTTACAATGGTAGCAAGTCCTTCTGGAATTGCGGCAACAGCTAACGCAACAGCTGTTTTAAAAGCCTCTAGCCATTCATTTTCAATGTTATCTCTTATAGCTATTAGTTCTAAAGCAAATACTATTACACAAATTACTAAAGCCATTAAACCAATCATTTTGCCAACACTTGTTAATTTATTTTGTAATGGCGTAGCACTTTCTTTTGTATCTGAAAGCATTCCGGCAATCTTACCGATTTCAGTATTCATTCCAGTGCTTGTTATTATTGCCTTTGCCTTACCATTGGTTACATAGGTTGAAGAAAATAAACAATTCTTTTTATCTCCTAATGCAATATTTTCATCCTCGATATAGCAATTATTTTTATTAACAGGAACTGATTCACCTGTTAACGCTGATTCATCAACCTTTAAATTAGTACATTCAATAATTCTTGCATCTGCACAAATACTATCGCCTGCTTCAACTACAATAATATCACCAACAACTACATCTTCAGATGGAATAGTTATTAAAGCGTTATTACGAATTACCTTGGCAATTGGTGATGACATCTTCTTTAAAGCATCCAAACTTTTTTCAGCTCTGCTTTCTTGAATAACTCCAAGTAATGCATTTGCGATAACAACAACTAAAATAATTAAGCTTTCAATCCATTCTTTAGGATCAATAATAATAGAAATTACGGCCGCAATTAATAAAATTATTATTAATGCATCTTTAAATTGTAGCAGAAATTTAATAAAGAAACTGGTCTTTTTTTTGCCTTCTAATTGATTCTTGCCATACTTTTGTTGATTTTTAACTGCATTATCATCAGTTAAACCACCATTTAAGCTAGTATTAAATTCCTTTTCTAATTCTTCTAATTTTTTTTGCATATTTTCCTCCTATTTACACAAAAAAGACCCCTACTCAATTTTCATTGAATAAAGGTCTTGCAAATCTATGAATAGATACTATAACCGGATAAACTTATCGAGATGACGATTATAGAATACTTATAAAAGCAATGCTACTCCCCTTTAAAGGAATCTATTAACTTGTGAATTTATTATATTACATTTTAGTACTTGAATCAATATTTTTTTCTTCATTTTCTGAATTATTGTTATTTTTTGTATCAATAGCTAGCTTTTCATCCTTTAAGATAGGCATTAAGTTCTCCAAAAAAGAATATTTTTCTCTATTTTTAATATATAAAAATCCAAAAATAGAAAATACTACAGCACCAATTAAATTAACAATTATATCCTTCATAGTATCATGAATTCCAATGTCAAGATAGCCACCATTAATGGTAATAGATTCATCAGCAACACCATCACCATCAGTATCATACCAAATAATGGTATATTTAATATCATTAACTTGAACTGCTTTATTTGCACCTTCAGGGTTTAAATAAACTGTACTTATATTCGTTACTAATTTATCCTTTTGCATATCTGATTTTGATACCATATCACAGCTATACTCAATGATTTCCCAGCATGCACCTACAGTCATTGAAAAGCAAAATGATACAAAGGTGACAAAAATTGGTGTCATATGAGTTTTAACCTTATTTGACTTATTTAAAATATCAATTAAAGCAAAGCCAATTGCAGCACACAAAAAGCCATTAACTGTATGAAGCATAGTATCCCAGTTGGATACATTATTATAAAAATTAGCTAGTTCGCCAAGCATTTCTGCTGCAAAAATAAATAGATAAATAATTATTTCGAGAAAACCCGGCAGCGCAATTTTAAATGATTTAGAAACAAATTGTGGTAATGTGAACAAAAACAATGTTAGGACACAATAAAATACAGAGTCCCAATTTTTGTTTAAAATTTGTAAAATCATTACCGTGATTACATAAATACGCAATAATAAATATATTATAAAAACTTTTTTATTACTCTCATGGTATTGTTTTTTTAATCTCTTAAACATTTTCATCTTCCTAATCTAATGAATCTAATTCTTCTTTATATGGTGATTGTGTAGATTTTTTCAATTCAGCACTTTTCTTTGATAATTCAACAAACACTTTAGTCTTAGTAGCCATTGAAATAGTACCAGCACCACTTGCACAACCTAAAGGACAAGCCATACCCTCTAATAGGTAGCCATCATATTTACCTTTCGCTGCATCCTTAAGCATTGCTTTGCAGCAAGCAAGACCTTGAGCTGACATAACCTTTACTTCACGGTTAGGATCAATTTCCTTTGCAGCATTTACTACGGCATTAGCTACACCACCAGCAACAGCAAACCCCCTACCATCAGCTGATGTTTCATTTTTTATAGGCTTTGCTATCAAGCTATTAAAATCAACCTCTTTAGCTAAAAACATTCCCATTAGCTCTTCAAATGTTAATACAAAATCAACATCGCTTCTAACACTTTTTCTTGATGCTTCTAATTTTTTTGCAGAACAAGGACCAACAAAAACAATTTTAGCATTAGGATGTTCCTTTTTAACTAATCTAGCTGTTAAAACCATTGGTGTTAGTGTCATAGAAATGTTATCCTTAAATTCAGGAAATTCCATTTTAGCCATTTGCGACCAGCTTGGACAGCATGAAGTTCCCATAAATTTTAGATTACTTGGTACATTATTTAAAAAATCATGTGCTTCTTCAATTGTACATAAATCTGCACCAATTGAAACCTCGTATACACCCTTAAAGCCTAATTTTCCCATAGCATCATCGATTGTCTCTAAATTAACCTTTGGACCAAACTGACCTACAAATGATGGTGCCATTATCGCATATACCTCATCATTATCCTTAATGCTTCTAATAACCTGAAATAATTGGGATTTATCAGCAATTGCTCCAAATGGGCAATTCACAATACACATACCACAGCTAACACATTTATCATAATTAATTTTTGCCTTACCATTTTCATCAGAGCCTATTGCATTCATTCCACAAGCCTTTTGGCAAGGTCTTTCACGATGAGCAATTGCTCCATAAGGACACACATCCTTACAACGACCACACTTAATACATAAATCCTGATTTATTACACTATGACCATTAACTATCGAAATAGCCTTTTTAGGACATACATTAGCACAAGGATTTGCAAGGCAACCAACACATACATTTGTAACAAAATATGAATTAGTAGGGCAGGCATTACATGCAAAATCTATTACATTAACCAATGGTGGTTCATAATAACGATGTGAGCATATCGCTTCATCTATTCCCTTAGATATTGGTGCATGCTCATCTGCAAATCTAACAGGAAGGCCAATAGCTAACCTTATTCTTTCAGCAACAATTGCACGCTCTAAGAAAATAGATTGTCTTGTTTTAACATCTGAATCAAAGATTTTAAAGGGAATTTCTTCAATATCCTGATAATTTCCATTATAAGATATTTTAGCAACTTCTTCAAAGACTCTTCTCCTAATTTTAATTATAGACGCATATGTATCAAGCATATTAAAACCTCCAAAACACTTTATATTTATATTATACTAATTATTTAAATTCTTTTCAATCTAATTTGTAGCAAAAAAGAGTAAGCTAAAGTGAGCATACAATTACACCTAATATTGCTGAAAATAAAATAACTAAAATAGAATTTGGTTTTTTCTTAAATTTGAATCTATAAAGAATATATAAAACACTTAATATTAGTAAAATGATACTTGATTTAATCGAAAAATTAAAGCTAGCTACATTTTCATAGCCAATAGCTTTTAAAAGCATTAATCCTCCTGATATTAAAATTAAAGAAATAATAACAGGCTTAATTCCATTTAAAAAAGCATTTACATATTTATTTTTTATAATTCTTTTTAATATGGAAGCAACTAATATAATAATTACAAAGGCAGGTAAAACTACACCAACAGTTGCACATAATGCCCCTAAAATTCCCTTTTGAGTAGCCCCAACAAAAGTCGCAAAATTTACCGCTATTGGACCTGGTGTTGATTCACAAACGCCAATAAAGTCTAAAAATATTGATTCGTCAAGCCAATTATATTTTAATACTGCTTCTTTAATTAGTGGAAGCATTGCATACCCACCACCAAAGGTAAAAAGACCTATTTTAAAAAACTCAAAAAATAATCGTAAATAAATCATTTTGACTTCTCCTTTTTGCATGCGCAAAGAATAATTCCTAGCATTCCACCAATTATTATTAAAAATATTGAAGAAAAATTCATTTGAAAAATTTCAAGTAATATTAATGTGATGCTTACTATGATAATTAAGCATATGTTAAAAGCATTCTTTTCAACCTTTTTAAGCATATCTAATGCTGCAGATATAATTAAAATTGCCACAGCACATTTAATTCCAACAAAGGCATAGCTTACGTATTTATTCCTGATGAATTTATCAAAAAACAAAGAAATAATTAAAATAATAATAAATGATGGAATGATTACCCCAACTGTTGCAAAAAGAGCTCCAAAAAACTTTCTTTTTTTAAAGCCAATATAGGTAGCAAGATTAATAGCAATCGGTCCAGGTGTTGATTCACTTATGGCAATAACCTCAAGAAGCTCATCTTCTGTAAGCCAATGCTTTTTCTCAATTACAATTTCTTTAATTTGGGGTATCATAGCATAACCACCACCAAAGGTAAATAAACCTAGTTTAAAAAAAACTAATAGCAATTCTAATAATTCTTTCATTTGTTTGTATACATTTGACAAATTTTCTTTACAATCGGATAAGCAGTATTATTGTATAGATCAAAGTCAAACTCCCTCGTTTCTACTAATTTAATTAATCTTTTAGCATTATCCTTTTGAATATCATACAAAGGATTGCTTAGCTTTAAAAATTTATTATAAAGCTTTTCAGCCGTATTTGTATTTCCATCATAAAGTTCAAAAATTATTTTATAGTAGCTTACGCATTTATTTAATCCAAAATAAGAATAGTTGTAAACAAGTTCTCTTGCCTCATCAACACGATTTTTCATTAAACAGGCGGAGATTAAATTAATTCGCTGAGAAGCAATTAAAATAGAAAAGAAATACTTTTCAATTCGTTGATTTAAAAAATCGATACATTCATCAATTTTTCCATTATCCATCAGCTTAGATATTTTTAAATTGTCTTCTTTATTTGTTTTACTAATATATAATATAGCAATTATTAGAGCTATAATAAAAATCACTGCTAAAATTAAAGCTATAATTTGAAGTGTTTTGTAAATACCTCCAAAAAAATACAGAATTAAAATTGAAACTAAATAAATTATAGTTAATGTTAAAGTTATTTTTTGACGATTATTTTTCATTTTAAAACCTCCAAATAGATTATAGTCTTAAAATAAATTTTTGCAATCAATTTAAATTCTTTTTGATAATTTTTATTAAATTATCACGATCAATTGGTTTAGCTATGTAATCATTCATACCAGATTTTAAAGCATCGCTTACATCATCATCAAATGTATTAGCACTCATAGCAATAATTTTAATTTTTTTAGCGTCATTACGATCGATTAAACGGATCGTTTTAGTTGCGGTTACACCATCAATTTTTGGCATTAAAATATCCATCAAAATTAAATCAATTTCATTCTCATTTGATGCCTTATAAATATTTATTGCTTCATCTGCTGATGAGGCCTTTAAAACTTTACAATTTAATGTACTTAGCATAAATTCAATTATTTCTAAGTTTAATTCATTATCATCAACTACTAAGATTTTTTTATTGGTTAGATCAAAATCTATAGTTTCCTTTTCATCAATTTTGTCATCAATTTCAAAAGAAAGGTTAATTTTAAATTTTGTACCAAAATTTTTTTTACTTTCAACTTCAATTGTACCATTCATTTTATCTACATAGCTTTTAACAATTGCCAGTCCAAGACCTACTCCCATATATTCGCCACTATTTTTAGTTTCCTGAGTATATTCATCATACATAATTTTTTTAAAATCATCACTCATACCTATTCCGCTATCTTCGACAGTAAATTCATAGGTCGCATTATTATCTATACTTCTTATTTCTTTACAAGCTAATTTAATATAACCATTAGGCTTATTGTATTTAATGGCATTGTCAATCAAATTAATAAGTATTCTTTTCAAGAAAATTGAGCAACCAATTAGCTTTTTATGTTTAATATCAAGTTTTACTTCTTTAAAATCAAGAGCTTTTGCATTACATTTTATTTGAGCAATTGTGGAAATCTCTAATAGCAAATTTTCTAAATTAAATTTATCAATTTGCAGCTTTAAAATTTTTGCTTCATATTTAGTTATATCCAAAACATTATTAATTAAATCTATTAAATAATTTAATGAGGCTTTTATTTTATTTCTACATTCATTTTGTTTCTCTATATTATTAGAATAATAATCACCTATCTCTAATAACCCCTTTATTCCTGTAATTGGCGTCCTTAAATCATGAGACATCCTCTTTAAAAAATCATCCTTGGCATTATTTGCATTAATAGCTTCAATTGCTGATTTTTTAATCTGTTCGTTATAAGATTTAGTTAATCTTTCTAATTCCTTCTTTTTTGAATTATCATTTATTATATAAATTACATATACTAAAATGTAAATACCCATTAAAATAATTACCGTATACAATATTGAAATATTTCTAGTCTTATAAATGATTCTCTTAGGATAAAAGACATATATTGAATAGCTTTTACATCTTGATTTAATTGCAAAATGCTTCTTGCCATCAATTTTTACAACGTAATTTTTATCATAAGAATTAGAGCTTTCAAATGATTTTAAATAACTATCAGAATTATCATTAATGTTTGTAGCTATTGCATTTCCTTGCTTTGTAATAATTATTTTTGCATCATCAACATTGCTAAAGCCTGACAATAAATTACTTAATGATATAGTACTTGATATTGTATTTGAATAATTTTGGCGAACGTAACAAATAATTACACCCTTGCTATCAAATCTTGAAATCAACGCATAATCATAAAAATAGTCATTTTCATAAATTCGTTTAGCATATATCTTATTTTCTGAATTTAAATTATTGCTATAGTCAAAAATAATTTCATTTAAAGTTTCACTACCTATTTCATCAATAAATTTTGAATAATTAATAACACCATCTTCAGTTGTTGCAATTCCAGATAATCTGTGTTCAATTAAATAATTAGTAATTAAATCATCTGTCAAGTGATCCAAATTAGCATTTAAATATCCTCTTGCAAATTTAGTACTATCAGCAACACTAATAAGTGATTTTACTAATTCATTATCTTCAGCTTGATCATAACTAATACATTGCTTTTTCAAATAAATTAATTCCGTATTCATTGTTTTTAAAGCTTTATTTTTACAATAATAATTTGTTGAAATAATAACAATTAGAATACTAATAACTGTAAAAACAAATGAAAAGATTAAAATGTGCATCTTGAAATTTTTACTCATTTTGTGTTCCTACCTTATAGTTTTCATAATTTATACCATAATCGGTTAGAATTTTCTCAATTGTTCCATCAGTATTCATTTGCTTCAAAATATCATTCAATTTATTAATTAATTCTTTATTAGGGTAATTTAAGCTAAATGCGACACCAAGACTTGTCTCAATTAGAGCATCATCTAAAATTTTATAATCGTCAGTTTCATATTTTAAGTTTTCCAAAATAACAATTTCATGACTAGCTATAGCGTCAACATAACCTTTTCTCAAGGCAGCAAAAACAAGATTTATATCTTCAAAAGTATATAAATTAGCAAGATCAAGCGTATTAAGAGAAAATATTTCATCCGGTTTTGATGTAATTTGAACAGCTATGCGCTTATCAGTAAGATCTGAAATCTTATTGATTTGACTATCTTTTCTAACAACAATAACCTCTCTACTTTTCAAATAAGGACCGGCCCATTGATATTTATCTAATCTTCCATTCATTGAAAATGAACCCCATAAACATTCAACTTCCCCATTATTTAGATACTCGTCCTTTAAGCTCCAATCTATTTGTTTAAAAATTGGCTGATAACCCAATCGATTAAAAGCATTTTTAGCAATAGAAACATCAATTCCTTCAAACTCTCCATTTTCTTTCATTGAAAAATACGGTAAAAATTCATCGCTACCTATAATGATTTCTTTTAAATCATTATGACTATTATTATTTTTATTTGTACAACCAGCTACCAAAAAAAATATAAAAATTATATAAAAAGTAGACAAAATTTTTTTAAATACAGCATTCATAAACTTTCCCCTAAAATAAATTATTTAAAATAATAACAAAAAAATTCATTTTTTTCAATATTTTTTGCAACAATAATTTTGACATTAATCGACATCAACTTCAATTTTTACTAAATCATCATATTCATATAATTTATTAATTTCATTTTCACTGCTTGGCTTAATATTTCTACAGTTATTATAATTAATTTCTAATGCATATTTTAAAAGATCAGTTGCCATTTTTATTGCATCATCATAATCTACACCAAAGCTATGAGCTTCTTTAATATCTGGAAAATAAATATTTAGCCAGCTTGAATCCGGCTCTTTGTTGAATATTGCATAAAAACTATACTTCATTCTTCGCTCTCCTAATAAAATCAATATATTTTTTTTCACATGCTCCATATTTTTTATAATTTATTCTAGCCTTGTTCAATGACACATCATTATATTTAGATGCTTTACTAGGATGAAAATATGACCAATCATCATCCTCGAAAAAGCAATTAGGACAAATATAAAATGTTCCACCAGGCTTAAATTCAAATGTTTGTTCATTACAACAAGGACAATTATATATTTTCTCATTATCATTAAAAATTAATTTCTTTAACTTATTATCTAATAATTCAAACAAACCATTTTTTATAACAAAATCTCTGGCTTCTATATAGTTATCAAAATAAATAAAAAAATTTTTGATTTTATCCGAAACAAAATTTACACAAAAAATTTTGCCCATTTCATTTATAGTTATTAAATTTAAATCATCCTTATTCATTTTGACTTTTCCAAGAATATAAAAATGATCATTTATTGTAAATTTTTGCTTATGGAATAAATAATTACCAATAAATAACATAATAAAATAGCTGATTATAAGACATGTAAATAAAGTGACTCCAGATAATATCATGTCATTATTAAAATTAAAATAGTCGGTAAGATAAAAAACAATTCCAAAAATTAAATATAAAAATATAAAGATTGGTAAAACTATTTTAAAAGTAATCGTATTTGCAAATTTCCACTTAAAATTATTTATATTCATCTTACTCACCACCTTTTACAAATTATAACATTTTTTTTGCTTTTTTTCAATTTTTGCTACATTTTAATTAATAAATATTATGTCATTTATTCATACTTGGAGGTGTAAGTTATGAAGTGGTTTAATAAGCAATCAAGATTAATCCAAATTTTATTACTTCTTATTCCCGTTATAAACTGAATTACTGAAGTAATTGTACGTGTTACTAGTATCATTGAGAAACCAACACTACACAATATTCTATGAGTAATTTGTGCTATCTTCATTCCAGTATTTGGTTGGGCTGACTTAGTATGAGTTTTTATTTATAAATTTTTCTTATTGCTTCATTTATTTTATTCTCTACATATATAAATATTGGAGCAAAAAACAATGAATAAAAAATCAATCCAGCAAACATTAAAATTAAACTGATGACAGCACTTCTTCTCCAAATTGTTGTTTCTAGTATATTTAATATTGTAAATAGTATTCCCATACCCAAAAAAATAAAACTAAATTTAAAACTAAACCAATGTGTTTTACTATTCCATATCTTATCTTTAATCATTTTATTATCCTCGCTTTTATAGTTTAAAAGCTAAATTTTTTTAGCAAGCTCAACTGCAATATTTAAGATTTTTAATCTATCATCTTTAGCTAAGTCACTATCCTTAAGTCCTCTTTCCCAAGATGATGAATCCAAATTATCAGCTCGATATAAAAATGAATAGAATTCAATATTTTGACTATTACATACTGCTTGACAAGCTGATATCTCCATTTCTACGGCTATGCATCCCTCTTTTTTTCTTTCATCTATTTCTTCATATGTTTCTCTATAAAATGCATCTGTTGTCCATGTTTTACCAGTTACATAATCAACTGCTAGTTCATCGAATATTTTAGTAATCTTTTGCCAATTTGGTAAATCTATATAATCACTAGGTTCCATATAATGGTATGATACTCCTTCATCACGATAAGCTTTAGTTGGAACAATTAGCTTCGTTATAGGAATATTTTTATCTAATGATCCACATGAACCAAATAAAACAACTTTATTAACATTATATACATAGCAAACCTCTAAAATGATTGCGCTAGTTATTGAAGCACCAACAGTTGTTTTAAAAATACCAATGTTTGTTCCTTTAAATTTATATACTGGATATGTATTAGAAATTGATTTAATTGTATCTAAAGAAATAATATCAATCAGATTATCTTCTAACAAAGCATCAATTAAATTTCTAGAAAAAGTAACAATAATTGAATCAAATTTCGTTTCGCTTTTAGTATATATGTCACTAACATTAATTAGTGGCTTGGCATTTCTTCTATATGAATTAATAATACTCATCTTGTATACTTCCTTTCTTAAAACTAAATATAGTTAATTTTAGACATTAAAAGAATTTATTTTATTTAATAATTCATTATTATCAATAACTTTATCATTAAGTTTAAGATTATATTTATGTCTTTCAATTTTTAAAATCTTACTCTCATCGCCATTAACTAATTGCAATAGTGTTGGAATAAATAAAGGACTCTCTTCTTCACTACCAAATATTGCAATTATTTTTATCTTATCAATAAATTCATCCCATTTGGCATTATTATAAAAAAAATCTTGCATTCGCTCACAAAATGTAAAAAATAAGGAAGAAGGATTCGAACAATATATTGGAACCAAGAAAATAATGTTCTTATATGTCAATGATGCATTAATTAATCTATATACATCATCACTTCGATATTTGCATTCACATTTAAAGCACTCATATTCACATCTTGAGCATTGATTAAACGTTATATCTTTAAATGCAATATATTTATCGCTTTTCTTCATTAAATGATGAGCGATATCAAAACAATTACCATTACTTCTCCCACTAAAAGAAATATAAACATTATCATTTGGTGAAAGTGAATTACAAATTAATGCACTACTATCTTCTAAATATTTCTTCAAGTCAATTCCCTTCTTATCCAAATTATTCTCTATGAAAATGTAAATACTATAATTTTCTAATTTATATCAGCATTTATCAATTTGATTCCTAAGGCTTAAGGATATAATTACATTTACACTTATATCTACAATAACATATCCCATTATAACATATAATAATATAACTTTCTAGTATTTGTAAAAATTTAAATTGTCACTACTTCATATGCAAAAATGGTTTGAAATAGTATGTCGACTAAATCAAACCTCTTTCTATTGTAAATGCCATTACTTTAATATAGTTCTTTTTCAAAATAAAAGTTATTAATACATTATAAAATCATTGTTAAAATATTTAAAATTAATATTGTAGTTACAATTACATATGTATGCCTAAATAATGATATGTATTCTAATTGTCTATAGAAGGACAATTCAATTCCATATTGCTCTTTATATTTATTTAAAATAAATCTTTTTTTCTTAAAGCCTGTTATAGTAAAAAATATTAATAATATTATGCATATCACTCCAATTGGAATGATATATTTCCAATCTTCACCATATCTGTTCATAAAAATATAGAAAAAAACATAATTAAATAATTGTATAACAACTGTACATACCATAAATAGCAACGAATGTATCGATGAAAATACATCAAACTCTTTTACGTCTTTATTCTCTAAACCTTTTAAAAGTTTATTATTTAATTTCCAATAATAAATAATATAAAAAGAAAATGAAAAAATATAAATGATAAAATATGCTATTTCCATAATCTTATATCACTCCCATCATATTTTTTAATAATCTCTTTGCAATTCATAAATTTTATTCATCTTGATATATTAACTTCTCAACAATAGTATTATCACTTTTATTAAATAGCTTGCCATTCTTCGTATAGAAAAATTCATTTTCGCTATCGATATGATAATTACATTTAGCTATATAAATAATATTATAATCATTTTCTCTTATGCCACTTACATACTGCTGTATATAAGAACATTTTTTTTAATATTTTGGCAAATATATATTTATATTTACTTCAATAATAGTATCATTCTTACTTATATTATCCAAATCAGTAGTGAAACCAGTAGTAGTATCACTATAACTCAAGAAAAATGGCGTTGGTTCTCCTCTACCATAGTATTCACCTAATTCTTCTACCTTAACACCTTTATATTCAGATGGTAAATATATCTTTGTAGTATCTAAATTATATATTACATATCCCATAAAAGCGTTCTTTGTGCTATAACCAATAGCATATTCATCTAAAATATCAACATTATAATCTAATGAACATGAAGATAAATTAAATATAGCCAAAAAAGCAATAAATATTACTACAGTTAATGTTCCAATTTTAGAAATTGTTTTGTTCATACCTTAACTTCCATTTTCAATTTAGAATTTTTTTATTCTTTTCGAATAGTCTGTTTTATCTTTTTCGGTTATTTTTCTTACCTTGCATGGTTTTCCTGCTGCAATAACGTTGGCTGGAATATCTTTAGTGACTATACTTCCTGCTCCTATTATTGTGTTATCATCAATTGTAACTCCCAGTAGTCCTTTTACATCACATTATTTAGTGCTGTTAAATACTTATTTAAAAATGATTCCCTATTTTTTGAATTATATTGCATAATATATCGAGGTTGTTCTAGTGGTATAATCATTCCAAAAAATTTATATTTTTTATTTATTTCATTTAATACCGAAAAATTTTTCCCACTACCGATACAAAAACAAACCGAAGTATCAATACCAAAGCTTATAATTGTACGGATTGATTCAATAATAAAATTTTGCAAATAATCTTGAAGAATTTTACTATCATAAAAATTACAATTTACTTCATTGCCTTTAGAGTTTGTTTTAACTATACCAAGTGGAAAAACAAAGTTTAAGAAAAATTTCGAATAAAAGGCCTTAGCTCCACCATATTTTTCTATAACATCGTATAAAAAATTCGAAGAGGATTTATTAACATAAAAATTTTCAATTATAATTCCTGTTTCTTTTTGAAGGTGAAAAGCATCTTCAAAAGGAACACCAGTAACTGCAGTTCCACGACGAGCCGGTGAACTTCCCAAAATTAAATATCTGATTTTATTATCATTATAATATTTTTCATAAAATGCATTTGTTATGCCTTGTACAATATCTTTAGAATCCCCAGCAAATGGATTAACAATTCTAAATCCATCCGGTAGATTTAATTGAATAGACGAAAGAGTTTTATTATATTGTAATACATTTTGGGCAAATGTTAATTCTTTATTCATTTGGTCTTCTCCTTGTCTTATATATCAATTTTTCCAGTTGCAGAATATAAATTCCCATTTTCGTTGAATGCAATCTAAAATTGGCAAAACCAAATTCAAAAAAGCAATAGTTTTATTTTATCAACTAAATTTAACACAAAAACGAGTTAATATTATTATTTTAATCTAATATAATATGTTGACTTGCCAACGCCTTCTTTTTTTATTTCACATAAGTCACATAATTCTTTTAAACTTCTTTCAATACTAGTCGATGATAATGAAGGTACAAGTTCTAGTATATCCCTCTTCGTAAATTTTCCTAGTTTAGAATTAACTGCCATTCTTACCACTTCAATACTTGTTTTCTTATCAGATACTAATTCTACTCTTTCTTCAAAATCATTATATGCGCTAATAATTGTACTTAACAAATATTTTATAAAAGGAGTAGCATCATCTTCATTTTTATGCCATCCAATTTGAGAATCATATAATGCATCATAATATAAATCTTTATTCTTAGCTATTTTAGCTTCAAGTGATATATATTTTCCTACATAATAACCAGAACGATATAAAAGTAATGTCGTTAGTAATCTAGACATTCTTCCATTCCCATCAATAAATGGGTGGATACATAAAAAGTCATGAATGAATAATGGAATTAAAATAAGTGGATCTATTACTCCCTCACCAAGAGCTCGATTGTATTCATCACATAATTCTTCCATAGCATTTGGTGTTTCAAATGGTGATAATGGGGTAAATAAAGTATATGATTCACCATTTTCATTAGTCGCACTGATATAGTTTTGGACATTCTTATATTTTCCACCATAAGAAGTTGATGTATGAGATAACAATACTTTATGTAATTGAAGAATAAAATTAGGGGTAATAGGCATCGAATCAAAATTTTCATGTACAATGTTTAGCGCATCTCTATAACCTGCAATTTCTTCTTCAGCTCTATTTTTAGGAGTTGTTTTTTTAACCACTAATTGTTTTAATCTTGTATCAGTAGTTCTAATGCCCTCAATTTCATTAGATGATTCCGTACTTTGTATTTTTGCAATAACTATTAATTTTTCTAATTCTTTCGGATTTTGTTTTAAAAAAAACTGTTGCTTACCTTTTTCTTCATGGATTTGTGTTAAATAATTAATTATCTTAATATCCCAAGTTTTATTTTTCAAGTTTGAGTAGTTAAATTTCTTCATTTTCTCACCATCCTTATTGCTTACGCACCAATTATATCATTTATGAGGAGAATAAATCAATTGTTTGTGTTTATTTCCTCGTAATTTATTATATAGATTCTCTCATTTTTACATTCTTTTTCGTAAAATTTCGTATTAAATGAGAGAATAAATAAAATCTTTTCTCCTCATCAAAACACTTTTCACACCAAAAATATCCTTTTTGGTGTGAAAGTTGTTTTTTAGGCTTATTTTACTTAACTTTATTAAGATTCTTAAAAATAAGCAAATGGCACCAAAAAGACGCCATAAAAATAAAAAACGGCTTAATTGCCGTGCTTTTTTCCTATGGTGCCCAAACCCGGAATTGAACCAGGATTAAAGCCTTACCATGGCCTCGTAATAACCTTTATACTATTTGGGCTTTTACACAATTAAGATTATATCATTAATGTGTTAAAAAATCAATTAATAAATATGTATCTATAATTGTGTGTTAAATTTAAAAATTAATTGTATTATTTTTAAGTTACTTTTATAAAAATGGAAATCGCAACAATCACCATCATAGCCTAATGCTTTGGTTCTTTTAAAACCAATTTTTTTAAGATTACCATATGTTGCATTATCTACATCACAAAATAAGCGACATAGTTCTTTACAATCATTTTCAACACATGCATTATGTCATAAACAATTAGTAATAGTTACATCAAACGAATCATAACATGAAGAATAGAAAACCATAAAATTCATATACTAAAGCCCTTACGATTAGGCTTTATAGATTAAAATTTATTCTATACTTTAAACAATAATTTCTTATTATTTGAAATATACATAAAATTAACTTACAACCTCTACATAAATCTCCCACCAATTATATATATTGTTTTCAGTTCATTTTATAATAATTCATATAAATTCCATTTCGAGAAGAGTCAGCACTTTCAATAAATAGCTTGAATTTATATTCATCAGAATTAGTATCAAATTCATAGCGAATTTCAAAAATCCAAACCGAATCTTTTATAAAATAACCATTATTCAAAGTGTTATTCCTTACATAATAGAACTTATACAATTTACTCGGATTATTATCAAAATAGTCGGACAAATCATTCTTTGGCTCTATGATATACCAATTTTCGTTTGTATCCATACTGAACTTTTCAATTTTTGGTTTGCCAAACATCCCATTATAATTTGTTTTTAAATACGAAAAATAGGTTTCTGCATTCGTCATAAATGTATCTTCATTCGGGCAAACTTGTGAAAACGAGTATCCACTGTTAAACCATGTATCACTTGATTGCATATCACCTGATAATCCTATCGGTGCAATCAAACCAACAAGGCCCTTTGTATATAGTTCTTCTTCTGTAAACCATTTGGTTGTATCGTGAACAGAATTTTTGTTTTCACTATCAACATCTTTATTTCCACACGCAACTAAATTGACACAAGTAATCGCTAAAAGTACTGTATAAACAATAATTGACAATTTATTTCTTAACATATTCTTTCGACCTCCATTTATTAACATTTTTATGCAATAGCTTTTAGATACTCATTTATCTTTTTTAACTATTGCTATCAAAGCGTAAGCTTTACAAATAAAGTATTAATCTACATTGAAAATTTTAGCACCTTTTCGAGAAAATTACAATCAGATTGTAGAATTACGTTGAAAATGTTGTTAATGTCAACAATAAAAGAAATCTTTTGGGTATGCATACAATTATTTAATTGACATTTACAACAAATGCTTTGACTTAGATTTAATCAATTTATTATAGCCTATCCCTTTAATTATTTATTAAATAGTTTTTTGTAATAGATAATTATCATATTTACTTAACAGTCAAAATTAATAAACACTTAACTAAATTTATTTCTTCTATTTTTCTAAATACAAAAAGGCGAATAAATTATTATTTTACATCAACAAATTTCGTGGTATAATTTATATAGTCAATATATTTATGTATTTTATTATTAATACAATATAGAATTAATGAATAATACAATGGAGGTCAATACAATGGCTAAATCAATAAATCTCTTCTTAATTGACGATGAACCAACAGGCAGAATAAAATGCACACTTCAAAATTGGACCGGAGTAGCTTATAAAATACCAAGAAATTTATTAGGAGAATGCTATAAATCTGGTGGAAACATAACAACTCATCTTAAACAATCTGGTATTTATTTCTTATTAGGTGAAAATGATAATGGTATTCCTTCAATTTATGTAGGTCAAGCAGTAATTAGAAAAAATGGAGAAGGAATATTAGGACGTCTCAGCGAACATAAAAAAAGTACAACTGAAAAATATCGTGATTACTGGAATGAAGCAATTTGCTTTACTACAACTAATGACACATTTGGTCCAACAGAAATAAGTTATCTTGAAAACAAATTTAAGAATTTAGCAGAGAATGCTAAAAGATATGAAGTTTTAAATAGCAATGAGCCAAATATTGGTAACGTAACTGAAGAAAAAAAGAGTGAGCTTGAGGAATTCCTTGAGTATGCAAAGATTATTGTAGGTGTATTAGGTCATAAAGTTTTCGAACCTCTAATTTCAAAAAAACAACAAGAAAAAGATATTGACATTAAATTCAACGAAAATATTAAATTTACATTTACTGGTCCTTATAAAGCATATGCAGAATTGACAAATGAAGGTTTCGTGCTACTTAAAGGAAGTGAAATTAGAAATGGCGTTTTAAAAAGTGCTTCTAGTTCTACAATAAAAGAAAGAAAAATTCATGAAAAAGATATAAACAATAATATAACAGTTTGTGATATTTTATTTCACAGTCCTTCTGCTGCCTCTGCATTTGTTGCAGGACGTTCATCAAGTGGTAACGTTGACTGGAAAACAATAGATGGTAAATCTCCTAAAGATTTTTAATTATCTTTCTAAAGTGCTAAGTTGTATTTTTTTAGTTGCAATAATTGAAACGATTTCAGCACATTTTTTCTAAATAGTCTGGCCCAATATACTCTTAGCCGAATAAACGAACATCAGCAGATGAGTTTACGTGTTACAAGTACGAATAAGCTGTTTAAAGCATACCGCCAGTTCCACAAGAAAAAGAGCCTCATAAAAGTGCCGTTTGACATTTCTACAATGCTTTGAAACTTGGTGGTGGAAAGGATAAAGTTTCTTTTTTGCAAAGAAAAAAAGTCACACAATTTATATCAAATCTATGCTTTTCTTATGTGTAGAAACACAACATTTGATACAATTTCGTACCGCTATTAACAAATGAAAAGCCATCCACAATGGATTGCTCATATTCTTTATCTGTTTTGCAATATAAGAATGGACTTGCTTGTCCTTTTTTTCTATATTTTTCAGGTATTCTTTTACCTTTAAAAATCTTTTGTACTGCTGGTTCTGCAAGTTCACTAGTAAATTCCGCTCTGCCATTTCTACCATCACAATAGTGCCACTCTTTTATAAACATAATATTTTCTCAATTGATTACTTTGAGGGACAAAGTCAAATTCGAGAATCTGCTTCGTGTTTTGACCTCTTTGACTTTGCTTTCGCCGTATTATGAAAATTCGATCAATAAGAGAATCGTAAAACGCCATAAGCTATATCATGACGAATCGATGATTTAGGTAAACAAATCGGATTCCGAGGTAGAAATGACCTTTCAGGGGCTGAAAAGTCCCTTTTTCTTTGGCTTTCGCTTCCATTCCCCAACGATTTTTGGTATAATTGTTATGTACACGATATGTATAGGAAAAACGCCATTGGAAACTACACCGTTCCGCCAGAGATTCTGGCCCTGAAGCCGAAAGGACCGATCGTCAAGAAGATCAAATCCGGCTATTACGTCTATTCCCATTCGCAATACAAGGACGAGAAGACGGGAGATTGGACCTTATCGAATGTAAATCAGGAAAATCGTTTACATTGGAAAACGCCAAGTCTTTTCCTAGTTGAAGAATGCTTCCTTTGAGCTAAAAGGTCAGTGTATTGCCTGTACTAGTGATGCTCCATACCGGATTTCTTCAGATGTTTAGTTTTTCCTATCCGCTGCCTGTAATTCACGGAAATACTGAAAATAGTATTTTTGTGAATTTGGATGGTCTGATGGATGGTTTTCCCGTGTTCTTCTGTTCTTTCCTGTTTTTTTTGTTTGTGGGTACGATGATTTTTCTTCGGTATCTTATGATAAGAAAGAACGAAAATGAATCAAATCTTTATCAGTCATCATTGAAGAGATAGATCTGATAAAAAAGGAGTTTATATGAAAACAATAAGTACTTATCCTATGAATCATTCAAGTGACATCTGTATCGATGTCACTCTGATGATTGAGTTCGATACAAAGCCAGTTCTAAATCGGAATGGTTTCATCAGGATCTATGATTATGATACGAACGAGCTTGTGGATGAATTGGATTTGAGTATTCCTTTTGGGCCTACGGCTCCAAGAAAAAATCCGGAGGCTAAATATACTACCTCCTACCGATATAAGAGCGAAAACATCACGAATAAGAATACGAAGGCTGGGAGTCTATCCATGGAATACAGGAGTTCTCCGGATCCTTATCAGCTAACGATCATCGGTGGTTTTAAGGAAGGGTTCCATTTCTATCCTGTCATCATCAAAGATGATAGAGCGATGATCCAGCTTCACCATAATCTTTTAGAATACGGACATAAATATTATGTCTTGATCGATAAAGCGGTATTCGATGGTTTTGATGGAATCAGTCATAAAGACGAGTTCTGCTTCTCCACGAAGAAAGAAAGACCTATCGGAAACAGGTTCGTTGTCGATAAGAATCACGGAGATTTCTATACGGTTCAGGGCGCAATCGACAATATTCCCGATTTTTCAGATGGGAAATACTTCGTCGATATCAAAAACGGTGAATATGAGGAATTGGTCTATTTCAGGAACAAAAGCAATATCATCATCACCGGAGAAAGCAAGGACGGTGTCTTGATTCATTATGCCAACAATGAGGTATTCAATCCCCATCCGGAATATGTGAAGACGAATGAAAAGGTAGGGACCTTCCCGTCAAGAAGAGCTGCGTTTTTTATGGACAACTGTCATGGTATCGTGATGAGAAATCTGACCGTGAAGACGGATCTGCATGGTCAGGCTGAGGGTCTTCTTGTCAACGGATACGATAACTGTTTTGAGAATATCCATATCATAGGTAGCGGGGATGCGCTTCAGACCAATGGTCCTGCCTATTACAAAAACTGCATCATCGATGGAGAAGGGGATACAATTCTAGGTAGAGGCCCGGCTTTCTTCGAGAATACGACACTGAATAGCCAGGGTGCTTTCATGTGGATCAGAAACGGCAAAGAGAACCACGGGAATGTCTTCGTCAACTGCATGTTCAACGGATTGGATGATGATGCTACAATCGTAAGACTTCCCGACAATAACGGAATCAGTTATCCGGACAGCGAATGCGTATTGATCAACTGCACTCTAAACCATGTTCCTGATATCGGATATGGGCCTATTGAGGGTGACTCTAAAAAGGCAAGATTATGGGAATATGGTAGCAAGGATATTCATGGGAATGAAATTGATGTCAGACATCGAAACACTGTAGCTAGGATATTGAGAGATGATGATAGGGATATCATCGAAAAATACATGGATTATCATTATGTTCTAGGCGATGATTTCAAGATGTCTCTTTGATTCGGTAGCCCGTTTTTATGCTTAGGTAAAGCCTTTAACATACTTAATGCATAAATCTGTGCGGATGCACACCTTTTTGCAAAAGAGAAATTATTGCTTCTTCGATGTTTTTTTCATAAATCATTTTTCATCTTCCCATAGATTGTTCTTATCTTGTTTCAAACGAAAAAAGGCCGGAAAGTTTCTTTTCCAACCGATTCCTACTTTTTCGTCGTCAGGGTCGCAGCTTCAAAGTACAACAACTGTAAAAATCAGGCTCCTTTTTCAATGGGGTCAGTCATTTCCATAGACGATTTTTTTATTCTTATTATAAACAAAATTGGGAATAAGCTCAAATGCTTTGACTTAGATTTAGTCAAATTATTATAGCTTATTCCCTTTATTATTTTGATTTAATTTATTTCTATTCTTATTATTTAATTTGCTATTCAACAATTAAATGCATTCTATAAATATATTTGATTTCATCCACTATTTATTTTTAACAAGTTGAATTACTTCACGCTTTTGAATTAAGGCTTACAATATCCCTATTTTTCTATAACATTAACTAATGCTTCTTGTTCGATATTTAATGATGATGCAAGCATTTTATTTTGTACTTCAATTGTTTTATTAAGCACTTCTATTCTTTTTTTATTAGTGGAATAACCCTGTATTAAGTATTCGTTTAGAACTTTGTTAGCCCATTTTCTAAAAATAATACCCCTTTGTGATTTTACTCTATACCCAACAGAAATAATCATATCAAGATTATAAATTTTTATGGTACGATTAACTTTTCTATTTCCTTCAATTTGAACGTGTGCGTTTTCCGCACATGTTGAAGTAACATCTAATTCTTTGTCTTTATAAATATTATTTACAAAAAGGATTTAACTCTTTTAATTGCTGAATTTTTTCTTTAATAAAATCATAACTTTCATTATTATTTGGCATATGTAAATGTCAATTAAAAAATGTCTGCATCCCCCAATTAATAATAGATCTTAGATCATATACAAATAATTTTTCTTTGAAGACACTATGATATGAAGTACTATTTCTTTTTTTTCTTCGTTAACCTTATAAAATATAATATTTTGTTTACATACTAGTGCTCTATATCCTTGTTTAGCAATTGGTTGATATCTTGGTACTACACCAATATAAGGATATTCACTAAGATTATTAATTTGTATTTCTAAAAAATCTAGATATTCTATGGCTTCCTTTTTAGAAAAAGTAGCATTGATATAAAGAATAATATCAGTTAATTGATCATTGAACTTATCAGTTCTTATAATTGAATATTTCATTATAATTCAAGTTTCTTTCTAATATCATTAAAAGTATCATTAACAGGTTTAACTCTATTATTTCTAACATCATCTTCAGATTCAGATAGCATTTTTAACAATTCTAATTCCGCTTGCATTTGATTAAATTGTTCTAGACTTAAGATCACTGTATCACCATGACCATTTACTGTAATATATACAGCTTCTCTAGTTTCTTTACATAAATTAGAAATTTCATTATATTTATTTCTTAGTTCTGCTGATGGTCTTATATTTTTCATGCTTGTCATCTCCTATCATTATTATATCATAATTATGATATATTACAACCTAATATTTTTTTTGATAATGTAAAAAGTAAAATAAACCGAAACATTTAAAAAATACAAAAATCTTTATATAGTATTTCTACTGTATCAAGATGTATAATGACAACTATACTAATAGAAATAAAACACCCCTTAAATTTTGAAACACCCTAGCAAAAAAGTGAAACACCCTTTTGTGGTAAAGAAAAAGACTCCATTTATCTAGGTTGGAGTTAAATCTGATTAATTGCCTTAATCTTGCATACAGCTAAGTTTCATGTTCGTTATTAGACCAATTAGGCGTATGTGTTCTGGCTGAAGGAGCAAGTTCAAAACCCAAAATTTCTTCTATTTCATTAAATGTCAATTTAACTATGTCTTGATTTGAATTAATTAAAAAATTAGTTAGTAAACTATAATCTCTTCTTTTAGCCATTTAGTATAGCTCCAAACACTTACTTTACAGTTATATTAATGATTGCTTTTATTCAATTTAAACCATAAACATTTCTCTTTATCGACAACAACTTTAGCTTTAAACACAACAAAAGCATACATTATTCTGCTCTTCAAAAGCTGCTTCAATTCGTCACGTGTTACTAAAAAGCTTCTAGTAGTGTCATTTGAGAATTCACTAAATCTATATAAGCCATTAATTAATTGATACTCATTGTCAATTATATTATCAATTTCTTCATCTTTTAAAAATCTAATGTCACTATGCTCATCATCATATTTAGCGTTTATTTTTATTGCGCTGTCTTTAAAATACAAATTAAAAGGTAACCATTCGCTCTTTATCAGTGGAATATCATCTCTAATTATCTTCATCTCGTCTGCAGAATTGTATATCAATCCGTTTAAAGAACTATGTTTATTTGGCTTAAATTTTTCAATCAATCTTATTTGTTGTTCAGTTAATTTATATCCATCAATAATTTCTGGTTCTAATGCTGATTCAATTTTCTTTCTAAATGAATACATCAAGGATTCTGGCAATTGCTTCAAATAGGCATCTAAAAGCATTTTTAAATCCCCTTTTTCTAGTCTCCAACCAAGAAATACAGGTTTTTCTGATGATAAATCAACTGTTTCATCTATAAAATCATTATCTTGGATACATTTGTCAAAGGCTGTTTTAATGTCTTCTTTCATCTCTTTAACATCCTCTGAATCATTATTTATTTTATTTATCAGATTATTTTTATAATAGTCATTTTTATATTTTGCCAAAA
Organism: uncultured Anaeroplasmataceae bacterium; assembly: GCA_934229535.1. Classification (GTDB taxonomy): domain Bacteria; phylum Bacillota_I; class Bacilli_A; order Acholeplasmatales; family Anaeroplasmataceae; genus CAKQDS01. Next base: position 35,892 of record CAKQDS010000018.1, read on the forward strand.
ATTCAATGATTTCTTTATTATAAAAATTCTCATCAACTGCATCTACATGAATGTTAAAGTGCTTTAAAAACTTAATTTGATAGTTTTTGTTTAATTGATAATCTACAATCCATTTTTTTGATAAAGAATTAATTAAAAACATTTTTGTATCATCATCTAATTCTTTTATAACTTTTTCAACATCTGTCTTATCAATACCAAAACATTCACCAAACAATATGATTTCTAGCCATGCATCTAAAATATCAGTTTTATCAAAATTTCTAGAATCATCAGTTATAACCATATTTTTCATGAAATAGTATTGTGATTCAGGTATTGATTCATATATGTGAATTAATTCTTTTAAAGAGGAAGTTATTAATTTAGAATTAGAGAATTCAAGCATTCTTGCTACTAATTGATTCCATGAACTGCCATCACTATTCAATCCGGCAGCTGGTTCAGATAAGAATGTTAATATATTATTTCTTTTATCATTACTGACAAAGTTTTGATTCAAAATATGGGCTAAATATATACTTATAAATAATCCTAATAAACAATTTTCAAATGAAAATAATGCAGATGAATATAAATTATTATCTCTTAAATTCTTTATAAACCAAACATCCCCATCATTAAGTGAAACAACCGACATTAATACTGTAAATGATAACATTCTATTTGATCCTTTATTTGCATAATTAGATAGCAAAACATCAGAAATTATTTCTTTTAATTTTTCTTTTTCTTTTTCTTCAAGTTTTAAATTCACACATAATCTATGTAAGGCAAAAATAGATCTGGTTAAATGGTAAGTTTTATCATTAGGAAAATCCTTCTCATAATTAATCGACTCGTCTCTCGATAGTAAAACTTCAACATTAGAATAAGCTGTTTCAATTGCTTTTATTATTTCAATATTTTTATATTCGCCACTCAAATTTGAGGATAGCACCTCAATGTCTTTTGATGCATCCCAGAAATATTTATTTTGTACGGTTAGCAAATAATCAAATAGATGTGAATTGTAATTCTTTGTATCTTTGTCCTTGTTCTTCTTTAAAGAATTATATGTTGCAATTATTCCATCATTCAAAACCATATACTGGATAACATCATATAATGTTTTATTACTGCTTTGTGATAGAAATAATTCGTTTTTATCTTCATTTTCATACCTATATCTAATTATTTTGTTCAGCCTTTCTTTATCTCTAACCAAAACTGGAATTTCTTGAATAGAAAATATCATAGAATATCCAAAAGCAAACCCATCCAATACAAAAATTGTAACATCGGTAGAAAATATGTGAAAAATCGTGTATAATGCAACGCTTATAGACATTATGACTACCATATGAGTAAAACTATAAATTGATTTCTTTCTTAATTTTACAAAGTCATCTAACGATACACCATATACTTTTTCTTTTGCCAGAGATAAAGAAATTGAAACTATTGTAATAATTGCAGGCAACAGTACTATAATCAATTCAAATACTAATTTATTATCAAAATGAATATCAATAACTTTACAAATTTCTAAGATAAAAAGCACTGTCAAAGAAACTGCAGCAAATATGTCAAAAATAAGTTTAAAATTGATTTTATTACTTCTTTTTCTCATAGTTTTCTCCTATTTTTTGCTTGCTTTTTATACTATAAGTTTTCGTAAAAAAAGCTCCTATAAAACCTAAAACTGCACTTGCTAATCCAACAATTAAAATTACTAACCAATCTTTCATTTTTAGACTCATCTTTTCATAATCAATATCCTGAATCATCTTCTCAATAAAATCTTTATTAAACCAAAAGCTTTGTTTTGTGTATGAAGTTATTCCTGTAATTTTATCAGCAACTGGTAATTCATAATGATCTAATCCAACTCTAAATTCGCCTACGCCTGCGAATAATTCTATAACTATTTTATCCATTATTTATTTGTCTCCTTTTCAAACTTAATATTCTTTTCTTTACAATAAAGCTCAAAAGTATATTCCGCTTTCTTTGTTGGTGAAACTTTACCCAGTTCCCATCTATTTATAGTTTGAAAAGATACTCCTAGTTCATCTGCTAAATCAGTTTGTGAAAGATTTAATTTTGCTCTAACATACAATATTTTTTCTTTAAATTCTATGTTAAAACCTCCAAATTCAACTTATATCATATTAAACCATTCACTAACAAAAAAATCTACTCTTCTGATGCCCTTTTTAAATTATTTTACATGGTAGCCTAGAGCTTTCGTGGTGCTTTCGTGGTTTTTCAAGACCTTTCGTGTAAGCACACTTTATCAGCTTGTTTTCAGCAAATAAAAAAATAGGCATTATTATCGCTAACGGGACTTGAACCCTACAAAAAATACCTAAAAATAAAGAAAAAGTGCTGATTTGAGATAAAATCTCGTATTAGCACAGTTGTTTCTTAATGTGTGAAACTACCTATTTTAATACAAATTGCGTACACCCCTTTAAAAGTGCGTACAGTTCATTCAAAGTGCGTACAGTTGAAAAGCATCAAAATAACTTTTTCATTTTCATCTTTTTATTTTATTGAACCACATGTTTTGTGCTATTGATTACTGAAAAAGCCATTAAAAGTAACTCCTTTTCCAACTAAAGAATTGACTTAATGAAAGCATAAATAACTATTTATATGTTCGCTTGGTAATCGAAATAAGTAGAACAATATTCAAGAGATTTATCTAAAAACTCTTGCAATTTATCAAGGTCAGCATACATTCCATGATTTGAATGTGGAAACTCAATATAATCATGTTTTACTCCATTATCTTGCAAAGCTTT